>JAJEFO010000016.1 GCA_022820365.1 Silicimonas sp.
GTAAGCGTCATTTTGATCCCATACCGGGATTCGGGTTGACGGCAGGTTCGTTCCTGGATCCGGGCTGAAGGCCGCGGTCAGCGATTCCCTGTGCCGGCGTCGAAGTTCCAGGGCAGCAGCTCGTGGATCCTCGACATCGGGTGGCCGGCGGCGATCCTCTCCAGCGCGCTCCTGAGCCAGGCGTACGGCTCGACGCCGTTCATCTTGCAGGTCTCGATGAGCGAAGCAATGCGGGCCCACGCGACGGCGCCTTCGTCGTGGCCGGCGAACAAGGCATTCTTCTTCGTCAGCTTCAGCGGACGGATTCGATTCTCGACGAAGTTCGTGTCCATCTCGACGCGACCGTCGTGCAGGAACACCAGCAGGCCGTCCCAATGCCTGGCGAAGTAGGCCAGCTTCTCGCCGAGGCGCGAGCGCGGCGACACCCGCGAGCGCTGCTCGTCGAGCCAGGCCCCGAAGGCGTTGACCAGCGGCGCGGACTCCGTCCACCGCACGAACTGGCGCGTCGCCGGATGCTCGCCACGAACCCTGCCCTCGATCGCGTAGAGCCGCGCGATCCGGGCCAGGCCCTCCCTGGCGATCGGCGAGCCGCTGGAATCGTGGACCTCCTTGAGGCCGCGTCGACCGTGCGTCCAGCAGTACGCAAGGGTGAGCGCCCCGCCGGGCCGGTCATGCCGGCGCAGCCGGTTGTAGCCAGCATAGCCGTCAACCTGGAGCGTACCGGAGAACCCTTCGAGCAGGGCCTCGCCATGCTTGCCGCCGCGCCCGGGCGCGTAGCCGTAGACCACGCCCGGAGGATCGGAACCCGACCATGGCCGCTCGTCGCGCACCATCGTCCACATGTACCCCTGCTTGGTCTTGCCGCGCCCGGGGTCGAGAACCGGAACCGGCGTCTCGTCCATGCCGAGCTTGCCCGACGCCTTCAAATCCTCCGCCAGGCGGTCCACCAGCGGGCGGAGATGGAACGACGCCTTGCCGACCCAGTCGGCGAGCGTCGCGCGGTGAAGTTCGATCCCCTGACGGGCGAACATCTGGGTCTGGCGATACAGAGGGAGATGGTCCGCGTACTTCGAGACGATCACGTGCGCCAGAAGCGCCTCGGTCGGAAGGCCGCCCTCGATCAGCGCGGGCGGGGCCGCGGCCTGGACCACGCCGCCGCCCTTGCACCAGTTGCAGGCGTAGCGCGGGCGGACCGTCTCGACCACCACGCACTTCGCCGGAACGAAGTCCAGCCGCTCGCTGCGGTCCTCGCCGATCCGTGCCATCTCGCCGCAGCCGCAGGGGCAGAGCGTGCTCTCGGGCTCGATCACCTCGGTGCGGCGCTCGACATGCTCCGGAAAGCGGAACCCGGGACGGGCCGTCCGCTTCCGGCGGCGAGGCGCATTCCCCTCGTCCTCCCGATCGTCGGCGGGAGGCTCGGCGCCGGCCTCGGCGACCGCGATCCCAAGGTCTTCGAAGGACAGCTGGCGATCATCAGGGGGAAGCTTCTCGGACTTCTTGCCGAAGAGGAGCTTCCGGAACTCGTCGTTGAGATGCTCAAGGCGGCGGACCTGCTCGGAAAGGTCCGCGTTCTCGGCTCCAAGCCGCGCCGTCTCGGATGCAAGGCGCACGGCCTCGGCCTTCTGGCGTGCCGCACGCTCCTGCGCCGTCCGGCGCGCGGAACGCTCCTCGTCCAGCCGGGATTCCATCTCGGCGAGAGCCGCGGAGACAACCGCCATGGGAACCGATCCGTCGGCTCCGGGAGTGATGGAAGGCAGGGCCGTCATGACGCCGCATGTAGCGTATCGGCTCCCGCCTGGCAACAGGATGTGCTGCTTCTGACGCTATTCCGCCGCAAGCGGGCGGCGAACCGGCCGCGCATGGACGCGGCGCCAGTCCAGCCCCTCGAACAGCGCCTCGAACTGGCCGCGCGTGAGCCGCATCGCGCCGTCCCTGATCCCGGGCCAGGCGAAGCGGCCCTGCTCCAGCCGCTTGTAGACAAGCACCAGGCCGGTCCCGTCCCAGGCCAGCATCTTCAGCCTGTCGCCCCGCTTCGACCGGAACACCACGATCACGCCGGAATGGATGTCGACGCCGAGCTCCAGTGCCGCGGTCGCCGCAAGCGCGTCGTGGCCGCGGCGGAAGTCCACCGGCCGGGTCGCCAGCAGGATCCGCTGCGAGCCGGGAATGATCATCGCGCCCGCTCCAGCCCCGAGGCCACCGCGACGATGCGCTCCACGGGGCAGTCCCAGGGAAGCCGCACCACGACCGCCCCGGCCTCGACGGTGACCGAAGCCGGTGGTGCCGGACCATCGATGCGCGGGACCATGGGCGCGTCCGCGCCGGCCCGGCGCGTTCCGGTCGCCGGCGCCGCAACCTCCGGAACGGGCCCGAGCTTGCCCTCCCGCGCCAGGGCGCGCCATTCGGAGAGCGTTGACCGGGCCACGCCGTGACGCCTCGCCGCGGACCTGAGCGAGCCGCCGGGCGCGAAGCTCTCCGCGACGAGCCGGGCCTTCTCGGATACGGGCCAGCGCCGTTGCGCCGGATGGCTGCCGGCATCGGAAACGGCGGCCGACGCGGCCGTCGAGGGGTCGGCGCCTTCGCCGACGACAACGGGCACCACGGCGGGCACCGCCGCAACCCCCGGCACGGGCCCAAGCTCGCCCCGCACCGCCTGCCTGCGCCACTGGCTGAGAGTCGAGGCCGTCACGCCGTGGCGAGTCGCCACGCCACTGACCGAGGCGCCGGGCACGAAACTCTCCGCGATGATCCGGGCCTTCTCGGAATCAGGCCAGCGACGACGCCTCGGACCAGGGTCAGGTTCGCATGGAAAGGCCAGCGCCTCGTCATGGTCGGCTTCCGCAACGCCCGTTGCGGCCAGGGAAACATCCGTCATCGAAATCCCTCCAGGAAAGTTCAGCTTCGTGGCGAGCACTGAATGCGAAAATCGCCGGGCGGGAAACGGTGCCGAGGTATGGGCTCTAAATGACGCTTACTGTACATCTGAACCTCCGGGTTCTTGCGAGTGAAGGGCGCGTCCCACGTGACGAAAGCTGCGCCGGATCATTTGGCCGGCAATCGGGGGCGGCAAGAAGACGCGCCGCAAGCGCCGGATTCACTTCAGCGCATAGGGCAGCCAGGTGGCGATTGCCGGGAACAGGAAAACCAGTAACAGGCCGAAGATCTGGATCACCACGAACGGACCGACTGAATTGTAGACGTCTCCCATGCTGACATCGTTGGGCAGGACGCCCTTGATCCAGAAGAGCACAAAGCCGAAGGGTGGCGTCAGGTAGGCAATCTGGATGTTCACGATGAACAGGGCACCAAACCACAGCTTGTCGATCCCCAGCTCGTCAATGATTGGAATGAACAGGGGCGTGCAGAGCAGGATGATCGCCCAGTCATCCATCACCATGCCCAGCACGAGGATGATCAGCATCATCATCAGCAGGATGCCGGTGCCACCGCCGGGCATGGACAGCACGAGGTTGGTCAGCAAGTCCTGACTGCCCATGGAGTTGAAGACGTTGAGGTAAATGGTTGCACCGATCAGTATCCACAGGCCCATGCCGGACAGCTTGATCGTGGAGACGAGCGAATCGACCAGCACCTCCCTGGTGAGACGCCCGTAAACCAGATTGATGAGGAATGCGCCCGTCGCCCCAAAGGCTGCAGCCTCCGCCGGTGTTGCAATGCCGCCCCAGATCACGCCCAGCACGATGGCGATCAACAGGGCGAACGGCCAAATGCTGAAGACGGCCAGGAACTTTTCCTGGCGCGTGAATTTTTGGTCCGCCGGAAGGGCGGGGCCCAGGTGGGGCTGTATCCGGCAGCGAACGCCGATGTAGATGACGTAAAAGGTTGCCAGCATCAGGCCGGGAACAACCCCCGCCATGAACAGATCACCAATCGAAACCTTGGCCAGCAGCCCGTAGAAGATGAACGGCACGCTGGGCGGGATCAATGCGCCGAGCGCACCGCCCGCGGCGATTGAGCCGATCGCAATCGAACGGTCATACTTGTAGCGCATCATGGAAGGATAGGCGATCTGGCCCATCGTCGTGGTGGCAGGAGGCGTGATGCCCGTCACGGCAGCAAAGACAGTGCAAACCTGAACCGTGCCCATGGCGAGGCCGCCGTGAATGTGCCCAATCAACTTGTAGACCGCGTCATAGGCGGCCTCGGCAACCCCCGAAAACCGTATGAGAGCCCCCATGAACAGAAACAGCGGCACCGTCACAAGCACCGAATTCCAGGGTGTCGAATAGAAGGCACTGGGAACGGAAAGCAATGCGCGCGGCTCGAGGATCATGGCGAACAGAACCGCGGTTCCGCCAAGCCCGAACGCAACGGGCAACCCCATGAAGAGGAAGATGAACAGCACGATGAAATAGAGGGCAGTGATAAGTTCGAGGCTCATGTTTTCCGGTCCCGTGTCCTTTTGCGGTCTTCGGCCCGAGGCCGAAACCAGGGCGCCAGCGATCTGTTCGGCAAGGTTCCGCCCTTCGGAGTTCCATTGGCCCTGATCGGGCCAATGGTGTTGGCAAGCTCAGCGATCAGGCCGCCAAGCGCTCCGGTTCAGTTGCCGGCCTTGTCTTCCATGAACCTCTTGTAGATCTCCACGCCCTCGGCGTTGCCTGCGGAAGCTGCAGCGACCTGCGGCCAGACTTCAGCGATGGATTTCGCGCGCATCCGCGCGATTTCCTCCGCGGAGAATTCAATCACTTCGCCACCGGCGTCGCGCAGGATCTGAAGTGCTTCCTGCACACCGTCAGCATGCAACTTGCTGGTCAGGAAATACGTTTCCTCGAAGACGCCATCGATCTGTTCGCGCTGCCAGTCGGTCAAGGCGTTCCAGCTTTGCAGGTTGACAAAGATCTCTTGGTGCTGCGCGGGGTTCCAGCCAAGCATGATCGCGTAATTGATCACTTCCTGAAACGACATGTCGTCGATGCCGCCCGTATCCCAATACGTGCCGTCAATGGTGCCCAGCTTGATGGCGGTGTAGATTTCACCGGCGTTCATGGAAACCGGCGCGCCACCCATGGTCGAGTGGAAGATGGCCTGCGGGCCGCCTGCACGCATTTTCTTGCCATCCAGGTCTTCAAGTCTTTCTACCCGGAAAGTGGTGAACATGGCGTTCGGACCCTGGTTCGTCCAGCCGACCCAATGCAGGTTGCGCGCATTGGCAGCTGCTTGCACGATGTCGCCGACGCGATAGTCGGGGTTGCCCCACATCACTTCCCAGGCTTCCTCGGTATTGTTGGCGCCCATGGCCATGCCAAAGGCCAGCATGCCCTCGGGCATGTCGCCACCGTAAACAGACCCCCAGCCCGCATAGCCGTCGGTCAGGCCCGCGGCGGCGGCGCCAAAGGCTTCTGCACCGCTGATCAGTGCGCCTGCCGGCTCCAAGCGGATCTTGACGGTGCCTTCGGTGACTCTTTCCACCGCTTCAATCCAGGGGACTATGCCGTTGTCCCAACCTGCATCGGTCTGGTCAAACGCGGGCTGGAAAGTCCATTCGGTCACGGTGTCCGGCGGGCCATCCTGTGCCACGGCCATGCCGCCGAATACGGCAACGACCCCGGCCCACAGCGTGGCTTGCAGCATTCTGGTATGTTTCATTTTTTCCTCCTGTTTCATTGGGCATTCACTAATCGGACGAAGATGATCCGCCGCGGCTTTCAAAGCCGCCGGTCAGCGGCCAACAAGGGTTCGAATGTCCTGAACTAGGTGTTTGACCACGATCAGAAGCACGATTGCCCCGCTGATCGGGATCGCGAACTTGATAGGGTAGATCGGGATGGGGACAGCGGTTGGCGTCCTTTGATTGAGCATCGCCGACAAGGATGCCGCTTCGTAACCCTTCCAGATCAGCACGACCAGGAACAGGATCGCGACGGGCGCAGTCAGGATATCAAGAATGGCCTTTGTGCGATCCCTGGCATTGGCATAGAACAGGTCGAGCTTCACGAAGCTCTTGTGCTGCAGCGAATATACTCCGCCGACACAGGCCAGTATGACCATGGCGGCCTGCAGCGTCGTTCCTATCCACTGAGACGGCTGGTTCAGAACATAGCGCAGGAATACATCAGAAACGCCGAATGCCATGCAGTACAGGATCAACAGCCAGCCGATCCATCCAAATGCCTCTGAAATCCAGTGCGTCAGCGCCTCCAGTCCCCGGATCACCAAAATCGCGTCCTTTCTCTTTCTGACCTTTGCCTCAAGCCAAAGGCTCGTCTTGCGTCAAATGACTAAATTTACGAATTCAGAAGGGGCTCTTGCCCGTCCCGCCTTCCACAGCGATGTGCGACACCTGATGTAGCGTGGCGCTGCCTCTCGCCTTGCTTGATCGCGCTTCGATGAAAATCGGAAGATCAAGAAGAGCTGGAAACGCTGCGGTATGCGGAAACACCCCCAATAAGTATCACGTTGAGGCCGGCTGCTGTTTTGCAACTTTTGTACCTCTGTCCTTGTTGCCCAGCCAAAGACTAGGCCGCCGAACAGGAATAGGTACAGTTTGCGAAATTCCTGGGTGCAGAGCTCCGGGCGCCAACCTCTTCATCCCCTGAGGTCAGGCGCCCAACTCCATGATGGTCTGCTTCAGTTCCTGAAGACCTGCCTCGATCAGGGTTGGATGGATGGCTGAAACGCCCACACGAAACGCATACTCGCCGGTTTCCCTCGCGGAATAGCAAGGCGCGATTTCTTCGATGATCACGCCCCTTTCGCGGGCCTTCCCGGCAATCTCACTGGCGCGAAGACGCTTCTCGTGGTCGGAGAGCACGAAGGTGGTTCCGCCGAATTCACCCTTGATGTCAAAATTGGGGAAATGTGCGCGCAGGAAACCGTTCGCGATTTCCCATCGTTCCCTGTGGCCTTTCTGGATGCGTCTGAGCCGACTTTCATACTGTCCGAACCTGATGAACGCGGCCGCTGTCAGCTGAAGTACTGTAGGGGGATGCCGCATGATCCTGCCGCGCAGGTCACGCGCCGCCGTGATGAATTCCTCAGCGGCGGTCATGTATCCAAGCCGCAATCCGGGGGACAGGCCCTTTGACAGGCTGGCCAGGTAGATCACGCGCCCCGAATTATCCATGCTGAACAGCGGCAGGGGCGTGAAATGGCGATAATCGACGTCGCATTCGTAATCATCTTCGACGATGAAGAAATCATGCTCTTCGGCGGCCTCGATCAGGGCCTGTCTGCGATGCTCTGACATCGTGACGGTTGTCGGGAACTGACGATTGGGCGTGACGAACACCATTGTCGCGCCCTTGAGGCGCTCGTCCACGATCATGCCTTCGTCATCAACGGGTTGAAACTTCAATTCGCCGAAGCTGGAACGCAACATCTTTCGGGCGTCCGGGTATCCCGGATCTTCGATGACGGCCACGCGATCGCGTCCGCCAAGCAGATGGCTCGCCATGTAGAGACCGTTTTGGGCGCCCAGGGTAACAAGCGCCGAGTCCGCCTTCACGAAAACGCCCCGACGCGGCAGGATACGGGTGCGAATCTGTTCAATGAACTCGGCATTTTCCGAATAATGCCCGTCGGATGACCATACCTTCAGGTCTGCCCTGTTCATTGCCTGACGCGAACATTCGCGCCATTCGGAGACGGGAAACTCATCTTCATCAATCTGGTTGCACACAAACGGGTATTTGAAGTCATACCAGTTTTCCGGCCGCGCGATCGTTGCCAGATCATCGGACTGTCGTTGCCAGTTCAGCCGATCCCGCAGCGGTGAAGACTTGTTCAGTTTTGTGCTTTCGGGCTGGAGAATTCTGACTCCCTGTTCCGCAAGCACAAAGAAGCCCGACCGGCTCTTTGACAGGATAAGCTGCTGTTCTTCCAGGATTTCGTAGGCCGCAATGACCGTGTTGACGGACACCTCAAGTTCCTTCGCGAAATTCCGGCAAGACGGCAGGCGCATGTCAGGTTGCAGATGTCCATCCAGAATCAATCTCGCAAGCTGCGTCACAATCTGGTCACGAAGCCCGACAGTCCCGTTTCGGTTGAGCTTCAGTCCTAACTGCATGCGCGCGAACCCCTAAGCATGTTGCTTCTGATTGGGAATTTGCAACGATTTCCGACTCGAACCGGTTACCGAAGGACCACAGGCGATCAGGTACGCCCATGTCAGGGCATCGATCGGGCGGCGGTCTTGCAGAGAAGCGCGGCCCGAGGAATCCGGGCGCAAGGTCTAGACGTCCTTGCCACCGGTAAAGTTGAACTCCGCGCCGGTCCGGATGCCCGACGGCCAGCGCGCGGTCATGGTCTTCAGGCGCGTGTAGAACCGCACGCCTTCCATGCCGTGGATGTGGTGATCCCCAAAGAGCGACCGTTTCCAGCCACCGAAGGAATGGTAGGCAACCGGCACGGGGATCGGGACATTGACACCGACCATGCCGATCTGAGCGCGCGCCCAGAAATCGCGGGCGGCATCGCCATCGCGTGTGAAGATTGCAGCGCCGTTGCCATATTCATGATCGTTGACCATCTGCACGGCTTCTTCATAGCCATTCGCCCGAACGACCGACAAAACCGGGCCAAAGATCTCTTCCTTGTAGATCGACATGTTTGTCGACACGTTGTCAAACAGGCAACCGCCGACGAAATAGCCGTCTTCATAGCCCTGCAGGCTGATGTCACGGCCATCGACAACCAGGCTCGCCCCTTGTTCGAGGCCCTGCTCGATCAGGTTGTGAATCTTGTTGTAGCTTTGCTTCGAAATCACCGGCCCCAGTTCTGACGCGGGATCGGTGTAGGGCGCGACCTTCAAGGCCCGTACGCGCGGCTCAAGCGTCGTCACGAGCCGGTCGGCGGTCTCCTCGCCCACCGGAACAGCTACCGAGACCGCCATGCAGCGCTCCCCGGCCGATCCATAGGCCGACCCGATCAGCGCGTCTGTCACCTGATCCATGTCCGCATCCGGCATCACCACCAGATGGTTCTTGGCGCCGCAAAGCGCCTGAACGCGCTTGCCCGAATTCGTGCCGCGGGAATATACGTAATGGCCAATCGGGGTGGAGCCGACGAAGCTGACGGCTCCGACCTTCGGGTTGTCCAACAGTGCATCCACGGCTTCCTTGTCGCCATTGACGACATTGAAGACACCCGCAGGCAAACCCGCTTCGGCCAGCAGTTCCGCGATGCGCAGAACGACGGTCGGATCCTTTTCCGACGGCTTCAGCACGAAAGTGTTTCCGCAGGAGATGGCCACGGGATACATCCAAAGCGGGACCATTGCCGGGAAGTTGAACGGCGTAATCCCCGCCACTACACCCACGGGCTGGCGCACGGTATGGCTGTCAACATTCACGGCCACCGCCTCGGAGTATTCGCCCTTCAGCAGCTGAGGTATCCCGCAGGCGAACTCCACCACCTCGATCCCGCGGGCGATTTCACCATTCGCGTCTGGAATGGTTTTGCCGTGTTCGGCGGACAAGAGTTCCGCCAGCTCATTCGTGTGCTTTCTCAGCAGGTCACGGAACTCGAACATTATCATCGCCCGCTTGGCCGGCGGTGTTGCGGCCCAGGCCGGCAGCGCGGCTGCTGCCACATCAACAACTTCGTCAACATCGGCCTTTGACGCCAGCGTAACCTGTCCAGTTGCCGCGCCCGTGGCAGGGTTATGGATATCCCCGGTGCGTGTGGCCGCACCGCTCCAAGGCTTGTTTAGCACAAAATGGCTGACAGTCGGCATGTTCATTCTCCCAGCGTCCTCGGCAGTGCACCCGGCGTGCGTGCGTCGGGTGACGTGTCTCCTACCGGGCGCCGCGCCCGTGTTCCCAAAGGCACTGATCGAACACCCGTTGGGCGTCCATGGTCAGCGTCGGACCAAAAATGATGAACGAACGAGGTATCACACAGGTACAGATTTAGTGATCAACGAGTACAGTTCAAAGTTCGCCCGTAACCGGCCATCTCCGCGAGAGCATCGTCCACCAGTGGGTTGGTCTCACCGTGCAGGGAAAATTGAACGCGGCAGTACATGCAGCAACTGTCCCTTGCGGAGGTCAATTAGGGAAGACGCGTCATTGACGACAACGCCGGTCACCGGTCACGCGGTCCCCTGATTTCACGTTCGATGATGTTCAGTGGCAAGCCGAGCATTTGTGCCGCTCTCACCGGGGAGATCAACTCCTCACCCAGGGCCCTCCAGACCAGTCGCTCGAAGCGCTGCGGGGCTTCGAATGCAGCAAAGCCTTCGCCTGACTCGATTGGTTCAGGCTCATCCTTCCGCCAGCCACGTGCATAAGTCTTGAAGGCATATTCGACCGCAGCCCTTGACAGAATTCCGACTTGTCCGAGACGCACCAACATCGCCGCGGCAGAGACACCGTAGGTGCGCTTGAGACGCATGATCTCGTGCCAAGTCATGCCGTGCCGATCTTGCCCAGCTTCGGCGATCAGATGTTCGCGAGGCATCAGAAATGCGCCCGCGAAGCGGTTCATCGCAGGCTCCAATCGAAGCGCCGCGTTGTCGGTGTCGGCAATGATCCGATGCGCCAGTTCATGAGCGAGGTTGAAGCGCTTGCGTTCAACATTGGTTTTGCGCGCCACCACAATCACTTCGGTCGGCGGGCCGTCGGTCCGCTCGACTTGGCAAGCCATGCCGTTGATCCGTTCAGGCAAGTCGGTCTCGATGACCTTTAGCCCCTTGTCTTCAAGAAGGGCGGTCATGCTCGGAATTGGATCTATCCCGAGCTTCCACTTTCTGCGAACTTCACTTGCCTTGCCGTCGATCGCGTCTCTGCCCTCTAACTGGTCGATACGAAGCTCCGCAAACGGATCGGCGTCGGAGTGCAGATCAAGGATGTCTTCGATTGCCAGATAGTCTTCAAGCCTCTGGATCACCACGGCTTCAGCCATGGCACGATCCTGCGCCGACGCCTTGGAGGTCTTGCGCCATTCAAGCGCTTCGAACGCCACAACCTGGCCCCCGAGCAGAAAGTCAAGCGACACGCCGAGTGCCTTGCTCAAGCCGACCAGGACTGCCGAGGACGGCATCATTTTGCCCGCCTCATATTTGCTGATCGCCTGTGCCGAAACGCCAGGGGATGCGCACTCGGCGAGCGCCTGCATGGATAGGCCGGCCCGTTTCCGTGCTAGCCTTAGCCGTTGTCCGAACATGACCCCCTCCCAACTGTCGTTGTGGTTGATATGCGCCATATATTGGCATAAATTTCAACTCAAGGTTGTTGGATTGTCAAGGAAAATCGACATGTGGAGCATGGAATGACTAAGAAGAATCAGCATGTTGTGCCGCATAAGAGCGGCTGGGCGGTCAAGGGAGCAGGCAACAGTCGAGCTTCCTCTGTCCATGGGACGCAACGCGAAGCGATAAGTGCGGCGCGTGAAGCTGCCAAGCGTCAGGGCAGCGAGATGTTGATCCATGGTGAGAATGTACGAATCCGCGAGCGTAACACCGCTGGGAAAGACCCTTATCCACCACCAGGCTGATGCAGGGGCAGTGCAGCACTTGGAGTTCAGGCGCATTGGGCCGATTGTCATGCAGGAGGCGCTCCGCGGCGGGCCCGTGCTCGTTGCGCCGGGATCTGCGCAGCGGTCACCTCCATGATACGCCGCATCATTCGCGGGTGCGCGTCATCAGGTGACTGCGACCCTGCATCTCTCCTCTGGTCGGCGGCCTCGTTGTCATCCCAAGCTTGCAATCGCCCTGCAGCGACGTCCCAACAGCGGTCATCCTGAAGTGAGATCTCAACCGGTGGGTATCCTTGGCCGGAATCCTTCCAGCAGCAGATCACCTCGTGGTGCAATCGCCTCTCCGCCGCAACCTTGGCATCTCTGTGCGCCTTGCGCTCCGCGAGTCGAGCGCGCAGCTCCTCCCCTTCACGGACTGTCAGAAACTTTTGCGCTCGTCCGTCGGCCAGCGCAAACGTCGCAACGTCCGAACCCTGCCAGGCCTCGCTTGGGACAAGCCAGTCCCGAGCTCCATTTCGCGGCACGGATCAGGAACGCAGCAGTTGAGGCGAGTTCGGTGGCTGAAGCGAGCAAGAGAGTTCTACCTCTTGCACCAGGTTCCTGGCGAATTGACGCTCCGTCTCTTCAGGTCGCGAGACTTTTGCGGCGCAGGAAATCGTCAAACATCGGAACCGTGAAATCCACTTCGCCGTGGCCAGGGCTGTAGATCATTCCCTTTTCGATGATGCTGGCGCGGCGCGGCCCCAAGGCTGCAAGTTCCTTTCCGAGGGCCGATGCAACGTCCACGGACCTGTAGGGACCGCAACCCAAGTCCGCCATCGCATACACGTATTCAGCCTCTGCTGGCGTCAGGCGGTCCATGCGGACCTTGAAGATGCCACTGTCCAGCCGCGCAAGTGCCCGCTCCGAAGCCCGAATTGTATCCTCGAGAGTGATCGGGCTCGTCGATGCAGCATTCCATGCCTGGTACCCCCACTCCTGAAGGAAGAACGGGTAGCCATCCGTTTTCGCGATCATCGCATCGAGCGCCTCGTCTTCGATTGCCGCTCCCTGCCTCTCAATCGGATTGCGGATGGCGTCGATGGCTGCGTCCCTGTCCAAGGCTCCGATGGCCGGAAATGTGAACAGCCGTTCGGCATAGGATTTCGCGTCACCGGCAAGTCCTGCAATTTGCGGAAGCCCCGCAGCCATGACCAATATCGGCAGGCTCCTCTGGGAGACCCTGTGCACGGCCACAATGAGTGCTGCAAGGTCCTTTTCCGAAAGGTATTGAACTTCATCCACCAGGAGCGCCCAACCTCGACCAGCATCCCTTGCCGCCCGTCCGATGAGTTCGAACATCTCGCTGAGGTCGAGTTCCAGGTCGCCGCTGTCAGCGCTTCCGGGCGTCGGTTCGACGCCAAATTCCACTTCGCCGACGGCAACTTTGAACACGGAGGCGAAATTCCGCAGACCAGAAAGCGCCGAATTGACCGCTGCGCGCGCCGCTTCCACGTTCGACAGCTTCCTGAGAACTTGCTTCATTTGCGGATAGAGGAGTTCCGCAAGACTCCTGGCTTCTGGCGCCTCCAAGAAAGAGGTCAGGTAGCTTTCATCCTCGGCAAAGCCTTCGATCTTGTTGAGCAGCACTGTCTTGCCAGTCCCGCGCAGACCCAAGAGAATCTGAGACTGGGCGTTGCGTCCCGCAATCACACGACCAAGCGCAATTTTCGCTTCGTTGATGATGAGATCCCTTCCAGCCAGTTCCGGTGGCTGAGAACCGGCGCCGGGCGAGAATGGATTTTCAAGCTGATCCAAAGCGGCACATCCATTCAAGAAAATTATAACAGATTATAGCCGAATCTGACTATATCTAGTTATACTTCGTCAGATTCTCGGTGCAACCAGCAGGAAGAACACGCCCAGGTGTGTGTCTTGCGGCCAACGCGTCGCCGACGGAAGGAAGCCCAACGCCCATCTTTGGATCGATTGTCCGTCGTTTCAGGTGGGTGAGAGTGCCTGAGGACGAAAGTGCGGCGACCCGGTCCGGGCGAGCGCCATGCTCACCCAATCTGGCGCGGCCTCGGTGGTCCACCATGTTCCGTCTCTGTGGACTGCAACCTCCCGGTGTGGCTGGTCGGGATTCGTGTTATCGTAGAGCAGCACCTCATCCGCGAGCGCGATTGCGGCTGGGAGGTTGGCGTGCGAGCGCGCAAACCGCCGCCGCACGTCAGTTTCCGGGACGTCGTGGCCGCCGAGTTCGACCCGGTTGCGGATGCGGTCGAGCGCATGTTCCGGCGAGGCGAGCGACACATAATGCAGGACGATTCCGTAGCCAACCCGCCTTGCGTCCGCCATATGGCGAAAGATTCCGGAACCGGCAAGCGTCGTCTCTACCACGTGGGCTTTTCCCGCAGCAAGTGCAGCCTTTCGCCGACGCAGAGCCTCGCGCGCAACTTGTATGGGATTGCGCGCCATCATGCTGCGCGCGATCGCATCGGGATCAATGATGTCAACGTCACCGAACCAGGTCGTACGTGTCAGACTGGACTTGCCGCACCCATTCGGACCTGAAACTACGAAAAAGGCCGGCATTGCGGCTGGCGTCGGCCGGGTCAGGCTCGCTTTTGGCCGGGTCCACTGAGCACCCGGTCCCCCTCCTTGGTCCGTGCGATATAGGCACCGTCCGAGCGGACGCCGTAGAGCGTGCCGCCTGCCTCGACCTGCGCCGCCAGATCCGCCTTGATCTGCTCTCGCCAGTCTTTCGGGCGACCCGGTATGTCGGGCGGCTGCGCGGACACTGTCATGCGCTCTTTCATGTAATCAAACATACATTCGACGGTCGCACCTTTCAACCCGTTCAGCGATGCTTCATTGAACCCACCCCGGCTGTCAGCACGAGGCTGTGCGCTTTGCCTGTTCATGAAGGGCAGTCATGTCCGGATCCGGGCCTTGATCGAAGCCGGCACAGATTCAAGCGCTCGTGCGCGGCTGCGAAGAATGTCTCGACTTGCTTCGAACCCAGACCGACAAAAAAGTGAGGCTTGGAGTCATGACGTTCTGGCGTGAATTCGCCACCGTGATCGAAGGCACAGTAGGAGCGATCAAGCATCCATGTTTCGAGTCAAGCTCGGGTTCGGCCATTTTCAGCGGTTTCCGGGAGCGGAGTTTTCCACAGTTTGTCCACATCCGGACGGCCGTCCGTGCAAGCGAAAACGGTCCGGTCGCAAGGGCGCGACCGGCTCGTTGATTCGTTCGTTGCCAGGCGAGCCGCCGCGAGACGCGGCCCGTCCGATCCGACCCGCCCTGCGGGACAAGTCCCGCACCGCGGCCGCCAGGAGTTGACGCCTGGCGGCCGCGGTCCCGACACAGGAATGAACCGGGGAGGCGACCGGAGGCAAGGGACGGTTTTTCCGCAGGAACCCGCATCCAACTTGTCCACAGCTACCTCTTGGGTTCATCCCTGATTCACGAAGCATACGAGGGCCGTCGACGTGACCAGTTTCTCCGGTCGCGACTGTCACGCATGGTGCGCTCAGCCGAGAGGCCGTGTACGCTGCGTTGGGATACGCGCAGCGGCCACCTCCATGATACGGCGCATCATTCGCGGATGCGCGTCGTCAGGCGTATGCGACCCTGTATCCCTCCAAAAGTCGGCGGCCTCGTCGTCACCCCACGCTCGCAAGCGTCTCGCGGCGGCGTCCCAACAGCGGTCATCATCGAGTGACATTTCCTCTGGCGGGTGTCCGGCGCCGAAGTCCTTCCAGCAACGGACCACCTCGTGGTGCAGTCGCCTCTCTGCCGCAATCTTGGCATCCCTGCGCGCCTTGCGCCCCGCTCGTCGGGCGCGCAACTCCCCCTTTTCACTATCCGTCAGGAACTTGTACGCGCGACTGCCGCACGATCGAGCAACCAACGCAACATTCAGGCTTGAACAATCCAGGAACATCGCGCAGGCTTCGTCACGTGGATGGCAACGACGCGTCTGTCAGGAAGCGTGAGTGTCACGACGCAATCCGTGCCGCGCCGAATGCAAGGAGGACGTCATGAACGACATGAGCGGATGCCCGGAGGGCTTTGCAGGACCCGGGTTCACGTCGGACCCGGGACCGTCCTCTGTTGTCGTTCCAGCAGCGCGAGGCGGCGGTCCTTGCCCGTCGCCCGAGGGCGAACGCCGCTTCGACGGCCTCCGGACGGGCGTGCTGTCCGTGACGGTGGACCCGAAGTCGATTTCAGGCGACGAGGCCCTGTCGCCGTAATGGAACGCGCGCTGCGCGGAGAGGCAGTCCATGTGGTGGCTGCCGCACCGGACCGTGTCACGCGGCGAGGATGCCCGCCAGTCGGGCATGTCGTCGAATTTCCGGGAGGAATCGTCAAGCTTCTGGAAGAGGACGATCTCGCCGGCCGGTTCGGCGTCCGCCGCCTCGTTGCGTTTGTCGCTTCCTTCCGCAACTCCCGCAATGGCAAGAGCTCTGGTCAAGGCCACGAGAAGGATCAGGGCCTACCCGAAGGACCCGGAACTGCTGCATGAACTGGTCCGCCAGCAGCGCCGCGCCTACAACCTCGCCGTCGCCTGCTTCCGGGAGGTCGATGATGGCCTCGTGGACCCGAGGGACCCCGATCTCAAGCAGACCGCGCTCCGCGCCACGATCCGCGATTTCGTGCGCTCGGAGGTCCAGGAGCGCGGCGGAACCTTCCGCTCCGCCGACTGCGACGAGGCGGTCAACGCGGCGTTCAGGTCCCGCGACGCGGTCATCGGGAAGCGCAAGGCGGGCGATAGGTGCCGCCTGTCCTTTCGCAGTTTCAAGGACATGCGGCAGCGCCTGGTGGTCCAGAAGCTGTCGGGCGCGTTCGTCGCGCGGAACTTCGACCTGGCCGAACCCATGCCCGAGGAGGCGTGGAGGAAGCTGACGACCATCGTGCTTGAGCGGGGGCAGTGGTTCATCTGCGCTCAGAAGCGAATCGCCACGACGGGGCAGGACGAAATCCAAGTCCGCTCCGTCGTGGCCCTCGACCCCGGCGTGCGGACATTCGTGACCGCATACGCGGTGAACCACGCCGCAAGCTACGGAGACGGCTTCTACGCCGACAAGGTGTTCCCGCTCCTGCTCAGGATCGACGACTTTGTCGGCCTGCGCGCGAAGGCGAGGCACCGTGAATGGAGGCGCCACCTTCAGAAGCGCATCGACAAGCTCGCCATCCGCGTCCGCAACCTGGTCGACGACCTGCACCGGCGGGTGGCCTACGATCTCGTGCACGCCTTCGACGTGATCCTCCTGCCGCCCTTCGAGACGAAGGAGATGAGCGTGAAGTCCGACCGCAAGATCAGGACGAGGACCGTGCGGTCCATGCTCGGCCTTGCGCACTACCGGTTCAGGCGGAAGCTCGGGTGGATGTGTCGCAAGTACGGCAAGCGACTCGTCATCGCCAACGAGGCCTATACCAGCAGGACCCGCTCATGGGACGGCTTTGTCGACCGGAAGCTGGGCGGCGCGAAGACGGTCTCGGACGGCAGCATCGTCGTCGACCGGGACATGAACGGCGCACGCGGCATCATGCTGCGCGCGCTCTACGGCAACTTGAGCCGTTTCCAGGCAGCGGGCGCGGAAGTTGCGCTCGTTGCGGAATGAATCAAGTGGTGCGTTCCATGATCAGCCACTGACTCAACCACATGATTTCAGTGATTGCCGTTACCTGCAAATGTCTGCTTCTTTACAACACGGTCACGGTCCGGTTTCGTGAAGTCGAGCCTTATCGCCCAATCTCCAAGCATGTCGAGATGGATGCGCACGCCGTAGAGGCCCGGCTCTTCATGAGGGATCGCCTGAACCGGTTTGACATTGTGGGCACCCGGCATGGATGGCATGTCGGCGCCAACCGTGAACTCGGCATTGTTGACAGGATCACCGCTGTGTCTCTTCGTAAGCATCACTGTACAGTCGTAGACCAGTCTTTGCTCGGTTGGCTCGCAGGTAACTTCCGCATCTTTCCTCTCTGCGCCAATGGCCAACACCGGAGCGATGCCAAGAATGGCCGCCAGAATGACGCCACGTGTCATTGCCTTCATCTCCAACACCTCTACTGCACGGACTTTCGCAGACGGTCGGCTTGCACTCCCAGGTAGCCGGCCACCAGGCGATCATCCTTTATCAAGTCCTCGGCCGAACCGTGTAGGACGATACGGCCCCCCTCGACCACGTAGCCTCGGTCGGCAAGCGCCAGCGTCCGCCGCACGTTCTGCTCGACAATCAGGATCGTCAGCCCTTCATTTCGAAGGGTGCTGATTAGCCTGAATACATCCTCAGCCGCAATTGGCGAAAGTCCCAAGGTCGGTTCGTCAAGAAGCAGGAGGCTGGGTTTCGCCATCAACCCTCTCGCCACGGCCAACATCTGTGCCTGACCGCCGCTGAGGTTCGACGCTGGTTCGTGCAGCCTGTCCGCCAACATGGGAAACTGCTGCAGTACATCGTCCGGAGAAGTATGACCGTGCACAAACGAGCCTAGGCGATAGGCACCGAGCTGCAGGTTTTCCAGCACGGTCAGAGTTCGGAATATCATCCGCCCTTCCGGAACCTGCACAATTCCTCTCTGGATATACCGATGCGCCGCATGCCCGGTCATTGCTTCGCCATTGAACAGTATAGAGCCTGCAGCTGGTCGAATGATCCCGGCAACCGCATTCAGGGTCGAGCTCTTGCCGACACCGTTCGCACCGATCACCGCTACGATTTCCCCGGCCGTGACGGAGAGCGATATCCCTTGAACTGCGGCGACCTTGCCGTAGTTGACGCGAAGGTCCTTGACGTCAAGCATGGGTCGCCTCCCGACCAAGGTAGATGTCCGTTACCGCCGGCAGGGAAAGGACTTCACCGGGATCTCCATCAGCGACCAAGAGGCCAGCGTTCAGTACGCAGACCCGCGCGCAGACCTGCACGATCAGTTCGATCTTGTGTTCGATAACGATACAGGTTCGGTTCGGCGTCACGCAGTCGGCGATCAATCGAGCCATGTCCTCGGATTCCGCGGGCGTCATTCCGCCGGCCGGTTCGTCCAGGAAGACGAGTTCAGGATCACACGCAAGAACCCGCGCAATTTCCAGGCGTCTTAGCTGGGGCAAGGGCAGGGTGTCGGCCAGACGGTTCCGATCATCCTGCAAGCCGACCGTTTCCAGGGCCCATTCGGCTTTTTCTCGAATTGATCCCCTGGCCAGCCCATCTCCTAGCAGGAGGTGAATGAAACTGTTGCCGCGAGTTCCGTACTGCGCGGCCTCGACGTTTCCGAGCACAGTCATGCGCGAAAACAGGCGAAGGTTCTGGAACGTGCGCGCAACGCCCAGTCGGAAGATCCGGTGTGCTCCGAGATTGGTGATGTCCGTATTGCGGAACAGGACCTGTCCGCTGTCGGGTCCATACATGCCCGTTACCAGGTTGACCAAGGTTGTCTTTCCCGATCCGTTGGGGCCGATCAATCCAACTGTCTCGTTGCGACCAAATTCAAGTGAAATTCCCGACAGCGCCGACAGCTTGCCGAACCGTTTGTCGACGGATACCAAGCTCAGCATTTCATGAGCGCTTCAACCAGCGCTTGATGCGATGGACGCGCACTTCGTCCAGGATTCCGCGCGGCATTACGATGAGCAGAACAGCAACAAGACCACCAAATACGATCATGCGATAACCTTGGATGGCACGGATGCCTTCCAGGAAACCGATATCCAGCACGACCCCGATTATCGGACCCAGAGCTGTGCCCAACCCTCCAATCAATCCGTAGGCAAGGCCGTGGACCCCCAGCATGACATTAAAGACATTGGGCTCGACGTAAGTCGCAAAGTGAGCGTAGAGGCAGCCGCCCAATCCGGCGACCATCCCCGCGAACAAGATTGCCAGCAACTTGCAGAACCGCACGTCGATACCCTGACTCCTTGCCAGCAGCGGATCCTGGCCGATCATCCGCAGAATGGCACCTAGGTACGAGCGTTCCACCAGGAGCATGAGCACCAGCACGGCGCCGAGCAGTCCATAGATGATGAACATGAACTCAAGTGGCGTGATGTTGTTCTCGAAAATCCAGCGGATATCGCCAAATCCCTCGGCCCCATCGGGTCCGACCAGTTCGCCGTCAATTTCCACTTGGACATGGACGGAATTGAGTCCCAGGCGAATCATTTCTGCGAAGCACAGGGTTGCAATTGCAAAATAGAGTCCACGCAACCTCAATGTGAGCGCGCCGACCGCGAGTGCGGCAACTGCAGCAACCAGGGAGCCCAAGGCCAGGGCCGACACGAAGGGCCACTCCCACATGGCTGACGCGACGCCCGATACATATGCACCGATCCCGAAGTAGGCCTGTTGTCCGAAGGAGATTTCCCCCGCGACCAGGATGACATAGGCCGACAATGCAACGAACGCGATTATTCCCATGTTCGATGCAATGCTGATCGCGTATTCGCTCACGGGTCAGATTCTTCTGAGTGCTTGGGTTTCACGCTCGACGATGCCCTGCCCGAGCAATCCGCCTGGGCGCAGGACGAGAACCATGAAAAGGACCAGATAAGCACCCAAGTCCTTGAACGCATTGCCGAGGTACCACTGTGTCTGTGCTTCGATTACGCCGAGAAGAAGTCCGCCAACCACGGCGCCACGGAACGACCCCATTCCGCCCAGCATCATGGCGATCAATCCCTTGAATGTTGCCCACAGACCGAAATACGGCGTTACCTGCTGATCGGAGGCGAGCAGCAGGTATCCGGCGACGCCACCGATCAGGGATGCAAGCATGAAGGCACGAAAAGTGATGTGGCTCGGCCTTATGCCCATGTAGGCCGCCGCCGCAGGGTCTTCCGACACCGCCCTCAACGCCAGTCCGAAGCGGGTCCTGAAGAGCAGGAGCCGGAGCAGGACCAGCACGATTGCCACGACAGCCAGTGTCGTGACATGCTCCATGCGTAGAAAATACGGGCCCACCTCGACCCCGCCGGCGCTGAACAGCTTCGGAAATGGGTACGTGCGTCCGGGAAGCAATATCGTCGCGACCTCTTCCAATTGCATCCAGATCACGAAACTGGAGACCATGGACGCGACGGCGGCGTCCTTGCGAATTGCCCAGAAGCACAGGCGTTCTACATACATGCCAACCAAGATGGTCCCGACAATGGTGGCCGCAGCAACCTGCCAGGGCTGCGCTTCAAGTGTGACGAAGATCCAGGTTCCTGCAAAGGCGCCCAACATGATTGACGGTCCGTAAGACAGGTTGATCCGTCGCATGACCCCGAAAATGAGAGTGAAGCCAAGCGCAATCAGTGCGTAGGCAGAGCCGATCGAGATGCCATCCAACGTCGTCTGGAAGAAGTCGACCATATTCCCCGCTTGCCCGCTACGCGGCCTTCGATCCCAGATAGGCGCGCTGAATGACATCATCCTCGCCGATTTCGCCGGGAGCGCCGCTGAAGGCGACCTGGCCCTGATCCAGCAAGTAGAAGCGATGGGCGATCTGCAGTGCCATGTGCGCATTCTGTTCGACCAGCACAATCGTAACACCATCATCGTTGAGTTGGCGAATGATCGAAAAGATCTCCGCGACGACCAAGGGGGCCAGGCCGAGCGACGGTTCATCCATCATCAAGATTCTGGGCCGAGACATCATGGCCCTGGCAACGGCCAGCATCTGCTGTTCTCCGCCGGACAGAGTTCCTGCAATCTGTCCTCTGCGATCCTTAAGTGCCGGAAAGCGGATGAAGGCGTTTTCAATGTCCTCGCGAACCCTTTGGCGGTCGGTCGCCAGACGGCGGTAGGCACCAGCCTCAAGATTCTCTTCGACTGACATGGAAGGGAAGACCAGCCGGTTCTCAGGCACCAGCGCGACGCCGCAACTGAGGGCATGCGGCGCCGAAGTGCCGATGATCTCCCTGCCATCGACCATGACCGACCCCGACGCTGGCTTGAGTATGCAAGCGATGGAATACATCAAGGTCGTCTTTCCGGCACCGTTGGGACCGAGGATGCAGGTAATTTCCCCTTGGTTAGCCGTCAACGTGACGCCCCTGAGAGCTTCAATGCTGCCGTAAGCGGTGACGAGGTCCTTGACTTCAAGCATGGCGGCTTCCTTCGGCGATGTCCACGTCCGGCGATCCGAGGTACGCCTCTCGTACCGCATCGTTTCCCTGGATTTCGCCGGGTGTGCCCAGTGCAATGCGCTTGCCGAAGTTAAGTACGGCAATGCGGTCCGTTACGCCCATGACGAGTTCCATCACGTGTTCGACGAGCAGCACGGTGATGCCGCTGTTCTTGAGCGTGAGAATTCGCTGCTTGAGATCTTCGACTTCCTCGCGGTTCATTCCCGCTGCCGGTTCGTCGAGGAGAATGAGTTGCGGGCGGGCAGACACCGCGCGGGCCAACTCGAGGCGACGCTGTTCACCGAAGGCAAGGTTTTGTGCCAGGTCGTTCGCCCGGCCGGCCAAGCCGGCAAATTCGAGGGTCTCGTCAATGGCCTCTCGGATCCTGGCAGAACTGCCAAACCAGTTCTTCATGAATCCGGTTTCTTCGCTTGGTGCATCACGTCGCGCGATCCAGAGGTTTTGCCAGACGGTGAGTTCACCAAAGAGTCGAATGTTTTGGAATGTGCGGCTGATTCCGGCATTCAGCCGCCTGTGCGGGGGCAAGCCACCCAGGTTCCGTCCGGCCAGCGTCACCGTTCCGCGTGTGGCTGGAAACACGCCGCAAATCAGGTTTACGGTTGTGCTCTTTCCCGAACCGTTGGGACCGATGAGGCCGAAGACCTCCCCGCGTTCGATTTTAAGTGACAGGCCATCTACCGCCCGGATGCCGTCGAAGTGCTTGCAAAGATCGTCGAGTTCAAGCATGGCGTTCCCCGTCGCTTCCTTTGCCCCGCCCAACGATCCGCAGGATTTGCGCAACGACATTGCCGTCGAGCAAACCGGCCGGCCGGAAGTTCATCGCAACGATTATGAGAAGACCAAAAAATATGTTTCTCCAGTCGCCCAGGAACCGCATTCCTTCGATCAGGACGCCCTGGATGAATATCACTGCAATCAATGTCCCAAAAACGCTCGAAAGGCCTCCCAGGATCGGATAGGCGACCGCAAAGGTTGCGAGCAGAACCGAAAACGTCAGGTGATCCACATAGGTTGCACTGTGAGCATATAGTCCGCCAGCCAAGCCAGCGATAACGCCGCCAAATGTCATGGCGGCGACCTTGACCGCAACGATGTTGACGCCTGAACTCTGCGCGGCCAGTTCGTCTGCACCCACTGCACGCAAAGTCGCACCGGCCCGCACGCGATCGAGCCACCATAGCATGGCCATGATGAGTATGACGAACAGCCAGATGAAGAGAACGACGTCAAGGGTGTCCCAGCCATTGGCGGCATAAAATCGAATTTCCCGGAAGCCCTGTGTCGAGTCAGGACCCACCTCGACACCGTTCACCATGACTCGCCAGTTCAGGTTGAAGAAGAACAAGCGCACGATTTCGCTGAACGCAATCGTGGCCACCACCAGCATCAGGCCCTTGATGCGCAAGGCAGGGAACCCGACCAGGAAGGCGAAGAAGCCGCCAGCCAAGGCGCCTGCGAACAAGCCGGGGACAATGTGATACTCGAATATGACCGTAAGGATGCCAGAGACATAGGCCCCGATTGCGAAGAAACCGACCTGCGCGAGGCTGAGTTGCCCGGTCAGCAGCAGGATATAGGCCGACAGCCCGAGTAGCGTGTGGATGCCGATGGTCTGCAAAAGGCCGAAATAATATGCCATGGCCGTCAGTCCCGATTGATTGCCTTGCCGAAGAGGCCGTTCGGCCGGAAGACCAGGAAAACGAAGAGTAAGAGGAACACGTAGATGTCACGCTGGTTGACCCCGAACAGCAACAGGAAGAGATTCTCGAATCCCCCGACCGCGAAGCCCGCGACAATGGCGCCTGGAATGCTGCCCAAACCTCCGATTACTGTGACAATCAAGCCCTTGACGGTGATCGGCACAGTCAACAACGGCGAGATGACGCCAACTGCGGCTGCGGCCATGCAGCCCGCGAGTCCGCCGAGAACGCCCGTAATTGCGAATGTAGTCGCGTTTGTACGGTGACTGGCGATTCCGCAGAGTTCCGCAGCGACAACCTGTTGTGAGACGGCGCGTGTTGCCAGCCCCAACCGAGTGCCGAACAAGACATAGAGCAGGACCAGCATGGCGATCAGGCTGGTCACCAAAACGAAGATCAGGTCGCCCCTGAATCCATATTCGCCGACCTCCAGGAAGACGTCGTCCATGACCGCCGGAAACGCAAGCGGCGAGCCTGCGGTCGCGTGAATGATGATCTCGTCAATGAAGAACAACGCCCCGATGGATGCCATAAGGGGTGCCAGCATGTTGGTTGCCGGCATGTAGCGAAAACAGGTGATGTAGACTCCGAACCCGATGAAACCGCCGGCGACGGGTCCGAGGACGAATGTCAGCACAATTGGCAGGCCCGACATCAATATCACGGCAAGACCAACATAGGCGCCCGCGATGGCTGAGGCCGCGTATGCCAGGTTCAGCTTGTGCATGGCACCAAAGATGAGGGTGAATCCCAAACCGATCAGCGCATAGGTTGACCCGAAGAGGAGGCCATCGATGATCGCCTGCACAACGTCGATAAAGTCAATCGCCACAGTTTCGGCCCTTTCGGGTCAGCGCGAGAAGGAACCAGCGGGACACAGACTGCCGTAGTCACCCATCATGCCGCGCAGGTATTGAAGGCGGCCGATACTTGACCGGCCGCCTCCAGACGTCAACGTCGTCTAGTTGGTTGCACGGGGATCGTGAATCACCGTCCACATGCCATTCATGGCCTGCACGAAGACGTACGGCTTGAGCGCTTCGCCTTCATCCTGCACCCGTTGCACCTCGCCGATCAGGCCTTGGGTCTGTTCAAGCATCTCGAGGCCATCGCGGATCTTTCGGCGGTCAGCCATGAGCGATTCAGGCGTGTTGTCTATGCCGACGCTTTCGATGACCTGCTTGATGATCATGACATTTTCCCAAGCCGCCGCGCTGTGAAGATCGGCATCGCCACCGTTCTCGTTGGCGAGCATTGCGACCTTTTCCGCTGCTGGCGTGATCGGCGCAAAGCTTGTCGGGATGATCATGCCCTCGGCCGCTTCCGCGCAACCCTTCATGACTTCGGCACTGGACGAGCTCGTAAGACCAATCAGGAGCTTGGGCTCCGCACGCCGTCTCTTCAACTCCTTGAGCATGCCGCAAGTCGTGAACGGATGGGATGAGATGACGTAGATATCCGCATTGGACTTCTTGAATGCACGCGCCTGGACCGAGAAGTTCGTGTCTGCCATCAGCCAGTTGGAGGAACTGGTCAGCACTTCTGCGCTGCCCGAACCGAGGTCACCGGTCACACCCTCAATGTCGCCGGTCGCCCAGTCGAAGCCATGACGCTTCGACGCTTGAACGATAACCTTGGAGTAGGTGCCGTTGGAATGGCCCTGGTCTGTCTCCGTTCCACCGTAGATGGTCTTCAGATCCGGATAGGTCTTTGCAACCCAGGCGAAGAGCTTGTCGTACATGTCCGGCTCGTTCGGCGTGTTTCGGAATGTCCATTGGCTGATCTTGGCCAGTCCGTTGCGTACGGCCGTATCGGTGAGGATCGGAAATTGCAGCCCGGTGTCGGTGTCGTCTCCGACCGTCTTTTGGAAGACGCCGAACATGGCCGCAGCGGCACCGGAGCAGGTCGGTCCTATACCGATCAATGCCGAGGATTCCGAAGCGACCTTGCGGGCGACCGAAATTGCCTGTTCGGCATTGCAGGCGGAATCATAGTAGGTGTACTCGAGCTTGGCCTTTGTTCCATCGGCCAGCATGATGCCGCCGGAATCGTTGACCTCCTTCACGGCGGCCTTGAGTACGGCTTCGGAGTTCACGCCAAACGACCGCAACGGGCCAGACTTGGCGCCCCAACCGGCGATGTGGACGGTCTCTTCCGCCAGTGCCGGCGAGATCATGGCCGACAGGGCCGCTGCCGCGACCGCGGGTTTCAGGATGCGTTTCAAGTTGGTCATTGTTCCTTCCCTTTCATTGGCATTGCCGGCGTTGAACCTTCGTCCGGGTTCGCTTTCCGCCGTGAGAACACATGGCTAAGGACACTCTCTGTCGCTTGTCTATCGCGGTTGCCAGGACTGCCGTGTTGCGGTGGCTTGATTGATAGCCCCGGATTGGCACCGAGGGACTGGAATTCAGATCCTTGCAACTTGGCACCGATGGACCAAGGGATTCCGGCCAACCCGAGGGGATCACTCCAAGTTTCGGGCGCACGATGTCACTGCATTCCGACGATCCGAACATGATCGCGTCCAGGCCCCTTTTGACTGGCGCGTATCCGGCGCCATTGGTTGTGCCCGTCAGCAGAACTGACCCTTGACGATTTTCACGTATAACAATATTTGTCAAGCAAATCTATGAATATTGCAATGCCCATCGGATTGCGTGGCATTGAGAGGAGAAATCGTGTGAAATACGAACCCGTCGTCACGGAGAGCGTCGCAAAACAGATCGCCGAGCAGATTCGCCGGGCCATAACCAACGGCACCCTGAAAGCCGATGACAAGCTGCCAACCGAATCGGAACTGGCCCGTCAGTACAATGTTTCCCGCCCGACAATTCGCGAAGCATTGAAGCGGCTTGCCGCGAAGAGCCTCATCCGTTCGAGACGCGGTCCAGCTGGTGGAACCTTTGTGAGGGCACCTAGCGCGGAAGACATGTCACAAGACCTGATATCCTCCGTAGCCCTTATGGTCAGCCTGAGTGTGTTTGATTTGACCGAAATTGCCGAAACACGCCACGAACTCGAACGCGTGTGCATTCGCCTTGCCGTCAAGCGACGCACCGAAGCCGAACTGAGCCGCATGGCTACCGAGATCAAGCTACAGAAGGACAAGTCACTGACGGACGAGGAGTTTTGTGCATCTGATGTCCGCTTTCATCGCGCCCTCGTGGATGCAACCCATAACTCGGTCATGCAGTTTCAGATGTTTACCGTGATCGAAGCCCTGCAGCCCGTCGAGAACATGGTGATCTTCCGCTTCCGGGAGCGGGAAAAGACCATCGAACAGCATGAGAAGATCTGGCGTGCGCTTCGTGCTCAGGATCTAGAAAAGGCCGAAAAGGCCATTGATGAACAGATGGTTTACCTGCGCAAGAGCTTTTCTCAGGCACAGGAATGGCGGCGGAAGCGCGACTCGGCAGAAACGGTCGCGTAGACCAGCCGCGCGAACAGTCGTCCGCTGGTTGCTAATTTTGCTTGGCTGAACAGGATCGAGCGACAAGAAAGTCAGTTTTGAGTGCGTGTTTCGGGCGAATTCGCTGGTTGGCCACCGGCATCGTTCATCAGCAGGCCACGGGTTTGTTCACGCCGTCACTGCCGTATTGCTTGCTGGCATCAATGTCGGGCTGGTGGTCCCAGACGTAACCGGAACTGCCTTTCAGGCTCTCGTGCAGGAAACACCGCTGCTTCTTGTTATTCTTCACCGGCGCAGAGAGAGAGCGTCAAGATCAAGTAGGCCGGCCAGCGCGCCGTGCAAATTCGCGACCAGTTGCGCATGGTCCGGATCTTTTGCACCAACTTATGGGATTCGTGCGGCTGTGTGAGTGAGACATGCAGGAAAGTGGCGTGTCCTGCCGTTCCAGGGCCTCGCGGCGCAAGAACTCGATCGTTTGGCCAGGGAGAAGTTTCTTGACAATTTCCGCTGTTCGGAGACTGGAGACTGAAAGGCGAGATTGAATGGAGCGCCCAGTGAAACATGCAGCTTGCGCTCTTGTGCTTTTCGCCACCATCGGGTCCGCGGCTCAAGGTCTCGCCGATGGCTTGACCCTTGCCACTTGGAATGTCGCGGACCTGCACCACGAAACCGGCGAACCGCTCAGGAACTGGTCTGTCGCCCGGGAGGATGTCGACTACTCACGGCTGGCTGCAACGGCGAAGCGGCTTGACGCGGACGTGATTGCACTGCAGGAAATCGGGTCGCCTGCGGCACTTGAACGAATCTTCTCGTCCGAAGACTATCACTTGATCGTGTCTGATCGATATGTGCCAGGCAGCGAAATACTGCCGCCCGAAGAAAGGGACATCTTCACGGCCCTCGCCATCTCCAGGGCTACCTTCCCGAAGCTTCCGGATGTAAGGACCGTGCAGGCTTTCTCGATTCAGCATGTCGCGCTCAGTCGCGACGGATCCGCCGAAAGCGTTCGGCCGACCAGGTCCGCCATGCAGGTCGACTTCGAGCATGAAGGACAGGAGATCTCCTTCCTCAATGTCCATCTCAAGTCGTCCTGCCACCAATATCCCTTGCGGAATGTCGAGGACCAGGATTTCTTCACCGGACGCGCTTTCCGATCGCGGTTTGACTGCAGGACGCTGAAGGCGCAGCTCGCCATCCTGGAGAACTGGATCGAGGCGAGGCACGCTCTGGGCCACCATGTGGTTGTGGCGGGCGACTTCAACCGCCGCCTCAATCTGGTCCATGGCAATCCAACGCGTCACGAGGACTTCTGGGCGGAATTGAACGACGGGACTCCAGCCGGCCTTGAGCTGTCGAAGGGACCCGAGGGCAAGGACTTTGTATGCTGGCCCAATCATGAAAAGAGGTTCGAGGAGCATATCGACTTGATCGTTGCGGACAATGCGTTCCTGCAATCGTTCGCGAGCGTGGAGTTCGAGAAACTCGGTCTTGGCCATGACGATGCACCCGAATACGCGGGATGGGATCGAAAGCGCCTGAGCGATCACTGCCCGGTGGTGCTGAGACTCGAATAGGTCAGTATCAGAATTTCGCAATCGCAAGCTTCTAAGCAGGTTGGCGCGCATCGCGAAACCGAACATTGGCCTCTGAACGGGTGGACGTCCAATGGTCGGCATGACGATTCGACGCGCTGTCGGGTCCCGGTTCTGCCGATCGGACAGTTCTCGTTTCCTGTTGACGCGGCGGATGTCGCGTCGGAATGACATCTCACTCGTGTGGCGTCCTCTCGCCAGATCAGAAGTCGGGTTAGGAACCGGAGAAGATCTTGGTGATTGTGGCCAGTTTTTGCGTGCGCTATGTGTGCAATGCGCTGTCGCGCAGGAGCAAATCTGGCATTGTCGAGGCGCATTCCGGCGTAGCAGAAACCGCCGCCAGTGGTTTGAAGATACACAAAAAAAATGGAAACAAGCCAGCAATCCAGACTTTCCATTGCGCCAATGATGGATTGGACCGATCGCCATTGCCGGTATTTGCACCGGCTCATGTCGCGTCGTGTCCGGCTCTATACCGAAATGGTGACGTCCGCCGCATTGGTTCGCGGCAACGCCAAGCATCTCATTGCCTATAACGAATCCGAACATCCGCTGGCACTTCAACTTGGTGGTTCGGATCCGTCCGAGCTGGCCGAAGCCGCGCGGATTGCTGCGGACGATGGATATGACGAAGTCAACCTGAACGTCGGCTGTCCCTCCGAACGAGTCCAATCGGGAACGTTTGGCGCCGTCCTCATGAAGAGACCTGATCTGGTGGCTGAATGTTTGGAGGCCATGCGATCTGCTGTCACGGTTCCAGTCACCGTCAAGTGCCGGATTGGAGTCGATGATCAGGCTCCTGCTGTCGTGCTGCCGGACTTCTTGCAGCGCGTCAGGGATGTTGGCGTGACGACCGTTGCGGTCCATGCGCGAAAGGCGTGGCTCCAAGGGCTCAGCCCGAAGGAAAATCGTGAAATCCCGCCTTTGGACCATGACCTCGTATGCGCCATGAAGGACCGGTTTCCAGACCTCCAGATCATCTTGAATGGCGGCATTGCCTCCCTGGAACAGGCACGTGTTCTGCTGGACCGGGGCATGGACGGCATCATGATCGGACGGGCCGCCTATCAGTCGCCTTGGCGCATCCTTGGAACGGCTGACCGCGAAGTCTTCGGAGAGAGATCGCCATTCTTGTCGCCGGCAGAAGTGGTTCGCGCCATGTGCCCCTACATTGAGCACCACCTCGATGACGGTGGGCGGCTCCATTCTGTGACGCGGCACATGCTCGGACTCTTCGCGGGGCGTCCAGGAGCACGCCGCTGGCGGCGCATGCTTTCCGAGCGTGTTCGTGAAGAAGGGGCAGGGGTTGGAACTGTGCTTGAGGCTCTTGAATTGGTCACACAGTCCGCTGGAGACAGAGACATGGATTTTGGAGAGGCCGCCTGACGCAGGCTTGGCAGGTTCGGTCCGGTGGTCGGAATTCTGACATCGGGATGCGGCGCAGATTCTCCAGGAAGATGCCCGGCAGGAAGTTTCGACAGCAATGACAAGTCCTACCACAAGAGCATCTTGTGCATCTGCTCGCGTCATGAAACCCGCATGAGCGTCGCGGTGCGCCTCGTCCCGGTTGAGAACTCCAGTGGAACTGTCTGCGGTGAGCGTCTCCATGATCGGCAACCAGGGCCTTGATCCAACACACAGATTCCGGAAGGGTATCGTCATCCGGGCCGTGATTGAACTTCGGCTTCCGGTTCAAGCCCTTCACAAGAGCGGCCGGATTTGTCGACGCCCAGCGGATGCATTCACCGCATGATCGATTCATGTATGCCCTCGGTGTCGGCGATTTTCGGTTTCGACAGGTTGATCCCGGACGGCCGAAGCCAATTGATTTTCCGACCTTGATCGATTTCAATGATCCGGTCCCGATGGCGCATGCCCGCATTGCCATAGTTCGGGCATGCGCCTAAATTTGAGCGAAACAGGGAGAAATAGGATGCTTGCAAATCTCTTGCGGACTCTGTCCGCTGCGTTGCTTCTGGGAATTTTTGCCGGAACTGTGGGTGCGGCCGAATGGAAATTCAACAATGGGCTTCCGGAAGGCCGTGGAGAATCAGCGCAACTCGAAACTTTTGCTGCGGACGTGGCAGACCTGACTGGCGGCAGCCTCATGATCGACGTCTTCCACGGCGGTTCGTTGAACCTCAAGGACAACGACGTGGCGCGCTGGCTGCCCCGTGGAGCGGTCGAAATGGGTCTGGTCTGGGCGAACTACCTTGGCCGCGACGTTCCCGCCCTGAACGCGGTGATGATCCAGGGGTCTGTCGGCAGCCCCGAGGAACTGATTGCCGCGCTGCCTGAAATCCAGGAGATTTACGCCGAGGTGCTGGGCGAATTGGACATCGTGCCGACCGGATTCATGGCCCTGCCGCTTTTGAAGGCCTCGATATTCTGCCGAGAGGAGCCGGTCAGCTCGCTTGAAGTCCTCAGGACCAAGAAACTCCGCGTCTGGAGCAACGATCAGGTCGAAACCTTCACCAAGCTTGGCGTCTCGGCCCAAATCGTTGGTCAGAACGATCTCTACGTGGCGCTCCAGACAGGCGTCGTCGATTGCGCAGTCTATCCTGCGCTCTTCGCGCACACGATTTCGCTTCAGGAAGTGACCAAATATGCTTCCTACCTCTATCCGGTTGCAGGTGTTCCCTACGTTCTGGGCGCATCGAAAGGCGCGTGGGGTGATCTCAGTGATGCCGAGCGCGAGGCGGTTACCACGGCGGCTGCCCGTGTCTGGGAGCGCACCAACGAGTATTCCAAGGCGGAGGAAAACGAGCAGGCTGCTCGCGCCAAGCTGGCCGAGCAAGGGATCGAGTTCCTTGAGCCGTTCTCTGATGAAGATCGTGCCGCGTTCCTTGATGCCGCCTCCGCCACTTGGCAGGAGATGGCCGAGGAAGCAGGGGGCAAGGCACCCGAGTACCGGCAGAGAATTCTCGACGTCCTCGGACGCTGAGCTTGGGCGAACGCAAGATCGAACGCAGGCGTTTGGCAATCGCGAACCGCATTGAGAGATTGCTGGCGCCTGTGTTTGTCGCCATGGCTGTCCTGGCAGCACTGGCTGGCGGCGCGATTGTAGTTCTGATCGGCGCAAGCGTGACAATGCGCTACTTCGCGTATGCGCCGTTCCGATTTACCGAAGAACTTGTCGGGCTTCTCATGACGGCCGCATTCTTTCTCGCCCTGCCACTGGCAACGCTTCGGGCCGAGCACGTTCGCGTGCTTGTGCTTGTATCTGCACTGCCTGACAGAGCAGCGCGGTCGGTCAGCTTTCTGGCGGCACTGTTTGGGGCCGCGTTCTGTCTGTGGTTTCTTGCGCTTTGCCTTCCTTGGCTGGATTTCGCCTTTGATCGCAACATCAAGACGGAGGTTGGCCGTCTCCTGATGTATCCTTGGATGGCGCTTCTTCCCGTGTCCATGGCCTTGAGCATGGTGGCGTTCCTGGCAGGCGGCGCGTCAGGGCAGGGTGAATGGAAGACCGGCCAATCCTGACCTGTCTGAAGGAATGCGATGTTTAGTTTCTGGGGGCTTCTGGTCGGCGGTCTGGTGGTTTTTGCTGGCTCGGGGCTTGCACTGGGGGCGGCGCTTGGAATTACCGGGCTCCTGATCCTTCACTTTCTTGCAGGCGGGTCGACATTTGTCGCGGTCGACGCTGTCTGGAACGTGCTGAACTCCTTCACGCTCAGCGCCATTCCACTCTTCATCATGCTCGGCGAGATCATGCTGCGGAGTGGAGTCAGTGAGAGGATTTACTCGGCACTGGTGCCTCTCTTCCAGCGCGTTCCCGGCGGCCTTCTGCATACCAATATCGCCGTCTGTACACTCTTCGGCGCAGTCAGCGGCTCAAGCCTGTCGACCGCCGCGGCGGTTGGCTCCGTCGCCTACCCCGAGATGACCGAACGCGGCTATGACCGACGGATGGTCGTTGCTTCGCTGGCCGGCGGCGGAACGCTTGGCCTGCTGATCCCGCCCAGCCTTTCGCTGTTGATTTACGGCGCGTTGACCGAAACCTCTATCGGGCGGTTGTTTCTGGCCGGCCTTTTGCCCGGCCTGCTCTTCGCGGGGATGTTCATGCTCTATATCCTCCTGCGTTGCCTCTCCCGTCCGGATCTTTCTCCGAGGAGTGATACGGCCGCTGGCTTGACGACGATTCTGCTCAAGCTCTTGAGCCTGTGGCCATTTCTGCTGCTGATCCTGGCGATCATGGGCAGCATAGCGTTCGGATTTGCAACGCCGACGGAGGCTGCGGGAGTCGGGGTGATCGCGACGATTGTCGTCGGCCGGTTCTGGGGCAATCTGACCCTGAAGACACTGGTTGCGAGCTTCTATGCGGCAATCCTTCTCTTCGCTTCGATCGCATTCGTCGTCATGGGCGCGACCATTCTTGCGCAGGCGGTGAGTCTCCTAGGTGTTCCGCAGTCAATCCTTGAAGCAGTGCGCGCTGCCGAACTCGGGCCATTGCAAGTGCTGGCACTCGTCGTCTTGATCTATTTGGTGCTGGGTTGCTTCTTCGACGGGCTCTCGCTGATGATCATGACGCTTCCGATCGTGGTGCCGCTCATGGTCGGCCTTGGTTACGATGCGATCTGGCTAGGCGTGATCATCACCATTCTGATCGAGATAGGCCAAGTCACCCCACCCGTGGGGCTCAATCTGTCCGTCCTTGTCTCCGTTACGAAAGAGAAGGTGTCGCTTGGCGAAGCCGCAGTTGCCACGATTCCTTACTGGCTGATCCTGCTTGCGGGCATTGCGTGTCTTGCAATGCTTCCGCAGATCGCTCTTTTTCTGCCGACGGTGCTGATGTGAAGGAACACGTCACCAAAGGCGGAAGCGCTGCGCTTTCCATCTTCCATCGCTGACTTTATGGGTCATTGAGGTGAGCAACGCCAACGCGCGTCCGTGCAATGCGTCAAGGCCGGACGCCTCGTGGTGCCTTACCCATTGAGCCGGGCTTCGCGGAATTGTCGCGGCTCATTGACGACTGCGCACAGGGGTGCTTGCCGCGTCAATGAGGTCTGCGGGAGCGTGCCAGCCTTGCGCGATTTCCGAGCGGGCCCGCCCCCAAATCGAGGAATTCCCGCTGATCAGGTGTCGGGCACGGTTCCGAACTGCGCCGCCGTCCTATTCGCTATCCGGGCCGATAGTCCCTATGCGCCTCTGGATCGTCCATGCTGTAAGGCAGGGACGCGAGCGCTTCAAGGAGTTCCGGCGGCAATGGCATGTCGTTCCATTCAAGCATTTCGCGAACCCGGTCCGGCTTTGAAACTCCCACGATTGTCGAAGAGATCCTCGGATCCCGGGTAGAGAACTGCAGCGCGACCGCTCCAGGAGCGACTCCATGCTCGGCCACCAGGGCCTCGATCCGGTGCACCGGTTCCAGAGCGGTCTCGTCAGCCGGGCTGTAGCTGATTTGCGGCATCTGCTTCGCGCCCTTTGCCAGAATGCCACCAGCAAAGGGTGCCGCGTTAAGGATCGCGATCCCCTTCTTGCTGGCATAGTCGAACATTTCGTCGGCTGATCGATTCAGCAATGTCCAGCGGTTATGGTTGATGAGTGCGTCGAACGGCCTTTCCTTCAGGATCGGGAGCATCATGTCGACCCGCCCCATCGCCAGGCCGACCGCATCGGCTATTCCCTCTTCCTTCATCTTGAAGAGCTCGTCCAACGCTCCGCCCTCACGCGTAATTTCGCCAAGGTCTGCTGCGTGTTCCGGGTCGTGCAGGTGCAGGATGCCGACCTTGTCAACCCCAAGCCGATCAAGACTCTGCTCGATCGAACGGCGCGCCTGGTCAGCATCGAACTTTCCCGTCTCCATTTCGCGGTCGAGCTTGGTCGAGATCACGAATCCTTCAGGCAGACCGCCACGGGCGCGAATTGCCTCGCCGATACGGATTTCGCTTCTGCCGAATCCGTAGTTGTTCGACGTGTCGAGGCAATTTGCCGGCCCGTCCAAGATGGCGTCTAGGGTTGCACGGGCGCGATCCTCGTCCACGCCGTAGCCATAGGTGTCCGGCATGTGTCCAAGCGCCGAGGTGCCGAATATGATCGGCGTGATTTCCACTGCCGTCTGTCCAACTGCGAGACGTTCCATTGTTCCTCCTCAGATCGAGCCGGCCTCGACCATGTAGTTGCATGCCGTGCACATGGCCGCGTCGTCCGAAGCCAGAAAGAGGACCATGCGGGCCACGTACACAGGTTCGATCAGGTCGGGCAGGCACTGCCTTTCCCTGTGAGCGGCGAGGGTCTCCGGCGTGGCCCAGAGGTCTTTCTGTCGCTCGGTCATTATCCAGCCAGGGACAATGGAATTGACCCGAATCCGGTGCTTTCCAAGGTCACGAGCCATTGTGCGCGACAGGCCATGGACTGCGGACTTGGCTGTTGCGTATGCGGGAAAGCCGCCGCTGGCCTCCCACCAGCTGTTCGAGCCGAGATTAATGATCGATCCGCCACCGGCCTCGATCATGCCCGGAGCCACGGCCTGGATCGCGAAGAACATGTGGCGAAGGTTCGTCGCCTGGCGTTCGTCCCAGTATTCAGGGGTCACGTCCTTCCAGTGGTGGCGGTCGTCGCGAGCAGCATTGTTGACCAGCACGGAAGCATTTCCCAGCCGACCGGCGAGCGCCGCGATCGCGTTCCGTTGCGCGTCGATGTCGCGAAGGTCGCAGGTTTCGTACTCGACGGTGCCTTCAATGCTGGCGGCCAGCGCGGCGCTGCCTTCGGAGTCAAGGTCTATGAATCCGACCTTTGCCCCTTGAGTCGCGAACGCCCGGACGATCTCCGCCCCGATGCCCTGAGCGCCACCGGTTACAAGGACGGACTTGTCCTTCAGGCTGGGAAAGACAGCAAATTCGGGCACTGCACCTCCTGGGGACCGGGCCGTAAATCACATTGTCCGACCTATGCTTTCGAGAGGCTGCTGGCAAGCGGCAGCAAGGTGGTAGATGGATCGAGGGTTCCTAATGTGCCGTTGCTTTGTGCGTGACGCATCGGCGTGGCCTTGTCGGTCGTCACCCCTTGAAACGCGTTTGGGGGAGACCTTGCACGCCAAGCCCGGAAATCGCGAAGAGCGATCCGGCTTCCGGCTGATCTTGCCCTGCGCTCAGGCCAACCCCGAGTGAAGTGACGAAGAGCGTATCAAGGTTCGTTCCACCGAACATCGGTCGCGAGGGACGCTCGACGGGAAGGTCCACCGTCATGTCGACACGGCCCTCGGGCGTGATCCGATAGAGCTGCCAGCCGTCAATTCCCGCCTGCCAGTAGCAACCGTCGGCATCGACCGTCGCGCCGTCCGGACGTCCGGCAACGCTTCGGGTGTCAAAGAACACTTCCGGTTCCCCCGGAGTGCCGGTGTCCGGATCATAGCTTGCGCGCCAGATCGTGCGTACCGCCTTGTTGCTGTCCGAGAAGTACATTGTCCGCCCATCGGGCGAAAATGCGAGGCCGTTGGTAGTGAAGAAACCGTCCTTCCAAGGCGTGACCTCCAGGTTCGTGTCAAGGCAGTAGAACCTTCCCAAGCGTTCGGCGCCGCCGCCATCCTTCATGGTTCCGGCCCAGAACCTGCCCTTGATGTCTGTCGCCCCGTCATTGAAGCGGTTCATCGCGAGATGCGCTTCGGGGTCGGCGATCGGCTGGCGCTTGTTGCTGTCAGGATCGAAGAAGCAGAAGCCCGACTTCGTTGCCAGAATCAGGCCGCCTGACTCGCGAACCGCAAGGCAGCCGACAGGCTCGCCATAGTCGATCTTGGTGTTCCGGCCACTTGACGGGTCGAAGCGGTGAATCAGTCCGGCTGGAATGTCGACCCACCAGAGCACCTGATCTCGATCATCCCAGACAGCCCCCTCGCCGACCTGGCTTCGGCTTGGAACGACGCATTCTGTTTTCATGGGGCAGGGCCTTTCCTATAGTTGCTGTTCCGTTGGCCCAAGGTCGGTGATCGGGAACGTCAACTTCTTTCGAGAACGGAACCCGTTGAACCGGCGGCGTGAACAATGCAGCTCTGTTCACGAAGTAGACGAGCGAGGTTCGGCGGAGCATCTACCATTTGGCGGGCTTGCGAAGCTGGGTACGTACGGGGGATTGGGTCTGGAAGCTGGGAATTCTGGAGTGCGCCGATCCGGATTCCTCTTCTGAATTCGACAAGTGTGGAGAGTTGGCGTGACGGCGATCTCGTCCCAGGCGTGATAAGACCGATACGTTTCTGCGGATGGTGGCGTTTCACGAGGCGTATGGCTTCGGCTAGGTCGCTGTCATTGCTTACCACGACTGCGCAATCGTAGCGATCAAGCCAGGCATCGTTCAGGAGATGCGCGGCGAGGTTGACGTCCGAGCCCTTTTCCTCGGTTTTAACGACTGCGACCATCTGGACATTAGCCGTCACCGGGGCACGCGGCATTGACACAGTATGGGTCAGGAAGTGCCCGTAGAACAGCTTGACTTCCGGCCGATGCGTCGTCAGTGCCCAGAGATAGGAGTTCTGGCGCTGCGGTTTCGCGGGGTCACTGGGGGTTCCAGAGACCCTTGCCGTAAAATACTTCACGGCAACGATATTGTGGTGAGGCTGCAGTACATTCTGAAAGAGGGCGACCAAATCGAGCCATCGCCATGACGTGTTTTTGAGCGAGCCATAATAGAGGTTGAAACCGTCAACATAGATGTACGTGCGCATCGAATTGTCCGTCATAAAAGCAGGGGCCTCCGAAGAGGCCCCGCACCCTGCGGTCGAAACCGCAGGGGGTGTCAAAGGCAACCTATATGAGGCCCGCAGGCAGTTCAAGTACTTTCTGATTAAGTACTTTCTGATCAAGTACTTTCTGACAGAAATCCTGAGCAATTCTGGATACCGTGTGCTCGGCAGCGACGGCGTCATCGTTCTGGCCAGCGACACGAAGCTGTCGGTCCTGGCCGAACGCACGTGCGGCAAGGCCTCTCGTTGCCACCAGATTGCGAAACTGAACGGTCTCGAAGGCAAGGGCTACAAGGAGGGCGACGTTTTGGCGCTGCCTTGAGCAGGAGACGAATCCCGGCGGCGTGTCGCCAGGCATCTCCCACAGCCGTCTCTGCGGTTCCGGAAGCACGCTTATTTCGAAGGACACGGGCATTTCCAATTCATTTCACGGAAACCGCTTCTGGTTCTACCTCACCGTCACGCGCAAGCATGTGATATCGGCGCTGAATTGCCCGGCATTGCTGTGAAGGTCGGCTGCCACATGCGCCGGGATCAGTGCTTGAGCGGATCCGTAGGATCGTCGCAAGGTGACGCCTCCAACGGCTGCCAATCGTCGTTGCTGGATTCTCTGCCGCCCTTGCGGAGCGCATCGGCCGTCGCGTCGAGCGCCGCCGCCAATGCCTCCCGAGACGCGACCAAGGGCTTCAGCCATCCATAGGGATCGGGCAGTTACATGTCCGCCCCGTCCCGGGCGACGGCGCTCCGGAGCGTGGCAGCGCTCTCTGAAAGAACGTGACCAGATCGAGCCATCGCCATGACATGTGTTTGAGCAAGCCATAGTAGAGGTTGAAACCATCGACATAGATGTACGTGCGCATCGAATGGTGCGTCACAAAAGCAGGGGCCTCCGAAGTGGCCCCGCACCCTGCGGTCGAAAACCGCAAGGGGTGTCAGGAGCAATCTGTATCAGACCTTCAGACAATTCAAGTGCTTCCTGGCTTCCTGAGCGAGTTCGGTACTTCATGCACGAAAGGCAAATCAATCGAAGCAGACTCCGCCTTGGGTGCCGGCCATGGAGTCCGATACGTTGGCCCGGTTCGGATACTTGCCGCCGGAAGGAGGCTTTTGCTGGAGTTTTCTTTCGCCATGCGGCATACCCCAAACTGATCGGAAGGAGGGTTCGGAATGAGAATTCTCAGCACGCTTATTCGAGCGGTCACATGGTGGAACGGCCAGACTTGGGGCACCCAGTTCCACACCTGGCTCAAGGGCAAGCGAGTTGGCGAAGACGAGCAGGGCAACGTCTTCTACCAGTCCCGGGACGGGAAGCGATGGGTGATCTACAATGGGGAGGCCGAGGCAAGCCGGATTGGTGCGGAGTGGCACGGGTGGCTGCACTATACCTATGACGAGCCGCCGACAGAACAGCCGCTCGCCCGCAAGGATTGGGAAAAGCCGCACCAAGAGAACCTGACGGGGACGTCGTTGGCATATGCGCCTCCCGGTTCTATCCGGCGATCCGAGCCGGTCGACCGGAAAGACTACGAAGCCTGGATTCCGGAGTGAGCGCCGTGTCGGAAAACGCAACAGAAGTCCTGACGGGAGCCGGCGTTCTCGCCGTGGCCGCAGGCTTCCTGATCTACCTGGCGCAGGTCGGTGGAATAAACCTTTCGGCGTCGGACATGGACACGTACACGGCATCCTTTCGTTCGGCGGAAGGCGTCGGCGTCGGGACGGACGTGCGGCTTGCGGGCGTCAAGGTCGGGTCGGTCCTCGAACTGAATCTCGATCCGCAGACCTTTCGTGCCAATGCCGTGTTGAGCGTTCAGGATGACGTGCTCCTGCCGGACGACACGGCGGCCGTGATTTCCTCCGAAGGCCTTCTGGGCGGCAGCTTCGTGGAGCTTCTTCCCGGCGGGTCGATCATCAATCTCGAGCCCGGAAGCGAAATCGAGGATACGCAAGGCTCGATTTCCGTCGTTCAGCTTCTCATGAAGTTCGTGTCCGGACCCGAAGAATGATCCGCGTCCTTGTGCTTCTGGCGTTGCTGGCCGGTCCAGCCACTGGCCAGGAGAACATCACTGCATCTGCCCTAGACGACGTGTTCGTTGCCATGCCCGGTGCGGTGCCCGAGGAAGTCAAGGTGGTGCGTTCCGGAGGCGTCTTGCTCAAGGGCCTGGACAAGGTGTCGGGTGACGTGATCGATGTCGAACTTCGTGTCGGCGAAACCGTCACCGTGGGCCGTGTCGAGGTTGATCTCGGCGAGTGTCGTTACTTCGAAGACAATCCGGCAGGCGAAGGATTCGCGTGGCTCACGATCCGCGATTCCGTGCGCGATACAGTCGTCTTCGATGGCTGGATGATTGCGTCAAGCCCGGCGCTCAATGCGCTTGATCATCCTCGATATGACGTCTGGGTGATCCGCTGCACCACGGCCTGAGGGTCAGTTTCGAGCGGCAACCGGGCAATGTCGGCCGATGCTTCAAGTGCGCGTGCCAATGATGCTCTGTAAGCCGCACGCGTGACTTCCCTGACGCCGAGAGAAGCCAGGTGCGGTGAACTGAATTGCGTGTCGTAGAGGACGAATCCGGTTCGCCGCAGATGATCGACTGCCCATGCCAGCGACATTTTCGAGCCGTCACTTTTGGCGGAAAACATGCTTTCGCCGAAAAACGCGCCGCCGAGCGCGACTCCGTACATGCCGCCGACGAGACGACCTGCCGACCAAACGCCGAATCCATGTGCGTGCCCCATGTCATGAAGCTCGATCACCAGTTCCCGGATCGTCTCGTTGATCCAGGTCTCCTCTCGATCTGCGCAACCGTCAAGGATCGCTTCAAATTCGACATCCAGGGTGGCCGTGTAGTTCCCGCTTCGCATCCGGCGTGCGAGAGACCGCGACATGTGGAATCCGTCAAGCGGCAGTACGCCCCGCACGCGGGGATCTACCCAGTGGACATCCGGGTCGTCGCGCGAATCCGCCATCGGAAAGACGCCGGTCGCATAGGCTCCAAGCAGAAGTTCTGCCGTTAGGCTCCGGTCACTCACGTGATCCATCCAGGTTGGGGTGGCGCGATCTCAATCAAGGGCAGGCGTTTCACTGGAAATTCTTGGTGAGCCACTTTTCCAGCCAGTGAATGTTGTAGTTGCCCGACTGGATCGCGGACTCCCTTATAAGAGCGTCGAAGAGCGGTACGTTGGTGTCAATCCCGTCGACAATCAACTCGGAAAGGGCGCGACCCAGTCGCGCCAGCGCCTCTGGCCGGTCACGTCCGTGGACTATCAGCTTGCCGATCAGGGAGTCGTAATGGGGCGGGATGGAATATCCGTCATAGATCGCCGAATCCATGCGAACTCCGAGGCCGCCCGGAGCGTGATATTGAGTGATCCTCCCCGGAGAAGGAGAAAATAATGGAAGTTTCTCGGCATTTATCCGGATCTCGATGGAGTGGCCGTCGATTTGCAGGCTCTTCTGGGAAAAGGAGATCGGTTCGCCGGCAGCGACCCGAATCTGCTCGCGTACCAGGTCGACGCCGTAAATCGCCTCGGTCACCGGATGCTCGACCTGCAAACGCGTGTTCATCTCGATGAAGTAGAATTCCCCGTCCTCGTACAGGAATTCGACCGTTCCGGCTCCTGCGTAGTTGATGCGCGCAACTGCATCGGCGCAGGTCTTGCCAATTCGGGCACGAGTCTTTTCGTCGATGGCAGGGCCGGGCGCTTCCTCGAGGACCTTCTGGTGGCGTCGCTGCAGCGAGCAATCGCGTTCACCCAGATGCACTGCCTTGCCCTTTCCGTCGCCAAAGATCTGGATCTCGATATGACGTGGCTTGCCCAGATACTTCTCGACATACACTTCGTCATTGCCAAACGCGGCCTTGGCTTCCGAGCGTGCGGTATGGAATGCCGACTCCATTTCGCTTGTGGACTTTGCCAGCTTCATGCCCCTGCCGCCGCCGCCAGCCGTGGCCTTCACGATGATCGGGTAGCCTATCTGCTTGCCGATCGCGATTGCCTCATCGAGCGTGTCCACGCCGCCCTCAGAGCCTGGCACGCAAGGTACGCCCAGGCCCTTCATCGTGTCCTTCGCGGTGATCTTGTCTCCCATGAGGCGGATGTGTTCCGCAGTAGGGCCGATGAACTTAAGCTCATGATCTTCGAGAATCTGCGCGAATTTCGCGTTTTCCGAAAGAAAGCCATAACCAGGATGAACCGCCTGTGCACCGGTGATCTCGCAGGCGGAGACAATCGCCGGGATCGACAGGTAGCTTTGCGCCCCGGGCGGTGGGCCGATGCAGATGCTCTCGTCAGCCATGCGCACGTGCATGGCATCCACGTCGGAAGTGGAATGCACGGCAACTGACTGGATGCCCATCTCGCGACAGGCGCGGACCACGCGAAGCGCGATCTCGCCTCGGTTTGCAATCAGGATTTTTTCGAACACGGGCGCGACCCTACTCGATCACCATCAACGGAGCACCGAACTCGACCGGCGCACCGTCTTCGACCAGGATGCGCTTGACCGTGCCAGATATTGGTGCCGGGATATTGTTCATGGTCTTCATGGCTTCAACGATCAGCAGGGTCTGACCTTCCGTCACCGTGTCACCTAGCTTGACAAATGGCTCGGCACCGGGTTCCGGATGCAAGTAGGCGGTTCCGACCATGGGCGAAACGACCGCTCCGGGCAGTGCGGCTGGATCATCTTCGTCACCTGCAGGCGTCGCGGTGGCTGCGCTCTGTTCAGGTGCCTGGGCAGGGATGGGCGCCTGTGCCGACGCGGCAGGGGCCTGGATTGCAACGGGCGCCGCGATCATGCCTGCCTTGCTTACCCGAACACTGAGGCTTCCATCCTCGGGGTGTTCGCGCTTCACATGCAACTCGGAAAGGTCATTCTTGCTAAGAAGTTCAGCTAGTGACTGTATGAATTCGACGTCGTCGTCATGCGATCGCTTTGCCATTCTTGCCCCTCGGCTCTGCTCGCGTCCCATTGCGCGTTGTCTATATGGTGCGGGCGCAAAGGAAAAGTGCCTTCGGCAGGCGCCAGCGGCGTACGTTGCGAGGCCCTGCCGGAGCCTGTTTTCTAGACTGTGCCCTGGAACACGTGGACGGGATCAAGGTCGAGTGCCCAACAGGCGCTGCATAGCACATAGTTGTCTCCATGCCAGATCCAGGTCTCGTACTGAGGTGTTCTTTCTCGGCACCGTTGGGACCGAGGTGGGGCACAGAGCCGACGAAGGGCTTCGTCCCGCACAAATCAAATTTGAAGTGACGGTCGTACTGGATACTGCTACCAATTTCGTGTCGCGCACAGAACAAGGGCTGGTTGACTCACGCGCGGTCCGCCACTGAACACGAGACAATTTAGGCCCAGAAAGGGCGGTAATTCTCACGTAACGCCCGTTGTTTCACCGCAGGCAGATGGAGTAACAAAATGACCCGACACGAAACGATGCTCTCCGCCGAAGAGGCGATAATCCGCGTTGATCTCGCTGCCGCACTCAGGCTTTCCAGCCGCAATGGATGGCACGAGGGCGTGGCCAACCACTTCTCGGCCGCAGTCAGCGCTGACGGCAAGGAGTTTCTCGTCAATCCCAAGTGGGTGCATTGGCGCCGTGTTCGGGCTTCAGACCTGATCCTTTGCAACGCCGATGACCCTTCGACCATGGAGCGACCCGACGCTCCGGATCGGAGCGCGTGGGCGATCCACTCCGCTCTTCACCGAAACCTGCCGCAGGCACGCGTTGCACTGCACATCCATCCGCCGTATGCAACCGCGCTCGCGACCCTGAAGGATCCGACGATCAAGCCGGTTGACCAAGTGACGGCCCGTTGGTTCGGGCGCTTGGCGTATGATCTGGCTTTTGGCGGCATCGCGTCCGAAGAGGAGGAGGGAGAGCGTATTTCCCGAACCGTGGGCAACCATCGAGCCGTGATGATGCAGAACCATGGTGTTACCACGTTCGGCACTTGCGTGGCCGAGGCCTGGGACGCGCTATACCATCTTGAGCGCGCTGCTCGGACAATGGTCATGGCCTACCAGACCGGGCAGGAGCTTGCCGTCATGCCGGACGATCTTGCCGAGGTGACTGCATGCGAGTGGGAAACGTACAAGGACGCGGAGATTGCGCATTTCGACGAGATGAAACTGGTGCTGGACAGGGAGGAGCCTGAATACAAGGATTGAGAATTGGTGAATGCAAATGTCGGGATAATGTCGGAGTGTTCCGGCAGGAACAGCCTTGACTCGCCCCAAGGATCATTGGGTCATTCTCGTGCAGCCTTATTCGGTGACAGGGCAGAATTGCCAGACGGGCGAAAGTGCTTGATGTTTTGCGTTACGACAACAAGACCGTAAGCCTCGGCGATCCTGACCACCATCGATTCTACCATGCCAGGGCTGTTCCAGTTGCAAGCGCCCGTGCTTCAATCTTCCCTGAGGCCACCGCTGCCTTGACATCAAATTCAAGGATTTTGTCGACATGTCCGGTGCGGAGGCCGGTCAACCAGATTTCAAGCGCGGACGTCTTTGTCGTGGCAACCTTGTTTTGCAGCAGCGAGATGCCTTTCTGGATCTCGTGAATTGAGACGATTGACAGGAAAATGGGACCTTTACAGTCCATTTGTTCCAATCAGGCCATGACTTGTACGAACCCGTCCCGTCTTGGATCAACCAGCGACGAAACGACCTCCGTATCGAGAAGGAACCCCTTCCCAGATCTATTGTTCTGGAGGGAGACCGGTTGCGTGTGAAGCTCTCGCCAGGAATCGACTTGAGATAGGATACAAGACCTGCCGGATCCCGCGAGCGCGCTTGCCGGACCAAGTGTCGGCAGCGATTCAAAACGGCGGGACTTCGGTGGCAAACCGCGCTTTTGAGCGACGATTTGGCCGTGTCGGTCCGGAGACGGCAATGGGGACAGGGACGGGCAGCGTCAACCGAGACGGTCGGAAACGGACAATGAAACCGTGACAAGGGGAAAGGAACACGATCCTGCAAATGCGCGGCGAATCGCCGGAATCCCGCCTTATCAGAACCTTATTGTTATCGGAATCTGACGGGGCTGACTTCTTGAGTTCAACGCAATTCTATCCGGATTAGGTTCTGATTACATTCAGTTCCGCTTCGCCTCAATGACCTGGCCTTCCGGTGGGCTTCCGCCGGAATGGCTGCTTTCGGACACTTGCGCGTGGGCGCCGGACCCGATTTTGGCCAAGTTTGCGGAGCCGGGAGGAACATTTTACCGGAACCTTTCCGTGACCGCGAGGAACAGCGGCCGCAACTCGCAAGTGATCCAGCCTCCCGATGTTCGAACCACACAGAGGAGACTGGAACATGATCTTGCCTTCACGAGAACGAATCTCGCACCCTGACCTTCAAGGTCAGTTGGACGATGTCATTCCCGACTACCGGGCCTGGCTGGAACACCGGGGCCTGGGGCCTCGCCGGATCGAGACACTGGTGTGCACGGCTCGGCACATGGTGACTCGGCTGTCGGTCAACGGGTTGGAGGTCGGGGCATTGGACATCCGCACGATTGCCGATTTCGTGTCGCACGACTGCGCTTGTCCGGGAAGGTTCCGACCTCTCGCGCCGCACCGCGCCAGGACACGGGCCAACAGGTTCTTCAACTGGCTTCTGGATGCTGGCCGGGTGGAGGTGCCGGCTCGAATCGTCGAGGGCTGCAGGAACGTGGACGTGTTCATCCGCGACCTGTCCGACCAAGGCTACAGTGACGAGACGATACGGCAGCATTCGGTGGCATGTCGCCATTTCGTCGCCTGGCTCCACCATTCGAACCTCTCCCTCGACCGGACTGATGACGGCGTGATCCGGAGGTTCCTTGATCACGAATGTGCCTGTTTGCATCCGGGCGTCTACCAGGCTCACGGTCAGTTCGCGGGATCATTCCGGACGCGTTTCGTGATCGAACGATTCGCCGATTTTCTCGCCCGCACCAGAGTGATCGAACCTTGGCAGGAAGAAGTTCCTCCCGAAGTGCGCAGCGATCTTGTCGACGGCTTCCTCGACTGGATGCATCGCCATCGCGGGGCGCGCGAGACGACGATCCGCGCATATGACGACAAGCTGCACCGGTGCGTGCTGCCGGTTCTCGGCGACGATCCGGCGTCATATGACGCGAGCAGCATACGGGCGGCCTTCGCCGACCTGGCGAAGGCCAGCTCATCTGCCCGCCTCGAGAGCATCGCAACCGCCCTGCGGGGCTATCTGCGGTATCTCGGTGCCAACGGATTCTGCAGGCCGGCGCTCGTCGGCGCAGTGCCAGCCGTCAGGCGCCAACCGGCATCCCGCTTGCCACGCCACGTCGGCGAGGTCGACATCGAGGCGTTGATCGCGAGTTGCGACACGTCCACGCCGGTCGGCATGCGGGATCACGCGATCATGCTGCTGCTGGCCCGGCTTGCGCTGCGGGCCGGAGACATCGTGGCGCTGCGTCTGGATGATCTCGACTGGGAGCAGGCACGGATCCGGGTGGCCGGCAAGTCACGCAGGCGCGTCGCGCTGCCACTGCCACAGGATGCGGGCGATGCCCTGAAGACCTATGTCCTTCGGGGCCGGCCGCGCGTGCAGAGCGATTTCGTCTTCCTGCGGTCGCTGGCTCCGCTTCGCGGGCTTTCCTCTGCGTCCAGTGTCACATCCATCGTTCGCAGCGCCATGGGACGGGCCGGGATCGAAGGCGAGGGCCTGCCTGTTGCCCATCTGTTTCGGCATTCGAGAGCGACGAACCTGTTGCGCTGCGGCGCATCGCTCGAAACCGTGGCCACGCTTCTGCGTCACAAGTCGATCGAGACCACGACGCTTTACGCACGGGTTGACACGCCGATGCTGCTGGAAATCGCGCAACCCTGGCCGGGAGAGGCGTCATGACCCTGACCGGACAAGCAGCGTGCTACGTGACCATGAAGCAGGCGACCGGCCTGGCCTTTGCCGTGCAGGCGCGCCTTCTCGGCAGCTTTGCCGCCCACGCCGAGGCAAAGGGCGACGAATTCGTGAAGATCACGACAGCCCTGGACTGGGCATCACAGGCATCCTCGTCGAACCACCGGATATTCAGGCTCGGTGTGGTGCGCGGCTTCGCCGAACATCTGCATGCCGGAGACGGGCGCCACGAAGTTCCCCACCGCGATGCCATGGGTCGAAGAGTCCGGCACCGGCCGCCGCCGCATCTTCTGTCGACGGGCGACATCGCGCGGATCATGAACGCGGCGCTTGAACTTCCGCGCGCAGGCTCGACAACCCCCCATGCCGTCCACACCATCATCGGCCTCCTGGCGGCGACCGGCATGCGGCCGTCCGAAGCGACCGGCCTGCGGATCAGGGATCTGACCGGGGACGGCATCGAGGTCCACAATGCCAAGTTCGGCACGGCGCGGCTGCTGCCCGTGCATCAGTCGGTGAGGCACGCGCTCGATGTCTGGCTCGGGATACGCGGCCCCGGCGAACCGGACGATCCGCTGTTCATCATGCCCTCGGGCCGCGCGTTCAGGCCGGACTACCTGACCAAGGCCTTCATCAGGCTGGCCCGCGGCCTGGGTCTGCGCGGCGCACCAGGCACCCCGGGGCCGCGCCTTTATGACCTTCGCCACGGCTTCGCGACCCGGGCCCTGGAAGGCGTCACATCCGGCGACCGTCGCGATATCAGCCGCCACATGCTGGCACTGTCGACATACTTGGGGCACGCGCGGACTCTGGACACGTACTGGTACCTAGAAGCGACGCCCGTCCTGCTTGACCGGATATCAGCCGCAACCGAAGCCCTGCACTCGGAGAGGCAGGGCGATGACTGATCTTGCACGACCGCTGTCAAGGTACCTGACGGAACACCTGCCGCACGAACGCGGTGCGAGCCGACATACCGTCAGGGCCTACGTCTGCACCTTCAACATGCTCGTGACCTTCGCGGCCGGGCGTCTCGGCACACGGCCCTGCAAGCTGACGGTCGCGGATCTCGATACGGACACCCTGCTCGCCTTTCTCGATCACCTCGAGACGGATCGAAAGAACGGCGTCACCACTCGCAACATGCGCTTGGCGTCGATAAAGGCTTTCTTTCGTTTCCTCGAGTTCCGATACCCGCAGCATCTCGAAATCGCGGCCCGTGTGCGCGCCATCCCCTCCAAGAGGGCCGATCAGTCATCGGTCGACTGCCTGGCCGGCGACGAGGTCAAGGCCATCCTGAATGCGCCGAACAGGGCGACGCGCACCGGACTGAGGGATCACGCGATGCTGGGCCTTGCCTGCAACGCCGGGCTGCGAGTCTCGGAACTGGTCGGCCTTTCCCTCGGCAGCCTCAAGCAGCCCGAACTCGATCAGGTCCGGGTGATGGGCAAGGGCCGTCGCGGCCGCATGCTGCCGCTGTGGAAGCAGACCGCCGACGCACTGCACAACTGGCTGGATGTGCGGCCGGACGGAGCCGATCAACACCTCTTCCTCAATTCATCCGGGCGCGGCATGACGTCACGGGGCTTCGCCAAGCGTCTCGCGGTGCACGCCGAGGCTGCGGCGTCGGTTGCCCCGTCGATCGCCACCAAGGCAGTGTCACCGCACTCGCTTCGCCATGCCTGTGCGCTTCGCACCCTCGAGGCGACCGGGGATATCCGTCAGGTCGCTCTCTGGCTCGGCCACGCGAGCCAGCAGACCACCGAAATGTACCTGCGGATCGATCCGGTCGAGAAGCTCAGGATCCTGTCGAAGCAAAAGCCACCGGAAATCAGCGAGGGGAACTTCCAAGGCGTGCGGGACGAACTCTTGGCCATGCTCGCGAGAATCAAGGGATGAAACCTAGTCGGAACCTGGTCAGGGCTTGAATCCATGTCAGCCAGCCCCGTCAGGTTCCGATAACAATAAGGTTCTGATAAGGCGGGAAATCAGAACGTTCTGATTTCCCGCCGTTCTATGCCGCTTGGATGTCGTGCCGGAACCTGCGGGTCGACACGCGGAGTCGGGTGATTGACCGATGCGGTCGGGAAGGATAGCGTGTCAGTGCATTGTGCCGACACGTGAAGTCCCTGTGGGGCCAGCGGTCCTCGTTTATCCGTTCCGTTCGGCGGCCTGACCGAGCTTGTGCAGGCGAGGCACGAACGGACGGCGCGGGACATCGCACTAGGGCAGTGCGCAAACGACTGAGGCTCTGCCGTCGATGCGATCGATGCAAGGCCGACGGACCCGTACACGTAAGGAGGAAACAGGCAATGGAATTCAAGCTGAAGATGGCCCTTCTGGTTCTGTGTGCCACGGCGACCCTGGCTGGCTGCGACCTGATGCCGTGGGCTCAGTGACCCTGAACCGGACGTTCTGCGAAGCTTGGGCTGCATTCCGAGCAACCTACGCGTGACGGACATCGACCGTCCGTCACGGAGCGAGAGTGACAGGACGACGCCGGCGGGACAGGATCCTCGTCCGCTCCTTGGCGAATCACGCACCCGGCGAGCAGGCGCCCGGATGCGTGGCGCCTACACGTGTCCGGCATTCAGGATGTCCGCGAATTCGGTCGTCGGCACTGCCGGGTCGGGCACGGAGCGAGGATGACCGCTTGAGTGCAACCGTTCCGCCTGGCAGCGGGACTTTCTAATGGAGCGGTGACGCCGATTGGCGAAACTGCGGAAATTCCTGCCGTCGCGGTGGTTCATGATGACGCGGACCCTTCAGAATCTCCATGTCCTGGCGAAACGATGACTCCGGATTCGTGTGCTGAACGGTTGCCGTCACCGTGGCCGCAATCTGTCAGTTTTCGACGACAGGTGGACCTGAATTGTTTGCCAATGGTTTGCCACTTGGTTGACGAGGCATCAGGACGTCAGAAGGAAGGATTCCGCAATATATTGTTTTGACATCACATTATATGGCGATCCGGGAATGACTCGAACCCTCAGCCTGCGGATTAGAAATTCAGGTCGTTCTCAGTCTGGCGAACAAGGCATGAAACTACTTCGCGGACCAAGTGGTTTGCAGCCGTTCTGGCTGAAAGGTGATTACGGATGTATCGGGTGGTCGGCTCCCTGCGAAACAAGGCACATGACACGCGCGGATACGGCAAGCCGGGCTTCGTTGAAGCTGCAAGCCCCAGCTGAAGCGGGACAGCGCAGGGAAGAATGCTGCGATCCGGGTCGCGGTGTTGCCATGGCGCTGACACGGAACTTTATGGGTTCGGCGTCCCAAAGAAAATATAATTATTTCAGATGGATGCGAGGTGCTCGCTCGCCATCTCGCAGGATCGAGAATGCTGGCCGAGTTATTCGAAAAGTGAAGACGGAACCAACACAGAAATTCCTCGCCGCTGTTCATGAAGCGGTGTAACGGGATAGAAGGGGAATCGCATGCGTCAACTGCCAACCTGGACGGTCGGTCTCCAGAATTCTGCCACGTGGCGACCAGACAACCTTCAGAAAATGTAGGCGTTCAAATGTTCAAGTCCGGCGACGTAGTATTATCCAAGTTGTGGGACCCGATCCTGGACAAGGGTCGCCATCATCGTGCCCGCCTCGGGTTCATTCTCATGTCTACGGATCTCGCGTCGGAAGCCGATTTCTTCGACATGTGTCCCGAAGGCGTTGCCGTGCACTTCACCCGGCTGAGAACCGAAGACCATACAACCAACGAAACGCTGTCGCGTCACATTGAACATATGGCGGATGCAGCGTCCCGCATACAGCCCGACCTGGAACCGGATGTTGTCAGCTACAGTTGCACGAGCGGGTCCATCGTGATCGGCGAGGAGCGGGTCATGTCCGAAATCAGGAAGGGTGCACCCTGGGCCCAGCCCATGTGCCTTGTTCAAGGCGTGCTTGACGCGCTGAACGAGCTGAATGTGAACAAGCTTGTTGTGGGAACGCCTTATCTGGACGAAGTCAATACTTCAGAAGCCGAGTACCTACTGGGAAAGGGTTATGAAGTGCTGGACGTTCAGGGACTCAACCTGAGCACCGGAACGGAGATGGGTCAGGTAACGCCGGAATTCTGGAAGACCTTTGCGATCGAGATCGACCAGCCGGACGCGGATGCGATCTTTCTGAGTTGCGGCGGCATACGTGCGCTCGAAGTTGCCGAAGAGATCGAGCATATCATCGGCAAGCCGGTCATCACGTCCAATCAGGCACAGTTCTGGAGTTGCCTGCGGCGAGCCGGAATCACCGATAATTTGAGAGGGTTTGGGCAGATCTTTTCCAAGCCCGGAAAGGCTCTTCTTCCGCAGGCCATGCGGTTGCAGGATTTTGTCGATGCGACCCCGTGACGGAGCGGTCGCCGTCAGGAGGTACCAAGCGTCAATTCTCTTTGAAGAATTTCTTCCCGATTTCCTGACACGTCACTTCGGAAACAGGTTAGACTCACATTGGTCGACTGCCGGGGAGCAGATCTGGAAAGGCCAGTCGTGGAGGTCCTTGTGGGTACCGATGACTTCAGTTTGTCGGCGTTGAGGCGCGATTTTCACCGATTTCCTGAACTTGGGTTCCAAGAGAGCCGCACGAAGGCCAAGGTTGCAAAGTTCCTGCGTGAACATGGCCTCGAAGTACACGAGGGCGTGGGCATAGTGGGAATTCTCCGGTCGGGTGAAGGCAACCGGGCGATAGGGTTGCGCGCTGACATGGATGCTCTTCCGATTCATGAGGCAAGCCGTCACGAGTATCCGTCCGAAACGCCTGGCGTAATGCATGCTTGTGGGCATGACGGCCACATGACCATGCTATTGGGAGCAGCCCGAACCCTTGCCGGAAACCCCGGTTTCAGCGGTACCGTCGTATTCATTTTCCAGCCCAACGAAGAACATGGCCTCGGCGCGCAGGCGATGCTCAAGGAGGGCATTCTGGAGCGTTTCGCCATTGAGGAAATCTACGCAATGCACAATTTGCCTGGCGCTCCGGTTGGCCAGGTGTCAACTCGACCTGGCCTGATTTGCTCCTCGGAAAGCTTGTTCGAGATCATGATTCGCGGCCAAGGCGGCCACGCCTCGATGCCGCAGGCTGGCCGCGATTTGATCACTGTTGGGGCGGAATTGGTGCTTGCCCTGCAGACAATCGTATCGCGCAAGCTGTCTCCCGGCACCGGGGCGGTGGTGTCGGTGACCGAATTTCGGACCGACGGTCAACGGAACGTGTTGCCGGGCACGGTGACATTGAAGGGCGAAGTACGTGCCCGCTGCCCCGAAGATCGAAACAACGTCGAGATCTTCATGCGCCAAATCGCAGAAGGCGTGGCAACCGCGCACCGCGTTTCTGTCAATGTGGACTTCAGTACCGAATTCATCGAGACGATCAATGCCGAGGACCCCACGAAGGCAGTGATGCGCGCGGCTCGGAGCGCCGGTCTTGACATCATTTCGGACCGGCAGCCGATGAGTTTTTCTGAGGATTTCGCCCATTTCGCCGCTGCAGTGCCGGGCTGTTTCCTGCTCCTCGGCAACGGAGAAGTCGGAGCACACGGGCAGCCGCTTCATTCGAACGATTACGATTTCAACGACGATGTCCTGCCGATTGGAGTGGCTTTCTGGACGGAACTTGTCCGTGACCGCCTTCCCAAATTTCCCGATGGCTGAACCGCTCGAGACATCGCAGACTGGCAACATGTAGCCGCCGTTGCAGGAGAAGCCATGTCTTCTGGACCAGCCTCGTTCAAATTTTGGCCCCGATCACTTTGGCTCCAAAGGCCGGGCGTGGCGGATGTTTAGTCCGAAGGGGGGCCGGATTGGACAAGAATCGTAGACTTTCGCCGGGACGCGGCTTTGACGCCGCCGAGTTCGAGACGCGTACGGTGATCGCTCAAGGAATGATGGAGCGGTTTGCGTTGAGCGCCATGTTCCTGTCGACCGAAGCCGAGGTTCGTTACTATTCGGGCTTCCACACACCGTTCTGGCAAAGCCCGACGCGCCCTTGGTTTCTGCTCATACCCCTCCAAGGCAAACCGATCGCGATCATTCCCGGGATTGGGGCTGCTTGCATGGCCGCCACCTGGATCGAAGATATCCGTACATGGCCAGCACCGCGGCCGGATGATGATGGCGTAACGCTACTGGCCGAAACATTGAATGAAATCGCCGGTGCCGACGGAAAGATCGGGATCCCCATAGGACACGAAACCCATGTCCGCATGCCTGCTGCGGACTTTGACAGGTTGCGGACACTGGTCGGCGTTGACCGTTTTGTCGACGCTACCGGCATCGTGCGTGCGCAAAGGATGGTGAAGTCTGAGGCCGAGATCAAAAAGATCGCCCATATCTGCGCAATTGCGTCCGACTCATTCGAGGCGCTCCCTGGCCTCGTGCAGATCGGTGACACCGAACGTCAGGCCTTCGCCAAAATGCGGATCGATTTGCTGCAGCGAGGCGCTGATGACGTTCCCTATTTGGTTGGCGGTTCCGGCCCAGGAGGAGTTGCAAGTGTAATCGAACAGCCCACCAATCGCGTTTTGAGTTCCGGTGAGGTCATGATGCTCGACGCCGGGGCGGTCTTCGACGGGTATTTCTGCGACTTCGATCGGAATTTTGCCCTTGGATATGCCTCGGACGAGATACGACGGGCCTACGACGTGGTTTATGCTGCTACCGAGGCGGGAATCGCGGCGGCGGGTCCCGGCGCAAGATCGGCCGATCTCTTTCAGGCTATGGCCGACGTGTTGTTCGCAAGCGGGGCAGGCGAAGGAGACGTTGGCCGTCTAGGCCACGGGCTTGGCATGCAATTGACAGAGTGGCCGTCGCACACGCGCTTCGACAAGACTGTTCTCGAGGTCGGAATGGTTGTCACGATAGAACCCGGCATGACTTTTGGCGACGGCAAGACCATGATCCATGAAGAAAATGTCGTGATCCGCGAGCACGGTGCCGAGCTTCTGACCCGCCGTGCGCCCGCAGAATTGCCGGTGATTGAGTGACACGAATGGCGGTGACTGGGCAGGCTTGAACTTGCTGGGCCTCTTGCAAGCCGGTCGCCAAAGTGATGATTCTCGGCCAATGGGAGGACGAATGAGAGAATTCTCGACGCGTGCCTCAGCATGGTGGGGGCCCGGACACGCCCAGATTGAACTGAAATTGGTTTGAATTGTGTCGGCAATTTGCCAAGGACCGGGTACTGGTCCGGTGCCGGGAAATTGTCCAGCATTGCTTTCGGAAAGGTCGCGGGCGATCCTGGCGGGCAATCGATTCAAGAGCCGCGAGGTGCCTCAAGCCCAAGGCCGATGCTGCTGCGATGCCCGGTTGCATGGTTCCGGTTCAGGGACGGTTTGAGCCACGCGCCTGAGCAGTCAAGGAAAGGAATGGGAATGTTCCCCGGATTGGAACGGAAAGTAGTCGATCAGGCCGCGTATGATCGAAACGTCGAAAAGCTGCGAAATGCCGCTGTGGTTCTGCCGAGGATACTGGAACTTGCCAATCCCACGGCTCATCTTGCCTCGAAGTCCGCGGAAATCGCCGATGTCGATCCCGACAGACCGGATGCACGCAATCTGTTTCGAGTGCATTGGTACAACGGCACGGATCGGAGGAGCCTGGTTGATGTGCCGGAACACGTCGTTCTCCCGGAAGCGCTGACGGGAGTAAAGGCCAGTATAGCGGTGGCTCTGGGAAACCGTTTTCCGATGATCAGCGCGCACAAGGTGCTTGCAGCATACGGATGCCTGATTCCACGTCTACTCTCGGGTGCCTTCGATGCAACCAGGCAACGGGCCGTCTGGCCATCGACCGGCAACTATTGCCGCGGTGGCGTGGCGATCGCCACTTTGCTGGGATGCCGGTCCATTGCGGTTCTGCCCGAGGGCATGAGCCGAGAACGGTTCGACTGGCTCAATCGATGGCTTGCGGACCCCGACGACATCCATCGCACGCCGGGCACTGAAAGCAACGTCAAGGAGATCTACGACGCCTGCAATGCCCTGGCCAGGGATCCGGAGAACCTGATTCTCAACCAGTTCAGCGAATATGGAAACTACATTATCCACCGCTCGGTGACCGGTCCGGCCCTACTGCGTGTCTCCGAGCATCTGGTTGCCGATCACGATCTGCATCCTCGCGCATTCGTTGCCGCAAGCGGGTCCGGAGGAACGCTGGCGGCAGGGGAACACCTGAAAGGGGCCCTCGGCACAGATATAGGCGTGATCGAAGCCCTGGAGTGCCCGACCCTTTTGTACAACGGCTATGGCGAACACAACATTCAGGGGATCGGGGACAAACACGTCCCACTCATCCACAATGTCATGGCGTCCGACTTCGTGATCGGCGTGTCAGGCAGCGCCTGTGACGGTTTGAACCTTCTGTTCAACACTACGGCCGGACGGAGATATCTCTCAGACCACAGGGGGATCGGCCAGGAACTGATGGCCAGCCTGGGAAATTTGGGGCTGTCTTCAATTGCCAATGTTCTCGGAGCGATCAAATACGCTAGGTACATGGATCTGGGTGAACGTGACGTCGTGCTTACGGTGGCGACTGACGGAGCAGACATGTACCAGACCGAGATCGGCATTGCAGAGGACAAACATTTCGGTGGCCGGTTCGACGAAATCACCGCTGCGGAGACCTTTGGTCGCTATGTTCTTGGTGCCGGGATCGAGCACATGCAGGAGTTGGGTCGATTTGAAAGGGAGCGCATCTTCAACCTTGGCTATTATACTTGGGTCGAGCAGCAAGGCATTTCGCTGGAGCAATTTGACCGGCGCCGAGACCAGTCCTTCTGGGACGGCCTGCCCGCTCTGGTCCCCTTATGGGATGAAATGATTGCACGGTTCAACGGCAGTTAGCCGGACATTGCCCGGTACTGAATTGCGATTGACTGCCAGATGGTCAGAACTTGAAAATTCGCCCCCGACTTCCTTCAAGCTGTTGGTGGGTATCGCCAATCCTCTTCAACAGGGTCGTTTGAGGCACAAGAGGAAACTCGGCATGCCAGCCCACAGCGTAAAGGTGCCGCTTCTGATGAAGCACGCACACTGCATCGAGAACACCAAGGATTACCCGCGCATGCAGACATCGCGCAGAATGCGTGGAGGTGGTCAAAGCCAATGCTGCTGCCAGTGGCAGCTTTCGCGCAACGAAAATGGGAGAACGGCCGAATTGTGCCAACCGTGCAATTGTTGCTGCCGCCGGGCAATGATCACCAATCTGACACTAAGCAACAGTCTGCCCGGCGGCACACCGGTCCGAACAGCTCGGATTCGACAACGGCTCCTCGGACCGAATCCTGGGGCGCAGAGCGAGACTCCTCCGCGCCCGACAGGGAATCAGGACGTCATGTCATATGCCCGCTCGCCGCTCTGCGCGATGTCGAGGCCGGTCACCTCCGTCTCTTCATCGACGCGCATGCCGATGAGCGCCTTCAAGACGATGGCGATGATGATTGAAATGACGGTCGCATAGAGACCTACGATCACGACGCCGCCGAGTTGCCCGACCCAACTTGCATGGCCAAGGATCGCGAGCATGACGGTTCCAAAGATTCCGCCGATCCCGTGCACAGCAAAGACGTCGAGCGTGTCGTCGATCTTGAGGCGGTCACGGACGAGGTGGACGCCCTCCAGGCAAAGAATTCCCGCAATGGCTCCAATGATGAGCGCTTCAAGAGGGCCGACAAAGCCGGAGGCCGGCGTGATGGATGCAAGCCCGGCAATTGTGCCCGTCACCATGCCGACGAGCGACGCAGTGCCGTGCTTGATACGCTCCCACAGAGCCCAGGTCAGTGAAGCCGTTGCGGCCGAAATGTGCGTCACGGTTATCGCCATGGCAGCCCCGCCGTCGGCCGCGAGTTGCGAACCGCCATTGAAGCCGTACAGCCGACCCAGAGCAGCGCCGCTCCCACCATGACGTATCCGGGGTTGTGAGGCGGTCTTGACTTGTCCTTTCGCGCGCCCAGCAGGATGGCGAGAACAAGTGCGGCGATGCCCGCCGTCTGGTGAACCACGATGCCGCCGGCAAAGTCGCGAACTCCGACATCGCCGAGAATCCCTCCGTCGGACAGCATGCCGCCGCCCCAGATCCAATGCACAACGGGTGCGTAGCAGATCAGCATCCATAGCCCGGAGAAGGCGAGCACGAACGAAAATTTTACGCGCTCCACGTAGGCGCCGACAATCAACGCAGGCGTGATGATGGCGAACGTCATCTGAAACGCGAAAAAGAGAACTTCGGGCAGCGTCCCCGAAAGGCTGGTCGTGTCGACGCCGATCAGGAACATCTTGCCAAGTCCGCCCCAGATGCCTCCGGATCCGTCGCCAAATGCGATCGAATACCCTGCAACCAGCCACAAGATGCTCATGAGACAAGCCAGCGCATAACAGTGCATCAAGACGCTCAAGACGTTTCGTGCCCGCACGAGCCCGCCGTAAAACAGTGCCAGTCCTGGCAATGTCATAAGTAGCACGAGTGCCGTGGCTACAATGATCCAAGCCGTGTCTGCCCCAACCATGAAGATTCTCCTTCCAAAGGTCTGCCTGCGCAGTCAGAAACAGCAGCGTCGCTGGAAACAAAAGCCGGACGGCGCAGAATTTGCGCGTTTTGGGGTGTGCTTTTGGAATTGCCTAACTTTTCGGCAAATTTGGCGTCACTGGCCAATCATTTGAGCAATTCGGCAATTCCGGAATCGAGCAAAGTCAAGGCGTGTTGCACGCTGGCAGCCCGTACGTTTTCGCGACCAACCGCGCCGAATCTCCGGGTTTCGGTGAACGTGTCGGAGTTCACCGATGCCAAGCCGAAGCATACCATCCCCTCTGGCTTGCGGCCGGCGCCGCCCGGACCCGCGACTCCGGTTATCGAGACGGCGACATGTGCTTCCGAGTTTCTAATTGCGCCCTCGGCCATTGCTTTCGCGACCTGCCGGCTTACCGCACCATGCCGCGCGATGGTCCCGGCATCGACTCCCAGCAGATCGACTTTTGACGTGTTCGAATAGGTGACAAAGCCGCGCTCAAAGACGTCCGAGGAGCCGGGAATGTCAGTTATGCTGGCTGCCACCATGCCACCTGTGCAGCTTTCCGCCGTCGCAATCATTATGCCGGAGCGCCTCGCACGATCCAGGAGACCGGAGACCGTCATGAGACGAGCCCAAAATGAGCAAGGGCCGCGAGAGCCGTTAAGCCGCATGCCGCGAAGACACCCGCCCAAATGTCGTCAAGCATGACCCCAATCGCGTCCCCACGACGGTCCGCATGACCCACAAGCCATGGCTTCCAAATGTCGAACAGGCGGAACAGCAGGAATGCCGCTAGGATGCCAGGCCAAAGCCTTGTTGGTGTTGTGCCCGACAACGTTGCGCCGACCGCGATCGGAAGAAGCGCAATCCATTGACCTACGACTTCGTCAATGACGATCCAGCCAGGGTCGTGCGGCCCGCTCTCCTCGAACTCCCGTTCTATTGCCATGGTGCCTCCTGCAAAAGCGGCAATGATCGCGACGGCAAGCAAAGTCGGTCCGCCGATTTGCCAGAGCACCCATGCCGCGGGCAGAGCCGCAAGCGAGCCCCACGTGCCAGGAGCGGGGCGCAGGAAGCCTGCGCAGAAAAAACTGAGAACAAGCCGCCGAGTCAATTCGCCACCAAGGCGGCGGTAGCCATTGCAGCGATGCCCTCGCCACGGCCGGTGAATCCCAGTTGCTCGGACGTTGTTGCCTTGACGCTGATTCGATCCCGAGCAAGACCCATGATCTCTGAGAGCCGCGTCTGCATTGCAGGCACATGAGGACCGATCTTGGGAAATTCACAAATGATCGTAGCGTCGACATTTGCAACCCGAAAGCGCCGCCTGTCGGCCAGCGCGACCGCATGCTCCAGAAACGTTGCGCTTTCCGCATCTTTCCATTTCGGGTCTGTCGGCGGAAAGTGCTGGCCTATGTCACCCTCTGCCAGCGCGCCATATATCGCATCTGTGATTGCATGCATGGCGACGTCGGCGTCCGAATGGCCAGCGAGGCCGCGATCATGGGGCACATGCACCCCGCAGAGCGTGACATGATTGCCGGGACCAAACCGATGCACGTCAAAGCCGTTGCCTAGGCGAATGTCCATAGCGGGCCGTATCCTTCACTTGATGCCGCAATGTCTATGCCGTGCCCGTGCTGCAGACAATGCCGGCCAGGCAGGACAATCCTGATCTAGCTCCCTTCACGCCCGCTTCAGCCATCGTGGCGCTCTGCTGCTTCCAGCCAACAGTCCACATCAAATTCAGTTTCGAAGTCTCGAATGCAGTGAAATGCGACCCGGCAATTTCCTGAACCCGCCAAAACGTTCATTCGTCGGACCAAGCCCGCCGGCGGCGCACGGCAAGCCCACGTCACTTTCTGGCTCGTCCAGGTCCTGCGCGGTGACAAATGGGTGCGTCGCGCCACCGTGCTCAAATTCGAATTCCACTTCGACCCGCTCGGAAATGTCTGGCTGGCGACTTGCCGCTGCGCCGTCGTTCTTTCAGTGGACGGCACGCCATGGGATCTGGGTCCTCGCGGGCAACCGTGGCCACGTGCGCCGTCTTGCAGGTCAATTTCGGTCGCGCGGGGGCGCCGTGATTGCCGGGGCCGGTGTCGAAGCGCGACGTTCGGGAAATCGGCATCGATTTCTCTTGCTGTCTTGACGCCCGCCCAACGGCATGATCTAAAAGGAAAAATTTCGGATGATGTGCATGGGTGGGAGTGACCCGATATCGGGGCATTGCCAATCACATGCTGCAATTGTTGCTCGGGCAGGGTCGATGTGGAGGTGCGTCGTGCAGGAGAAGGGACATGAGGAGCAGTGATTGACTCTTGGTTTTCGATATTTCCGTATGGGCCGTCACTGATCTCGGCGCTTGCCGAAGGACCGAGCGAAGTGCCGACGATTCCACATGCAGGCAATTCAGGGACTCAGCCTGGGAAGTCATGTCAATGTCAGACCCGCATGCACTGCCATGCTGCGGGTGCCGGCATCAATGTTCGCGGCGGTTCATGAATGACCAAGATCCAGGACGGTGTCTGGCTGTCGATTCCCGTGCCGGCAATCCTGCTGGACGGGAAGGACAGGATCGTTGGGATGAATCCGGCGGCAGAGAGCTACCTGAATTCATCGGCCCGGCAGTCAGTCGGCTTGTCGGCATTTGATGCATTTTCCACGGACGCACCGATGAGCGAGCACGCTGCAAGAGTTCGGCGCGAGCAGGCCCCACTCTTCATGAACAACATGAATGTCGTCACGGGCGACAACGTGTCCGAGCGCTGCGACATCAAGTTGGCGCCCATGGTCGGCACGGCTGATCACCTTGTAATGCTGGTGGAACCCAGGTTCGTGGGAGAGCGGCTAAACCAGGCGATGTCCGGGCACTCGGCCGCCAGGTCCGCAATCGGCATGGCCGAAATGCTGGCGCACGAGATCAAGAACCCGCTGGCAGGCATCACGGGTGCGGCGCAGCTTCTCGGCATGAACCTGTCCAAGGAAGATCTTGCCCTGACCGACCTGATCGTCAGCGAGACGCGGCGCGTTCTGGGGCTCCTCGAACAGGTGGAGCAGTTCGGCAACCTGCGGCCACCTTTGTGCCGGGCGGTAAACGTCCATGACCTCATTGTGCGTGCGAAGCGTTCGGCATCCGTGGGATTTGCCGCCCACATGGAACTGGACGACGACTTCGATCCGTCGCTGCCGTTGGTTTGGGTGGACGAAGACCAGATGCTTCAGGTGCTCTCGAACCTGCTGAAGAACGCCGCCGAAGCGACAGGCGGTTTGCCCGGGCGAATCCTGATCCGCACATTCTACGACATGTCGTCGAAAATTCGACGCAATGGGCGGGCAGCCCGACTGGCGCTGAATGTCGAGATCGTTGATGACGGACCAGGCATTCCGGCGAACATCCTGCAGGGCATCTTCGACCCTTTCGTCTCGGGCCGCGAGAACGGGACCGGTCTGGGCCTTGCCCTGGCATCGAAGATAGTCTCCGACCACGATGGCTGGATTACCGTATACAGTACGCCGGGCAAGACGGTCTTTCGCCTGTCGCTTCCAGCCGCCCCGAAAGACCAGCAACAATAGCAAGACGAGGGACCAATGGACGGCACGGTACTTGTAGCTGACGACGACCGCACGATCCGCACGGTGCTGACCCAGGCCCTGACTCGCGGCGGCTGCAAGGTTCACGCCACATCTTCGCTTCTCACCCTGATGCGATGGGTCAACGAGGGAAAGGGCGACTTGGTGATCACCGACGTGATCATGCCGGACGGGAACGGAATCGAACTGGTTCCGGAGATCAAATCGGTGCGTCCAGAACTGCCGGTCATCGTGATCTCCGCGCAGAACACCATCGTAACGGCGATCCAGGCGACCGAGGCGGACGCATATCACTACTTGCCCAAGCCATTCGATCTGCCCGACCTGATGAAGCGGGTAAGCCGGGCGCTTGCCGACAAGTCGCAGTCTCGCGCGAAAGCGTCCCAGGTGGATGAACTCGTGGCCGAAGACCTGCCCCTTGTCGGGCGCAGCCCGGCCATGCAGTCGCTCTATCAGGTGATTGCTCGAGTGATGAATGCCGATCTGCCGATATTGATCACTGGCGAAAGCGGGACGGGCAAATCGCTGATTGCTCGCACCATTCACGACTTGGGTGATCGACGCACCTTGCCGCTTGTCAGCGCGGCGGGAGCAGACTTCCAGAATGTCGAGGAACCGCCCTCTTTGGTGAACAGGGCACGGCACGGAACCCTTTTGCTCGACGAAGTCGCCGACCTTCCGCTTGATGCGCAAACGCGCATTGTCAGCATGCTGGACGACTTGAAAGAGGACGGTCCGCGCGTCATTGCGACCACGCAGGCCAACCTTGCGGCGGCCATGGACAAGGGCGACTTTCGGCAAGACCTGTATTACCGGCTGAGCGGAATGACATTGAAACTGCCGCCGCTTCGAGACCGGATCGACGACATCATGCTTCTTGCACAGCACTTCGCGCAGCGGGCCGAACAGGATGGATTGCCGGCCCGTCAGTTTGACAGCCATGCCGTCGAGCTTCTTCGTGCGTATTCCTGGCCCGGGAACGTTCGCCAGCTTGAAAACACCGTGCGGCGGCTGATGCTCATGGGCGGCGAGATGCAGATCCTGCGATCGGACGTGAAGTCGGTTCTTGACAACCAGCCTGAAGTCGCTCCCAAGGCCGACGCCGATGACGGAGTGTCCACTTCGGTTGCCAAGCATCTCCGGCGGTACTTTGACCTGCATGGCGGGCACCTTCCGCCCGCCGGGCTTTACCATCGGATTCTGCGCGAAGTCGAATTGCCGCTGATCGAAGCGGCACTTGACGCCACGGGCGGAAACCAAGCCAAGTGTGCGGAACTTCTGGGCATCAATCGCAATACGCTGCGGAAAAAGATCACGGAACTTGACATTCGCGTAGCACGGCGTCGCAAATTGATGTAATTCGGCAACAATAATGTGTCGAACGGGCGACCGCCGTTGCAAGTCGTCAACATGCAGCGGCGGTGGTAGGGCGCGTTACAGCATCTATACAGGATCCCCTGTGACCCAAAGAGCACGCACAACGTCGCCAATGATGGCCAGCCAGTTCTGGCAATTGCGGCGATTCCGCAGCGCCGGGCCGCTGAGTCTCGTCATTCTGGGACCAGTCCTGGTTCTGGCCGCCTTCCTTGTGCTGGGCCCGCTCGACGGCAGTGCCTCGCCGTTGACGCTGCGTCTCGTCTTCCTGGCGGCCCTCGTTTATGTGCTGGCGGTTGCAGCTTTGGTCGCCAGGCGAATTGCTGCGATGATTGCCGCGCGGCGCGCAAGGTCGGCCGGTTCCCGTCTGCACTTGCGGCTGACCGGTGTCTTTGCCCTGATTGCATTCATACCGACAGCCCTGGTGGCCATTTTCGCCGGGCTGACGATCAATGTCGGGCTGGAGAGCTGGTTTTCCGAGCGGGTGAGCAGCGTTGTAAGGGCGTCCCTGTCGGCCGCCGTGGCCTATCAGGAAGACCAGCGACGAGACCTTGCCGAAGATGCAGAGGCGCTGGCGGAGTTCTTGAATGCCCCGCGCATCCGGTCGGTCTTCGTTGACGACGGCGCACTCAGGCAATTACTGGGACAGGGGCAGAGCCGCGTGCAGCGCGGATTGCGGGAAGCATTCGTTATCGACGGTACCGGGGAAATCCGTGCCCGCGGCGAACGATCCTACCTGTTCGACTTCGAAAGGCCGAGCGAAGAGGAAATTGCCGCGGCAACGGGTGGAGAGACGGTGATCATCGAAGACCTGGAGACGGACGAGTTCCGGGCGCTCGTGATGCTTGCTGCGTTTCCGAACCGGTATCTTTACGTGTCGCGTAACGTCGACGGCAAGATTCTCGGACTTTTGGACGAGGCGGCCGAAACGGCGAAGCTGTACAATGAACTCGAGGCAGCGCGTGGGCGACTCGTCTTCGAGTTCGGCCTTCTTTACCTTGGCTTTGCCGTCATCCTCATCCTGGCGGCGATATGGCTGGGCCTCTGGTTCGCCGAGCGGCTATCGCGTCCGGTTGGCCGTCTAGCCGGGGCAGCCCAACGCGTCGGCGCAGGAGATCTCGACGTGCAGGTGCGCGAAGAAGCCGGCGATGACGAAATCGCCATGCTTGGTCGCCTCTTCAACCAGATGACCCGGCAGCTCAAGGGTCAGCGCGAGCGACTGCTTGCGACGAACCAGCAGATCGAACGGCGGCGTCGACTGTTCGACAGCGTGCTTTCCTCGGTGACTGCAGGCGTGATCGGCCTCGACACGCAGGGGCGTGTCACGTTTATCAACCGCTCAGCGGAGCGCATCCTCAAGATAGAGGGTGACAGACTGTCCGCGTCGTTGGAGAAGGCGGTTCCGGAATTCGAACCTCTGCTCCGGCGACTGAATGCAAGCGGCCGTGTTTCCGAACAGGACGAAATCAGGGTGTCGCGGGGCGGCATTGCCGAATCCCTCCTGGTCCGAATTGCAAAAAGGCGAGGCGTGGAAGGCGAGGAGGAAGGATACGTGATTGCGTTCGATGACGTGACCGACCTCGTCACGGCCCAGCGCATGGCGGCCTGGGGCGACGTCGCGCGGAGGATCGCGCATGAGATAAAGAATCCACTTACGCCGATCCAGCTGTCTGCGGGGCGGATCAAGCGGAAATTCCGCGCAGCCGCAGGAGATGAGGCGGACCAGCTTGACCAGATGACCGATGTGATCGTGCGTCAGACCGACGATCTGAGGCGCATCGTGGACGAGTTTTCCAGATTCGCGCGGATGCCGGAACCGGAGCGCAGTCGGCAGGACTTGGCCGCTGCCATGCGGGATGTCGTGACTCTGCAAGAGACAACCGACGCACATGAGTTGATTTCGGAGATTCCGAAAACGCCGGTCTATGCCGATGTGGACAAGACAATGATCGGCCAGGCGCTGACAAACCTGATCAAGAATGCCGGCGAGGCTATTGAGTCCGTCACGGAAAATAGTTCACTCCCGAAAGGTTACGCACCGAAAGTTCATGTAAGCTTGGACGTCGACGGACAGGCCGCACGCATTGCGGTTTCTGACAACGGGATCGGGCTGCCGGAAGACCGGTCGCGGCTCTTCGAGCCATACGTGTCGACGCGTGCAACGGGTACCGGACTGGGTCTGTCCATAGTGAAGAAGATCATAGAGGAACACGGAGGGTCGCTGATCTTGACGGACGCCGACCCATTGGATGCTTCGGGCCAGATCGGGGCTCGCGCAGAAATCCGCCTGCCCTTGGCGACCGGCATCGAGCAGGCCGGCGAGCTTGCCGAACGAGGGAGAGACGCAAATGGGTGACATTCTGATTGTCGATGATGAGGAAGACATTCGGACTCTCATCTCGGACATTCTAGGCGACGAAGGATTCGACACCCGGCTGGCGGCGAATTCGGAAGAGGCGATGGCTGAGTTGAACCGGGACCCGCCGGGCCTGATGATTCTCGACATCTGGCTGAAGGACAGCCGCATGGATGGAATTGACATCCTAAAGGCCACGAAACGCGACAACCCCGACATTCCGATCATCATCATTTCGGGCCATGGCAACATCGAGATTGCCGTAGCCGCAATCAAGCAGGGCGCCTACGACTTCATTGAAAAGCCGTTTAACATCGACCAGTTGCTGGTCGTGATCTCGCGGGCGATGGAAACCTCGCGGCTGCGACGGGAAAATTCCGAACTGCGCCGCAAGGAATTGCGGTCGGCAAACATCATCGGGTCGTCGTCGGCGTGCAAGGCGCTGAGATCACAGTTGGACAAGGTGACAAAGTCGAACGGACGCGTGATGCTGACCGGTCCGTCGGGATCCGGAAAGGAAATTGCAGCGCGCTACATCCATGCCAATTCGGATCGCGCCAACGGACCGTTCGTTTCGGTCAGTTCGGCATCGATCGAGCCGGACCGCATGGAAGAGGTTCTCTTCGGTCGCGAAAGCACCGAACGGGGAATCGAGCAAGGGCTGCTGGAGGAGGCGCATGGTGGCGTGGTCTTTTTCGGCGAAGTTGCGGACATGCCGTCCGGAACTCAGTCGAAAATCCTTCGTGTGCTGACCGAGCAGCAGTTTCAGCGTGTCGGGGGCACGGACAAGGTGCGGGTCGATTTGCGCGTCATTTCTTCGACGACACGAGATCTTGAAGCCGAGGTTGAAGTCGGAAATTTCCGCGAGGAGCTCTTTCACAGGCTGAACGTCGTCCCGATCACGGTTCCCGGCCTCAGCGACCGCAGCGACGACATTCCTGAACTTGCACGGTATTTCATTGCGTCATTCAACAAGTCGCAGGGCCTTCCGTTGCGAAACCTTGCGGACGATGCGGTCGCAATGCTCCAGTCGATGAAGTGGCCCGGAAATGTGCGCCAGCTGAAGAACACAATCGAGAAGGTGCTGATACTGGGGGCGGACAAGGGCGACATCACTGCGGCTGAAGTCGAGGGCGAGAGCCGCGCGAAGGAGCAGGACAAGGGCCAAGCTGCATTGTCCGGGAACTTCACCAACATGCCGCTTCGGCAAGCGCGCGAGATCTTCGAACGAGAGTACCTGAACACGCAACTCAATCGCTTCGGGGGCAATATCAGCCGGGCGGCGAAGTTCGTGGGAATGGAACGTTCGGCTCTTCACCGCAAGCTCAAGTCGCTGAATGTCATGGCATCTTCGCGGAACGCCGCGACGGATGGACCCGTTATGGATGACGTGGATGAGGCAGTCTGAGCCACGGAATCGGTACAGACATGGAATTGTGCATGGGGGATTGTCCATTGAATATCGGCCGATTCAATCTGCTAGCAATTTGACTACTGTGAACTCGAGCCGGTTGAAATCCAGGTCTTCGGCCAGCACCGCGGGAGCATCACGTTGCTGGCACGGGGGCACGATTCGCGCATCGAAGACAAGATTGACTGCTGCCCCAGCGTCGCGCGCGCTCGGCAAGGCGAATAGGATGCCTTGGCCCCGGCCAGAGGGCATGTGCCGATTCTAGCGCCGTGCGCAATGCCTGCAGCGCCGTACTTGACGACGGAACGCCGTCGCGGCGCTTCAACGCTGATCGAGAGCCTCGCGACCATCATCCTGGACTGGTGTCGGATTCGGATAAGGGACGATATGGCGCACACCGCCACGTTTGAGATCACTACGCAGACCTACGTCGGGCCACTGCGTGCGGCGGAATTGTTCGGAGGGATTGGACCATTGTCTGGGTCGGCACCGTGGCGTCAGGTGGAGAGAGAAGACTCGGATCAGGTGGAAACGCCTGAGAAACAGGGGAGTAAGCTCGCTTCTGTCCTCATTCTCAAGCCCGGAATTTCACGTCCTGAACAAATTCGAACCACTGGTTCAGTGAAATCCGCTGCGGCGCAATATCCCGGTTGCGGCGCGCGCGAACCGCTCTTCGCGCTTTCGTCACTTGCATCCGCTGTGGTGACGTAGGCCCGCAATGTCCGGAAGACCGACCTTTGTCTTTTCACCGACAAAGACTGCAACGCGGCCAAGACGGGCATGCGCCTCAAGCAATTGATTGTCCAGCACCAGACTCGTCCTTTCCGTTTTCTGATCTCCGGCCGGGCCGCGCCTATGGCCTATAGTCGGCCTATCTTGTCGCAGGCCTTCAGGTCGAGATTTCCAAACTGGCCTCAAGCGCAACATGATCTGATACGAAATCGCCGTTCTTGCCGTCCAGTGCCAGCCCGAGCAACAGCACTTCGAACCGGTCCGTTGCGAAAATGTAATCGATCCACCGGACTGAAGTCGCGTCATCGACAAAATGAGGGTTTGCGTCAGGTAAAGTGTTACGGTTGCGGCGCAGATCAGTGCCCGCGAACAGGTCGCGCAGCCCAAGTGCGCTGTCGGTGATGCTGGAAATCGGTGGAGACTCGGGCGTCGCATTGAAGTCACCGACCAGAACGATTGCGTCGGTCTGCCAGTGCGCGGCCGCAGTAGTCAAATGACCGATGATCGTTCTGCACTGGGCAAGACGTTCGTGATGTTGCTCGTGGCGAAATGCAAGATGCGTGTTGGCGACCAGCATCCTTTGCCCGTGATAGTCCAATGCGGCAATCTGCAGCCTCCTTAGCCCGTCACCGTCGGCCGGCGGCAACATGAAGCTCTCGAATGACAGCAAAGGAAGACGCGACAGCGTGGCGAGTCCCTCTTCTCTATCCTCCCACTGGTATTGCGAGGAATAGAGGCGCGTCATGTCCGGTAGCTGAGTGCACAAGAGATCGGATTGCGGGCGACCGGTGGGCGTGACTGGAGACACCTCCTGCAGGCACACGATTTCCGGCCGGGCATGGGACAAGTATCTGTCCAGTCGCCGCATCCGGTCGCGGAAGTCCCCGTTCAGATTCCACAGATTCAGAGAGAAGATGTTGAATGACATGCTGCTTTGACCCTTACCTCATTCCCGATGGACCTCGGCCTGCGCGCGGAGAGCGGGTTTGTTCCGGAGCTTCGAAATAGACTGGGTTTGACAATGTGCGTCGAATGGGAGGATCTGTGGTTAGCGATTGTTGGGCACGAGGAAGCCCGGTCCTTTCTGCGCACCAGTCCATCAGTTCCTTGATTGCCCTCGCCCGGCTCGCGTCAGCAAGAATCTCGGCCCGGAGAAACCTGGTGGGTGTCGGCAAGCGTATGGTTTGCTTCCAGGCATCGTCGGGAATGAACGTCTCGGAAACCGGGCCTTCCTCGCTTACACAGACCAGCCGGTCGCCGGACGCACCCGTCACCTCGACATCGAGCGTGACGTCACCGCCGCTGGCCACCGTGCTCCCCATCGGTTGGCCATTTGCGGTGAAGGCAAGGTGCGGGCCGGACGGAGACTCGGTGACATATCCACGACCTGTTCTTAGCGCCTCGACGACCGCACAAGCATCCAGGCAAGGCAGCCAAAGCACGGTTGTCGGTTTGCCCAGCCCGATGGGCCCGGGGCGCTCCCGCTCTGCTGGCTGGTGGTAGTCGCTGCCTCCAATCAGGGATATCCGTCGACCTTCAGCCAGGAATCGATCATATCGGGCCAGGACGCCGTCGTTGCCGGTTAGCCAGTGGCCGTGAAAAACTTCCATGCAATCCATGTCGGGGTAGTCGTAGTCCCAGGGGAGCGGTTCCTTGTCGTGGTTTATCGAAAGAATGGCGCCCTGCCGCCTCACTTCGTGCACTAGGGCGTCCAGATCGCTGCTGCTGCCGAGGCGGAAATCGATCCACTCGTCGAGGCCGAAGATGTTTGCATGACCACGGTAGGTGGTGACTTCCATTCCCGGAATGAAGACTAGATCTTCGGAACTCCGAGGACCGAAATACTGCCATTGAGACGTCGTGTTGTGGTCGGTGACTGCAAGAAAATCTAGACCCGCAAGGCGCGCGCTTTCGACCAGCAATTCCGGCCCGCCACGGGCGTCGCTGTGATGGGTGTGACAATGCAGATCACCACGATACCAACCCGGGTGTTCAAGCCGTGGTGTGACCGGTTTTGGCGACGCCATCACCTCGCGCGGCGCTGCATCGGCCATCAGGGTCAGGCTTACCGCCGCGCCGTTGTCGGGCACGCGGTACATGCCTAGCAACAGCTTCCAGGGTCCCGGGGGCATTGGTCCGGCGTAATACCCGGGAGTTGCCGCATCGGTGGCGACAAAGAACCTGTTGCGGGCGCTGCCGCTCCAGCCGCGAAATCCGGATCTGGTTGGATAATCCGCGGCCCGGCTGTCCATGACCCCGATGTCGAGGGCGCAATCTTCGGCCTTTGCATACTCGAAACCGACCTCGAGCCGTGTCACGCCCAAGGGCAGCTGAAACGGGATTTCCAGAAACGGCGTCCGGGCTTTGTCCGCCGGAGTGATGGTTAGGTTGATTTCTGAAACTTGTCCTGGTGCAAGGACAGGCGAGGCCATGATTTCAGGCCCCGCCACGTCTGGTGACGAAACGGTCAGTGGCGTGCCACAATTGTCTCAGCCGTCCCATGTTCAGTGCCAGGGTTCGCCCTCCTCACCCACTAAGACCGGGTTGGACAAGCCGTGCAGCCCTTCGGTTCGATCGCGCAGTTCCAAGGCAAACCAGTTTCCCGGCTCTGCCACTGCATTGACAGTTGTTTGCAGGCCTTGTTCCAGTCTTACGTGCCAGCGTTGGACCTCTTTGCCTTGGCGGATCAACCTCAGGCTGAGGTTTGTCAGATCGGCACCGGCTTTGCCACCCTGACAACCACAGGTCAGTCGCACCGGTCCGGGCGCAACGACATCGCCCATTTCCGCAGTGCTGCCGTCGACAGCCACCGCACGCAGCATCAGGTCCGGGCCACTGGTGACATAGCTGTTGCCGCGCCTCAGGGCGTTCAATATCGCTTCGGGCGTATTGTCATCGGCAAGGACACGGTTGGCGGCAAGCCGGTGATCCGCGGGGGCCGACCGGTGGGTGTCGGTGCCAGATGTCGCCACCATCCTGTAGCCGGCGTTCAGCCAGTGATAGAACATCTGAACCGCATCTTCGTTATGGTTTCGCTCCGTCCAACTCCGGTTCCAGACTTCGACATGGCGCGCAGGACCCGGGAGCATGTCTGAGAACGCCCAGCGGCAGCCTGTGCAAAACGGATGCCCCTCGCTCTTGGGATGGGCAATCACGTAGAGGCCGCCGCGGTCCAGCACGGCTCGGGCTATTTCGCTCATCGTGGTGCCGTCCTTGACCCGCCAGTCGATCCAGCCTTCGAGACCCAGCACCAAGGCGTGTCCGTGAAAAGTGGTGAGTTCTACACCGTCGATCACGGTGATCCCGTTCCCGGCCAACCGCCGGACATGCGGCACGGCCGAAACCGTATTGTGATCAGTCAAGGCCACGAAATCATAGCCGCGCTGATGGGCGGTCTCGAGATAATCAGCAGGACTGAATTTGCCATCGGAATGAAATGTATGGCCATGCAGGTCGCCGGTATACCAACCGGCTCCCTTACGTTTCGGCGCGCGCAGCGGGTTCGGTATCGAATCAACCGCTGGCTCTTCGCAATCTTCGGCAGCGCAAGCAATCTCAATTCGGTAAGTGACATTGCCCGGCGGCAGGATGCGGTGAGCGTCGATTTCGACGACCCATTCACCTGCCTCGATTTCACCCGGCAGATATCCTGGAGAGGCCCAACTTCGCGAAATCACCGGGCTTTGGTCGGCGTTATTGTGCCGTGTGCCGCGGGCGCCATCGGGACCATAGACTGAGATGCTAAGCTGATGCGCTATGTTGCCGACACCGGGATGCCGGGGCGAAAAGGAAAAATCCAGCCGCAGCGTGCCGGTGTTTTCGGGCACATCAAAGCGATGCGGTACATGGCACGCCATGTGGTCAAGCGTGAGTTGTCCTTCAATTACCTGGTGCATGCGCACTCACTTTGTCTTGCTGCCGGCTCTTGACACGCAGCCTAGCCACGAGCCCGAATACTCGCAAAGGTGACTTCGTTCCTTCGGTGACAGGCGGTCAGGCGACCGTCTCCGTCGAGTTTGAGTGACGGAATCGCGCGCAGGCACTTGTCGGTCGCAAACACGCGACGGTCTGAAATCGCGCAACCAGGCGGCAAGTCCACGGGATTGGGCAGTTGTCCCTGCACGGCCTCGCATGACGCCTTTTGCGCGTGCAATTCCAGTATCAACACCGCATCCAACAAATCTGATGAACCGGGGTCCCGCGGCGCAAGATAATTCTGATTGGTCTCCGCCACCTCGACGATGCGGCCAGCATGCATCACTGACACGCGGTCCGAGATGTTCGAAGTCACGTTCGTGTCGAGGGACTCGAACAGGCAGGTAATGCCCCACACCTACCGAGAATCCTGGAACAGGTTCAGGATCTGCGGCGGAACCAAGACGGCCGGCGCCGAGACAGTCTCGTCGGCAGTCAAGACATGCGGTCCCGGTGCCTGGGCCCGCGAAATCCCGATCCTCTCGCGTTGACCTCCGAGACCCTTCCAGCGTGGGAAAGGCACAGGTCCGCGGATCGAACAATCCGCCATCGACCAGGCTCTCCGGGTCCCTATCATGAACCACTTCGACGTCCATTCGAATCACATCGCAGGGAATATCGACCGGAACAAAAGGATTGTGGCTTTCTCCGGATTTCGGAGGGCGCACTACCACGTCCAGGGGCGAAGGGCGATCATGAGTTGGGCGCAAGGCTTCCAGAAAAATTCTCATTGCGTAGTCCGTGCAGGGCAAGGGCTTCGGCGTGATGGCAGGCCACCCAATGCCCATCCAGGTTGCGCATTTCAGGCGTTTCATGCGTGCATGCGTTCGTCGCATAAGCGCAACGTTCGGCAAAGACGCAGCCCGGTGGAAGACTCGAAGGATCCGGCGGATCGCCGGGCAGTCGCAGGTGACTGTCCTGATCGGCTCGATCTGGCGTCAGCACCGCGCTCAAGAGTGCCTCGGAGTAGGGGTGGCGAGGGCGGTCCAGGACTTCATCCGTTTCTGCCAATTCGACAATTCGTCCAGCATACATCACCGCTACTCTATGGGCGAGGCTCGCGACCACGTTCAAGTCATGCGAGATGAAGAGGTAACTCAACCCAAGGCTGGACTGAAGATCCCGCAACAGGTTCAACACTTGCGCCTGTACAGATACGTCAAGCGCGGATACCGGTTCATCCGCAATGATGACCTTCGGGTCAGGGGCAAGTGCTCGCGCCACACCGATCCGCTGACGCTGCCCTCCGGAAAACGCATGTGGGTAACGGCTCGACATCTCGGGATCCAGCCCCACCAGGCGGAAGAGTTCGTGGACCTTCCTCACCAGATCAGGTTCAGGCAGTGGTGCCCCCGGGCGTTGCCGCAGCGGCTCGGCCACGATGTCGAAAGCAGTCATGCGGGGGTTCAATGAAGAGAACGGATCCTGAAAGACCATTCGCATCGATTGCCAGACTTTGCGCCATTCGGCAGCGGAAAGATTGGTTATGTCCCGGTCTCGCCCTTCAATCGCGAACTTCACGCGGCCGCGCGTCGCCTTGTGGAGACCGACAATGGTCTGTCCTAGGGTAGTCTTTCCGGAACCGGATTCGCCAACGAGCGCCAAGGTTTCGCCCTGCCGCAGCTGAAGGGAGATGTCCTGCACGGCCTTGATCTCGCGCACTCGCTGCCCGAACAGGCCTTCCCGCTTCTCGAAAGTCTTGCTGACGCAACGCAGGTCCAAGATCCTGTCACCGAATTGCCGTGTCTCACTCCCTTTGACCGTATCCGGCTGTTTCGACTGCAACGGCAGGTCGAACATGGGCGCGGCGTTTCCGAAGGCATGGCAGCGAACAAGTACGCCGTCGGAACGCACCAGCTCAGGCCTTTGCACGTCACAAAGACCGGGCCTCGCAAATGCGCAGCGCGGCGCAAAGGCACACCCTTCCGGTCGATCTTCCAATGCGGGTACCGTTCCTTGGATCGTCGCCTGGCGGTATTGGCCACGCCCTGGCAGTGACGCCAGGAGCGCCTGAGTATAGGGATGGCTCGGTGTCGTCAGCACTTCCGCCTTTGTGCCGTGCTCGACGACTTCGCCCAGGTACATCACTACAACTTCATCGGCCATGCGGGACACAACCCCTAGGTCGTGCGTAATGAACAGGATCGACATTCCCTGGCTTTGCTGCAGTTCCTGCAGGAGATCGAGGATCACGGCCTGGGTCGTGACATCAAGCGCGGTCGTTGGTTCGTCGGCGATCAGAAGCGACGGGTGCGGACCCAGTGCCATCGCGATCATCACGCGTTGCTGCTGCCCGCCTGACAGTTCGAACGTGTATGCATCAAGGCGCTGCTCAGGATTCGGCATGCCGACGGCATGCAGCAGATCGAGTGCGCGCTCGCGCGCCTGCGTTCTTGTCACGTCCTGGTGCCGCCGGACCGCTTCCATAATCTGGTTGCCGACCGTGTAGAAGCTCGACAAGGCGGTGAGGGGTTCCTGGTAGATCAAACCTATGCGTCCGCCCCGAATGCCGTGCAGAACGGGACTTTTCTCGGACGCTCCAGCCAAGTCTACGCCCTCGAACAGTATTTGTCCGCTGTCGATGGCCGCATTCGTGTCGAGAATGCGCAGAATGCTGCGGGCCGTCAAAGACTTGCCGCAACCCGACTCTCCGACGATTGCGACCGTCTTGGCATGCGGCACATCGAACCCGACATCCCGAAGCGCTGTGTTCCGGCGACGCCCGTCCCTGAACGAGACCGTCAGCCCCTGCAGTGAAAGGAGCGCGTCAGTTCGCATAAGGGTCTGCCGCATCCCGAAGCCCGTCGCCCAGGAAATTGAGCGACAGGACGGCCACAACAACCGCCGCACCCGGCAGGAACAGCCATGGGGCGGTGGCGATTGATCTCAGGTTCTGCGCCTCTTGCAACAGCACGCCCCAGCTGACAACCGGCGGCCGGAGTCCGATGCCCAGAAAGCTGAGCGACGTTTCCGCTATGATCATCCCCGGAATGGCCAGCGTAACCACGGCAATGATATGGGACAGAAAGTTGGGCACCATATGCCGCCGGATGATCCGTACCGGCCGGTTGCCGTCGAGGCGGGCCGCCTTGATGAAGTTCTCGTCTTTCAGCGACATGAACCGCCCGCGCACCACCCGGGCAAGCCCGGTCCAGCCAATGATCGACAGGATCGCCGTGATGAAGAAATATGTTCTGATCGGTGGCGTAGTGGGCGGAATGGCAGCGGCAAGTCCGATCCAGAGCGGGATGGACGGCAGGGATTGCAGGAACTCGATCAACCGCTGGATCGCCAGATCGACAATGCCGCCGAAATAGCCCGAGACTCCGCCGATCGCGATGCCGAGAACGAGGCTGATGCCGACACCAACCAGTCCGATCGTCATCGAGACACGCGTCGCGTAGATCGTGCGGCTGAGCACGTCCCGCCCCAACCGGTCCGCCCCAAGGAAGTACACCCGCTCGCCGGGGTCCTTCGGGCCGATGAAATGTAGATTCGCCGAGACGAGTCCCCAGAACCTGTAGCTGTCGCCGCGCACAAGGAAACCGAGCTCGATCACGCTGTCAGGGTCTTCCTCAAAGATTCGCTGGCCCGTGTTGTAGTCTGTCGTGGAGCGCAGGCTGTAGACATGCGGTTGAATTCGTCGGCCGTCCGGGCGGTCGAGAATCCAGCGTACACTCTGGGGTGGCGCATAAACGTCTTTGGCCTCGTAGGTGTCCGGAGCGTGCGGTGCGAGGAATTCCACGAATGCAGCCACCAGGTAGATCAGAAGCGTCATGAGGGCACCGAAGACACCCAAGCGGTGGCGCAGGAATCGGCGCATCACGAGCTGAGAGTGGCTCAGATGTGCGACGTATGTCATCACATCATCTCCTGGCTTGCTGCCTGGCGACGGATCTTTGGATCAAGCAGCATCAGGAGGAGGTCTGAAACCAGCGTTCCAAGCACCGCCAGGAAGCTCAGGAACATGATCAGCGTCGAGGCAAGGTAGAGGTCTTCTTCCTTCAATGCCTCAAGCAGCAAGGGGCCCGTCGTCTGAAGGCCGAGCACGACGGCCACGATGGTCTCGCCGGAGACTATCTTGACGAACAGGTCGTTCAGCTCCGACACGAACGGGTTCAGCGAATGGCGCACCGGATACTTGAGCAGCAGGTAAGTCTCGCCGAGGCCCTTGGCGCGGGCGGTCAGTACATACGGGCGATGCAGCTCGTCGAGCAGGTTGGCGCGGATCTTGCGGATGATTTCAGCGGTTCCTGCAGTGCCCAGCACGATCACCGGGATCCAAAGATGCGAAAGCAGATCCGCGAACCTTGCCAAGGTCCAAGGCGCATTGACGTATTCCGGTGAGAACAGGCCGCCAACGCTCTGTCCGAAATAGCGGAACGATATATAAAGCAGAACCAGTGCCAGCAGAAAGTTCGGAATGGCCAGACCGATGAAGCCCAGGAAAGTGAAGACATAGTCACCCAGCGAGTATTTTCGAACCGCCGCATAGATTCCGACCGGGATTGCCACGATCCAGACAAAGAGCAGCGTAACGACCGATAGAAACGCTGTCAGGCCGAGTCGTTGGCCGATAAGTTCGGAGACGGGCAGGTCCCAGCCGAACGAGTAGCCGAAGTCCCCGCGAAGCAAGATGTTGCGAATCCACACAAAATACTGCTCTACGGCGCTTCGGTCCAATCCGTAGTTGCGTCGCAGGTCTTCGATTTCATGTGGCTCTAAATTCTCGCCATACTGGTTGGCCTCCTGCACCAGCCGGTCGACGAAGTCTCCCGGCGGTAGGATAATGATAAAGAATGAAATGACGGAAATTGCAACTACGGTAAGCAGCATCAGGACAAGACGGCGAGCTAGAAAGCGGGCCACGGTCTGTCTCCTCAGCAGCTTCGGGGAAAGGGCGCGTTCGCCCTTTCCCTAGTCGTGCCCGCAGCTTACTGGCTCGACGATTCAATGTAGAAGGTCGAGAAGTTGGCCGGCGCAATGCCCGGGTAGAGCCATCCTTCCAGAAGCGGCTCCGGGACATTGCGTAGACGATTGTTGACGGCGCGGTAGTTGCCCATTGGCAGCGCGATGCCGATCTGCGCGAACTCGTCCGCAGCAATTTGCACCAACTCGTCCCACGCTTCCGATTGTGCGTCGCCAAACAGCGTCGGGATCGCGTCCTGAAGTTCCCATGCACGCACGTAGTTCGCTGGCGGTTCCACGCCCTCTGATCCACCTGAATCGTACCACTTTTCCCATTCCTCGGTCCAAGTCTTGCCGCGAGGCAACATCTCGCGTGCAGCCAGCATGGGCAGGCGACCGGAACCGTTTTCGGCCAACCACAGGAAGACGTCACGATCAGGATCGTTGCGTCGGGCCACCGAAACCGCATCAGAGACGAAGTTGAGAACGACGTCTACGCCAACTGCTTCCCAGTAACCTTCGATCAGTTCCATCATGTCGCCCCAGTCCGACTTGAACTCGTTGTTGACGTCAACGACCACGGTGAACCGGTCACCGTTGTCCGGACGCAGGCGAAATCCATCGCCGTCTTTGTCTGGCAATGCCTTGTCCAGGTACGAGCTGGCCAGGTCAGCATCGTATTCTGTATACTGGGTCGCCAGCTGGTGGTTGTAGAGTGGAGATTCCGGACGCGGCGCTATCTGGTGGGGTATGCCTTGACCCAGAAAGATCACTTCAATCAGTTCCTGGCGATTGATCGCGTGCGACAGGCCGATGCGGAAGTTCTTGTCGTTATAGATCTCTTCCTTCACCGGATCCGACGGATAATGCAGCGGGAAACGCAAGTCTGCTACATTCATGTCCGCGGAATTTGCCGTCACGAAGCGGTAGTTGCCCTGTTCCATGTTCTGGAACATCACGCCCCTGTTAGCCGGTGTAGAGATATTCACGCGCGAAATGTCGACTTCGCCGGAGAGCGTCTTTGCCAGTTGAACTTCGGGGTCCGACACTAGCACCCAGGCGCGCGCGTCGATATATGGCAGCTGATTGCAGGCCGTGTCGACCTTGAAGTAGTAAGGGTTGCGCTGGAACGTGAAGCGCTCCTTGCCCAGGAATGGCTCGGTTGGAACCCAAGCCTGGACAAACGGTCGTTCCGGGTTGTTGTATTCAGACTGTTTACCGTACGAACCCACGTTTGCGGCCCACCACTGGGTATAGTCGTCGGCGTTTGCGGCCGCCATGAGTTCGGCGACACCTTCAGGGTTCAGTGACTTGATCAACTTCCGGTGGTAGTGCTCTGCGAACTGAACGACGCGCACGCCATACGAGGTCGACAGGTTCTCTAGGAACAGGCCATTCGGCTTCGACCATTTGAACTCGACGGTGTAGTCGTCAATTTTCGTAACGGTTGCTGGCTCGCCGTCGACAATGAAAAAGCCGCGCGGGCTCGACTGGATATCGGTGTTGGTTTCGACATGTTCCCACCAGAAGACGATGTCGTCGGCGGTGAAGTCTTCGCCGTCTGACCATTTCATGCCTTCACGCAAATGGAAGGTGTAGGCGGTCGCATCGTCGGAGACATCCCAGCCCTTTGCGACGTTCGGCAGCACCTCGCCGCCGTCGACCGACCACCGCACCAGCGCCTCATAGCCGAAGTGACGAAACTCGGCCAGGCGATTGCCCCCTGTGGAGTCCACCATGGTTCCGCCATAGGTGCCGATTTGCTCGGCCGGCTCAACGATCAGGGGTTCGGCCGGCAGGCGTTCGCCAACAGGAGGGAGACCGCCGGCTGCAACGATGTCTGCCAACATTGGCGACTCGTTGTATTCGGAGCAGGTCTGGGCAACTGCGACGGAAGTTAGTCCGAAACTAAAGGCAGCACAGCTTGCTGCCGTAAGGAATAGACGATTTTTCATTATTTGGACCCCCTCTGGCTCGTGGTCTTAGGATTTCAACTTTAGGCGAGTCTACACACGCGTGCAGAACAGGTCAACTCTGGTGATTCGGTGTTGCAGTCGCGTGGCAACTTGATGACGAACGCATGAAAAATGCGCCGCTCAGCTCATCTTTCGCGTCGGCCGATAGTCCCGCGTAAGACCAACTCCGTCACCATTGTTGGTGGATCGAACTTCCGGTTTTGCGGATCTCGTCGCCTCTCGAGAATCCCGGTGACCGCCGCGGCCATGCTGTCGACGTCTTGACGGATGGTTGACAGGTTGTAGATCGGCCAGCGTGCCATGAATATGTCGTCAAACCCGGCAATTGATACATCTTCAGGGACGCGGTGTTGCGTTTTGAGTCGAAGATAATCCATGACGGCAAAGGCCATCACGTCATTTGCGCAGAAGATCGCGTCAGGCGGTTTCTTTCCCGCGACAAGGGCAGGGGCCGCCTCAAACGCCTGTTCGTAGGCGAATTCGCCACTCGCCTCGACGGTAAGATGCATTCCCCTGCGAGCGATTTCCAGGGCAAGCGCATCCCGGCGAATTTTCGAAGAGATTGACGACTGTCGTCCGGCCATGAATCCGACCGAGCGATGTCCGGTTTCCCAAAGGTAATTCACCAACTCCGCGACACCCGTGGCGTCGTTGGCTACAATGCTGTCCACATCAGAACGTGTTCGTTCGAAATTGAGCATGATCGGACGCACGTACGGCACGGCGTGTCGGGCAACGTCGACCGACACCGAATCCGACATGACGATCAATCCCTCGACTGGGAAAGTCAGATGTTTTTTCAGCGAGGATGCGCCATCATCCATTGGCGACAGACTCAACACCACGGGTAGGCGTCCGGATTCCTGAAGCGACCGAATAAGTGCGGAGTGAAAGCTTGGCCCCCTGATCGCATCGACCTGATTGAGGACGACAACAACGATGTTGGATCTGCCTTTGGCCAAGCTGCTCGCCAAGCTGTCGGGGCTGTAATTCAATTCAGCAGCCGCCTTCAGTACCTTGGCCTTCGTATCAGGTGCGATATAGGCTGTCTGCGAGAACGCGCGTGACACCGCTGAGCGAGATACGCCGGCCAGTTGCGCCACATCTCGCGCGCGGACGCGTTTTCCGGTGAGCGGTCCCAATGACATTGACATTCGCACTACCCTTTGCAAGCCGATCCCAAACCGCCGTGTGCACGGTTGCTGAACCTTGTTCAAGCCGGCTCGTTTTCCAGTCGGGACAGGAAATGGTGAACCGAGAAATCCTCGTCTCCGCTCAACAGTCTCCAAAGCCGAGTTCGCTGGACTATGTCGAGATGCGCGCTCCGGGCGTCAGCCCAAGGATGAAAAAATGACAATTTCGCCTGAATGTCATGCTTGCATGTCGCTGGCGAATGCAACGGCTTTGGTGCACGTGCCTTGGCAGCGTCGTAGTCTGACATGTCCCAATGGCCGGTCTGCGACCCCGTCGGATTCAGGCGCATTTTGTACATAGCGCGCACGCTGTTGCTCGCGTTGCGCCGTCCAGCATGCCAGAGATTGTGATGCAGGATCAGTACGGTTCCGGCAGGACCGGTCAACTGAACCTGACCTGCCAGGTTCTGATATCGGGCAATGCTGGTCTCCCCGGCCTTGCGCGTGTGGCTTCCGGGAATGACAAGCGTGCCGCCCATCTCTCGTGTCATGTTCTGCGGATAGATCATGATCTGAACGTCGAATGCGGCCTCTCGAGCATCAATCATTGCATCGCAATGCAAGTGTTGAGACACTCCCTGATTGGGCTCGCGGATATGCATAACATGGTGATCGACCTTGCAATTCGGCCCGAGAAGCGAATGGATCGCACCGGCGAGTTCCGGCAGGGAAAAAACGCGGGATAGGACATCGTTGTCGTCAAATGCGTCGGTGAGCGGAGTACCCCATGCTACAACAGGCAATCTTGCCCGGCCGCTTCTGTCGTCGGTGCAGTCCGCCACGTAGGCGGCACGAAAGGCGTCACAAAGATCCCAGGGCAACAGACCTTCCAGCTTGAGAAATCCGTCCCTCACAAAGCGGATCATTTCGCCTGTGCCAAGCTGCTTCATCTGGGAGTCTCCACAATTTTTTCCATAATGACTTCGAAGGATTGCCATCCGGGCTGGTAGTTCAGTTCGCCAGGCTGCGGCTCGAGCGCAGAAAACTGAATTGCGCGCCATCCGTCGCGCAGTGCATCCAATCCCGTAGCATAGGGCGGCTCATCCTCGTCACCGGAAACAGGCGGCGCGACCGTGTCGCCGTCATATCGCGTCCAACCGACTATGGGGGAATCGAGCGCGGAGTTTTGCAGGTACAGGATAAGCAGTTTCTGACGCAATTTGACCTCCTCGACCGTGCAGTTTCTGCAAGCGTGTGCAGAAAGTACACCACGAGATTCCGCATTGCAAGAGCAAGCGATCTGGAGTGTGACGTAGATTTCGGACGTGAGCCGAATTTTTGTTCGACTGTAATGGCCGTCCGCCCTTCGGACTTGACGTCGGGGCGAATCACGTTGGGGGCGGCGATGGCGGCATGGTGCGGATCCAAGGCGACGAACGGCTCTGCCATGCCATCGTGAACGCCCTGCTACCGCATGACGTGCATATCGCGCCATTCCTTTGGTGCGACGCCGTCACGAAGCGCAAGCCACCCGCGGTCCGCAACATCGGCATCGACCTCCACCGCCGGATGATCGACAAGTTCTGATTCGATCATCCAGTCGAGTTCCAACATGATTGCGCCCCGGACTTTCTCAAGACGTTCCCGTTCAAGGGCCGCGAACCGCTCTGCTGCAACCCAACCTGCGTGCAATCGAGGCGCAGGATATGGCGCCGCTGGCGGCGAGCTTGCCGAGAATGCCGACGATCGACCGATAGATTCCTTTGCATTCGCGGCGGTTGTTGGCGATCTGAAGGAAGTCTTGTGGGGTGACCCTCTTGACACGGAAGAACAAGGCGGAAGCCCAGTTCTGGCATTTTATGTCGAAGAATACGTTCCAGTGGAGGAAAGAGACGCGCTGTATCACACTGGTTTTCCAGATCCCCTGCCACTGTGATCCTGCACGGCGGCCAGGGACCGGAGGCCCGCGGCGCGCATGTCATTGAGGTCGGCTTCCAGGGAACGTCAACGCCGCGCCGATTGCTGCCGGTGCCGGAACTGTCTTGTCAAGTTCGGGCACCACGGCCGCTCACGCGCAAGATCCGGTGCTTGATTTTGGGTGCCGATTGCGGACGGCGCTGAACCAGGCTAGCGCAAGAACTCAACTTTGCTCACGGGGAGAGAAAGGGAAATTCCTGAGCTTCAGGCGTGTAGCGGCTGATGTGTTTGTGCGAACTCGCCGTCATGAAGCTTGCAAGAAACGAGCGAACCCGCACTTTGGGACTCGCTGGCTCGCTGCGCAATATATGATGCCATGTAACCGTCAATGAGGTTCGGCCTGACCGCATCGCCACTGCTGACGGCATTGAGAAACGCGGTGTCCTGAATGAAATAGGCCTCGGGATATCGGGCAAACCAGTCAGATGAGATCGGACCACGATGCAGGCCGTCGGCATTCTCGCAAAACACCAGCGGATCGGCGGGATTGGAAACTGCTAGTCGACCTCCGGCGCCAAATGCTTCGACGCGCTGGTCATAACCATAACACGTACGCCAACTGTTCTGGATCACTACCTGCTGTCCGCGCGTTCCACGCATTATCGTTGTCGCAGTGTCGATGTGACCCACACTGGAATAGTCTGGATTGATTAGGGCGTTGCCCAGGCACATGAGCTCGCAAATCTCGCCATCGAGCAACCAGCGTGTCAAATCAAAGTCGTGGATAGCTGTCTCAAACAGCAGCCCCGCTGAACCGACGAGCGACTCCACAGACGGGGCGGAAAAATCTCGGCTGACAATTCGCAATTGTTCTATCTCGCCGATGTCTCCTGCCAGGATGCGTTGTTTCAGAGCCGCCATGTGCGGGTCGAAGCGGCGGTTGAATCCTACTTGTATTCGATCTGCGAAAGGTCTCAGCACCGGCATGGCCGCGTCGATGGTTGCCATGTCGACGCCCAAGGGTTTCTCGCAGAACACATAGGCTCCACCTGGAATGATCCGAACCAGTTGTTCCACATGTGCCGTTGCCGGCGTGACGACAAAAAATGCATCAAACGTGCTTGAGGACAGCGCTTCGGTCAGCGGCAGCCATTCGGCCCCGAGTTCACCAGCCAATTTCTGGGCGCGCGAGGGGTCGACATCGCAAACGCTGAGGCCAGACAGGTTGGAATGCCTGAGAATGGACTCGCCGTGAAGCCGCCCCATGCCGCCGCATCCTACAAGGCAGACACTGAGTCCGCGCTTCTCAACCGTGGTCATGGCGTGGATTCCTGTCAAACGGGATGGCATGGCGTTCAAGTAGCCCGGAAATATGAGAAAACCCGGTTTTCGCCATGGTTAGGGGGGGCGCCTTCACTGGGTCTTGCTCTGCTTCGATAACGAGCCAGCCATCGTAGCCGTGCTCGGCAATCCTCCTGATCAGCGGGCCGTAGTCCAGGTCACCGTCGCCCGGCACCGTGAAGACGCCCTCATGTACCGCCTCATCAATCGTCTGTGTGTGCGGGTCGAGGGAGTCACGGACAGATCTGCGAATGTCCTTTAGGTGAATGTGGCCTATCCGGTGCCACCATCTTTCCATCACGACCCTGTAGTCGCCTCCTGCCACTGCCACGTGACCAGTGTCGAGAAGAAGGCGAACCGGTTCACCTGCGGCGGACATGAATCGATCAATCTCGTCCACGGTTTCAACCGGCATCATTACATGGGGATGATAGACCAGTTTCAGACCGGATTCACTTACACGACTTGCAAAGTCCGTCATGCGCCGGGAGTAAGTTTGGAGGTCAAGATTCTCTAGGGGTGGAGTCTGTGATAGGGCCGCTGCAGCACCTCCCGCCGGTCCGGCCGCGCACTCTCCATAGACCATTACCTGGCAACCTAGCGCCACGAGGTGCCTAATCATTGGCAAGGCATCCGGCCATTCATTCTCGACGGACCGTTCGGCAAGGAATCCGGAATACCAGGACGTGACCGGCTCTAGTCCGAAACTTGCAAGGGTCGCAGTGACGGTTTCAGCCTGTTTCGGAAATTTGCGACCCAGTTCAATGCCGGTGAACCCGGCTTGTGCCGCCTCGGCAATGCAAGTTTCGTAACTGATGTCGTCGCCGAGTTCCAAGAGCGCTTCGTTGGTCCAACTCAAAGGACTGATACCGAGCTTTATTTTGTTCATGGTGGAATTTGCCTGCACCGATGCATGTGGTTGTATGTGCTTGGTTCCATTCAAACATCATTCGTAGGCGGTTGCTTTTGTCGACGCAAGACGTCACTGTGACTTGGGTTGTACGGAGTTACCCCGACTTCCGCAGCTCGCGGATATCCTAGCCTGCAGCCCATTGATATTCATGGAACCGAACCTCTAAGGTCGGCACTACACTGGACCCGCCGGGCAGCTGTCGGCAGGCAGTCACGAAGAAATTCGCGGTGCGCTATGTACCAGCCGGATAAGGTGCCGGCCATCGGTGGTGGGCAGATGCACATCCAGCATCTGAATCGTGGCGAACGCCTTGTTGAAGCCGGCTCTGCTATACACGGCCCGGGAGGAGTGGCGGGGGAGCTTGGTGTTTGACTTCGCTCTCAGGACGAAGAAGCTGCCACAGAGAATGAGACAGTGGCGGCGTTCGAAATCGAGGGATGCCCGGTCCATGACATAAGAACGCGCCGGCTTCCGGAACCAGCACGTCCGGGACGTTGACGTCATGCGGCTTGCCGTCGGATATGGGAATGAGTGCGGGAATGTTGCCATGCAGGTCGAGTTGCGTGTGCAGTTTCACGGTGCCCTTCGTCATGCGGACCCGCGCCCACGGGAACAGCCAAAGGCAGGCCTCGATGTCGCGCAGGATGCAATTTTAGGTGAACTGGGCGAAAGCCAGGCACCGGTACAGATCCTTGCAGGGGAGTGCCTTGGCGTACCGGTCCCCGCCAATTCGCGAGACAGAGCGGCAGAACGTGTCCCATGGTAGGTGCTGCATGATTAGGACGCAGACAAGACTGCAGGAACATATCGCGTTCCCCCTCTTGATGGTGCACAACAGGGAGGAAGTGTGCCTTGAGTGGAACTCCGGTTTATGTGGACAGCGACCGAAAAATACAATTCGTTTATATGCATCAGCATCTTATGAAATGTCAATCTGATTTTCTTGGGACAGAAGTGTATTCCAATGTGAATTTCTCGCGGATCCAGAAACTACCGGTTGTCAGATAGCGACATGCGAAAGCGGAACGCGAAATTTCCTTCGCACCACATCGGGAAATTTGTGCCCCACTTATTGTTGTGCAGACAAAACCTGACGCCCCACTGCATCTCGATTTCGCCGCGATAAAATGGTAGAAACGGCACCGCGGCAGGTCCGACCAGCGGGCAATCCAATGGTGCGATCTGCAGGTGCTGCCTGTCTGATGTCGTGCAGCTTACCGATTGGACGGCATGTAGCTGTCTGTTTCCATTTTTGACTACGGCTCTGGGGTTCACATCGTAGTCAAGCTTGCGAAATCGCCAGCTTTCCGGATCTGCCGTCGGCGCAAAGGTCACGAATGATGCCTCGGGCATCCGGTTCGCCGGTTTGTCGAAGAAACAGACCGTGACCTCCAGCGTGTCGCGATCAACAAATCGATAACGAAGCTCAGGTGCGCCCGGAGCGCCCAGATCATCCCTTGCAGTTCCTGAGAACTGGAATTTTCCGATCGCTTGGCCGCCCCCTTCAATTGCTACGCCCAGCCATTTCGGCTCGAAGATGCCCGAACGGGCAGTGCGCGCGTGTTCCAACCCGGGTTTTCCATGATCCTGTACGCTCCAGTGGGTGCGTTGGGTTAAGTAACTGTCCGCAAAATCTCGGTAATCCTGCGCGTCGTAACTCTCATAGGTGAGTGTGGCTATCTGCCCTTTGACGCTCTTCAGGTCACAGCCATTGGGAAAGCGCACGCGGCAAAGCCCGCCTGTTGCCCCGTCGAAGTCCAGTTCGCCGTCGCCGAGGGTTAGGGATCCTTGCTTACGAACCGCAGTGGCCGATGGTTGCGGGTGAAAGGGAGCGGCAGCAATTTCAGCTTCTTCCCGATCTTGGCGGGGCAAGACCGAAACCGCGTCATCGATCAATTCCTCCTGCTCGCGCCAGGAACGCTCGGTCAGGGCAAATTTCGAGTCGAATTGTTTGGCGGCCTCGAAGTCCTGTCGGTCCCAAGCAGTTTCGTCACGAAGAAAGGTCTTGATATCGACGCCCCAGGTATGCTCAGCGACCATACACAATCGGCGTCCCATTGCTTCGCGCTGCGGAGTCAAACCGTCACGCACCCATTTGCCATACAGTCGCCTCAGCGCCATATATCTCGACACTTTGGCCGGTGCCGATCCGACTCCATGGACCCAACTGTCGGCGATCTCATCGGTAACAACCGGAAATCTCTCGCGTTGTTTCCACAGCAGATCGCCATACTCATTGAGCGTTGAGGCTGCAATGATTGTGTCGGGATTGTCACGCGCCATCAGCCGATGGTTTTCTATGACTTGAGCGATGCTCTGCGGTCCCATGTTGTCCGTAGTATGCGCGAAACCAATCCCTACATCCAATTCGCTGGGAAAATACGTTGCGCCGTACCCGCATTGATACATGACAACTAGTTCCTCTCCCCCGGCTGCCTGCCATCTGAAAACCGGCGGCACGTCCGGGGGAGTGCTGGCGGAATTTACCCCGATGTGGAGAAAGCGGATTCCGCCCGCCGCCATCAACGGCACGATGCCCAGCGTATGACCCGGGACATCCGTCATCTTGGCGCCCGTCGTTTGGCAACCAAACCGGCGATCCAGATCACGGTTGAAGCTCAACCCGGCCTCGAACAATTCCGCCGAAAGCAACTCTGAATGAGTCGTGTAGGGCAACGCATGCCACGCGATAGTCCCATTCTCGATCGCGTCCTCAAGATTCCGTCGGCCCACTGGTGTTGCCTGTTCAAGGTGCTCATGGATCAACCAGGCGCCGGTTGTCCAAATGAACTTCGGCCTGTCGGGGTTTTCGCGCCAAAAGTGCTTGGCGGTCCGGATCGCCATGGGGATGTAGTGGTCGTGATACTGTTGACGCACGTTAACGGCATAGTCGGTGAACCCGATATCAAGATGGGTCTTGAAGACCAGGTGAATTTTCTTCCTCGCCATGGGAGGCTACTCCTTTAGATACCTGCTCAGGCAACGGTCCTGCGAGCGATCAGTTTGGCTTCGGTCCGTTCAAACAATGGTGGCGCTACAGAGCATTCGATGCGATCGCGAATGAGACGTACCAAGGGCCTCACTCGCTCGTCGCTATCAAGATCGACGGTCGCAAGTTCGTAGCGCTTCAATCCAGACTGTTTGATGTTGTCGAGCCCAATCACTTTGTCGCCTTCTGGAACCGAAACGCCCAAGCCATGCCGAAACGCGTAAAGTGCGCGAAGTGCGGAGACATCTTTAGACTCCGGACTGGATTCCGTGCGAGTCTTGCAGGCATGCAGCTTGGCATGCGTCATGACTCGATGGAGGCAGTGGAGTGGTTCAGCACTAGCCGCAGCGGTGGAGAGTTGACCTGAATCGCGCTGGCCTTCGAACTCTGTGTCAGGGAGAACTGGCTCGGTCGCGTGGGCAGGCCGTGCCTGGCGTCGGCCAGCAATTTCGTTCTGTGCCTGGCTGAGGATGCAGGCGTGGGTCTGCCGAGCACGGATGCGATGATGTTTGTCGCGCGCACTGGCTGTCCGCCGGATTTCCCCGACAGATCCGTCTTGTGGCCGCTTCGAGAACTTGGTCTTTCGTTGGTCGAGCCAGTGACAAAGGCGGAGGAGTTCCACCGCTCGGAGGCGACGGTCGCGATGCATCATCCGGACGGTTGAGTTCTCCCGCCCGGCGAGCGGATCCGATACTGGGCACGTTCGGGGTGGCACAGCGTGATGAGCGGCATCGGCGCCATTGCCGTCGGTATCCAGTTCGGGCCGCACGACGATTTCGTCGACCAGTCGGTCGACGGCTGCGCGCCCAAAGACCGCCACAATTCGCATGTGGAGTTACCCTCTCGCTAGAATAGACCAGACTGCACGCGTGTGCAGTGCATTACCGAAATAAGCTGGGCCTGTCCAATCGGCACGGGTCATCTGTGCTTGAAATCACTTGTGCCAATCGTGCGACGCAATTCAGTGGGGAAGGGCAATTTGCTGAAACTGTCGCCTTCAACTGGCTTATAGCATGGCCACTCCAACAGAATAGATCGCAGGAACCGCACGACTGCAATTGGCGCAGCAAGCGGACCGGATTCAGATCGCCTTCAACCGCTGAATCGATCCGCATTTGGTAGAGTCACAGAATAGGATGAGAGGCGGGAAAGTTGAGCAGATCGAGCAAGAGCGGATCGTTAGACAGGATCACACCGCGCCTGACGGGGCTACTTGAAATCTCAACCGGTTCGATCGCAGAGACGGCAATTCACGATTTCGATTGGACCCGCTAGTTGCGAGATAGTGCAATACCGACGCGACCTGCATGGGTAGTGCGCTGATCAACGCTGCCTATGCGTCCTTCGGCCTGACGACGGGGGCGAGCGCTGACACTAAGGAAGTATGGCGATGATTGCCGAAACCAAGACAAGATTCGTCCGGAATTCACCAGCGCCGGAATTTTGCTCGCTTGATGATTCTATCCGCGCTTTCGACGATTTCGGCAATTGACGCTTTGGGCTCGCAACGCGAATTCGCGCGTTCGTTGCCGACGTCTACTTGGGTCGGGTTCTTCTCTGATCCGGCCAAAATGCGCTCAATCAACAAGGCAAGCATGGCGGACAATCTAGCCGCTTCCAGTTCACTTCTTGCCGGGTTCGATCGAATCCTTGATTTCGACCGAGACTTCAATGGCGGGATGGCGCGCCGATAGGCCAGCCGGAATTGGTTTGCACGTCAATTGGTCTTGCTGCATCTTGAACACCTCCGTTGTGCGTGCCAGAAAATTGCCACCGGAATGGCCATGAGGCTTATCCGTAAGCGACCTCGCCTGGAAGGGAGAGGCTTGGAAGGCGAAAGTCCTGAAAGCCCATGCTGATCAGCACGAGAAAGGAGGCTTCCATCCAATCTGCTCGTCATCATGCATTCAAAGCCTGCATTGGAACGCTACCTCAGTTTCGGGCTCTCGAAGATTCGTTTGTGCGCACGCCGAATGAGGCACGAAATGGGGCGGAGCGTTACGCTGGCGGTCAGGTTATGCGCGGGGAGTCCGGCATCGGTCTCCATCACCGAAGAAGCCTTGGCGACTTCGATTGCGGCACGGGCCGCGCATTCATCCTCACCGCGAAGGGCGAGGTTTCCTGCGGGGTAAACAGATGAAGGTTATCATCTGCGGTGCGGGCCAGGTCGGCGGGCAGATCGCGCGGCATCTTTCGGGCGAGAAAAACGACGTGACAATTGTCGACAAGAATCCGGATCTTGTACGCAGGGCTACGGACACCTTGGATGTCCAGGGCGTTACCGGACATGCCAGCTATCCCGACGTTTTGCAGCGCGCCGGCGCGAGGGATGCGGAAATGATCATTGCGGCCACGCATTCCGACGAGGTGAACATGGTCACCTGTCAGGTGGCCCATTCGATTTTCAATGTGCGGCGCAAGATCGCGCGCCTGCGTGCACAAAGCTATCACGCGGAGATATATTCCGACCTTTTTCGCAAGGATCACATGCCGATCGATGTGGTCATCAGCCCAGAACGCGAGGTTGCGGAGGCAGCCCTGCGACGTCTGAACGTGCCATCGGCATTTGACACGGGAGTGTTCCTTGGCGGGAAGGCGCAGCTGCTCGGAATCCAGCTGGACGAGGACTGCCCGGTTCTGGACACGCCGCTCAGGCAATTGACCGACCTGTTTTCGACTTTGAGGGCTCTCGTCGTGGCCATCAGGCGTAGCGGCAGGCTCTTTGCGCCCAGTCCCGGTGACCAGCTCTTTGCTGGCGATCAGGTCCACGTCATGACGCATTTTGAAGACGTTGCGCGCATCTTGGGGATTTTCGGCAAGAAGGTGCAGCGACAGGAGCACGTCGTGATTCTCGGCGGCGGGAATGTCGGATTGGCAGTCGCTGAGGCGCTGGAAAGGCGAGCCGAACGTCAGCACGTACGCGTCGTCGAAAAGGACCTCGCAAATGCCGAGAGCGCAGCCGATGCTCTGGAACGCACTATCGTTCTGCACGGTGACGGCATGAATTCGGAACTCTTGGCGGAGGCTGGAATCGAGCGTGCCGACGCGATCCTCGCGGTGACCGACGACGACAATACCAATCTCCTGGCTTCTGTGCGAGCCAAGCAGGCCGGGTGTCCGTTTGCCATCGCTCTCGTCAATGATCCAACGCTGATTCCGTTGATGGATCCCCTGTCGATAGATGCCTACATCAATCCACGCGCGACGACCGTCAGTTCGATCCTGCGTCACGTTCGCCATGGCGGCCAGGTCCGCAGCGTCTATTCCATCGGGGATGCCGAAGCCGAAGTGATTGAGGCTCCGATCCTGTCGACCTCTTCGCTTTCCGGCAGGTATATCCGCGATATCGAGTTCCCGGACGGGGTGATCGTGGGAGCCGTCGAGAAGGGCGGCAGAATGGAGAAGCCGACGGGCTCGACGCGCATTGATGAGGGCGACGTGATCGTGGTCTTCGCGCTTGCGGGCGACGTGCCTGAGGTTGAGCGCCTGTTCCAGGTCTCGATCGACTTTTTCTGATGCTTCGGCTTGGCGATGAGCCGTTCATCGTGAGCCTGATGGGGCTTGCCGGGATCTCGATGCTGTTGCCTGCGGCGCATGCCCTGGCCATCGACGATCACCTCACGTCGAGGGCGTTCTTCTATGCTGCCCTTCTGTCCGGTCTCCTGTTTCTGATGGTGGCACTGGCAATGAGCGGCATGCGAATTCGGAGCTACGGACGCAGCCACTTGATCTCCATCGTCGGCTGCATGGTGCTGCTTCCCGTGATGCTGGCCGTGCCGCTCTCGGAAGCGGCCCCTGAAACGGCATTTATCGATGCGTATGTCGAGATGGTTTCCAGTCTCACGACGACCGGGTTGACCATTCTGGATTCGGAATCCCTTCCTCCGTCGGCTCATCTCTGGCGGGCGCAGGTCGGATGGATGGGAGGGTTCTTCATCTGGGTTGCCGCCATCGCAATCCTGGCCCCCTTGAGCCTTGGCGGTTTCGAAGTCACGTCCGGCACTGAAATAGGGCAGCAAGGCCACCTGGCGAGTCCTTCGGCCAACCCGTCGCTGCGCTTGCGGCGCTATGCATTGCGGCTCTTCCCGGTCTATGGCGGCCTGACGCTGGTGCTCTGGCTCTCGTTGTACCTCGCGGGCGACAGCGCGTTTGTGGCGCTCTGCCATGCCATGTCCACAATTGCGACATCTGGAATTTCGCCGGTCGGAGGCATGAAAGGAAGCGAAGCCGGCCCATTGGGTGAATTCATCATCCTGATATTTCTTGTTTTCGCTTTGTCGCGGCTGACATTTGCACGCGAAGAGCGGCCACGTGGTTGGCGAAGCCTTCTGGATGATCCTGAATTGCGGCTTGGATTCCTTCTCGTGCCGGCGGCCGCTGCCTTGCTGTTCCTGTGGCACTGGATCGCGAGCTTCGAGACTGAAGCCGGCATGTCATTGTCCGGTGGCTTGCGCGCGCTCTGGGGGGCGCTCTTCACGGTCGCATCGTTTCTGACGACAACGGGATTTGTCGCGGAGGAGTGGAACGTGGCCCGGGTATGGTCAGGCCTGAATGCACCAGGTGTCCTGCTCCTCGGGCTGGCCCTGCTGGGAGGTGGCGTGGCAACTACCGCGGGCGGCGTGAAGCTCCTGCGGGTCTATGCGCTCTATCAGCACGGTGTGCGTGAGATGGAGAAGTTGGTCCAACCTTCCTCGATCGGTGGTCAAGGCCGGCAGGGACGTCGATTCAGGCGGCAGGGCGCTTATGCCGCCTGGGTGTTCTGTATGCTCTTTGCGCTGTCATGTTCCGTGGTGATGACCGGGTTTGCCTTGATCGGGGGGCTAGGTCTCGAGGAATCCCTGGTACTGACGGTCGCGGCGCTTTCGACAACGGGTCCGCTGATCGAGATTGCCGGCAGCACGCCGATGGAACTGGCCAATCTCGGCGATGCTGCGTTGGGTCTCCTGTGCGCAGCAATGGTTTTGGGCCGGCTGGAAACGCTCGCCTTGATCGCGCTCCTGAACCCGGATTTCTGGAGATAGGCGCTTACCGAATAGATTAATTGGATGATTCCGCGCAATTGGGGTGGTCATGGACCTCTCGGAACCCCATATTGGACGCCAAAACTTGCGACAGGTCGGAGAAACGACCGCAAAATAGAAGAGGCTGTGATCCATGGCTACAGACAGACAAAACTTGCAAGATGTGTTTCTGAACCACATCAGGAAGTCGAAGATTTCCGTGACGGTATTCCTGATCAACGGCGTAAAGCTGCAGGGCGTCATCACGTGGTTTGACAACTTTTGCGTCCTGCTGCGGCGTGACGGCCAGTCTCAACTTGTCTACAAGCATGCGATTTCGACAATTATGCCGGCTCAGCCCATTTCACTCTATGACGGTGAAGGACAAGGACAAGAGTGAAGAATCACGACGCTGGGGGCGTGCGCGCCCTCATGCTTCATCCAGACATTTCGGGCCTGGGACGGCGGCGTGATCCGGCCTCGGCACTTGAAGAAGCCGTTTCGCTCGCGGCGGCGTTGCCTGGGGTTGCGCTCGTCGGCGCGGAACTGGTGCGGCTTCAGCGCGTTGCTCCCGGCATGCTGTTCGGAAAAGGCAAGGTTGAGGAAATACGTGCGCTTGTCGCGGCTCGACAGGTAGATCTGGTTCTCGTGGACGGGCAGGTGAGTCCCGTGCAGCAGCGAAACCTGGAGCGGGAATGGAAGGTCAAGCTCCTGGACCGCACGGGACTGATTCTTGAGATTTTCTCGGATCGTGCGGTGACGCGCGAGGGCGTGCTGCAGGTCGAAATGGCTGCGCTGTCCTATCAGCGGACACGGCTGGTCCGGGCTTGGACGCACCTCGAGCGCCAACGGGGAGGCTTGGGATTCGTGGGCGGTCCCGGAGAGACCCAGATTGAAGCCGACCGTCGAGCCATCGACGAGCAATTGGTGCGCTTGAGGCGTCAACTGGGAAAGGTCGCCAAGACGCGAGGCTTGCACAGGACAGCCCGTGCAAGGATCCCGTATCCTGTCTTGACGCTCGTAGGTTACACGAATGCAGGCAAGTCGACGATCTTCAACCAATTGACCGGGGCAGGCGTGCTGGTGAAGGACATGCTCTTTGCGACGCTGGATCCGACCATGCGTGCGCTGAGGCTGCCCAATTCGGGACAGGACGTGATTCTGTCTGACACGGTCGGCTTCATTTCCGATCTGCCAACGCAGCTGGTGGCGGCGTTTCGCGCGACCCTTGAAGAGGTTCCGGCGGCCGATGTCATCCTGCATGTCCGAGACATTTCCCATCCCGAAACCGAGGAGCAGCAAAGAGACGTGCTCGCAATCCTGGAAGATCTGGGTGTCGGCCAGGGGAGTGTCGTCATTGAGGTCTGGAACAAGATCGATCGCCTGAACGGGGATGCACGGTCTTCGCTGGAGACGATTGCATCACGCAGAGAAAACGCAGTGATGATCTCAGCACTGAACGCGGTTGGGACCGCGCCATTGCTGGAACGCATCGAAGCCGCACTTGATGTCGGGCGAAGCCGTGCAGTGATCGAGATCATGCATCAGGAAGGACGAAAGCGCGCATGGCTTTATGAACAGCGAGTCGTGGTGGGAGAGATCGAGAGCGAAACGGGGAGCCGGATCGAGGTGAATTGGACCCAGTCACAGTCCATTCGTTACTCCAGGCTTTGAACGGCAGCGTCGTCACTCGTTCGGCAGCAGCCACGTGGTACCGATCGAGCCGGCCCTGGCAAGTTCCGGATCGAGCACCATCGGGATGTACTCGCCACGCCGCCAAAGTTCGCCGAGATCTTCATAGTGACGGCTCAGCGGGTGTCCGGATTGCCCGGTGGAAATCACGAAGACGGAACTGTCCGGATCGGCAAAGTCGTACACGCCACGATATCCGGCTCCGCGGCGGTTGAGAAAGGGCTCGGGCCCGACGCCGACAGTCTGTCCACGAAGCAACGTATGGTCTCCGCCCGAAGTCGACTGACGGATGTTCACGAGGGCTGCCAGCCAGCCGCTTTCTCCCAGTACGGGATGCTTGTGAGAGGCCTGATGTGCGTCACCCCAGCGCAGTGTTTCCAGCGGCTGGCCATAGGTCTCGTCAATCCAGAGCAGTGCATCGTCAAGCGAGAGTCGCGCGATTTCCCCGCATGTCTCCACATTTTCGGACTGGATCACGTCGCACCACGCGCTTGCGCCGTCGATGTTCCGGAATACGCGTTCGAGAAAAATTGGCTCTGCGTTCGGAAACTTGTCTGCGAGCGGGCCGAGTTCATCCCTGATCAGCCTGTCCTGCAGCCGTTGCATCCAGGCCGCGTAGATCAGCGGTTCCGGGATGTGCTCGTTCATCTCACCGTTCCAGTCGGCCAGGAGATTCAGGGCGTCACGGCGCAGGCGCTCGACCGTGCCGCTCTCCGCAGCTTCACCCGTGAACCAGAGGTCACGCGCGACCAATGGCAGCAATGTACGCGCGGTCACCGATACGGCGTCAAGCTGCGCCTCGATGAAACTCTCGCGGGTGTGAACCCTTCGGTTTTCCATCAGGCGGTGCCATCTCTGTATCCTCTGCGTGTCACCCCAGCGATAGCTGACATGCAGGGGGTAGGCCCGGTTCGTCATCTTGTTGTTCGTGTTTCCAATGATGCCGTTGGCCGGGTTCCGGACTTCCGGATTCGTCGAGTAAGGGAGGATCCCCAACCATCGATTTTCTGAATGCCAGCCGGGTGTCGGGATGCGACCCAGAGTCTGGTTCCTGGCCGATCTTCGTGGCATCGCACCAATGACCTTCAGCGCGACCTCCTCAAGGTCGGCGACAACGAGATTCTGCGGCGGTGCAACGAAATCCTCGCCCGCCGCGATTGCCTCGTCTATATTTCCGGCCCGCATGATTCCCATCATCGCTTGCGCCGACGTGTCTGCGTCACCCAATGCAGTCCACGCGAGGGCGGCGACATGACCGGGCGGCACGATGGATTCCAGATCGTAGCTGGAATTGGACAGGATCGGGCCGTTTTCGCTCCATCTCAACGTGACGGTCACGGGTTCTGAATTCTTCACGTTTATGATTGAAGGACGCGATTCGAGCCGCTTCCATCCGTCAGGCGTCAGAACTTCTTCCGGGTCGTCGGGATTCAGCCTTTCCAGGAAGATGTCCTGATCGTCGGCATAAGCATAGGTGAGACCCCAGCCATGGCGCGCGGACCGGCCAGTGAGCACGACTGGCATGCCGGGGATTGTCCCGCCGATCACGCCGCCCGTGGCCAGTTCCAGCCGCGCAAGATACCAGATTGACGGAGCCGTGAGCTCGAGATGCGGGTCGTTTGCGAGAAGTGTGCCGCCTGCTGCCGACCTCTCCGGTGCCGCTGCCCAGGCGTTCGATGCGCCTTCTGCTCCGGGCTTCGCGAAGGGTGAAAGCGGACTGTCGGATACAGAGGCCGTTGCATGCCGAGGTACGCGGGTGCCAAAGAGTGTCGCAAAATCGGCAGTGGCGGTCATGCTGTCATCGGGTATGTCGGGAAGGAGATCAAGCACGCGCGCCTCCGGCAGTATGTTGGAAATCTGCGTGCGCAGCACTTCCGCACCAAGGTGCCCGGAAAGCCGCAAGGCCATCAATTTTCCAATGACGATCGAATCGGCGGGTTGCCACAGCGCGATCACGGGTTCGAACAACCAGAACTCGGGTGCCCCTCGTCCTCGCGTGCCGGACTTGACTTCGGCCAGCCAGGCGTTGACCCCTGCAGCATATGCCTCAAGTGCCCGGCGCGTGTAGGCATCCTGCGCCTCAAACGAGGCAGCCGCCTGAGAATAGAAATCCAGCCTCCGTATCAGTTCGTCGATCTGCAGCGTACGGGATCCGAAAATCTCTGAGAGCTGTCCCTGGGCCGTGCGTCGCAACATGGACATTTGCCACAACCTGTCTTGGGCGTGAGCAAGGCCGAGACCGAAAAACACGTCCTCGTCGGTTTCGCCAAAGATATGCGGAACGCTTGCGTTGTCGCGCACGATCTCGACGGGAGCAGTGATCCCCGCAACCGTCAGGGTTTCCGAGTAGTCAGGAATTGAACGAAACAGGAGCCAGTACAGACTCGCGGAAAGCAACACTCCCAACGCCAGTAGCCCGGCAACGATTCGAGTAAGCCAGCGAAAGAGAGCGACCATGAGAGCCTTGTTGACTGCGCCCGCCGGTGCGGTAGGAAATGCGGCAAGCGAAGATTAGGCCGGAGCGAAGGGGGATTCCATGGCAAATTGCGCGTTCATAGGGCTCGGTGTCATGGGGTATCCGATGGCGGGTCACCTCGCTGCCGCAGGACACAAAGTTACCGTCTACAACCGGACCGGAGCCAAGGCCGAGGCTTGGGCCAAAGAGCATGGCGGCGATTTCCGTGCTACGCCTGGTGAAGCGGCTGAAGGCGCGGACTTTGTCATGGCCTGCGTCGGGAATGACGACGATTTGCGCTCGGTTTGCCTGGGAGAAAGCGGGGCCTTTGCGGGAATGTCCGCGGGGTCGATTTTCGTGGACCACACTACGGTTTCCGCCGCCGTCACGCGCCAGCTTTGCGGGGTGGCCGAAGAACTCGACCTGTCCTTCGTGGATGCACCGATTAGCGGCGGGCAGGCAGGAGCAGAAAACGGCCAGCTTTCGATCATGTGCGGAGGTGACGGGGACGTGTTCCGTCGAGCGGAACCGGTCATGCAGGCCTATGCACGGATCTGTCGCAGGATCGGGGAAAGCGGTTCAGGCCAGTTGACGAAGATGGCAAACCAGATTGCGATCGCGGGTCTTGTCCAGGCGCTGTCCGAGGCGCTTCACTTTGCCGAGAAGGCGGGCCTTGATGGGCGTGCGGTGGTCGAGGTCATCAGCCAGGGTGCCGCCGGCTCCTGGCAGATGTCAAATCGTCACGAGACCATGCTCGACGATCATTTCGAACACGGTTTTGCCGTGGACTGGATGCGGAAGGATCTTGACATCTGCCTGGCTGCCGCGAACGAGTTCGGTGCAAGCCTTCCGGTGACGGCATTGGTCGACCAGTTCTACAAGGAAGTGCAGAAGATGGGCGGAGGGCGGTGGGACACCTCCAGCCTGTTCAAGCGCCTTCGGGAACTTGACTGAAGGTCAAGTTCCCTGCACCCTTCGGATCCGGCAGCGAATGGTGAGCGTCAGGGAATGATCCGCGTGTATTTCGTGCCTGTCACGGATGCTCCGGCAAGCAGTCCTGCCTGTCCGAATACAATTCCGATTATCGGGGCGAGTGCAGTGGTGGTTTCGGCGCCTATATTGCCAGCGATGCCTTTGGAGGCGTATTCGATGTCCGCGCCTGCGGCCCATCCCTGAGAAGCGCGGAAATCCGAGAGCGCCTCCTCCGTCATGAAGAACAGGATATGCGCATATTGTTGCGCGCCTGCCTGGAGCCCGAAGCTGGCTTGCGTCGCCGAGTAATAGTCCACGGTGGCGTCGTTGATCCTGAGTGCCCCGCGTCCATACGCGCCGCCGTACAGGAAGCTTGCTTCCGTCACCAACGGCATGACAAGCATACCTGCCGCCTTGTCGCGGAGTTCCCTGGTACCGGGATGGCTCGAGTCAATAAATTCGAGCGCTGCATCTGCGCGCGCATCGACTTTCGCAGCACCGCTTCGTCCGCCACTGCTGCAGGCGGACAATGCAAGAGTTGCGGCGGCACCCGATAGCAGGGTGCGACGGGGGATGGATAACATGGAATCTGCCCTCACTTGGCTGTTGCCTCATTGATGGCCTTCGTGGCCATTCTTGTTGCCACCATAGAAGTTGATGCTCCGAAAGTCACTTCAAAATTTCGACATTGCGCAGTCTCCTGGGTCTGCCTTGGAGGCGTTCAGGGAGTGACCCGTCCGCTTGTCAATTCGATTGAGCATACGCACTTCTGCCACCGAAAGCCGGCCGAAGCGTGCCGGATGCCGCTGCACGGAGTGCCTGAGGGCGGCTCGCCCGTCTTTCAGGCCACGTAGCGAAGGCCGGCTGTTGTCCGAGCCGTTCCGAGTGCGCGGATCACTTCGCGAGTCAGGTGCGGCCTGTTAAGCGTGTAGAAATGCAGGTTCTCGACACCGCCTTCCATCAGGTCGCTACAGAGTTCCGTGCAGACGGAAATCGCCAGGAGATCATGGCGGTCGTCGCGAAGCGCAGTCTCGAAGGCGGCTGCAAGCCACGCGGGAACATGTGCGCCGCAGCGTTTCGCGAAGCTCTCCATCCTCGTCCAGTCCTCGATGGGCAGAATGCCGGGGATGATCGGCACGTCGATGCCGGCTGCATCGCAGGCATCACGAAAGCGGAAGTAGCTCTCTGCCTCGAAAAAGAACTGGGTTATTGCCGACGATGCACCAGCGTCGACCTTGCGTTTCAGCCATTCGACATCCGCATGCGGTGAAGGTGCTTCGGGATGCGGGTCGGGATAGGCGCTGGCGCGAATCCTGAACCGGTTCAGGTCGTCAAGTGCAGAGATCAGCTCGCAACTGTCCCTGAAGCCGTCCGGATGCGGGCAGAACGTGTCCGTGCCGCTCGGCGGGTCACCTCTCAGCGCGACGATTTCCCGGACTCCAGCGGCGGAGTAGGATTCAGCTGCGGCCAACGTCTCTTCGCGGGTTGCATTGCAGCAGGTCAGATGCGCCGCAACGGTGAGGTCGAAATGCTCCTTGATCGTCTTGACCGTGTCGAGCGTCAGGTCGCGTTGCGCGCCGCCGGCGCCGAAAGTTACGGAGATGAAGTCGGGGTCAAGAGGAGCGAGTTCGCTTACGGCTTCCCAAAGCCGGAAGGACGCCGGGACTCCCTGGGGCGGGAAGAACTCGAATGACATGCTGGGCAGGGGCATTGGCTTGAGATTCCTTTCGGTTGAGGAGCTTGTGCCACAGCGCGTATTGTGAGACAATTTCATAATATTCACTAAGATTATGAGGCTGACACATGTACTTCGAGCTGCGCCATCTGCGCACGATCAAGGCGATCAACGACGCAGGTGGTCTCGCGCGGGCTGCGGACCAGATGAACATTACCCAGTCCGCCCTCAGCCATCAGGTGAAAGGGCTCGAGGATCAGGCTGGTGTAGAACTCTTTGTTCGTCGCACGAAGCCGCTGCGGCTCTCGGCTGCGGGTATGCGGTTCCTGAAGCTTGCAGAACGGGTCCTTCCCGAGGTGGAGGCGCTGGAGGAGGACTTCCGCAATCTTCGACAAGGACGCTCGGGAAGGCTGCACATCGCAATCGAGTGCCATGCATGCTTCGAATGGCTCTTTCCGGTTTTGGAGCAGTTTCGTCGGGCTTGGCCGGATGTGGACGTGGACATTCGTCCTGGTCTGGCCTTCGATGCATTGCCCGCGCTTCAGCGGGAGGATGTCGACGTTGTCGTCTCATCGGACCCGGAAAGCCTGGACGGAATCGACTTTTCGGCACTCTTTGATTATGAGCCAGTCTTTGTCGCGTCGTCGCAGCACCCGCTTGCCGCCAAGGACTTTGTCGTCGCTGATGACTTTCGCGACGTGACCCTGATCACCTATCCGGTTGATCGATCCAGGCTTGACGTATTCACGGAATTGCTCCTGCCCGCAAAGGTCGAACCTCGCGCAATCCGCCAAGTGGAATTGACGGCCGTAATCTTGCTGCTCGTAGCATCAAATCGAGGCGTGGCCGTCCTTCCCGACTGGGTGTTGCGGGACGTGAAGCTTGATTCCGACTACGTGACCCGGCCGCTGACCAAAAGGGGCATCACAAGACGGCTCTACGCGGCGACGCGAGATAAGGACACCAGCCAGCCGTTCATGGCGTACTTGCTGCGCCTGGCACGCACGGAACCGCTGAAGCCTCGGCGCATGTCGGCCTGAGCCTGCGCAAACTGGTTTCCTGGCCGAGTCAGCATGGCTTGGGAAAAACAACCTTGCGTCACATCCAAGCTTCGACCAGCCGGCGCCCCTTCAGGATTGTCTAGCCACGATTGGCCGCACGAAAACACCACGCACCTGTTCGAGTGACCAGCCCGGCATGTCGATTCATTCTTCCAATCCCGCTTTGCCCGGCCGGTAGCTGCCAAGTTTCATGTCAACTTGCAGCGAGTGGCGTCGGTAGTCTTTCCGCAGAAAATGTGGCGTCTGCAATATCCGACGTCGTTATGGGACTTTCCGTTTCAATGACTGTCAGTTCCTCGGTCATGCTCTGCCTATCCCATTGGTCGCCAGTGGATCGAGCGACACCTTAAGTCCAAGAGCATTGGCAACCTTCAGAACGGTGGAGAGTGGGGAATTCCCTTCTCTCGACAGCGCCCTAGCCAAGCCGACGCCGCATATCTCGACTTCGCGGCGAGCGCCTAGGGCCGCGTGACTCCCCGGACGTGGGAAGGCTTGTCTCCGCCAAAGAAATTTCTTCTATGTGACCTTGGGCCGAAAACAGGCTTAGGTCGCGAAGTGCATGGGTGCCGCCGCGCTGCCTGGCCAAGAGCCGTCGTCTTCAGGCGACGGAGTGCTCACCAAAATTGACCGAAGACCCAGAAGGGGTTCGGAGTTGAACGACGATATTCTAAGGCAGTGCGGGAGTCCCGAAGGCCAGTTTGGCGCAATTGCAGCGGTTAGGCAGGACCAGCGATCGTAGATTGAATTCGCGCTCGTTCCGTCTTGGCCAAAGATCAGTAGTCAGGGTCGGCAAACCAGGGCTCGTAAACTCGCTGCACGGTTGGTCTTTGCGCCACAACGCTCGCTACACGCTTTACGTTTGGAAATTCTTCGATTGTTGGATGCCCCTTCGCCGGGCGCAGCCACGTGGTCAGCATGAACAGGTAGATGTCGGCGGCGCTGAAGCGATCGCCCAGCACCCATTCATTGCGGTCTATCTGCTGGTCAACTACCGACCAGGTCTCTCGTAATCGACGGTTGCCCCGCAGTTGCACGCCGTGTTCTCCTCGGGGAGAATTGGCAAATCGGTCGGGATAGTAGGTGAGCTGAAACGCGTTCTGTACCGAGTTGGAAAAGTAGACGAGCGTTTGGAGAAAGAGCGCTCGTGTCGGTTCGTCTATCGGGGGTGCGAGTCGAGATTCGGGATGACGGTCACACAAGAAGATCGTTATCGCGGCGCATTCATACATGGCGCCTGAATCCCACAATAGCACTGGAACCCAGCCATTTGGGTTGATCTCCAATTGCTCGGGCGGTCGTTGTTCACCTATCATGATCGACGTTTCGAGAAGCTCGTACGGAGCGCCGATTTCGTCTAGGATGACCCGGACGCCCATGGAAGCGCTTTTGAGCGCGTAGTAGAGTTTGTACATCGCAATTTCCCTCAGTAAGCCCTGATGAGTTGCGCGGCTTGGCGAGCTTTCTCGAATCTAGTCACCAGATCAAGCCTCGGTGAATTGAGGGTTGATGGCACCCAATCTCAGCGTCTGTTCCCTTGATCACCATGCGCTGCCAAGCTGACCAATTCGGCAGATACGCATGTGTCAGCGGGCCTGCGAGATAGCCGTCGTCACGAGGTCGCGGATCTCAGCCACAGAGGCTCGCCTTGGGTTGGTAGCAGCGGCGCTGTCTTGAATGGCCTTCTGGGCGATCCTGCCTGCGCAGTCTGCAGGAACGCCAATTTCACCAAGTGACCTGGGTATTTCGATCTCATCCAGTATTGATTCGACTGCGCGGATGAATCCTTCAACGGTCCGATCCTCAATGCCCATCGCCTCCGCCATTCGGATCACCTTGGCATCCAGGCCTGGCAGGTTGAATCGCAACACCACCGGCAAAATGATCGCATTGGTCAGGCCGTGTTGCGTGTCGTACTCGGCACCGACCATATGTGAGATTGCATGCACAAGGCCAAGCCCTTTGAGAAAGGAAATCCCGGCAAGGCAAGACCCAGCAAGCATCCCGCTGCGCGCTTCAAGATTGTTCGGTTCGCGGACAGAGACGGGAAGCAATTTCGCCACCAGCGACAGCCCCTCAAGTGCGGCTCCGTCGCACAGCGGATGGAAACCAGGCACGAGATAGGCCTCTATCGCGTGGGTCATGGCGTCTGCCCCAGTCCAGGCTGTCAGGTTCGGAGGCAAACCAAGCGTCAAATTCGGATCGAGCAAGGCCAAAGCCGGTTTGCATTTTGGGTGCCATATGCAGAACTTCATTCCTTTCTCGACATGGGTCACCATCGCCGTGCTTTCGGTTTCGGCGCCGGTGCCGGCAGTGGTGGGGACTGTGATCAAGGCTGGAAACTCTGACACGACATCAGGCACGGGTCTTTCATACTCGAACGCCCAAAGGTCCACGCCGCTCTTCACCGTCAGACAGATGGCTTTCCCGCCGTCCATCGCGCTTCCGCCCCCGATGGCGATAATGCCATCATGGTCGCCAGCGACAAATGCCGCGCACCCGGCCCCGATCTCGTCATCACGCGGATTTGGCGAAATGTTGCGGAACAGGTCCGATTCCAGGCCCGATTGCGCCAAGTACGCTTGCAGCTGCCCAATGAACGGCAAGCCATCGCTACCGCTGTCGGTAACAATCAGTGGCCTCTTGATGCCTATACCGTGGCATCTGTCCCCGATTTCCGCCAAGCGGCCGGGACCAAACGTGATGGGCACTGGAATCGTCCAGTCCTGAGGTTCGAGAATGTCGGACTTAGCCATGTTGTGCCTGTCCCAGGTGAATTGATTGATGACGCAGTCCATCTTACTTCGCCCTGCACAACATCACATGAAAATCCGGTTGAACAAGGGCACAGAGCTGCACAGGCCTCAACAGCGGCCCGCGTGGGGGCTGGCAAAGATGTCAACCGGCCTGCTGCCAATTTGATGGTTGCATCCGAATGTGTCTTGAGCGGAGCCTCGTGTCCGTTGCCGTTGGGTCTCCTTGAACGGTATCCGGTGAGGAGAATCAAATTGTGCTTGGATCATTTCAGGCGGCGCTTGGCTTACGGCATCTGATCACCAAGGTGGCCAATCGGATGCGACGGATTTTCCGCTCGAGACGCTTACTTGTTCCCTGATGCGACATTTCCCTGGCTGCCGGAAATGTCAGCAGGGGCGCCGTCTCTCTGTTCCAGTCCAAATTGTCTGGCGAGCAAGAATCGATAAAGCTTGAAGGCGAGCCGTTCTTCGTTCGCCTCCAGCTGGTGCCGTGCAGCCGATGTCATTGCCATCGTTCGGCATGCCTCGTCTGCAACCACCGATGCAGTTTGCATACCGAACGCATCTGCCTGCCCGATCGCATCGCCTGGACCGAATTGATGCAGGCGCGAACCTTCGCCGTCGCGCGCGGAGGCCCGGCCGGAGATCAAGAATTGCAGCCGCAATTGGGGGCCATCCGCACCCACCAAGGTCTCTTCGGCGGCATATTCGCAAGGCGTGAGCCAGTCGCGAAGTTCATTCATCAAGTCCTCGAATTCGATTTGCCCTTCCAGATGGCGTTCGAGATTGCGGCCGACGTGCTCCAGCAAGGCAGAGCGTTGGCCATCGGCTGTGGTCGCACCTGCCCTCCAGGCCGCGATGACGATGTCCTCGCAGCATTCGAGGGCGCGGTCCGTATCTGGCTTCAAAATCAGTTCCGCAAATGCCGCTTCCGGCAGGCTTCGCCTCAGGCTTGAACTCAGTTGATCGGACACCGCGCTCAAAACTACCTTCGTTCCGACTTCGTTTGCCGCCCACAGAAACCGGGACAGCGCGTTTACTGCAGAGAAGTCGAAGCCTGAGACGGCGGTGAAATCCAGCATCAAGCAGACAGGAGGGGAAGGACCCTCGACGGACTGTCTGAGGCGGCTGATCAGCGGGTCGGCGCTGCCGAAGAAGATGTAGCCGCGCAACTGATAGACGTACGCCCGCCCGCCTTCCTCCAGCAAAATTGCCCGATCAGGTATGCTCCGCGCCTTGTTGCTTCGCCGTTCGCGCACTGTGAACTTGGATTCAATCAGGTCGGTGCGGCTGAGGCGCACGGTGAAGAATACGAGCGTGGCCAACATGCCTGCGCCTACGCCTTCAATCAGGCCGAAGAGGACAATCACGGCGAAAATCATCACGACGATGGCAAATTCCGCCCGGGGAAGGAGCTTGCGGTTCTTGGCCAGCCCCTCGTCCAGCATTCCCAAGCCCGCGAAGATCAGGATGCCGCCGACAAGGGCCGTCGGGACAAATTCCAGCATCTCGTCTCCGAGGAAGAGGGCGAAGCCGATGACCGACGCGGCAACAATGCCAGTAAGTCGAGTGGTGGCCTTGAGCAGTTTGCTGCGCAGCGATGAGGGCACGATCAGCGTTGCCACGGTCCCGCCACCGAAGCTGGCAACCACACTGGCAAGTCCGCATGCACTGAACTCGCGATTCCAGTCGAGATCCTCATTTACGGCAAGTTCAAGCCCGGCAACATTCATGACGACGCAAATGAACGCGATCAGCATCAGCGTCAAAATGTTGGGGACTTGGCCGGCCAATGCGTCCCATTCCACAAGTGCCAGATCGGCGGGCAGCAGTGCAGGCCACAGGCCTCCGTCAGCCGTGCTCGCGAGCAGCAGGCCGGTTGTCCGCGCTTCTTCCCCGGAAACGCCTAAGGTGCCGAGGACGAGATGGTATGCACCGATCGCTGCGATCGCGCTTGTCGGCAGAATCAGCGCATTGCCCCAGCGCTTCAACGCGACATAGAGCGCTATCCCGTACGCTGCGCCCGGAAGCCAAGTCCACAACACGGCGGGCTCCAGAAGCGCGGAAGCCGCTCGCCATTCTGGAGTCGCCCCCATGAGCGAAATGGCCGCCAGGCACACGGTGCCCCCGATTCCAGAGACGAACCCGGCAGCGACGGGGTAGGGGATGAAACGTACCAGATTAGTGAGACGGAATCGCCCTATCATGAGGCAGCAAATTCCTGTGGCGAGCGAACCGATCATGAGTGCACAGGCCACCGTGACGAACAGCGACAGCCCGTGCCCAGCCGTTGTGCTCGCGATCAAAGCCATGATGATCACGAGCGCTGGAGTCAGGCCTGCGACCGCACCAGGATAGCCACCCGTCAGCGTGACGATCAGGCAGCCAACGAAGTTCCCGAACAGGATCATGCCGATGCCTTGGGAAGAATAGGGTGCCAGTTCGCCGGAAAAGATGAAGCTTCCGAAGGCAATTTGGGCAACGAGCAGAGCGAGACCGGATGTGAATCCCGCTGAAAGCGCTGGAACGGCTTTCGCCGACAGGACATCCTTACGAAGTTCGGATCCAAGATTCCGGAGGGCTGGTGTCATGCGGTTGCCTCACAGATGCAAGTTACGACTCCAATTTCAGCCCAACTACAAAATGCTGGTACCAGCTTGCCCTTCTTCTGAGGCTGTGAGGCGGTTGCGAGACATGTCAAGCACTTTGTCCCGCCTGATCGATGGTCATTGCCCGGCGGATGAAAGCATGATCCCGTTCCGGCGCTTTGTCTGGGACTGCAATTGCGGAAGAGCGCACGGCAGCGTGAAAGTGCTGGCTCAGTTCCCGCTTCGCACGAAACGGCCCGCATCTTCGGCAGCCTTTCTGAGGGCGTCTGACTTGTTGACCGTCTCGATCCATTCCGTCTCAGGATCGCTGTCCCAGACGATCCCGCCGCCCGCCTGGATATGGAGCTTTCGGTCCTTCAATACGGAGGTGCGAAGGGCGATGCACATGTCCATGTCGCCGCAAGCACTGAAGTAGCCGACTCCTCCGCCATAGATTCCACGCTTCTCGGGTTCGATCTCGTCGATGATCTCCATTGCCCGGACCTTGGGTGCACCTGACAGCGTTCCGGCAGGTAGTCCCGCAAGCAAGGCAGAGAGCGCGTCGTGCTCATCCGAAAGTTCGCCAACGACGTTGGAAACGATGTGCATCACGTGACTGTAGCGTTCGATCGTGAACTCCTCGGTAGGTCGCACGGTGCCGATCTTGGCCACGCGACCGACATCGTTGCGGCCCAAATCGAGGAGCATCAGGTGCTCGGCAAGTTCCTTTTCATCCGCCAGCAACTCCGCCTCCAGGGCACGATCCTCTTCTGGCGTTTGCCCTCGAGCGCGCGTGCCCGCGATGGGCCGAATGGTGACTTCGCCGTCGAAGACTCGAACCAGGATTTCAGGCGATGCACCGATGACCTGAAAGCTGCCGAAGTCGAAGTGAAACATGAAGGGCGAAGGGTTGATCCGGCGCAACGCGCGATAAAGCGAGAATGGCTGGAGCTCGAACGGCAATGTCCATCGCTGGGACGGGACAACCTGGAAGATATCGCCTGCCGCAATGTACTCGCGTGCCTTCTTGACCGCTGCCAAGTAGTCTTCCTTGGAAAAGTTCGAAACCGGCTCCAATACGCCTGCCTCGTCGCCGAAGTCACGGCCTGACGGGGGCAGGGGCCGATCAAGATCGCGGACGGCATCCATCACGCGTTCAGCGGCCTGGTTGTACGCAGCACGCGCGGAAAGGCCGGAAGCGGTCCACGCTGGAGAGACCACGATCACCTCGCCCTTGACGCCGTCAAGCACGGCGACCACCGAGGGGCGCAGCAGCACTGCATCGGGGAGACCCAGTGGATCCGGGTTCACTTCTGGCAATATCTCGACGAGCCGAATCATGTCGTAGCCGAGATAACCAAACAGTCCGGCTGAGGCGGCTGGGAGGTCTGCCGGAAGAATGATGCGGCTTTCGCTGATGATCTTCCTGAGCGAGGTGAGGGGGTCTGCCTGTTCCTCTTCGAAGGCAAACGGGTCATGGCGGAAACTCCGGTTGATCCGGGCCTTCTTCCCATGACACTCCCAAATGAGATCCGGTTTCATGCCAATGATCGAGTAACGTCCACGTACTTCGCCACCGGTTACGCTCTCGAGGAGAAACGAATGTGCCTGCGCGCCCGTGAGGCGCATCATCAACGAGACTGGCGTATCCAGGTCTGCAGCAAGGCGCGTATAGACCAACTGGTTTTCGCCGCGCTCGTAGGCCGCCTCGAAGGCGTCGAAAGACGGTTCCGGCGTCATGTCAGCGCAATTGCGCGTGGACGGCGTTTAGTGCCGCCTGGTCCACTTCGACTTCAGCCTGCTCGACCAGGGCTTGTGTGTAGGCGGTCAGTATGCCGCCAGACAGTCCCGCCGCGATCCACTCTGCAAACGTGTTCCTTTCCGCCGCAGTGTCCGGTGAACCCAGATCGGGTTTCGTGATTGCGTCCAGCCGCATCAGCCAAGCTTCACCATCGAAGGACAGGACTCGAATCTCGTCACGCTCCATGCTGAAGAGGGCCGCGATGAAGTCCGGCGGCGTGCCTTCGACGAACCCGTTGCGCGGAAGCTCTCGATTCGACTCCAGTGCCAGATCAAGCGCTGCCATTTCCCGACCGGCGCGCAGTTGCTCCGCAACTGCATCGGCTTGGGCCGCCAGCGCCCTTTCCGTGCGGACACGGGTCAACGCGGTCGTGACTTCTTCGCGCACGTCGATCAGCGGACGAAGCTCTGGTTCACGGACCTCTTCCACCTCCATGGCGAAAATGCCGCCGTCTTCCAGTTCAACGACTTCAGGAAACGCGTCCGTCCCGGCTTCGGCAGCCGCCGTCCGAAATGTCGTGTAGGCCGCAATTCCGTCAAACACGTCCTCGTTCCATTCGATCTGACCTTCCTCCAGATCGGTCCGCTCTGCCAGCATGGCCATGTCTGCCCCGCCCGCGAGGAGATCCTCGACAGCCGGTACCAGTTCCAGGATCTGACGCCGTGCCCAGTCAAGGGCGGCGTCTTGCCGAAGTTCGTCCCTGGCATCCTCATATGTGGTTTCTTGACTGGCCAGGATGCCGTTCATGCGGTAGAGCGCCGGTCCCAGTTCGGACGGAAGCGGGCCCACGACACCGGGCTCCTCCAACGCAAATATCTCGGTTGCGGCTTCCCCAAGTTCCTCCTCGGCAACGTCGCCGAGATCGACATCGGAGAGATCGAGACCCCGCTCCGCCACGAGTTCGTCAAAGGTGACTTCATCGCTGTCGATGCGAGTCTTGGCTGCTGACGTTTGTGTTTCGTTCGTGAATACAAGGCGTTCGACGAGACGTCTCTCGGGCTGCACGAACTCGTCGATGCGAGAGTCATAAAGCGTGCGAAGCTGCGCCTCGTCGACCTCGATCCGCTCGGCCAGGTCATCGGGCGTCAGCAGGGCGTAGCGGATCAATTTCGTTTCGGGTCGCGTAAAGGGACCGGGATTCTCCCGATGATACGCTGCAAGCTCGGTGTCGGATGGATTCGGGACCGGTTCTTCGAGATCCTCGGCCGTCAATCGAGCCCATGTCACGTCGCGGGTCTCGCGTTCGTGGATGAACAAGGTGTCGACCAGAATGTCGGGTGCACGGGTTCCGCCGCGAATGGCACTTCGCAACAGTTCTTCGGCGGCGTCGCTCCTGATCTCGGCCTCGAACTCGCTTGTGTTCAATCCGGCCCGTTCAAGCGCGAACTCGTAGACCTGTCGATCGAATTCACCGGAGGCATCGCGGAACTCTGGCAGCGACTGGATGCGGTTGCTCACGGTTTCGTCGCCGGCCGAGATTCCGAGCGTTGCCGCTTCACTTTCGACAGCTGCCGCGTTGATGAGCTGGGCGAGCACGGCACTGTCCATGCCGAAATTGCGAACTTCTTGAAAAGTTACCGGCTGCCCGATCTGGCTCTCCAATCTCTGCATTCGAGAGTAGATGGCGCGCGCGTAGTCGTTGATGCCGACCTCGGCTTGGCCAACAGTGGCCACGGATCCCGCAGAGCCGCCGAAATTCGTCACGCCAAATCCGGCTAACCCAAGAATGAGCAGGGCCATGATCACGAATGTGCCGGTGCTCTTTACCTTGTCCTTTGCCATGTGACCTTGCCTCTGGATTTTGGTCGCGATGTCCTAGCCGAGGCGCGGGTTCAGGGCAAGTGCCGCCCGTCAAGGTTGGGCCAATATGCGTGGTCAGCTTGTGTGACGCATAATCTGCCGCGGAATTCATTCAAGAGCTTGCAAGACGTCGTCGAACCCCGGCTGGTGCAAACGGACGCTGGAAGGCACAACGCTGCCTTGCCTAGGCTGGTTGGTGATGTGCCGCAAGCGTTGCGCACATTCTTGCCAGATGCCGTCGCAGCAGAAGGGGTTCTTCCACCGTGACAGTTTCACCCCACGTGATGAGGTGCCAGCAAATCTCATCGAGACCTCCTGCCTCAAAGCAGACCGTGACCGTCCCGTCTTCGTGCACTTCTGTGGTCTGGTCCGGATGGAACATAAAGAACGAGGCATCCGGCGCTGCGGTCGTGTCGAAGCGCAGCATCACCTGAACGGGCTCCTCCTGGAAGGTGCCGAATGAGCGCAGGGCGAAGCGCTGCAGATCGAAGGCCGGGTCGCGTTCGAAGCGTTCAGGGAGCACCTTTGCATCGTCCATGCCGGTGAGACGCCAGAGACGGGGATCTTTGTTCCAGTCGTTTCGGGCAACAAGAAATGCTCGATTGCCATAGATCAAGCCGTAGGGCTCGAGGCGCTGGCAGCTGGTCCGTCCGGTCGAGCGCGCGCAGTAGCGAAATTCCACCATCCGACTGGTAAGGATGGCCTCTCGCAGAAGTTCGACCAAGTCAGCATTGACCGGCTGCTGCGGGCCCGGTCGCATGGCAAGTCCCTCGACTCGCATCAGCGCTTCGAGATCGGAGTCTCGTCGTTCCAGCGTGTCGCTCTGGACGGCGCGCACCTTGGTGTCGACTTTCTTCAGCCTCGCCGCCTGTTCCTGCAAGCCGGTTCGTTCCAGAGCCTCTGAGGCGGTGGCGAGCGCCGACAGTTCCTCGTCAGTAATCTGCACCAGGCTACGCAGCGCGCCTGAACGCAGCCGCCAGTGCAACCTGTTGTCATCAGAGGGAATGGCTTCAAGCGGTCCGAAAGCCCATTCGACCGCATTGCGCATCCGCTCCGCGGTTCGACGGCTGACCGCCAGATTCGATTGAATGTCCTCGATCGTCAATCCCGCTCGCGTTCCCTGGAGGCGAACGGCAAGATCAATGATGTCTTTCAGGCGCTCGTATCGCATAAGATCACCTTTCTGGAAAAGTCGTACACTTGTGTCCCGCTAACATCTGCCTGCCCCGCAGGATATCCCGTCAGGGAGAGGGCGCCGACGCTCTGAAGCCGATGCTGTGCGGCCGGTTTGGATTGGCGGCGCATTCATCTCGAAGCATTTCCCCAATTGCCTCGGGATCCTGCAGCAGGCCAAGGATCTCAGCCCGGTTGCGTACAACTGCGAAGTCTCCGGGCGTGAGGGATTCGACTGCCGCGAGGGAGGGCGGCGGCGGTAGATCGAAATAGCTGCGAAACGCCGCCTCGGCCTGTTCGGGCTTCAAGTAGTCAAGGGTGATCTTGAAGACGAAGCGGCGAAGCGTTGCCGGGTCCAGACGGTCTCCGAAATTGGTCGTGCAGGCAAAGGGCAAGGGATGGCTCTCCATCCAGGTCAGCATCTCGTTGACCTGGCTGACTTCCCAGTTGCGTTGGGCGAAGCGCCTGTCGGCGAGAAGGGAATCGGCCTCGTCAAAGACCAGGAACGCCTGGGCCTCACGCGCTTCCGCGAACGCACGGGCAATGAGTTCTTCTGTCTGGCCCACCCACATGGACATCAAGTCTGACGCCCGCTTTTGCATGACCTCAAGTCCGAGATGCTCCGCGAGGTAGCGGACAAATGCGCTCTTCCCGCTTCCCGACGGACCTTGCAGGTACAGCGAGAACTGTCGGCGGCCAGTTCCTGCAAGGCGGGCAGCAAGTGCCGCGAGATTGGTATCGGCCCGGATGAGCGCAGGATCGAACCCGATCGGGGGTCTCTTGGGGGGACGGTCGCACGACAGGAGACGAGCAAGGCTGCGAACCCCCGTGTGCACTGCTGCAATGTCGCCGCCGGCCAGACTGGCAGCGGCGGTTGCGCCTGCCGCAATTCCGGGAGCGGCATCGAATTCCGAGGCAAGCGTCGTCACTTCCTCCGGTGCGGCCTCAATGCCATGACGCTCAAGCTGCCGTGCCCAGACCCGTGTTCGCACTGAAGCGGTCGGCGGGCGCAGTTCGAGGGCAAACATCATGCGGCGCAAGATGGCCGGGCTGACATCGTCCTTGTCGTTCATGGTCCACAAGGTTGGTGCCGGCGTCAGCTCGAGCACGCGGTGCAGGAAGACCTTGCTCGCGGTTCCACTGGATCGGAGCATGCGCCGCCCCGTGAACCTTCCGCGGTCGGCGGCGTTGCTTTCCAGCAGGTCCTCCATTTCGTCAAACAGGAGCAGTGCGCGCGAGTTGTTGCTGATCAGGCGCTGCGCAAGCCTGAGCTCGGAGAGTCTCCTCCGGCGCGAAGGCTCGTCGCCGAATTCGTCCACCTCTCCGACGCTGTAGAGGGTCGCACCCAGCCTGGCAGCGAGTACCTTGCAGAACTCCGTCTTGCCGGTGCCGGGCGGTCCATAAAGCAAAATGTTGACGCCTGGCTTGTTGCTGCCCAGCGCACCCTTCAGCAGATTCTCCATGTGGTCTCGATCGACGGCGAAGTGATTGAAATCCGTCCATTCGAGATCGGGCGGCGGCGCGGCGTCCAGAAGCAAACGGGTGACATCGACGCCGGCGTTGCCGTGTGCAGTGGCAAGGCGAGCGAGTCGGCGGGGGATTTCAATGTCTCCGTCGTCTTCAACCGAGACGAGTCCCGAACGGACCAGAGGCGCGCCGTCATGCAAGCGGGACTGGATGGTGTTTGCGGTCAGGCCGAGGATCAAGGGCATCGCCCCGCTGCGGAGATTGAGCGCGTCCATTGATTTGCTCGGAGACTCGAAGATGTCGTCGACCATGGACTCGAAAATTGCATGGGTCTTGTGGCGCAGCAGCAATTCAAGGATGTCGAGATCCGTCCGATTGAGTCCTGCAGACTTCCCGAGCCGCTTTAGGCGCAGGGAAGTCCGGTCCCGTCTCGCCGGATATGTGGAACACTCCGCCTGCAAGGTCTGTTCGACGCTTCGCAGTCTTTCTGCGGAGATCTTCTCCTCGTCCGACTCCCGCTTCGAACGCCGTCTCTTGGGAACTCCGGCCAGGCGGCTGTCCCGATTGGCGAACCAATCAACCAGTTCGCGGGCTTCCGGGTCCGTGCATTTCAGGCCCGAGGCGATGTTGGCGAGATAGGACGCAAGCAGCTTTTGTTCGTAGGCAGTCAGCATGATTCGATCCGATTCGGCACAAGGGTGCGGCACTAACAGGAGAGTGCGTCACATTCGGTCGCATCTGAATTGACGAGCAGAGAATTTTCGGGGTCGACTGATTTGGTGACCGCCAAGACACAAAGTCGGGCACATCCATTGAAGACATGCAGGCGATGACGGGATACACCTCGACTCTTCGGCGCGGCACAGGTGATCCGCGTCTAGCTCGCTGCTGAGCCGACGGCATTGCGGACTACGCTACGTCAATCCGCTCCTCGGTCAGCATGCAGGCCATGGTCCTCTGTAATTCGGCAAATTCGATCGCCTGTGCCGCCGATGCGCGGGGACACGCGCGGTACGGCGCGGGAATCCGCAATTTCTGCGTGCGACAAGACCTTTTCCGGGACTTGAGCAGACGGCGCCACGCACGGATCAGGTTTGTGCCTTGGGTAACGGGAAGCCTCCGCACGCGATGTCGGGGCAACGGAGATTGTCGCGCCGGGACAGCCGCAGTGCCGCACCCTGATCAGAGCGGCGAAATGTCGCCCTCGGCACGGAGCGCATGGAAGTCTGCCTCGAACTCTAGAAACCGCCCCTCCGTGACCGCATCGCGGATCCCGGACATGAGTTCCTGGTAATAGTGCAGGTTGTGCCAGGTCAGCAGCATCCCCGAGATCATCTCCCCGGCGCGGAAAACGTGATGAAGGTAGGCCCGGCTGTAATTTCGGCAGGCGGGACAAGTGCACGAATCGTCCAGTGGGCGCGGATCGTTCGCGTGCCTTGCATTCTTTATGTTGACGGTGCCCCGGCGCGTGAATGCCTGGCCGGTGCGGCCCGACCGCGACGGCAGCACGCAATCCATCATGTCGATCCCGCGCTTTACGGCTCCGATGATGTCATCGGGCTTTCCGACGCCCATGAGATAGCGTGGCTTGTCGCGAGGGAGCATTGCACGCGCATGATCGAGCACGTCGAACATCGCGTCCTGGCCCTCTCCGACGGCCAGGCCGCCAATCGCATACCCGTCGAACCCCATGGCCACGAGCGCCTTGGCGCTTTCCTCCCGCAACTCCCGGTTGAGACCTCCTTGCTGGATTCCGAACAGCGCATGTCCCGATCGCTCTCCGAACGCGGTCTTCGATCTCTCCGCCCATCGCATCGAAAGGCGCATGCTTCTTGCGATCGCCTTGTCGGGTGCGGGCAGGGCGGTGCACTCGTCGAAACACATGACGATGTCACTTCCCAGAAGGCGCTGGATCTCAATGGATCGTTCCGGCGAAAGCATATGCCGGGAACCGTCGATGTGAGACGTGAAACGAACGCCCTCTTCGGTCACCTTCCTCAGGCCGGCGAGGCTCATGACCTGAAACCCGCCGGAATCGGTAAGGATCGGCCTGTCCCAGTTCATGAACTCGTGAAGGCCTCCAAGACGCGCGACCCGCTCCGCGCCGGGCCGCAGCATCAAGTGATACGTGTTGCCGAGGAGGATGTCCGCGCCTGTCGCCGCCACGCTTTCCGGAAGCATGGCCTTCACGGTGCCTGCGGTGCCAACCGGCATGAACGCAGGTGTCCGCACATCGCCCCGCCCGGTCTTGATCACGCCTGCACGCGCCGCATCGTCCGTTGCGTTCAGCTTGAAGGAAGGGCACTCAATCATGGCGCGGGTCCGGTTCAGGCCGAAAGTCGCTCCATGAACTCTTCGGGAACGTCAAGATTTGCCGTCACGCGCTGGATGTCGTCGTCGTTCTCCAGAGCGTCGATCAAGCGCAAGAGCTTCTGGAATCCCTCCATATCCAGTTCGGCAACCGTCGTGGGTTTCCAGATCAGCCTGGTGGATTCCGCCTCGCCCAGATCCGCATCGAGCGCCTTGGAGACATCGTTCAGCGATGCATCCGCAGTCAGGATGACGTGCCCGTCCTCGTCGGATTCGATGTCTTCCGCTCCGGCGTCAATTGCCGCCATCATCACGGTGTCCTCGTCGCCGGCAGATACCGGGTAGACGATTTCGCCCTTGCGTTCGAACATGAAGCTTACTGAACCCGTCTCGCCGAGGTTGCCGCCGTGCTTGTCGAAGCAGGCGCGCACGGTTGACGCGGTCCGATTCCGGTTATCGGTCAGCGCTTCGACGATGACCGCAACGCCGTGCGGTCCATATCCTTCGTAGCGGATTTCCTCGAATTCTTCGCCGTCCCCGGCCTGGGATCTCGAAATCGCGCGCGCAATGACGTCCTTTGGGACCGAGTTCGACTTCGCTTCCTTTATGGCCAGCCGCAATCGGGGATTCTTTTCCGGGTCAGGATCGCCGAGCTTTGCCGCAACGGTGATTTCCTTGGATAGCTTCGAGAACAGCTTGGACCGGGCCGCGTCCTGTCGTCCCTTGCGGTGCTGGATGTTCGCCCATTTGGAGTGGCCGGCCATTGCGTTTCGGTCCCTTTCGCTTAGCGAGTTGGCCGAGGATATAGGGCAGGTGACGGCTTTCGTGCAAGGGCAGGATGATCCTGATGAGCGTGCCGTTCGCCGGAGCTCGCCCGCTATGGACCCAAGCGCAATGTACTGCTACAAATTGTGCGGTGGATGTCTGGAACCGCAAGATAAGTGGCACGCTGCCGACAATTCGACGCCTGGAAGACGCGGCGATCAATCGCATTGCGGCAGGTGAGGTCGTCGAACGACCCGCCTCGGCAGTAAAGGAACTCGTCGAGAACGCGATTGATGCCGGTGCACGCCACATTGCCGTCTCCGTGGCAGATGGTGGCAAGCGATTGATACGAGTCGAGGACGACGGTTGCGGCATCGCCGAGGATCAGTTGCAGCTTGCTCTTTCGCGCCATGCGACGTCAAAGATCGACGGGTCGGACTTGCTGAACATTCGTACCTTGGGTTTTCGCGGCGAGGCGTTGGCATCGCTTGCTGCCGTCGGGCGGTTGATCGTCACATCCCGGCCCGAGGGATTCGGTGCCGCGGTCATCGAGGCGGCTGCAGGAGCTTTGGAGCCGGTGCGTCCTGCAGCGGGCAAGCCGGGCACGACGGTGGAATTGCAGGATCTTTTCTTCGCCACTCCAGCCCGGCTCAAGTTCCTGCGCAGCGAACGAGGCGAGATGCGGGCGGTCACTGATGTGGTGAAGCGGCTGGCCATGGCTGAACCGCATATCGGCTTCGAACTCTTCGACCACGCGGAGGCACCGCGCCGCGTCTTTGCCGTTCAGGCGGAAAACGGCGATTCCGTGCAGGCAATGTCAGACCGGATCCAGGCCATTCTCGGGAACGAATTCATCGAGAACGCCATTTCCATCGATGCCGAGCGAGGCGGCCTGCACATGACCGGATTTGCGGCATTGCCGACCTATTCGCGCGGCTCCGCCGTGCATCAGCATTTTTTCGTCAATGGCCGTCCCGTGCGCGACAAGCTCTTGTTCGGCGCCCTCAGGGCAGCCTATTCGGACGTGCTCAGCCGTGACCGGCACCCTGCCGCCGCCATCTTCATTGATTGCGTGCCGACCTTGGTCGACGTGAACGTTCACCCGTCAAAGTCCGAGGTGCGCTTTCGCGAACCCGGGGTGGCGCGCGGGCTTGTCGTTTCCGGTCTTCGGCATGCGCTTGCGGAGGCTGGCCACAGGTCGTCAAGCACGATCGGAAGCGATGCCCTTGACGCGTTTCGGGCATCGCCAGAAGTGGCGCGTGTCTACCAGATGGACCGCAGGCCGGGGCGCGGCAAAGCAACAGTCAACGAGCAGAATGTTCATGGCGATGGCGGCTTCTTGCAGGACCTGGACGGAGTCGCCGCCGGTCGCGTCGACTCCGTGGATGCCGAGAGCGAGGAACTGGATTTCCCGCTGGGAGCGGCCCGGGCGCAATTTCACGAGAACTTCATCCTCGCCCAGACCCGGGACGGCATCATCCTGGTGGACGCGCATGCCGCACATGAACGCCTGGTCTATGAAAAGCTGAAGGCGCAGGTAGCCGAATCAGGGGTCGCCCGGCAGGCGCTCCTCGTCCCGGAAATTGTCGAGCTCGGCGACGCTGCGCCTGAAATCCTGGAGCACGCGGAGGAGCTGCGGACACTCGGGCTTTCGATCGAGCCCTTTGGCCACGGGGCGATTGCCGTGCAGGAAACACCCGCGATCCTCGGCCAGGTTGATGCCTCACGACTTCTGAAGGACATTGCGGATGAACTTGAGGAAGGAGGTTCATGCGGCACGCTCAAGGCGCGAATCGACTCAGTCCTGTCTCGAATCGCCTGCCACGGCTCGGTTCGGACCGGTCGATTGATGCGCGCCGAAGAGATGAACGCCCTTTTGCGCGAGATGGAGGCAACACCAAATTCTGGTCAGTGCAATCACGGACGGCCGACATACGTGGAATTGAAGATGCATGATGTGGAAAGGCTCTTCGGTCGGCGGTGATGCTTGCGGAGGTCGCAATTGCGACATCAACGGGTCGAGCGTCTCGCCTGCCGTTGCAGCAGGATCTCGACCGCAACTTACAGCTGAGTCCAGGAAATAGCGTTCGACTGGCCCCTTTGGGCCCTTCACATGACGTCTACCTGCGCAGCCGCGCCTTTCGGCCGCCACGTCGTCCGGGCAATCGCGACTTTCGATCTGGCAATTCAGCCATGATCCTGCCTCGCTCCTCGGGGGTCATCCGACGCCAAAGAGTGATCTCTTCGCCCGTGCGGTGGCAGCCGAGGCAGATCCCGGCATCAGGATGTATGAGGCACACCTGGACGCAGGGGCTCTCGATGTCTTCGCGCTTCCAGAGGTCGTCGCTCATGTGGTTCCCATGCTGCAGATCCGATCCAGCGCTCCCTGCAGAATGTAGGAGGCGGCAACGTGATCGATGACTTGGCCACGACGCTTGCGCGACATGTCGGCCTCTAGAAGCGCACGTTCCGCTGCGACTGTCGAGAGCCGTTCATCCCAGAAGGCGATGGGAAGCTCGGTGACCTTAGCAACGTTTCTCGCAAAGGCTCGTGTCGCTTGGCAGCGGGGACCTTCTGAGCCGTCCATGTTGAGCGGTAGTCCCAGTATCAGCCCGACGACCTCCCGTGAGGCGCAGGTCGCCAAGAGGGCTGAGATGTCCTTTCCCGGCTTTCTTCTGCGAATTGTCTCGACCGGGCTTGCCACCCGCCGCCGCGTGTCACTCACCGCGACTCCGATCGTTGCGGTTCCGAGATCAATTCCGGCCAAGGCACCGGAGGCAGGCAATTCTGCCGCAAGGGATTCGATTTCTTCGAAGATCATTCGGCAAGCCCGGCCCGCGCACCCGCATCGCGGATGATCGCCATTGCCGCCGCGTCGTCGCCAAAGACGGCCTGCGCTTCGATGTAGGTGTTCCGCGCCCGCTGATCATCTCCCAGGACCATGAGCGAGTGGACAAGTTGCGCCCACTCTTCCGGTCTGCCGCCTTCCTCTGCAAGACGGGTCGCAAGGCCCTCGACCATTCCGCGGATCATGGCTTCCCGGTCTTCTGCCTCAATGTCCTCTGTGGCCGCGATGTCAGCGGCAGTCGGCCCCCGGACTGCGGGAGGTTCGTATATCACGCCAGCTCCTGCGGCGACATCGACGATCCCGGCGCGCAGCACAGGCACCCATGGTTCATGCGACATGCTCGTCTCCAGCAGGTCACGCCAAAGCGGAAACGCGAGATCCGGCCTGCCGACCTGCACTTGCAGCAGCCCGAGAAAGTAACGCGCCGCGCGGTTTCCGGGGTCGAGGGCAAGCAGGCGCGAGACGTATTCCTCCGCTTCCGGGGATACGTATCCTCCCGCCGAGAAGACCATCATCTCGATCATGGCGGCGAGATCGTCGGTTGCGACTCCATCATCCTTCGCAGCAAGGAGCTGCTCCTGCGCCCGGCGCGCGGCGGCGAAATTGCCCAGCCGGGCTTCATTTCTTGCAAGGAGCGTGAGACCCTGAATGTCGGATGGGCGTGCCCTGACGGCTTCTCTCAGCCGATCCATCAAGTCCGAAAAGTCCTCGGCCACGAACTCGGGGCGGGGAAGATTCGGAGCTGCCATTGTCTCCGCCTCTTCTTGGCCCGGACGATCCCTTGCAGCCGTATCCAATGCCGCCAGCCTAGCATTGATTGGAAGATCGGGCGTTCCAGGAGCGCCCTGCGTCAGATAGATGCCGATCCCGCCCGCAATCAGCGTCGCAAAGATGATCCCTGCGGCAAGCCTCTTGTTGCCGGGAGCCTGCTCGTCGCGTGCCTGTGCGCGCCGGTCGGCATCCAGCAGCCTTCGGGACACTTCGAGGCGCACCGCTTCCGCTTCATCCTCTGCGAGCACACCGCGGGCCTCGTCTCGCGCCACCTCTTGCAACTGGTCTCGATAGACCTGGACGTCCGAAGTGGCACCGCCCATCTCGCTGTGGCGCGCACGCATCAATGCACGGACCATCACGGCGGCGACCCCGGCGATGATGAGGCATGCAAGGAACCAGAATGTCATTGGCTCCACATAATGTGCCTTTTGTCCGGCGGGAAGACCCGCCAAGGCACCAGGTGTCGCGAACTAAAGCTCTCGTGCCGCTTGCCGTCAGACGCCGCATCAGTGATTCTGGGAGAGAGACGGCGAATCGATGCCGAGACGCGAGTTGCAGGACATGGGTCACTATTCAGCCTTGGCCGTGGTGCGGGAAGCGTTCCGGGATCACCGGGGCTGGCAGCGTGCCTGGAAGAGTCCCGAACCGCGGCGGCGATACGACGTTGTCATCGTCGGGGCGGGCGGGCACGGTTTGGCAACGGCATATTACCTCGGCAAGAACCATGGCATCAGGAATGTCGCTGTCCTTGAAAAGGGCTGGCTCGGAGGTGGTAACACGGGCCGGAACACGACGATCATCCGCTCGAACTATCTCCAGGACGCTTCGGCCGCGATCTACGAAAAGGCGCGCACGCTCTACGAAACGCTGAGCCAGGACCTGAACTACAACGTCATGTTCAGCCCGCGCGGCGTCATGATGCTGGCCCAGACCGAACACGAGGTTCGCGGCTACAGGCGGACGGCGCATGCCAATGCGCTCCAAGGCGTGGAAACGGAATTCATCGGACCCGGGCGCGTAAAGGAGCTCTGCCCGATCATCGAGGTCCGGGGCCCGCGCTATCCGGTGCTCGGTGCGCTTTGGCAGCCAAGGGGCGGCACCGCGCGCCATGACGCGGTGGCCTGGGGATATGCCCGCAAATGCTCGGAAATGGGCATGGACGTCATCCAGCAATGCGAGGTCACCGGCATACGCACAAGCGGTGGCGACGTTTCAGGGGTCGTAACAACGCGCGGCGACATCGACTGCGGCAAGCTCGGGATCGTGGTTGCCGGCCATTCCGGGCATCTGGCGGATATGGCGGGATTCAGGCTGCCCATCGAAAGCGTCGCATTGCAGGCACTGGTCAGCGAGCCGATCAAGCCATGCATGGACGTAGTGGTCATGGCAAACACCGTCCATGGCTACATGAGCCAGTCCGACAAGGGCGAAATGGTCATTGGCGGCGGCGCGGACGGATTCAACAACTACACTCAGCGGGGATCCTTTTCCCATATCGAGGAAACCGTGCGAGCTCTCGTGGAGACATTTCCTATGATCTCTCGCCTGAAGATGCTTCGCCAATGGGGCGGGATTGTCGACATGACGGGCGATCGTTCTCCGATCCTGTCCGGGACACCGGTCGGCAACCTGTTCGTCAACTGCGGCTGGGGGACAGGCGGCTTCAAGGCGATTCCGGGTTCCGGGTGGGGCTTTGCCGAGCTCATGGCAAAGGGCGAAAGCCCGCTCTGTGCGGAGTTCGGGCTCGATCGCTTTCGCGAGGGCCGCTTCATCGACGAAAGCGTCGCGGCCGGCGTCGCGCATTGAAGGAGGCGGTTCTGTGAAGCACGAGACAGGAGAATGCGACGTGAGAGCGTTTCTGGCACCGACCAAAGCCGGTTGTCGCATTGGCCTTGCCGGACGACATCTGGCCCGGCCAGGGAAGCGCAGGGGCTTCGCATGCTGATCCTGACTTGTCCTTATTGCGGAATTCGCTGCGACGAGACCGAGCTCGCGGCTGGCGGCGAGGCGCATCTGAAGCGGTTCGGGCCTGGCTCGTCAGACGAGGAGTTCGAGGGCTATCTCTTCATGCGCGCGAATCCCAAAGGCGTGCATTTCGAGCGCTGGCGTCACGCCTACGGCTGTGGAAAGTGGTTCCACGCGGCGCGGAACACTGCAACGCTTGAGGTCTACGGAACCTATCCGGCACAGGTCCACGAGCCTCCGCAGGAGGTCCTGGACGCAATTTCGACCCGGGTGCCTGGGTGGCGCTGGAAGGACGTCTCATGAGCCGTCGCCTGCCAAAGGGCGGTCGCCTGATCGACCGGTCGAAATCCCTTGGGTTTTCCTTTAACGGCAAGGAAATGCGGGGATATGCCGGCGATACGCTGGCATCCGCGCTTTTGGCCGAAGGTCAGGTGCTCATGGGGCGATCGTTCAAGCACCACCGGCCCAGAGGGATTGTTGCAAGCGGGCCGGAAGAACCCAATGCGCTGATGGGGCTCGGTCGCGACGGAACCTTCGAGCCGAATGCCAGGGCCACGACGACGGAGCTGTTCCAGGGTCTCGAGGCGCGGAGCCAGAACCACTGGCCAAGCCTGGAAAATGACTTTGGCGCGATCAGTTCCATGCTGTCGAGGTTTCTGCCGTCAGGTTTCTACTACAAGACGTTCCTTTGGCCGCGTGCCTTCTGGAAGCATGTGTACGAGCCGGCAATCCGTCTGTCCGCCGGCCTCGGAAAGCCTCCGATGCGGCGTGACACCGATCATTATGAGCACTTCAACATAACGATTGATGTACTTGTAATTGGGGGAGGAATATCCGGACTTGCTGCGGCGTCGGCAGCAGCTGAATCCGGGGCAGACGTGCTCCTTGTTGAGCAGGACCCCGCGTGGGGAGGTCGGGCGCCGGTCGATGGCGCCAGGATTGACGGAATGAGCGCCGAAGAGTGGATCGGAAGCACCCTGCAGTCGCTGCAATCCATGCCGAACGTGCGCATGCGCACGCGCACGACCGGGTCAGGAATCCATGACCATGGATACGTCCTTCTTCATGAGCGTCTAACCGATCACGCGCCTGAACACTCGGTCCCGCGTCACCGGCTCTGGAAGGTCAGGGCGGGCCAAGTCGTTGCGGCGACCGGGGCCATTGAGCGTCCCCTGAGCTTTGCCGGGAACGACCGCCCGGGCTGCATGCTTGCAAGCGCTGTGCGTGATTACGTGGTCAACTACGGCGTGGCTCCAGGCGAAAGGACCGTGATCCTGACGAATAACGACGATGCATATCGGACAGCACTGACCTTGCGGGAAGCAGGTCTTGGTGTCTCCGCAGTCCTGGATACGCGACAGCAGGCTACAGGCCCCCTTGCGGCGGCTGCGCGCGACGCAGGCCTGAACGTGAGACCCGGCTGCGGCATCGCCGGCATTGTCGGTCGGAACCGTGTTGACGGAGTCCAGGTGTGCAGACAGGACAGTGACGGAGAGGTGATCGACGTGATCCAGGCGGACTGCGTCGCGATGTCGGGCGGCTGGTCGCCGGCCACACACGTCTGGTGCCACGCGGGCGGCAAGCTTTCGTGGAATGATGAAGCGGCCCACTTTGCGCCTGATCCGGCACGTCCTCCAACCGGGGTTGACGGCATGGCCATGATGCAGGTCGCCGGCAGCGCGAGCGGTGCCATTCATTCTGGCACGGCTCTTGAAAGCGCTCACGCCGCAGGGGTGTTGGCCGGGAAAGCGCTCGGCGAAAGCCGCGGCAGAAAAGCTGGCCGCGCTCCGGCAGGCGAGGACGAGGGACACCAGCCCATGGAACCCGTTTGGCTCGTGCCCGCGCGCGCGCCGTATGCCAAGCGAGCGAAGTCCTGGCTGGACTTCCAGAACGACGTCAAGGTCTCTGACATCGAGCTGGCGGCTCGCGAGGGCTATGAAAGCGTCGAACATGCCAAGCGATACACGACGCTTGGCATGGCAACGGATCAGGGCAAGCTGAGCAACATCAACGGGCTGGCGATCCTCTCTCGGGAACTGGGTGCGCCGATCGAGGAGGTGGGCACGACGACCTTCCGTCCGCCATACGTGCCGGTGACCATGGGCGCCATCGCGGGCGAGGCACGTGGCGAGCTCTTTCAGCCCGTGCGCAAGACGCCGATTCATGAGTGGCATGAAGCAAACGGGGCCCATTGGGAGCCGGTCGGACACTGGCGGCGTCCCTACGCCTTTCCTGTGCAGGGCGAAAGCGTGCACGACGCTGTGAAGCGAGAGGTGCTGGCGACGCGTTCAGGGGTCGGGCTTCTTGATGCCTCCACGTTGGGCAAGCTTGTCGTGAAGGGTCCGGATGCCGCCCGGTTCCTCGACATGCTCTACACCAACATGATGTCCACGTTGAAACCCGGCAAGTGCCGCTACGGACTGATGTGTTCGGAGAACGGGTTCCTGGTCGACGACGGCGTTGTAGCGAGGCTCGATGGCGACACTTGGCTGTGTCACACGACTTCGGGCGGCGCGGACCGCATCCATGCATCAATGGAAGAGTGGCTCCAGACGGAATGGTGGGACTGGAAAGTGTACGTAGCCAACGTCACTGAACAGTTCGCCCAGATCGGAGTGGCAGGTCCGAGGGCACGGGATCTGCTGAACGAACTTGGGCCATCCATGGACCTCGGCAGGGAGGCGCTTTCGTTCATGGCCTGGACGGACGGTGCGCTCGGCAATGTTCCCGTGCGTGTCTTTCGAATTTCCTTCTCGGGGGAGCTGTCCTTCGAGATCGCTGCGCCGGCCGGTCAGGCCCGGGCGCTTTGGGACAGGCTCCTGGAGGCCGGAAGGCCCCTCGGCATGACGCCTTACGGAACCGAGGCCTTGCACGTCATGCGCGCGGAGAAGGGCTTCATCATGATCGGTGACGAGACTGATGGGACGGTGACGCCGCAGGATCTCGGGCTTCATTGGGCGATTTCCAAGCGGAAAGACGATTTTCTCGGGAAACGGGCGCAGGAACGCGAACATATGACGGACCCGTTGCGCTGGAGGCTGGTTGGGCTTGAAACGCTTGATGGATCGGTGCTTCCCGACGGGGCCTATGCCACGGACGAGGGCGTGAACGCGAATGGTCAGCAAAAGACCCAAGGCCGCGTCACCTCGACATACTATTCGCCGACGCTCGATCGCGGCATTGCCATGGGTCTCGTCGAACGGGGTCCGGACCGGATGGGCGAGATCCTGGAGTTTCCAGTCATTGATGGCGAGCCGGTCCGTGCGAGGATCGTGAATCCCGTGTTTCATGACCCGGATGGAGAGAAGCAGAATGCCTGATTCCTTCACTCCTCTCGACGGCGCGAGCTGCTCCGGGTTCGTCACGATCAAGGATGCCGGGCTGACCGGCATGATCCTGCTCAGAGCCGATCTCGGTGCCGCGGACGTGGCTGCGGCGCTGACAGGCGCCGGATTCGACCTGCCTGGTTCCGGGGAGCTTGTCGGCGGGCTGGGACAGGGCGCCCTCTGGATGTCGCCCGACGAACTGATGATCCTGTGTGCATACGACGAGGCCGAAGCGACCGTGGCGACATTGGCGGAAGCGCTGGGCGAGCTGCATGCGCTGGTCGCAAACGTTTCCGATGCGCGCGCCGTGTTTCGGCTGACGGGCGAGGGGGCGACGGTTCGCGAAGTCCTGGCCAAGCTTTCGCCCGCTGATCTTCGGCAGAACGCGCTGCCTCCGGGGCGCGTCAGGCGGACGAGGCTGGCGCAGGTCCCTGCGGCCTTCTGGTTCGGTGGAGAACACGAGGCAGTGCTCATCTGCTTTCGTTCGGTTGCAGGCTACGTCTTTGACCTGCTCTCGAAGGCGGCGGAACCCGGCAGCGAAGTCGGACATTTCTGAGATCGGCGCAGGCGGCAAGCTGTGACGGGGAGCCAGGCCATCCGTTGGTGAAGAGCCCTCGTGCACGGCAAAACGATGGTCCTGTCGGGGATCCTTGTCGAGGTTTCGCTCTTAGGGGCGGCCGTTGCGCACCAGGCCTCTGGAACGAGCACGTCGGCACGATCCAAGGGCGGCCAAACACGACTGGGAAGGAGAACTCGCCAATCTCAGGTCAGACGTCCGGCTCTGCCGATTTCGGAAGAAGTCCCCAGCCAATTGGCGCAGTCAAGGCCATCACGCTCTCGCCGAATGATTGCAGATCTTCCTGCCGTGAGGGTGCGATTTCTGTATGGCGGATGACGATTTTTTAGTGCGCTGAAATCAAACAACATTTTTGAGGCCGGATCCGGCGATGCCCCCTGATTCGGCGGATTCCGCGAAAATTCGCCGTGCGTGCCGCGACTTTTCCATTTC
>JAJEFO010000009.1 GCA_022820365.1 Silicimonas sp.
ATCCGGTGCGGCATGGATTGCGTCGTGGCCTTCACGCGTCCTGACAGACGCGTCGCTGCCATCCACGTGACGCAGCCTACGCGATGTTCCCGGATTGTTCAAGCCTGAATGTTGCGTTGGTTGCTCGATCGTGCGGCAGTCGCAGAAGTGCCGACAAATTTTGAAATTTCGACGCGACCCTGTGGCGCTCGCGGAAGTCGCACCACCCGCGAACTGACAGAAACAGAACAACGGCCCCGAACCGCCCCTGCACGTCAGGATGAAGCTGCACGTGATGGCGCGGCATTGACGGGAGTGTCTCAGTGACGAAGATCTATCGTGTTCGGCCCCCGGACCAAGAACAGGCGGACCTTCAGCCGATCTCTGGCCACTTCGGGAGCGGCGATGGAAGCAATCCAGCGACCATCATCAGCACCGGAACGACCGGCATTTGCGTTGGGCGGTTGCATGCAGGTGTGGGGCAAGCAACCCGATTCGAACATGGGCATTTGGAGAAAGTGCGTTTCGAGATTGATTGTCACAAATGTATTACCAAACCGTCATACGAGGTATGCGAAACGTCTTCAGCTTCCGCGCAAGGCCGCAAGGGGCGGTCTAAGCAGCACTCTCAGGAGAATCTCATGAAGACCATCAAACTGACCGCCTCTGTTTTGGCGATCACGGCCGTTGCCGCGACGGCTGCTTCCGCTCGCGACGCGATTCGCATCGTCGGCTCGTCAACCGTATTCCCGTATACCCAGGCGGTCGCCGAGCAGTTCGCCAACAACACCGGAGCACGCTCGCCCATTGTTGAGTCGACCGGCACCGGCGGCGGGATGAAAATTTTCTGTGCAGGCATTGGCGAGAACACCGCCGACATTACGGGCGCTTCCCGGGCAATGAAGGCGTCTGAATACGAACTGTGCCATTCGAACGGCGTGACCGACATTACCGAAGCCCTGATTGGCTTCGATGGCCTCTCCATTGCCATCTCGCGTGCGAACGACTTTGCCTGGGACCTGAAGCTCAGTGAAGTCTACCAAGCGCTCGCCGCCCAGATTCCTGTCAGCGGTGAATGGGTTGACAACCCCTACACGACCTGGAACCAGATCAACCCCGATCTGCCGGCCGTCGAAATCCTCGCTTACGGCCCTCCTCCGACTTCAGGCACCCGAGACGCCTTCGTTGAGCTAGCGATGCACGCGGGCTGCGAAGAACTCGAATATGTTCAGAACGGTGGCTTCGACGGCGATTGGGTCGAAGAGAATTGCTCGAGAATGCGTACCGACGGACCCTTCGTGGAAGCGGGCGAGAACGACAACCTGATCGTGCAGCGCCTCGAGGCCGACGCGAACGCCGTCGGAATCTTCGGCTACTCGTTCTTGTTCGAAAACCTGGACAGGCTGAAGGCGGTGTCGATTGAAGGTGTCGAGCCGAATTCCAGTACGATTGCCGACAAGTCCTATCCGGTATCGCGCCCGCTCTTCTTCTACGTGAAGAACGCGCACCGTGGCGTCATTCCGAACCTCAACGAGTTCCTCGAAGAGTACATGTCGAACGACGCGCTCGAGCAGGGAGGCTACCTCTCCGAACGCGGACTGGTGTCGCTGGCTGACGATCTCCTGACGAAACTGCAGGACGCGGTTCTGAATGGGACGAACATGGAGCCCAAGTCGTAAGGCTCAGGCTCATAGGAAATACTGGGCTGCCCGATCGTAGCGTCGGGCAGCCCGTCTCTTTGAGCCTGAGGGGCAGATGACAACCTTTGTCTTTGTTACGCTTCTTTGCGTCAGCATGCTTGGATATGCACTGAACAGGCAGGCCGCGACGAAGTTGCGGGCGAGCGGAACCAGGTTGCACTCCGTGCCGGGCTACCACGGGCTCTACTCCCTTCTTTCCACGGTGGTGCCCGTTGTCGTCCTCATCGTACTTTGGCTCGTGCTTCAGGGGCCGCTGATTGATCGCTTCACGATGTCGGGGCTGCCTGCAGGCAGTCTCGACGAGTTCGACGCTGGCGGACGTCAGCTCATTCTCACCGAGATAAAGTCCATCTCTCGCGGAAGGATCTTTGGCAATCCCGAGGCATGGAAGGTCGATGCAGCAGATCGATACGTCCGGATGCATGTGGTTGCAGGCTGGCTGCTGCTCGGAATCGTGATTGTCGCTTCCCTAGGGATCGTGGGACTTGCCCGCACCCGCGTCGCTGCCGATTTCCGTGCACGTCACGGTGTCGAGCGCATCACCTCCGGCCTTATGCTCTTCTGCTCGACAATCGCGATTTTCACGACGCTTGGCATCATTGCCGCCCTTCTCTTCGAGTCGATCCGGTTTTTTGAGCGCGTACCGATCACTGAGTTCTTTTTCGGTCTGAACTGGGAGCCGCAAATTCCGCTGCGCGAGGACCAGATCGCAGCCGAAGGGGCATTCGGCTGGATCCCTGTCTTCCTCGGCACGCTGGTCATCACCGCCGTAGCACTGTTCCTTGCCGTTCCGGTCGGCCTCCTGTCGGCGATCTATCTCAACGAATTTGCGCCTTCCCGCCTTCGCGCCTTCGCAAAACCGGTGCTGGAGATCCTCGCTGGCGTGCCAACGGTCGTCTACGGCTTTTTCGCTATCCTCGTGGTTGCGCCGGCAATACGCAGCTTCGGCGCATCGTTGGGAATCCCCGTATCGCCCAATACTGCACTTGCAGCAGGAAGCGTGATGGGCATCATGCTCATTCCGTTCATCTCGTCATTTACCGACGATGCGCTTTCGGCGGTGCCGAAATCCTTGCGCGACGGAGCGCTTGCCCTCGGCGCAACTCGAGCGGAAACCGTCTTGAACGTGCTCTTCCCTGCCGCAATTCCTGGGATCGTCGGCGGGATCCTCCTCGCGATCAGTCGCGCGATCGGAGAGACCATGATCGTTGTCATGGCGGCTGGTCTGATCGCGTCACTCACGATCAACCCGCTGGACAGCGTGACCACCGTCACGGTTCAGATCGTGACGCTTTTGATTGGCGACACGTCATTCGACAATCCCAAGACGCTTGCCGCATTTGCACTTGGCATGATGCTCTTCGTCGTGACCCTCATCATAAACGTTTTCGCCCTGCGAATCGTGCGCAAGTACCGCGAAGCCTACGACTGAGGTCTCCACATGGCTGATGCGACTGCAGGAACCGACCAGAACCCAAAGACAGGCTCAACCGCAGATGCCGTTCGCGCAAGCCTCGCGCGTCGGAACCGGAAGCAGAGGACTGTGCAAGTACTCGGGCTCGGGGCGATCAGCTTCGCGTTTCTCATGCTTTTCATTCTCATCGCGTCGCTGGTTTCGTCTGGATATCATGCATTCACGCAAACCCACATTACGCTTGAGGTATTCATTGACCCCGAAGAAGTCCCCTTGGAACGACTGCCGCGGGGCGGGTTTGACGATGTGCTCGAGGCGTCCCTGGCATCTGTGCTCGAAGGTGTCGACCCCAATGACCGCGCCACCATGCGAGCACTTGGCGGCCTGCTGAGCAATGGAGCGCAATTCAGGTTGCGGGACCGAGTTGTCGAAAGCCCAGACCTTATCGGACAGACGGTCACAATGACCGTGCCTGTTTCGGATCCCTACGATCAGCTCAACAAAGGCCTGATTGATCGTGAGACCCCAGAACAGCACCGCAGGCTGAAAGACTTCGAGATCGGTTGGTTCGACCGGCTCAACGCAAGCAATGCAATCAGCAAGCCATTGAATACTGGCCTCATCAGCAATCCAGACAGCCGGTTCCCCGAACTCGCCGGCCTCAAGGGTGCGCTGATCGGATCATTCTGGGCACTCTTTGTCTGTTTCTTGATTTCGTTTCCGCTCGGCATTGGGGCAGCAATTTACCTCGAGGAATTCGCGCCAAAGAACAAGTTCAGCGACTTTGTCGAAGTGAACATCAACAACCTGGCCGCCGTGCCGTCGGTTGTCTTCGGCCTCTTGGCGCTCGCAGTCTTCATTGGATGGTTTGGACTGCCTCGCTCGGCACCGTTCGTCGGTGGCATGACACTTGCACTCATGACGATGCCAACAATCATCATCGCGACTCGTGCGGCGCTCAAGGCCGTGCCGCCTTCCATCCGAGAAGCGGCACTTGGAGTTGGCGCGTCAAAGCATCAAGTAGTTTTTGGTCACGTTCTTCCGCTGGCCATGCCTGGGATCCTGACGGGTACGATCATTGGCCTTGCGCAGGCCTTGGGTGAAACGGCACCGCTCCTGCTCATCGGGATGAATGCGTTTATCACCTCGGCACCTTCCGGCCCATTTGACAGCGCAACTGCGCTGCCGACTCAGATCTTTATCTGGGCGGACAGCCCGGAGCGCGGCTTCGTAAGCCGGACATCTGCCGCAATCCTCGTCCTGCTTGGATTCCTGATCACGATGAACGCAATTTCGATCTATTTGCGCAACCGGTTCGAGCGAAACTGGTAGTGTGGGGGGGACATCATGATGAATGACATGCGAAAAATCGATCGGGACACCGCCGTAAGCGACACCAAGATCCAAGCCCGGGACGTGCAGGTCTTCTACGGTGATGCGCATGCGATCAAGGATGTCTCCGTCGACATTCTGGACAAGACCGTGACGGCATTTATCGGACCTTCAGGCTGTGGGAAGTCGACATTTCTTCGGTGTCTGAACCGAATGAATGACACGATCGACATTGCGCGGGTCGAAGGAGACATACAAATAGATGGCAGCGACATCTACGATCCCAGCATCGACCCCGTTCAGTTGAGAGCGAAGGTCGGCATGGTCTTCCAGAAACCCAACCCATTCCCCAAATCGATTTACGACAACATCGCGTACGGCCCGCGCATTCACGGTCTTGCAAGGACCAAGGCGGAGCTGGACGAGATCGTGGAAAGGTCTCTTCGGCGCGGTGCTATCTGGGATGAAGTGAAGGATCGGCTTCATGAACCTGGCACCGGGCTATCGGGCGGCCAGCAGCAAAGGCTGTGCATTGCGCGCGCCGTGGCAACCGAGCCCGAAATACTGTTGATGGACGAGCCTTGCTCGGCACTTGATCCGATTGCTACGGCGCAAGTCGAAGATTTGATCGACGAGCTGAGGCGGAACTACTCGGTAGTCATTGTCACTCACTCGATGCAACAAGCGGCTCGGGTCAGCCAGAAGACGGCTTTCTTCCATCTTGGCAATCTGGTCGAATATCGAGAAACCGGACAGATCTTCACGAACCCGGAAGATCCGCGCACGGAATCCTACATCACCGGAAGGATTGGATGACCGCGAAGACTTGGGCAGTTCTCTGCCCACTTCCTGGTTCCGCTGCAAAGTGGCGGGAAAGAGCCGCCGAGGCTGGATGCTTCCTGACCGCTGCAACCTTCACGCCGGATCGCATCGGCCCAACGCAAGTTTCGAGGCATGAGTTTTGCTGCCTGTGACCGAACGCTTGAAAGTCCCAAAAGTTATCGAAATTAGTTGGATTGCAAAAAACTTCAGTAACTCATAAATTTTTGGCCCGTGGATGCCTTTGATGACCCGTATACACCAGGTGCAGGAACTCCGCCCTTCGAGCTTGTGGGACGCGATGCGGTCCTGACGTCGTCCCAGACGGCCCTGCGGCGCATCAACGCGGAACGACCCGGGCGATCCAAGATGCTTCTGGGATTGCGAGGTGTGGGCAAAACCGTGCTATTGAATCGCATCTTCAACGACGCGGAAGACCTTGGTTATTTCACGATCAAGATCAAATCCCCGGAAAGCGGGGATTTTGCCCAACGCTGCTTGCCGGAATTGGAGCGCATTCTTCTGCGATTGAGCGCGAAAGCTCAGTTCCACAGGAGAGATCGCGGCGACGCTGTCATGCGAACCAAGCCAAGTCGCAGGAACCCGTGCGCAGTTGAAATCGCTGGGCATGATCTACAGCCAGCGGCACGGTGAAAATGCGTTCACCGTGCCGATGTTCGACGAGTTCATGAAGCGACAGATGCCAAAGCTTGAAGCACACGTACCGAAACGGCGGCCCGGCGCGGGCAGCTAGACTAGAAGGAAAGCCATGCAATCCAAGGATTGACCGACTCAACGCCGATTGCCTGAAAAGGGGCGGTGTCCCGCTTCGTCTCCGTCATGCCGTTGGCCGCAGTCGCCGTCGCGATGTATCCGCCCGACACCGAGGCCACTTGGTCCGCCGACCGCGGTTGGCGGGACCTTATTGTTGATGCCCAACCATATCCGTCTGACCCGAACCCGGAGCACCACCACCGGACTCCTTTCTGATATCTCGCAGAATTCGGTTCTGCTCCTTTGGCGGCAGGACGCCGGCAAATAGATGCGCGTGCCGAAGCTCGCGGCCCCGCGTTCCTGGCGCAAGAAGAACCCTCCTCAATTCGTCTGCATCCATTTCCAGCAATGTCTTCCAGCGTTGCGCGTGATCCTCGGACATTAGGCCCCGCGATCGCTTCAGGTCCAGAAGGTCCCCCACCTGCACGCGTATCCGGCAGTCTTCTCGTTCACACGACGCCATGCGATCAAGCACGATTTTGAGCCAGGCAAGACGCCTTCGGTCCATCCGGTCCTCATGGTTCATTTGACTGACCCTCCAAGGCTCTCACCCATCTGGATGCATGGACTCTGGTCCCGTCTGGATCACGATCAATCCCGTCAAGTCGATTGGTTATCGTTGCCGTGTCGGCAAGCCCGGACATAACAGCCGCCTCTACCCAGAACCTGTCTTTTTCGCGAAACGCCATGAGCTTTGATGCACACAGGTCATGGATCTCAGGACAGATTGCGACGGCACCTTCTAGGAGCGGATGCCCTTCCAGAACAATGGCCCGACCCTCCCATCCTCTAGGCAGGATTGCGGTTTCTTCGCCAACCCCATCCGCATGGTATCCAAAAGTCGCATGAAAATGCGACTCCGCACCAAGCGCCCCATCGATCAGGTCCGACAGGTCCGGCCGGGATTTCGGAAAGATGTCTACCTCCATCGACATCTTCATCGCGGCAGGCGCGTCCGGATGTTGCGCCAGGACGGCTTGCGATCCGACGATCGTAAAGACCGTCTCTCCCGTGATCGCTTTCGCAGCGCGCAGTACATGCGCCAGGTCATTCATCTCCATCGCCGCCTCTCCCGTTCAGGATCGTTCCGTTGCGCATCGAGATCCCTGCCGACCTCAGCTTCCGTTACAGACATCTTTCACGCATGGGTCTGTCAATTGCGTTCTTCAGGAACGGTCGTGGCTGCATTCGTAACGCAGGCTGAAAACGCAGAAAACGCCTTCGGTCCACGCACCTTAGGCATGTCCTGGCAGATCGACAAGCTTTGCCGTCAAGACGTCAAAGCGCAAAGGGCCAGCAATTCGGCTGGCACCAGGAGTGCGCCATGCATGCCTGGTTTGACTGCCGCTCTGCTGACGCAGGAACTGGCCACGCTCTGGCCCTTCCACTTCCATTGATCGCTGCGAGAAGCCCCGACGCCAGAAACTGGCACTGCCTGTTCGTGAATTTCGCAAGCGCATCATGACAAAAAGAGGCCCGCCGCATTCCGGAGAACGGCGGCGGGCGAGTGGCGAATCTGGCTTCGTGTCAGTCTTGGGTTCGGGGCGGGAACCCCGACGACGAGGTCGTCGTGCATCGAATTCGGGACGGGATGCGCGGACCGACACGCCAGACCGCAGGCAGGCGCAGATCAGAAAGTTCCAGACAGGGACAAAACTACAAAAGTAAGAAGCACAAACGCTGCGCCCGCAGCAAAATCGCCGGGCAATGTTGCAGCGTTGCGGGAAAACGTGTCTTTCAGTTCATTCATTTCGTGACCTCCTGCCATTCGCCCGCGATCGGCAGGCAACGCAAATGTTGCTTAATTGTTCTCCAATTTTGAGAAAATGTAAAGATCATTATGCGAACATTCGTGGATGAAACGTGTAAACAAACCTTAACCCACTGATATCATTCCAATTGCCTTGTCCTGCTCCTGCAGCCAGAGAAGCGTTCGCACCGCTCTTCCACGCTCTGTCTTGAGTTCCGGGTCACTCGCTACGAGCTCCCTGGCATCGCGATTCGCGGCATAAAGCAGCGACCCATGACATTCCCAATCGGCGACCCGGAATTGCGGAAGCCCGGATTGCGCTGTGCCAAGCACATCCCCCGCCCCACGCATCGCGAGATCCTCTTCCGCAATCCGGAACCCGTCCTCCGTCGCGCGCAGGATTTCTAGGCGTCGCCGGGCGGATTCGGAAAGCGGGGAGCGATAGAGCAACAGGCATGACGACCGCTCTGCGCCCCGGCCGACCCTGCCCCGCAATTGATGCAGTTGCGCAAGGCCAAAGGAATCCGCACCTTCAATCACCATGATTGAGGCATTCGGTACGTCCACTCCAACCTCGATGACTGTCGTTGCAACCAGAACTCGCGTGTCCCCGGCGACAAAGGCCGCCATGGCAGCATCCCTTTCGCCGGGAGGCAACTGCCCATGAACAAGACCAACGGCTTGCTCACCCAAAACCGAGCGAAGTCGCAGAGAGCGTTCTTCGGTGGCGGTCTGGGAAAGGGTGTCGCTTTCATCCACGAGTGGACAGACCCAGTACGCCTGCCGACCACTTTCCACCGCAGCCTTCAACTGCGCCTCCACTTTGCCGATCCGATCGTCCGGCACAGTCGCGGTCGTCACGGGAGTCCGGCCCGGCGGTTTCTCGTCCAGTACGGAAATGTCCATGTCGCCAAAATGAGTCAGGCTCAGGGATCGCGGGATGGGCGTGGCCGTCATCACCAGCACATCGACCGTATCGCCCTTCTTTCCAAGCTCCATGCGCTGGGCCACACCGAATCTGTGCTGCTCGTCGATGATCGCCACGCGAAGATCCTGGAATTCGACGTCTTTCTGGAACACGGCATGGGTTCCCAAGAGAATCTGGATTTCCCCGTTCTTGAGTGCGGCGAGCTTGCCCGAGCGCTCCCTGCCCTTGTCGCGCCCGGTAAGAACCTCAAGCACCACGTGCGCGGCTTCGGCCAGCGGCTTGAGTGCTTCCAGATGCTGGCGGGCCAGAATTTCGGTCGGCGCCATGAGCACGCCCTGCCCGCCAGCCTCGACTGCCACCAGCAGGGACATGAATGCGACAAAGGTCTTGCCCGAGCCGACATCGCCTTGAAGCAGGCGGTTCATCCGTGCGGAATCCGCCAAGTCTTCGGAAATTTCGCGCATTGCACGTTCTTGCGCGCCAGTCGGGCGGTAAGGAAGCGCTTCTAGAACCTTTGCCTGGAACCGACCCGTTGCAGTTGATGACCGTCCCTTGCGGCTTCTGCGACGCGACCGGGCGAGCGAGAGCGTCACCTGGTGGGCGAAGAACTCATCATATGCAAGCCGCTGGCGTGCGGGCGCATTTGGCTTGATGTCTTTCGCCGAGTCCGGGACATGAACCCGCGTAACCGCATCATGCCACCGTGGCCAGCCCATTCTCTCCAGAAACGCCGGCTCCAGCCAGTCTTCAAGTTCCGGTGCCCGTTCAACTGCCGCAGAGATGGCTTTGGCCATGGCTTTCTGAGCCAGCCCTTGCGTCAGCGGGTATGCAGGTTCGAACTTCGGCAACTGCCGGGCCTCCTCCGGCGTGAGGATGTAGTCAGGGTGAACCATCTGAACCGTCCCATCGAACAACTCCGCCCTTCCGGAGATGACGCGACGTTCGCCTTGCGGGAGCATTTTCTGCAGCCAATCTGAATGCGCGTGGAAAAAGACCAGCGGAAACTCCATTTCAGTGTCCGATACGCTTACGCGATAGGGCCGTCCCTTGGCCTGGTTTGTCAGGTGCCGCAGCACCGTGACCTCGGTCGTGACCGTCGCCGGCAGCGTCACGCCCTTCACGGTGGGTCGGAGACGCCGATCAACGCCGGCATTCGGAAGCGTGAATAGCAGGTCCCTGGGTCTGCCGATTTCCATCTGCCCGAATACGCGCACAAGCTTCGGACCAATGCCCGGCAGCGAATCAAGAGACGCAAAGAGCGGAAAGAGAATCTCCGGCCGACCGCTCATGCGTCGCCGATGAGGGCAAGCCAATCGTCCTCGTCTATCGTTTCGACGCCGAGCTCTGCAGCCTTCTTGACCTTTGATCCCGCGCCCGGCCCGGCCACAACCAGGTCGGTCTTGGCGGAGACGGAACCTGAAACCCTTGCTCCAAGCGCTTCCGCTCGCGCCTTGGCTTCGCTGCGAGTCATCCTGTTCAGCGTTCCGGTGAAGACAATGGCCTTTCCGGCAACCGGACTGTCGAATGCCTGGGCGTCAGGCGGAACGATCTCCAGGTGCTTCACAAGACGTTCGATCGAGTCGCGCTCAGCTTCCCGATCCATCGTCAAGACGAGCGATCGAACCAGGGTTCGGCCCACACCATCGATGGACAGGAACTCCTTCCAGGCCGGACTCCCATCAAGGGCGGCTTGAGACGCATCGTCCATGGCGGACTCCTTGGCCGCGTCAATTGCAGCGGTGGCAAGAGAGGGCCAGTCGCTGAAATGGTGCGCGAGATCCTTGGCCGCCGCTTCGCCGAGATGCCGGATGCCCAAGCCGAACAGAAACCGATGGAAGTCGATCCTCTTGCGCTCATGGATCGCAAGAAAGAGCTTTTCCGCAGACTTATCTCCCCAGCCTTCCTGGTCCTTGAGCCGCTGCTCTCTTGCGCGGTCACGCTCCTCCAGCAGAAAGATGTCGGCCAGTTCGGCAATCCATCCACGACCATGGAAGTCCTCAACCTGCTTCGCTCCGAGTCCCTCGATGTCAAAAGCGCCGCGCGAAACGAAGTGCTTGAGCTTCTCTACAGCCTGCGCGCGACAAATCTGGCCTCCGGTGCATCGACGGACGGCATCCCCTTCTTCCCGGATGGCGGGCGACCCGCAAACGGGACATTCTTCCGGGAACTCGTATGGTTTAGCGTCCTTTGGTCTCTTGGAGAGATCAACGTCCGCGACCTTCGGGATCACGTCACCCGCCCGGTAGATTTGCACCCAGTCACCCGCCCGAATGTCCTTGCCGTCCCTGATCTCGTTGCCGCTCGCGTCGCGCCCGGCGATGTAGTCCTCGTTGTGAAGGGTGGCATTTGACACGACCACGCCGCCGACGGTGACCGGCTGCAACCTCGCCACGGGCGAAAGCGCGCCGGTTCGACCCACCTGGATGTCGATCGCTTCCAACTGCGTCCAAGCAAGTTCTGCGGGGAACTTGTGCGAGATTGCCCACCGTGGCGCCGTCGAGCGGGACCCGAGCCTGGCCTGGAGGCCGAGATCGTTCACCTTGTAGACAACGCCGTCGATGTCGTAGTCGAGCGTAGCACGCTTTTCCTCGATCCGGCGATAGTGAGCCACAAGCTCTGCCGTTCCGCTGCAGAGCGCCATGAGCGGGTTGGTCGCGAAACCGATGTCCTTTAGCCGATTGATCGCCCCTTCCTGCGTGTCAGCCAGCGCTTCACTGACGCTGCCCCAGGCATAGGCAAAAAACATCAACGGTCGCTTGGCCGTGATCCGGGCATCCAGCTGCCTGAGTGATCCGGCTGCCGCGTTGCGTGGATTTGCAAATGTCTTGTTGTCTTGTTCTGCCTGACGGGCATTCAGCGCGGCGAAATCCTCGTGACTCATGTAGACTTCGCCCCGTACCTCCAGCAATTCCGGGGCCGGCTTGATGCACTCCGGAATGCCCTTTATTGTCAACGCATTGGGCGTGACATCTTCACCAGTCGTGCCGTCCCCCCGAGTGGCTGCGTAGACCAATTTGCCGGCCTCGTACCTCAAGGAAAGCGAGAGACCATCAATTTTAGGTTCTGCCGTGTACGCCAATGGGCCGGCTTCGGACATGCCCAGGAAGTTCCGGACGGAGCGGTCGAATTCCATCACGTCCGATTCATCAAATGCATTCTCCAGAGACAGCATCGGGATTGAATGCCGGACTTTCCGAAATCCTTCGGAGGGCGCAGCACCCACTTTGTCAGTAGGCGAGTCATCTCTCTTGAGATCCGGGAACCGTTCTTCGATTTCGGCATTCCGGCGCTTGAGGGAATCGTAGTCTGCATCCGTGCGCATCGGCGCGTCTTTTTGGAAATACGCCTTGGCGGCGTCATTCAACACCTTAGCCAGGCGAACCAGTTCGGCCTTGGCTTCCTCACGGCTGAGTGACGCTACTTCTTTCAATTTCAGCTTTCCGTGACATGCAATTGACTCGGCAGGATCGCCTCCCTTCATCGTCCAGTCGTTGAACAAAGGCAACCGGAGCCTGTCGCACCCAGAACGCCCATGAGGCATGCCGCACGTCAAGTGACAATGATCCTCTTTGGTGCCTGAGACGCCGTGAGGCACTGATCAGGTCACCGGATACGTTTCTGGCTCAGTCCCGGCACCATTCCGCTGATTGCATTTCGCGAAGCCTGCTTGCGGTGCGTTCGAACTCGAATGCGCCGCTTCCTTCGACTTGCAGCCGTTCCGGTGTGTTTGCCGCCGTAGCGATGAACCGGACACGAGCCTCGTAAAGCGCGTCGATCAAGGTCACGAAGCGGCGGGTCTCGTTGGCGTTTTCGGAACTGAAATAGGGAATCTCTTCGAGGATCAGAACACGAACCGCATCCGCAATTGCAAGGTAGTCTGCCGGGCCGAGCGGTTGGCCGCAAAGGTCCGGGAATCTTGCCCTTGCCACGCCGCTGGAAAACTCGGGAATCTCGATCTTGCGACCCTTCACCGAAAGCACGAGGGATTCTGCATGGCCTTGGAGGAAGTCGTTCCAAAGTCTCTCCACTGCGGCACGCGCTGATGCATCTGCCGGATGAAAGTAGACCTTTTCGCCTTCAAGCCTGTCCTGACGGTAGTCGTGGGGCGAGGACAGCTCGATGACTGACAAGCGCGTCTTGATGAGTTCGATGAACGGCAAGAACAGGGCACGATTGAGGCCGTCCTTGTAGAGATCATCCGGTCGTCGGTTGGACGTGGTCACAACCACGACACCGGCGTCCAGCAGTTGCTCGAAGAACCGCCCGACGATCATGGCGTCCGCGATGTCCGATATCTGCATTTCGTCAAGACAGAGGAGCCTGAGCCCGTCGCTCATGGCTGCTGCGACCGGAATCAGCGCGTCATCGACTTGGGTCTTGCGCGCCTCGTGCAGGCGGCCTTGAACTTCCTGCATGAAGGCGTGGAAATGGATTCGTTTCGACTGGTCGTTACCGGCAACCTCGTGGAGAAGATCCATCAGCATGGACTTTCCGCGGCCGACGCCGCCCCAGAGGTAGATGCCAGCAGTGAATTCCGGCGTCCGCTTGAGGACGCGCCCGAACACTCTCCGCGACGGCGCAGACTTCACCGCCCCGGCGACGCGGTCCAGTTCGGGAAGAACCGTTGCTTGCGCCGGGTCGGCATCGAAGTCGCCACTTGCTACCCGCGCCTGATAGGCTTTGGTCACCTGTCCCATCAGTGCCGTCAACCACACAGGAATTGTAGGATCAAGTCAGACCTCCAGCGAGGTGACATCATGTCGATAGATCCAGTCGAACCGCTTGAGCATTGCCGCCGGTGCAACCGTGCTTGCAACCTTGAGTGCCGTATGGGCGGCAAAGCGCAAAGGTGGAATGCGAAGGTGGTAGTTGCGTGCATTTCTGGTGGCGGCATTCACGATCCGCGTTGTCCTGGGAAGCCGGAGTGCCTGATATCTCTCGAGCGCGGACTGCAAGTCGTGCCGACGGATCGCGGCTGCGAGAACCCATGCATCCTCGAGTGCCAGGTTTGCCCCTTGTGCAAGAAACGGAAGCGTCGGATGCGCAGCGTCGCCAAGAAGCACCTTGCGGCCATGAACCCAGCGGTTTGCCACCCGATGGCGGAACAGGCCCCAGAGATGCACGCTCTCGACCGATTCCAGCATGCGGCGCACGCCGGACCCAAATCCGGAAAATGCCGCGCGAAGATTGTTGGGGTCGTCTTCGTGAGTCCAACTCTCTTCCACCCAATTGGCACGCTCTTCAAATGCCACGATATTGCGCTGCCCGCCCTCAATTGGATAGGTCACGAGATGGCGTCCGGGACCCATATGGACCTCGACCACCGGTTCGTACCTCGCATCGGGAATCACGGTTCGCCAGGCAACCTGACCGGTGAAGAACGGATTTGATGCGTTGTCCACGCGCGTGCGCATGCGCGACTTGATTCCGTCGGCACCGATCAACAGATCTTCGCCCTCTAGCGCCTGTCCCGCTGGCGGTGGCATGCAATCGACACCCAAATCGATCGCCGCACCGGCGCATCTTGCGGCGGCGGCGAGTTGCGCAACAAGAGTAGACCTGTGCGAGAGTTGCCAGCGCAGGTCCCCGGCGTAGCGCCGAAAGTCCAGGGTTGCCACCTCGCACCCGTTCGGCCCGTCCATGAGGCGCACCGCTTCGAGACGGACAGTCTCGGTCGAAAAATTCTCCAATCCAAGCGCTCCCAAGACCGCCATGCCATTTGGGCTCACCTGGATTCCGGCACCGACTTGACTGAACTCATGAGCCCGTTCGATCACGCGGATTGAATGTCCGTCACGCGCAAGCGCGAGCGCGGCAGCCAACCCGCCAATGCCGGCTCCGGAAATCGTGATCTTCAGAGGTCTCATGGACGGCGGCCTCCCGGTCGGAACCACGGCCCGCGCTGCGTCCTACGACGGGCTCAATGCATGGCGATCGCTTCAGCTGTCGCGGTGCACCTTTTCCGCCCGTTCGTGGCGTTCCTGAGCCTCTAGGCTCAGCGTTGCGATCGGACGCGCGTCCAGCCGCTTGAGCGAGATCGGTTCTCCCGTGTCCTCGCAATAGCCGTAGTCTCCTGCATCGATGCGGCGCAATGCTTCGTCAATCTTGGCAACAAGCTTGCGCTGGCGGTCCCTGGTACGAAGTTCCAGTGCCCTGTCTGCTTCCTCGCTGGCCCTGTCCGCGATGTCGGGAATGTTCCGTGTCGTGTCTTGAAGACCTTCGATTGTGGTCTTGCTGTCACCCAACAGTTCCGACTTCCAGACCAGGAGCTTTTTGCGAAAGTAGTCGAGTTGACGTTCGTTCATGAAAGGCTCGTCATCGGCAGGACGATAGTCATCATTGAGAGCGGTGGCAGATTTCACTTTCTTTCGTCTTGCAGGCATTCTTGAAACACTCGAATTTTCGTACGGCGGGCACATAGCCGATCAGCGCGTGCTTGTCACTACACGAATGCGCGTGTCAGGATCGCCGTTCGAAACGGGGCCGATGCTCGAGCCAGGAAGCTCGCCGCGTGCAGCAGCCGCCACTCGACACGCTGAACTTGCCCGGCAGATCCTGAGCGAATGACGTGTCAGCAACATCCGTTGGCCGGCGGTTGCAATTCGGTATGCGTCTGGATTCCGAAACCTGTAATGGCGAATGCACTTGATTCATTCCGCAACGAGCGCAACTTCCGCGCCCGCCGCCTGGAAACGGCCCAAGTTGCCGTAGAGCGCGCGCAGCATGATGCCGCGTGCGCCGTTCATGTCCCGGTCGACGACGATGCTGCCGTCCGAGACCGTCGTCGCGCCGCCGAGCTTCCGGTCGACAAAGCCGTCCCACGAGCGCGTCCTGCTCGTGTAGGCCTCGTTGGCGATGAC
>JAJEFO010000056.1 GCA_022820365.1 Silicimonas sp.
TTCACGTTCGTCCAGATCTGGTCATAGACGGCCTGTGTGGCTTCGTCACAGACCTCAATGAACACGGCCGGCCCTGCAGTGGCAGGAGGGTTGGATTCCGGCAGGCTCGCGAGTTCGGGGTCGAGGTATTCGCCAACGCCCGAAAGTCCGGACCCATAGCGCGCATAGTTCGATACTGCCGCGATGTTCTCGGGCATCAGGAGGAAGTCCATGAAGGCTATCGCGCTGTTCCGATTTGGTGCGTCTTTCAAGAGGACGACATTGTCCATCCAAGCCACATAGCCTTGGGTCGGGAAGGCGTATTTCAGACTTCCTCTCTCTGCCCGGGCCTTGGCACCGAAGCCATCGTAGATCTGGCCAACCGCTGCATCGCCCGAAACAAGAACCTCTTTCGCGGTGTCCGAATTGAACGATGCCCAATGGGCCTTTGCGTTCTGCAGCATGTCGTTCAATGCCTTCAACTGCTCGCGGTCCGAACTGCACTGCGGGATGCCCAGATGCAGTGCCGCCATGGCCAGTACCTCGCCCTGGCTGTCCAGCATGTTGATCTTGCCCGAAAGCTCTGCTGGCGGATTGAACAAGATGTCTGTGGTGTCGATGTTCCCGTCAAAAACCGCCGTATCCACCATGAAGCTCGTCGAGCCCCACTGATACGGAATTGAATGCATCCAGCCTGGATCAAAGCTGGGGTCGGCCCATTCCGGCGCAATGTTGCCCTTGTTCTTGAGTTCGCCGTCGCCGATCTCGTCCAGCATCCCTTCGCCGATCATGATCGACACCATGTAGTCGCCTGGAACCGCGACGTCATAGGTGCCCATGCCGCCCGCTTTCAGGGAGGCAAGCATCGCTTCGTTGGAATCGTAGGTGTCCATGGTCACCTCGATGCCCGTCTCGGACGTGAACTTGTCCAGAAGCTCTTGCGGGATGTATTCGAACCAGTGGTAGATGACGATCTTGCCCTCGGCACTGACCGACGTGGCCCCAAGGGTGAGCGCAACTGCCGTTGCGGCCGTCTTTGCGAAGATATGCATGTCGTTCTCCTTAAGTTGAATTGTCTTTCTTGCCTACTATGTAGCTGATGGTGACCATTGCAATGGACACGACAAGCAGCATGGTCGAGATCGCCATGATGTTTGGCTTGATCCCTTGTTTCACCGACCCAAAGATCGCCGTGGGCAGCGTCTCGATACCTGCACCCTTGACGAAATTGGTGATGATGAAATCGTCGAGGCTCACGATGAAGGCCAGCAGAAAGCCGGCGATGATGCCGGGCATCATCATCGGCAGCAGGACACGCCGGAAGGCCTGGGCCTTGGTCGCGTAAAGATCCTGCGCAGCTTGTTCAAAGGTATCCTCGATCCCCTGCATCCGCGCCTGTATCGGAAGGTAGGCAAAGGGGATGCAGAAGGCGATGTGGGCCGCCAGGATGGTCAAATATCCTCGCGTGAACCCGATGGAGTTGAAGAAGATCAACGTGGCAACCGCCGTCACGATCTCCGGCACCATCAGTGGCAGAGAAATCAATCCGAGCGACGCCATGCGCAGCCGAAACCGGCCACCGCGCACGATTGCCGTTGCCGCGGACGTGGCAATGGCCGTCGACATGGTGGCGGCGATCAAGGCGATCGTGAAGGAATTGATGGCTGCCTGCTTGAACTTGCCCGACTCGGGCCCCCAAAAGACATCAGCGTACCATTGCAGCGACAGCCCTTCCCAAACGGTGATCGAGCGCGATGCGTTGAACGAGTAGATCGTCACGATGATCAACGGGGCATATAGCACGAAGAGGCACAGCATCGTCATGGCTCTGAACCCGGAATAGGTTCGGACATCGCCGCGAGAGCTCATGACGTTGCCTCCCGGTCGGCCCTTGCCTGCTGGCGGGCAAGGAACATGAGGATGACGAGGACCAGCGTCAGAAGGATCATCGAAGCGGCGGCCCCGAACGGCCAGTTGCCTGCATTGCCCTTGAACTGCTCCTCGATCAGCGAGCCGATCATGAAGTTCTTCGCCCCACCCAGCAAGTCGGGGGCCAGGAATGCGCCAAGCGAGGGCACAAAGACCAGAATGCAGCCAGCGATGATGCCCGGGCGCACGCTGGGAATTACGATCCGTCGCAAGGTCGTCCACTTGCTGGCGTAAAGGTCGGCGGCGGCTTCGCTCAGGGCGAAGTTGTATCGCTCGACGCTGGCATAGATCGGCAAGACCATGAAGGGCAGGTAACTGTAGAAGAGGCCGATCTGGACGGCAGCGTTGGTGTTGATGATGCGGACCGGGTCGTCGATGAGACCGGTCGCGAGCAGAAAGTCGTTCAGCGGACCCTGATCGCGAAGAAGAAACTTCATCGAAACCGTGCGAATCAGCAGGTTCACCCAATAGGGAATCGTGATCAGGAACACCCACACGGTGCGCGTCTGGGCGGGCCGGGTGGCGATGAAATAGGCAGTCGGGAAGCCGATCAACAGGGCCAGAAAGGTGGCAAGGCCCGCCTGCCAGATCGAGCGCCAGAATATCAGGATGTAGGTCCAATCGATCCTTGCCGGTTCGTCGCCAAAGAGCCCGCGATCGAAGAAAAACTGGTCATAGGCAGCAAGCGTGAACTCCCATATGACGCCACCGCGGAATTCCTTTGTCAGGAAGGAATAGACCAGCATCATCGCGACAGGCGCCAAGACGAAGATGCAGAGAACCGCCCAGGAAGGCAGCAAGAGCCAGTTCCGCGCACTGGCGTAAGTGTCGCTGCGGGCAGAGCCGCCGGTTGCAGCAGCGCCCGCCATCAGTCTTCCAGCATCCTGGCAGCACCGGCTTCCACCGTGATCGCGACTTCCGTTCCGGGGTCAAAGATCGTCGCCACGCCTGCGGCGGAATTCTGGGTGCGCACGGTCAACGCAATACCGCCTTGAAGCTGGACAACGGTCTGCACGTCAGTGCCGACGAATATGTTCTCCTTGACGGTGCCTTGCCATGGGTCGCCATTGGCCGCGGCAAGCGTCATGCGTTCGGGACGGATGGAAATGTGGACATCTGCCCCAGGACGGGCGTTGCCGATGGCGTCGCACTCCAGCGTCAAGCCGCTGCCAAGGCGGCACGTCGCGACCGAGGCGTCAACCGCCTCAATGCGGGCATCAAGGAGATTGGTCTCGCCAATGAAGTCGGCGACAAAGCGGTTCACGGGTCGTTCATAGATGTCGCGCGCTTCGCCCAGTTGCTGAAGACGTCCCGCCGACATGACCGCGATGCGATCGGACATGGTCAGGGCCTCTTCCTGGTCATGGGTCACGAATGTGAAGGTGATCCCGGTCTCTCGCTGGATCGACTTCAATTCGGACCGCATGGCCTGCCGCAGCTTCAGGTCCAGCGCGGAAAGCGGTTCGTCCAGCAACAGGACTTTCGGCTGAGGTGCCAGAGCGCGGGCGAGGGCCACGCGCTGCTGCTGGCCGCCAGATAGCTGCGACGGCTTCCGCGCCGAAAACGGGGTCAATTGAACCAGCTCCAGCATTTCGCCCGCCTTCTTTCGGGCGGCGTCTCTCGAGCTGCCTCTCATTTCCAGCCCGAACATGACGTTTTCCTCGATCGTCATGTGCGGGAACAGCGCATAGTTCTGGAACACGGTGTTCACGGGCCTCTGATGCGGCGGGAGGTTCTCAATCTCTTCGCCGAACAAGAAAATCTCTCCCTCCGTCACGTCTTCGAACCCTGCGATCATCCTCAGCAAAGTGGTCTTGCCGCAACCCGACGGGCCAAGCAGCGTAAAGAACTCGTTGTCCCGAATCGAGAGCGTGATGGACTGAAGCGCGGTGAAACTCCCGTAGCGCTTCACGGCATTGCGCACATCGATTGCGTTCCGTGTGTCCGGCATTCCTCGTCCCTTTGCTTAGCAACATTCGAAGTCTGCCGATTCAAGCAAATGCTAGCAACGATCAATTCACCTTTGCAGTCCCCCGAAAGGGTCAGGCGATCGAGCCGTCACTTGCCTGTCAATGTCGTTAGAATCCGCTCCATCATCGCGTGGCAGGCAACCATCTGATCGACGGTCACGAACTCGTCGGGCTTGTGTCCCTGCCCTTCCATCGAGCCTGGCCCGCACACCACGGTTGGGATTCCCGAGCCATGAAAAAATCCTGCTTCGGTGCCAAAGGCGACCTTGGTCGTGATGCTCGTGCCGGCCAGGGAGCAGGCCAGTTGAGTGACCTCTGCTGTTGGGGACGTTTCCAGTCCGGGATAGGCGATGGTCTGTTCGAGATCTATCTTCTCGCCGGCCAAATCGTTGATTCTGCTGAGAATTGCGTCCGGGTCATCGCCGGCAAGATACCGGATTTCGAACTGCATCTCCGCCCTGTGCGGAACGATGTTCAGCGACGTGCCGCCCGCCATCATGCCAACGTGAAAGGTGGTATGGGAAGTTTCGTAGTCGGAATCATGGGCACCGTTTTCGGCGTACCAGTCCTGAAGCTCGCGCAGCCGGCCCATGAATTCCGCAGCGACGTAGAGGGCGTTTTCGAGCTTCGGTGCGAGGGACGAGTGCCCTGCTTCGCCATGGGCGATGGCCCTGAACCCGACCTTGCCCTTGTGGCCAATGGCCACTGCCATTTCGGTGGGTTCGCCCACAATGGCCGCGCGAGGCGTGCCCAGTACGTCTGGCAGTGCGCCAATCATGCGGGCAATCCCAAGGCAGCCTACTTCCTCGTCGTAAGAGACGGACAGCTTGAGAGGCTCCTTCAGGTCGGCCTTGCTTGCGCGGTCCGCCAAGGCCAGCATGGCGGCCAGAAAGCCTTTCATGTCCGTCGTTCCGCGGCCGTACAACCGGTTGTCGACGCGGGTCAGGCGAAAGGGATCGCGCGACCAGCCTTGACCGAGCACGGGCACGACATCGGCATGAGCGGACAGCAAAATGCCGTCACCTTCAGGTCCAAGGCGCGCGTAAAGCCCTGCCTTTTGCCACGTCCGGTCCGGCATCAGGTGCACGGTGAAGCCACGGTCCCGCAAATAGGTATCGACATACTCGACCAGTTCAGTGTTCGGGTTTGCGCTGACGGTGTCGAACGAAATCAGCCGATCAAGGACCGTCAGGGTTTCGGCGAATCCGTCCTCGCTCATTCAGTGCTCTGCCAGTTGCGTGATCTCGCGCCGAAACGGCAGGGCGTCGCCAATGTCCTTGCCGTCCAGTTCGCGAGCATAACGGTGACCTGCATATGTCGCCCACGCGATGGGCCCAGGCGCCTCGGCATCGCCAATGACATTGACAGACTTGATGCCCGCATCGTTCCAGTCCGCCTCGCGCGCTTTCAGGGACGTGTAGACTTCGTTTCGTTCGATCCGGGATGAAACCATGACCACTGCATCGCACGCAAGGTCGCGTGTCAGGCCCGTGAAGGTGCAATCCGAGATGACGTGTGACCCGGTTATCTGAACGACGCCTCGATTCAGCACGATTTCCACGCCCATTTCCGTGAGGCGGCGGTGAACCTCGTGCTGTTCCAGCGTGTTCCGTGTCCAGTCCGACAACACGGCCGACGGCGTGACGATCGTGACCTGGCACCCTTGGCCCTGCAAGAGCTCGGCCAGAACGCCACCCATGTAGTAGTGGTCGTCGTCGTAGATCACGACCCGGCCTTTAGGCAGTTCGCCATCCATCAGGTCGTCCGGAGTATAGATCGGCATCGCGTCATCAGTCGGAAAGGGCACGACGTGCTGCCGCGCCACACCGTCCCGACGCCAGCGAGATCCCGTCGCGATGCAGACGTGTTCGAAGTCGAATTCCAGAATGTCGTCGGCATCCAGATTGCTGTCCAAATAGACCTCGACATTGGACTTCTGGCTGATCTGGTACGCACGGTAATCGGCGACGCGGCCCCAGGCTGAAAGCCCGGGCAGCTTCCGCTCCTTGGCCACGCGCCCGCCAAGGACGATGCTTGCCTCGGCCAAGGCCACGTCATAGTCGCGTTCAGCCAAGGCACGTGTCGCTTCCAGCCCTGCAGGTCCGGCGCCGACGACCAGCACGTTCGAGCTTGGACCCTTTTCATTCATGATCTCCGGATGCCAGCCCTTGCGCCATTCCTCCATGAACGTTGGGTTCTGGGTGCAGCGGCTGATTGCCATGGTCATGTCGCCGGTGATGCAGATGTTGCAGCCGATGCACTCGCGAATGTCTTCGACCCGACCCTCGTCGATCTTTCGGGGAATGAAGGGATCGGCAATGGAGGGGCGTGCGCAGCCAATGAAGTCGAGCGTTCCCGAGTTGATCATGCGCACCATGACATCGGGCGACGTAAAGCGCCCGACGCCGACGATGGGCTTGTCGGTCAGCTCGTGAATGCCCCTGACCAGTTCCTCCTGCGCAGCCTCTTCCTTGAACCGGCTTGGCCCCGAGCAATCGTCCCAGGTTCCATGGGCCAAGTCCCACAGATCCGGCATGTTTCGGTTCATGTCGATGAACTCGCGAACCTCGACGTTGGAAAAGCCCAGGTCACCGATGGTTTCGTCCAGCGAGACGCGCAGCGTGATCCCCATGGTATCCCCGACCGCATCTCGAATTTCGGCAACGACCTCGTTCACGAAACGCGAGCGGTTTTCCAGGCTGCCACCGTATTCGTCACCGCGATGGTTGGTGGCCCGGCTGAGGAAATGCTGGAAGATGCCGAAACCATGCGCACCATAAAGGCAGATCAAATCGAAGCCCGCACGCCTTGACCTCTCCGCGGCATTCACAAACCAGCGGCGCAAATCCTTGATCTCGGACTTGTCCAAGGCACGTGCCTGCAGCGGATCGTTGGTAAAGGTCCGGATCGGCTGCGCCGAAACCGCCAGGGGAACCTCGCGAGAATAGAAATTCGGTCCATTCACGCCCGAATAGGCCAGTTGAATGCCTGCCAGCGCACCGTGTTCCTTCATCTTGCCTGCCATCCTGGCCAGCATGGGCACGTCCTTGTCTTCCCAAAGGCGCAGCTCGATGAAAGGCGTGATTTCGCTGGTATGATGCACTTCGCATTGTTCGGTGAAGATCACGCCCCAGCCGCCCTCGGCCTTGATCCCGCGCATTGCGGCCGCAGCGGACGGGTCCCGGTATCCGCCGCCGTTGCAGTGGGGAACCTGGTAGAACCTGTTCGGCGCGGTGACCGGACCAATGGCCAAGGGCTCGAACAATATGTCGTATCTGGGGTCGCGCATCGCTTGCCTCTGCTCGCGGAACTGAGGCCAAGTGTCGCGCGGAATTTCGGCAGTTGGCAAGAGCCGGATCATTCGTCGCCCGGCACGCCGTAGGACGGGGCATCTCGCGGGTCGAGCGCCCGGATGACATAGGCATCGAGTTGGGGCTTGTAGACATTCCATGCGCAGGCGACGGCTTCGATCGGGCAATCCTCGGTCCAGTCGCAGCGAAGGTCGGCCACGGGCCAAGGCACCTGATCACAGATCAGAAGACCAGCAGAGTGGACCGGCCCTGCCTCCCCGCCAGCTTTCAGTCCGGCATGCATTGCCGCAATCAGTCGGTCACCGAGATGGCCCGAACTTTGCTCGAACCCCTCGACGATGGCTGCCGGCACGCCGTCGTTGGCAAGAAGGTTCCCCGCCGACAGGACATCCTTGCCTGCGGCTTCGGTCCAGATGCCAAGTGATCTTGGCCCGGAGTGGATGGCGGTTTCCCCGGCCCGGTCGATTGCCAGCACCTGTCGGTACTCTATGAAGTCGCCCTGACTGCGGACGTCTGCGATGGCCTCGGCCGCGCTCATCCCGCCTTCCATCAGGTCAAGCGCCAAAACCCCCAGGCGCGGATCGGTGACGTTCTGGCTGGCAACCGCCCCCACGCCCGCCCGCGTATAGGAACACCGAGCGGCAACCGCAGGGGATGATGACGAAATGGCCACGCCGAACATTCCGGTTTCCGAGCAGCGGGCGACAAGGGAAAAGGTCATGGGATCAATCCGGAATGACGGCGGTTGCGTCGATCTCGACCAGCCATTCGGGTCGCGCAAGAGCCTGGACGACCAAACCGGTCGATACCGGATGAACGCCCTTGATGTATTCGCCCATGGTCCGATAGACCGCCTCGCGATGGCGCACGTCGGTGATGTAGACAACCACCTTCACGAGGTGCTCCATGCTGCCGCCGGCCTCTTCGACGAGCTGGCGGATGTTCTGCATGACCTTGTGAGTTTGCTCGACGGGATCGTGGCTGTCGATGCTTTTGGCGTCGTCCAGATTCTGCGGACATTGGCCCCGCATCCAGAGGGTTGTGCCGCCGCACGTCGCAACTGCCTGACACAGATCGTTGTCAAGGTTCTGTTCCGGGTAAGTATCGCGCGTGTTGAATTTGCGAATGCGGGTATGGGTCATTCCCGTGGTCCTGTCCTGTCCATCACATGGGTCGAAGTCTCGCCGTCGCTTGCCCCGCGTCAATCGTCGTTGTGGACGATTTTCGCCGTTCCGTCGTAGTCGCTGTATTTCCGCTGGATGAAAATGTGGTCCGCGATGTGTTTCGCGTCGTGCCAAACGCCGTAGATGAACGACGAGCCGCGGCGCGTCAACCAGGGCAGGCCCAAGAAGTAGACGCCGGGTTCCGGCGCCACGCCGCGAACGTGCCTGGGCCTTCCGTCCTCGTCGAAGACATCCAATCTCAGCCAACTGAAGTCAGGCCTGTAGCCCGTCGCCCATATGATCGTTGAGACGTTGGCTTCAGCCAGGTTCAGTCGATCAATGGGACTGGCCACGCATTCCGGATCATCCAGCAGTTCACGCGCGGCAGGCTCTTCCGGCAGGTCGAGCCCGTTCGCCGCGAGATAGGCGTCGCACTGGTCAAGGAACGACAGGTAGTACTCGTCCCCCGCCGCAATGTTTCTTGCGAGGTCTCCGGCGAAATGCACGGTGCCTTCCGCGAATCCTTCGGTTCGCCCAGCCAGCATCATTCCACTGCGTGCCAGGTCGCGGAAATCGATCGTGCGACCTCCGTATGCGCCGCTCACAGATATCGAGATGTGCTCTTTGCCAAGCGGAATTCGTTCGTCATCCCACATGCCAAGAACGCCCATCCACCAGACATAGTCCCTGTTGCGGTACCGCCTAGGCAGGCGATCGTGGGGCCCGATGGACAAGAACACATCTCGCCCGGCCCGCAGCAATTCGTCCGCAATCTGCACGCCGGACGACCCGGCGCCAACAACCAGGACGGCACCTTCCGCAACTTGATCCGGGTTCTTGTAGTCCAGGGAGTGCATTTGGGTGACCGGCACATTTTCCGGAACAAACTGCGGGTAAACTGGCTCCTGGAACGGACCCGTCGCGGCGACAATCGCGTTTGCGTCATATGCACCGTCCGAAGTTTCAACGCGGAAGCCCGTTTGGCCAGGCAAGCGTTCAACTAGCGTCACCTCAACACCGCATCGCACGGGCGCATTCACTCGCTCGGCATAGTCGACAAAGTAATCGGCGACCTGCTCCTTTGGCACAAAGGCATCTTGGTCAACGCCCGAGAACTCCTGACTTGGGAACCGGTCGTGCCACGCTGGTCCGTTCGCGACTAGCGAATCCCAGCGTCCCGTGCGCCAGCGTTCCGCAATCCGGTGCCGCTCGAACACGACATGGGGAATGCCAGACTTGGAGAGATGCTCGCTCATCGCGATGCCGGCCTGCCCACCGCCGATCACGACGACATCAATGCCTTGACTCGTCACTCGCCTAACCTCCCGATCGCACTTTAGGCTGAAAGCTCCACCCCGGAATACCTGTTGATGCGATGCGCTTCCACCGAATTGCTCGACTTGTCCTGGCCGGATTGTGGGACCCATCAGAGTTCAAGACGCTTGAGGCAAGTAAGGGCAGCGTCAGAATTTGGGCGACTTGAGCAACCAGTGCAGCAAGCAATCGAATATTGTTTGCTGGCGATCTTGGTTGACCCAGATTCGCGCCCGAGTGACACGGCCGCGAAACCCGATTGCGTGTTTTTGGCTGCCTGCCGCAGACAATGTGCTTCACTGAAAATCTTCTGTCCGAACACCTCCGCGGCTCCCCGCATTCCGCGAATCGTGATGCAACGTGTCTGAAGGACACTCGTAGTGCTTTGATAATCAAGGAAACTTGATTCCAATCCTTGCAAGGCAGGTCTTGTCAGAATCGAGAGGTGATCATACCGTGTCGGTCAAGGAAGCAGGGAGCAGGGAGAATTCCGAGTATCACGAATTTTCCAGGCATGGAGAACCTTCAGTTCGAGCCTCTCTTCGCTCCTCAACGCAAATGCGCCGCACACAGTGAGCGGCAGCTCCAAAATGGGAGGGACTCTCATGAAATCCACGCCAAAGATCCTTGCGGCCATGCTGCTTGGTGCGACCGCCGCCACTGGCTCTGCCTTCGCCGCAGGAACTCATCCCGTCACCGGAGAAGCGCTGGCCGAGCAACAGGTCTTCACGTACCGCGTCCTTGATGAACACAGTTCGGTCGATCCCCAGATCGTCGAAGACGTGTCCGGATCCGACGTAGTCCGCGACCTGTTCGAGGGGCTGATGAACCAGGATGCGCAGGGCCGTCTCGTTCCAGGCACTGCCACCGGCTACACCGTGAGCGACGACAGGCTCACTTACACCTTCAGCCTTCGGGACAATGCCAAGTGGTCGAATGGCGACCCGGTGGTAGCAGGCGATTTCGTCTATGCCTGGAAGCGCGCCGTGAGCCCGGAACTGGCATCGCCGTATTCCTGGTTCATGGAGTTGATGTCGATCGAGAACGCCGCCCGGATCATCGCAGGCGACGTGCCCGTGGACGAGCTTGGTGTTTCGGCCCCTGACGACATGACGCTTGTCGTCAGGCTCTCACAGCCGCTTCCCTACTTCCCGCAGATGGTGACCCACGCCACGACATTCCCGGTCAACCCGGCAGTAGTCGAGGCTCACGGTGCAGATTGGACTAGACCGGAAAACATCGTCTCGAACGGTGCCTACGTGTTGACCGAGCACATCCCGAACGAACGCTCGGTCCGCGAAAGAAACCCGATGTACTGGGATGCCGAAAACGTCATTCTCGAAAGGACCGTGGCCCTTGTCATCAACGACGAGAACACCGCCCTGACCCGCTGGCTTGCCGGCGAGCTTGATCGGACCGAAGTGCCGGCCGGACAGTTTCCGCGGCTGCAGAAGGAACATCCGGGCGAGGCGATCAGCTTTCCGCGACTCTGCAACTACTACTATACGTTCAACCTCTCCGAGTCGGGGCCGGAGGCGTTCAGGGACGTGCGCGTACGCAAGGCGCTGGCACTGGCGGTGGACCGCAAGATAATCACGGAGAACATCCTCGCCGGCGGTCAGATCGAGGCCTTCACCTTCACTCCGGCCGCAACCGCTGAGTTCGAGGTGCCGGATGTCGAGATCGCATCGATGAGTCAGGCTGAGCGGGACGCAATGGCAAAGACGCTCTTGGCGGAAGCCGGATACGGCCCTGACAATCCACTGAAGTTTGAAATGATCTACAACACCTCTGAGTCTCACAAGAAGATCGCCGTGGCGATGAGCCAGATGTGGAAACAGAAACTCGGGGTCGAGACGACATTGGCGAACATGGAATGGAAGACATTCCTCGAAGTCCGAGCCAACCAGGGCTTCGAGCTCGCCCGCGGTGCATGGTGCGGGGATTACAACGAAGCGTCGACCTTCCTTGATCTTCTGACTTCGCCTTCGGGCTACAACGACGGGAAGTACTCCAACGCCATGGTCGACGAACTGATGACCTTGGCCAAAATCGCCGACGATACCCAGGCAATCTACACCAGGGTCGAACAGGAGATTGCCGACGACGTGCCCATCATCCCGATCTATCACTACGCGGGTGTCTACATGCTGGGCAGCGACGTGGGCGGCTGGCCGATCAGCAACATCGAACAGAACTGGTATTCGAAAGACCTGTACAAGATCGCGGAGTAACCGGATGTCATTCGGGCTGCGCCAATTCGGCGGGCGCCGCATTACGACCGGAATCCCGGCATGACCGCCTACATCATCCGGCGGATACTCGTGGCCGTGCCGACGCTGGTCGTCCTGATTCTCCTGTGCTTTTTTCTCATGCAGGTGGCCCCTGGCGGCCCCTTCACGTCCGAACGGCCCCTGCCACCGCAGGTGCTGGCGAACATCGAGGCGCGCTACGGGCTTGACCAGCCGCTCTGGAAGCAGATGTGGGACTATTTGGTCGGCATCGTCACCCGGTTCGATTTCGGGCCTTCGTTCGCCTACAGGGACCGGGACGTGAATGACATCATCGCCCATGGGTTTCCGATAACCTTGACCTACGGGCTGATCTCGTTCGTCGTTGCCACTCTCGCGGGAATGGGCATCGGCGTTGCTGCCGCGATCCGGCACAATACCTGGCTCGACTACATCGCGGTCGGGGCGACGTTTTCGGCCCAGGCGCTGCCGAATTTCGTGATGGCCCCAATCCTAGTCATCGTCTTCACCTGGCAGCTCGGCTGGCTGCCGGGCGGCGGCTGGAACGGCGGTCAGTGGCAATACCTGGTCATGCCGGTGATCGCGCTTTCGACGTCTTACGTGGCGTCGATCACCCGGATCATGCGGTCGTCAATGCTCGAAACGCTTAATTCGAGCTTCATCCGCACCGCCCGCGCAAAGGGGCTGCCGGAGCACAAGGTGGTCTGGCGGCACGCGATGAAACCCGCAATGCTGCCGGTGGTCAGCTACCTCGGGCCGACGTTTGTTGCGATGATCACCGGATCGGTCGTGATCGACGTCTACTTTTCCACCGGCGGGATCGGGCGGGCCTATGTCGATTCGGCGTTGAACCGCGATTACGCGGTGATGCTCGGGGTGACGATTCTCTATGGCGGGCTGACGGTGCTCTTCAACCTTCTGGTGGACGTGGCCTATGCTTGGCTCGATCCGAAGATACGGTACTGAAATGGTCCATCGCACCGAGCAGTCCGAACGGATCATCGAAGCGCTCGTCGAAGGCGAGGCGATCCGCGGCCGTTCCCTGTGGGAAGACGCCAGGCGGCGGTTCTTCCGGAACAATGCGGCAGTCGGGGCGCTCATCTGCCTCGGCCTCGTGATGCTCTTCACCATCGTCGGGCCGCTCTTCTCCCAGTGGTCGATTGAGGAAATCGACTGGGCGCGCATGGGCAATATCGCGGGCGAAGGCCATCCGTCCGTGGAAAGCGGGCACTACTTCGGTCTCGACGGGCTTGGCCGCGACCTTTACGCCCGAACTATTCAGGCGACCCGCACGTCGCTGATCGTCGGCGTGATCGGGGCCTTCGTCGCGGTGGTGATAGGTACGCTTTACGGTGCGTTCGCGGGCTTTGTCGGCGGCTGGGTCGACAACATCATGATGCGCACCGTGGATGTCCTCATCTCGATTCCCTACATGTTCATCATCATCCTTCTGATGGTGATGTTCGAGCGATCCTTCTTCATGCTCTTCGTAGGCATAGGGATTGTCTCGTGGCTCGACATGTCCCGGATCGTGCGGGGCCAGACGCTTAGCCTGAAGAACCGCGAATTCGTCGAGGCCGCGACGACTGCCGGGGTCGGTCGATTCACCATTATCCTGCGCCACATCGTGCCGAACCTTCTGGGCATCGTCGTGGTCTATGCAACGCTCCTGGTTCCGTTGATGATTCTCGTGGAATCCTTCATCTCGTTCCTCGGACTCGGCGTGCAGGAACCCAATACGTCGCTTGGCGCTCTGATCTCCGAAGGGGCCGGGACGGTGATCTACGGCACGCCATGGCAGATCGCATGTCCGATTTTCTTCTTCCTCGTCACGATCATCTCGCTCTTCTTCGTGGGCGACGGGCTTCGTGACGCGCTTGATCCCAAGGACCGCTGATGAGCGTCATCGAAGTCACGAACTTTTCGGTCAGCTTCGACACGCAGGACGGCGCTGTAGAGGCTGTCAAGGACGTCAGCTTTCGCATCGATCGCGGCGAATGCCTCGGCATTGTCGGCGAATCCGGGGCCGGGAAAAGTCAGACTTTCCTCGCCGCCATGGGGCTTCTAGCCAGCAACGGGCGCACAAGCGGGTCGATCCGGTTTGGCGGGCGCGAGCTTCTGGACCTCACGCCACGGGAGGCGAACCGAGTGCGCGGCGCCGAGCTAGCGATGATCTTTCAGGATCCGCTGACCGCCCTCACCCCGCATCTGACGGTTGGGCAACAAATGGGCGAAGTGCTGTCGACCCACCGCAGGGTGAAGGGGGCAGAAGCCGAGCGCATCTGCCTCGACTGGCTCGAACGGGTGCATATTGCGGAGGCAAAGCGACGGCTCCGGCAGTATCCGCATGAATTGTCGGGCGGGATGCGCCAGCGGGTAATGATCGCGATGGCGATGCTCTGCTCGCCAAGACTTCTCATCGCAGACGAACCGACCACCGCGCTCGACACCACGGTGCAGGCAGAAATCCTCGACCTCATGGCAAGACTCCAGGCCGAAGAGGACACCGCTATCGCGCTGATCACCCATGACATGGGCGTGGTGGCGCGGATGTGCGACCGTGTGGAAGTGATGCGGCTGGGGGCCTTCGTCGAATCCAGGAATGTCGAGGACATCTTCCACGCACCTCAACACGACTACACCAAGATGCTCCTCGATTCGATGCCGAGACTTGATCGGGCAAAGCCGCCAGCTTCCCCAAAGACATTGTCGGAGGACGAGATCCTAAGAGTCCGCGACTTGAAGGTGAACTTTCCGATCAAGCTCGACCGCGGGCTGTTCGGGCGCACCGTGGACCTCCCTGCCCTGGATGGGGTCAGCTTCGACCTTGCCCCGGGCGAGACTCTCGGCATCGTCGGTGAATCGGGGTGCGGGAAATCGACGTTGGCGCGCGCAATTCTGCGGCTCCTCCCGGCGACCCACGGGTCGGTCACATGGCTCGGAAAAGAACTGACAATGCTGGAGGGAAAGGCTCTCACCAAGGAACGGCGGAATCTTCAGATCGTCTTCCAGGACCCGTTGGCGAGCCTTAATCCCCGGATGACGATCGCCACATCCATCGCAGAACCTCTGCGGACGTTCCAACCCGCGCTGACGTCCCGTGAACGCAAGATCGAGGTTGCAAAAATGATGGAGCGGGTGGGACTCGACCAACGGATGATCAACCGCTACCCGCACGAGTTGTCGGGTGGCCAGAACCAGCGGGTCGGGATCGCACGGGCAATGATCAATCGCCCGAAACTCGTGATCTGCGACGAAGCTGTCTCGGCTCTCGATGTCTCAATTCAGTCCCAGATCATTGAGCTTCTGAAAAGGCTTCAGGCCGACATGGGCCTTTCAATGCTCTTCATCAGTCACGACCTCTCGGTGGTGCGCGACATCTCCCATCGGATCATGGTGCTCTACCTTGGTCAGATTGTCGAACTCGCCGGATGCGACGCGCTCTACTCGGCGCCCGAGCACCCATATACCCGCATGCTTATCTCCGCTGCGCCAATTCCGGACCCCCGGGTTGAGCGGACGCGGGACCGAATCCGGGTTCCCGGAGAGCTGTCTTCACCGCTCGACCCCGAAGCGACCCTCCGGTTCTTGCCCTCCAGACGCGGGCAGCCTGACTATAGGCCAAAGCTTCAGGAAGTCAGGCAGGGCCACTGGGTGGCAGAGCACGATCCGCTGGAGACGATCCTTGCTGCCAGGGCAAGCCCTGGGATGCCCCATTCAACAGTGGATTGAAATGTTTGCCGAACAGACTTCCGTGGTGCTGTCCAAAATGCAAGCGCTGCAGTCAGCACGCTTCCGGGCCGGAGTGCCGGACTCCGGTCGCGGTTGCAATTTATCGCCAAACTGGCGGACCAACCGTGGTGCGGACAGGTTCCTCGATTTTCCCGACGGGCAGATGCGCCTCAACGAGACATTGGTGGCCATGGCGGCACGTCATTACTCTCTCTTCTTGCAATCACGTGGGAACTGCGGAGGAGTAACGGGCACATAAGGGAAACGCCCGCGTTGCTTTGTGGCGGTCGTACTTGGGTCGGTGCCGCCGCGGACATAGACTTTCCCGGGGTCATAGCTGGGGCCGAAGTCCCAATTTGGAAACCGTCCGTGCTTCATGGCGTCTTGGACAAAGAGACGTTTGCGTTGCGACGTACGGATTCGGTCTTGAAGGTCCGTCTCGTCCCAGCGGTCCATCATGGCCACGAACATGCGGTTGATCTGATCCTGATGTTCCGGCGCCTCGGCCAGGTTGGTCAGTTCGAGGGGGTCCTCCTCCATGTCGAAAAACATCTTGGGATCGGTGCGCGTGTAGACCAGCTTCTTCGCCCCCTCGATCATGATGAACGCCGGTCCGTAGAGGCTCTCGCCAGTGGATTCGACAAGGACCCGGTCGTCGGGTCCGTATCGCTGGGGCCGGTCAAACAGGCTTTGACCATCGCGCGGTGCGACGAAATCGTCGAAGGTTCCGCCGCTGGCAATGTCGGTCAAGGTGGGCAGCAGGTCGACCAGCGATGCCAAGGCCTCTTCCCGGTGGCCCGCCTTGACGCCGGGACCTTGCATGATCAAAGGCACGCGCAGCGAAGCCTCGTATGGGTTGAACTTGAACCACATGCCGCGCTCGCCCAACATCTCGCCGTGGTCCGAGGTCAGGAAAATGTAGGTGTTATGAAGCTGCCCGATGCTTTCCAGCGTTTCGATCAGCCCGCCGACCAGTTCGTCGATATGAGTAACCATCGCGAAGTAAGCGCGGCGCGAGTTGCAAAGCTGTTCAGGCGTGATCTCGAATTCATCCTGACGGATCGTCATGAAATAGCGCTGCGACCAAGGATCCCTTTCCTCGTAAGGAATATAGGGCACTTCGGGTTCCGGTATGTCACGGCCTTCATACATGTCCCAGTATTTTCGGCCTGCGACGAAGGGGTTGTGCGGTTGGGTGAACGAGACGTGCAGCATGAACGGGCGATCGTCTGTTGACCTTGCGTGGTCATAGAGTTCTTTCCGCGCAGCGACGAAAACCTCTTCGTCGTAATCGAGTTGCAGGTTCCGCTGGCAATGGCCTGCCTCGACGACGCTTAGAAGGCTCATCACCGAGGGCGCATAGGCCTCATCCGTCCTGTCCCAATCCATGGTCCAAGCGAAATCCGACGGGTAAATGTCAGTGGTCAGGCGTTCCTCGAACCCGTGCAGTTGGTCCGGTCCGACAAAGTGCATCTTGCCTGACAGCGTAGTCTTGTAACCTAGGGTCCGCAGGTAGTGGGCGTAGGTCGGCTCGGACGGCAAGAACTCGGCCCCGTTGTCAAAGACTCCGATGTCCGATGGCAGGCGTCCGGTCATCATCGAGGCGCGCGAAGGGCCGCAGACCGGGTTGTTGCAGTAACTGTTGGCAAAGGTCGTCCCGTTGTCGGCCATCTTGTCGATGTTCGGCGTGATCGCGTAGGGCTTGCCATATGCAGACAGGCAAAGCGCGGTCATCTGGTCCGCCTGGATGACGAGGATGTTGGGGCGTGTCATGGGAATCCTTGCGCTAGCATATCCGCCCGGACGCCGGCCCGGGCGGATATGAGAGTGTTGAATTATCCGCCGGTGCGAGCAACGAATTCTTCGATGCCGGGCACGCCAATCTCGCGGTAGTACTTCAGTGCACCAGGATGCAACGGGGCGCCAAAGCCGTTCAGCACGGTGTCCTTGGAGACGCGGCCAAAGGCCGGGTGAACGCCAGCCAGATCGTCGAGACTTTCGAAGATCGCCTTGGTCATCTCATAGACGCGCTCTTCGGATACATCGGCCAGGACAACCAGCCCGTTCGCGAGGCCGTAGGTGGGCGTGTCAGCCGCCACGTCCTCGTAGGTGCCGCCAGGAATAGAGAGGCGGAAGTAGGGCGGGTACTTGGCGTTGAGGTCGGCGAAGAACTCGTCCGAAATCGGGATCAGCTTCACGTCACGTTGTGCGGACAGCTTGATGACCGGAGGCAGAGGAAACGACCCGTTCCAGAGCGCGGCGTCGATGTTGCCGTCGCTCAGCATGTCGACCATGTCGGCAAGACGTACCCGGAAGGCCTCGAAATCCTCGCCCGCGACCATGCCCATCAACGCGTTTGCATCCAGCATTGACACGCCACCTGGCTGGCCCATGCCGACCCGCTTGCCCTTCAGGTCTTCGACCGAATTGATGGGGCCACCTTCCAGCGTGATGATATGCATGCCGACTGGTGCGATCGACATCCACGACAGGATCTTGCCGGGTTCGCTGCCCTCGTAGGGGCCGGTCGCCGCCCATGCTTCGTAGGACGACAGGGACGTCGCCATCGAGGCCTCTATCTCGCCAGCCTGCAACAGGTTGATGTTGGCCACGTAGCCCTTGGTTTCTTCTGCCGTGACCTCGATGCCTTCGACGTTCTTGTTGATAACGTCGGCAATGCCCGCGGACCATGTGTAGGCCGTGCATCCCACCGGGCAGGATCCGATTGAGAAGAAGTCGGCCTGAGCTGCAACCGGGGCGACAAGTGTTGCCGCCGCAATCAGTGTGTTTCTAAGCGTGAGTTTCATTGGAGTTCTCCCTTTTGGTTGATGTGATCGGTTACGAACCGATTTCCGTTGCGGTAGTTTCGTGAGGTGTGCCCATGCGCAGGTTCCAGGCGATCAGTGCCGCCGCCATCAGCACCGCCACGGCGTCAAACCGCCAGTCCGAGCTTAGGAAGAGCACTGCCGCCAGCGCAAATCCGAGACGCTCGATGACACTCAGGCGGTATGCAAAAAAGCCCATCATCGCTACACTGGCCGCGACGCCTCCGGCGACAGCGGTGACGAAGGACAGGACGACCTGTACCCAGGTGACGTCGATCGCCAGAAGGGCTGGGTCGTAGACAAAGAAGTACGGAACCACGAAGGCGGCCATGCCGAACTGGCAGGCCAAAACTGCGATCTTCAAAGGGTTGCCATGCGAGATCGAGGCCGCCGCGTAGGCCGCAAGCGCAACTGGCGGCGTGATCGAGGACAGCATCGCCGAGTAAAGCACAAACAGATGGGCTGCCAGAAGCCCGACTCCCAGATCGACGAGAGCAGGCGCGACCAGCGTGGCCACCAGGATGTAGGCCGCCGCAGTCGGCAGTCCCATCCCAAGAATCAAGCAAGTGAGCATGGTCAGCACCAGGGCGACGTGCAATTGACCGCCTGACAGAAGCACCACGAGGGTCGAGAACTTCAGCCCGATGCCTGTCAGCGTAATGATCCCGATGATCATCCCCGCCGCGGCACAAGCCAAGGCAACCGGGATGACGGCATTGGCCGCCGCAATCGCGGTCTCGATCACCCGGCGCGGCGTCTGCGCCGAGGCGCGGCTCAAGTAGCTGACGATCACCGACGTGGCCACTGCCCAGAACGATGACAGCATGATCGAATAGCCGTTCAGCAGCATGCCGATGAACACCGGCAGGGGCGCCAACAGATAGGACCGTTTGGCGATGGATCCCCAATCCACAACGGTATCTGCGTCGCGCAGGAGGGCGATGTTCCGTTTCACCGCCTCGAAATGCACCATCGCCAACAGCACGGCATAGAAGATCACCGCGGGCAGGAAAGCTGCCTTGGCAATTGTCAGGTAGGACGTCGCGGTGAATTCGGCCATGATGAAGGCCGCGGCACCCATTACCGGAGGCATCAACTGCCCTCCGGTGGAGGCGACCGCCTCGATCGCCCCTGCGGCTTCCTTGCGATAGCCGCTCTTGCGCATGAGCGGAATCGAGATTGGACCAGTTGTCAGCACATTCGCGACGGCGGTGCCGGAAATCATGCCCATCAGGCTGGAACCAACCACGGCTGCCTTCGCGGGTCCGCCACGCAAGCGGCCCGTCAGCCCTGTGGCGAAATCCATCAGCACCTGCCCGGCGCCAGTCTTCTCCAGCAAGGCACCCAAAACCACGACGCCGGTGACGAAGGTGGCACTGACGCCCAACGGCGTGCCGAAGATACCGCCGCCGCCAAGATAAAGCTGCGCGGTGACACGTTTCAGGGAATAGCCTCGATGCGCCAAGCCATCGGGCAAGTAAGCACCGAACAGTCCGTAGGCGATGAAAATAGATGCCAGGATCACGATCGGCCAGCCGACTGTCCGGCGGCACGCATCGAACAGGACCGCCATCAGAATGACGGCAAAGAAAATCTCGAGGTCTGTGATCTCGCCCCATCGGTCATTGATGGCGTCGAAGTTCACAAGGTGATGCCCGGTCGCGATGATGCCCGCAGCGAGGACAACAAGAATCCAGAGCCTCCGCAGGGTCAGCGAGAGGCCGGCCCGCCCTTCCGTTTCCATGGAGGCCCTAAGCGCGACAACGTAGACCAGCGCTATGACCAGAAGCAGGTGACCGCTGCGCTGCAGGCCATCGGGGAAAACGCCGAAATAGGCGGTGTAGAGCGTCAGGCCAACCAGCAACACGGACAGAATGCCGATGAGCCAGCCACATAGCCGGACAGGCAGTGCGCTACGCACTGGCCGCCTCTTTGACATTGCCGGATGCGCTGTTGTGCAGGCGCTCGAAGTCAAGCCGATCAGAATAGCAGAACGTGTGCAATGCCAGCAGAGACGCTGCGTCGGCAGGTGAAACCACGCCCTTCACCAATCGAAACCCGCTGTCGGGTCCATAACCGAAGGAGGCGGTCAGCTCTTGCTCGGCACCTTTGAAATAGGCATCTTTCGACCCCAGCGTGCCGCTGAGGATGATCAATTCGGGCGCAAGAATCTTGGCCAGTGGGTCCAGCGCTTCGGCCAGACGCAGCCCGGCTTCGTGAAGGTGGTCAGCGTTCGATGCGTCATCGACCGCTGCTAGGAGTGACCTGGCATAGACTGGCAGTTTCGAGCAATCGAAAGTGTCGTGATCCAGCTTTCCCAGCTTGGCGAGCAGTCCGAAACCCGTGGCGGATAGATTGAGGCAATCGTTCCGCCCGCAGGTGCAGCGCAGCGACCGCGTCTCCGAGCGGAAATGGCCAATGCGACCCGCACCACCAGACGCACCACGCACCACCCGACCGTCGGAGACGGCACCGACACCCGCAAAGGTCGCGACATGAGCCAGCGCGAATTCAGAGACATCGCGTGCTGCACCGAACCGCATCTCCGACAGGGCTAGCGCGTTGGCGATGTTCTCGATTTCCACCGGCAGGCCAGTGTTCCTGCGCACTTCCTCCCAGAACTGGCCGCCGTCGTTTCCCCACCCGAAATACTCAGACCGGACGATCTCGTTCCGGTCGGGTGACGTATCGGCAGACAGGGCCACGCCGACACCAACGATACGGTCAATATCGATTCCGGTCTCATTTATCAGGGCACACAGTGCGCTGGAATAAAGTCGCGCGGTTTCGGCGGCGTCTTCGAAAGACGTGTTGTCGACTCCCTGGCGGGCAATTGTCTGGCCATTCGCGTCGCAGATCGACACTTCGGAGAAATAGGCCGACACGGTAATGCCCGCTGCAAAAACGCCCTTGGGAATGATCCGCAGCCCAATGCGCGGCCGGCCAATTCTGCGTTGCTTGCCGGTGTCCGGCGCGGGCGGGTCAAACTCTTCGATAATCTCGGCGCCCAGCAAATCCCGCGCGATCCGTGTCAACGCCATTTCGGAAAATCCGAAGCGCCGGACCAAATCGGCACGGGACACCCCTGGTTCTGCCTGGATGCGGCTCAGCATAAGGCCCCGATGCGTGCGGCGAAGGCTGGCCGGGGTCGCGCCTGAGGGGCTTTTACTAACCATCTGTTAGTTTGTAATGGCACTGCCTCGATTCTGTCAAACGCTTCGTGCTCAAGAAGGTTCCTCACGTGCCTGAAAGAGGGCCGGTTTTCAGGACCTGCCAGCATCGCGTTTACTCTCGGAAAGATGTGCAGGCAACGGCAAGAATCCATCGATGATCGAGGCCGCATCCTCCTGAGAAATGGCAGGAAAATGTGGAGGGATCGGATCGATCTTGGGCAATCGCCGGTCTGCCTTGGTTCCATCCACGCCACCGGATCCACGTCGTACATAGCGCGTCTCGTCGCCCTTGCGCGCCACGTAATCCCAGTCAGCTGGATCGCCGGGTGTAGCCTTTAGGAACAGCCGTTCGGCTTGGCTGGCGCGGATCTGTCGGTCGATTTCTTGCGGATCCCAGCCGTCCAAAAGAATGGACTTGAGCCGCACGAGCGTGTCCTCGTAGGCCGGATCGCCCGCAAGGTTCAGCAGTTCGTTGCGGTCCGCATCAAGATCGAACAACAGGTCCGGGTGACCGTGAGTATAGATCAGCTTGAACCGACCCTGCCTGACCATGCGGTGCGGCACGCAAGGTCCGATGCCATAGTAGTCGGAAGTCACCAGATCGCGGGTCGTTCCTCCCGTCAACGCGGGCTCAAGGCTCTCACCGTCACAACGCAGCGCCACCTCGCCACCCCCGATGCCAACCAGCGTCGGCAGCAGATCGACTAGCGAGACGCACTCTTTCACCCGTCGCGGCGCATATAGCTGCGGTGCCGAAATCATCAAGGGAACCCGCGCCGACCATTCATAGAAGCTTTGCTTGAACCACATTCCGCGCTCGCCCAGCATCTCGCCGTGGTCGGAGCAGAAGATGATGACGGTGTTGTCGGTCTGACCGCTGGCTTCCAATGCCGCGCGGATCTCGCCCACCTTGTCGTCGATGAATGAGATCATGGCGTAATAGCCGTGCCGTGCGCGGCGGAGGTCATCTTCGACAACTCGATGCCGGTGCCGCCCATGGGCAAAGAACAGCGCGCGAGACGCGTAGTCGAGGTCGTCGAAGGGCAGCGCACCGACTTTAGGCATGTTGATCTCGTCGGGGTCGTAGCGGTCCCAGTACTGTTTATCAGCGACAAACGGCGTGTGCGGGCTGGTGAATGACGCGATTTGAAACCAAGGGCCCGCGTCAGCGGCACGCCGCGCAAGATCATACATCGTCTGAACGGTGGAATGGGCGACTTCTTCGTCGAAGTCCTCTTGCAAGGTCCGTGCCGCAGGTCCGGCATCGACGACACCGTTCAATCCCGTCACCGAAGGAACGAAGGCCGGGCCCGCCTGCCAGTCGGCCACCCATTCAAAACCCGACGGGTATACGTCCGTCACCGTGCGTTCGTTGAATCCGTGCAGTTGGTCTGGGCCGATGAAGTGCATCTTTCCCGACAGGACCGTGTGATAGCCAAGGTGGCGTAGATGATGTGCCAGCGTCGGCTGGCTGGAGGGCAGTTCGCAGGCGTTGTCCCAGACCTTGATTGCGGGGACCAGCCGTCCCGACATCATCGAGGCGCGCGACGGCACGCAAACCGGATAGTTGCAGTAGGCATTGTCGAAGATCACGCTTTCCGCCGCCAACCGGTCCAGGTTCGGCGTTTTGCAAACCGGGTTGCCATAGAATGACAACGCCTGCGGGGCCAGTTGGTCGGCCATGATCATCAGGATGTTCGGTTGATCGGTCATCAATGCGCCCTCACACGCTGGCCCTGCGATCGACCGGGTGCTCGATGGCATCGAACCGGATGATCGCGGGGCCGTACAACCCGCCGACGCCCACCGTGCTGTCCATGACGCCGACAAGCGACAATTGGATCTCTGGGACTTCGCCCGTGTTGACATGCAGCATGCCGCTTTCGCCTTCGGCAACAATGCGTTCCACAAGGCCAGCGAATTCGGAATTGAGGCAGGACGAATAGCCGAAGGTGATGTCGTTTTCGACACTTGCAGCCTCGTCCACCGGGACATGAGCGATCGCCGACAGGAACGGACCGAAGATCTCTTCGCGCCCGACGTGATCATCCAAGTCGCTGACGGACGTCTCACCGCAAGTTGCCACGATTTGGTCTGGGGCAACGGGGTTGAGAATTTCAATTGGCATGGGTGTTTTCCAGACTGATCTGATGTCTTTTGGCGGAGGCCTCGGCGCGGATCATTGCGGCGGCCTTTTCGGCGATCATGTAGGTGGCCGCATTGGTGTTGGCCGAAGTGATCCTTGGCATGACGGAGGCATCGACGACGCGCAGCCCGTCGACACCGTTCACCCGCAACTCGGGGTCCACGACAGCCCGCGTGTCCGATCCCATGCGGCAGGTGCCAACCAGATGATAGACCGTTCCTGCCATTTGGCGCACGGCCTGAAGCACTTCGGCGTCGCTCTGATGCTCGGCACCCGGAACGACCTCGCGCCGCCACCGCTGGCGAAACTCGGGCCGCCTATAGAGCTCGCGCACCAGGCGGATGCCCTCAACGACAACCTTCTGGTCCTTGTCACTTGAAAGATAATTTGTGCGAATGCGCGGATCAGCGAATGGATCGGTCGTCGCGATCTGAACCGAGCCGCGACTTTCCGGGTGGCACTGCCAAAACGAGGTTGTGAAGCCGGAGTAGCGATGCAGGGGCAATCCCGGTTTGTCGACCGACAGCGGCATAACAAACAATTGCAGATCCGGGCGCCCTCTTTCGGCGTATTTTGTGCAGGCAGCCCCGCCAACCTGGCCTGCGCCGACGGTCAGGGGTCCGCGCGCTTGCAGCAGCCACTCCAGGCCCATTTTGGCCAGGGCGAACGGGTTGCGCACGTGATCGTTGAGCGATGCGCCACGCTCGCCCAACTCCACAATCGTGCGCATTTGCAAATGGTCTTGCAGGTTCTCACCAACCTCTGAAGCATCCTGGCGCACGAAAATGCCGTGCTCGCGCAAAAGATCGGCTGGCCCGATCCCCGACAATTGCAACAGCTGCGGCGACTGGACAGACCCGCCACAAAGGATCACTTCGCAGTCTGCATGGACCTCTCGTGCCGCGCCGTCCCTGACATACCGCACGCCAAGGGCGCGTGACCTGTCAAAGATGATTGACGTCACATGGGCATTTGTTTCCAGCGTGAGATTCGGTCGCTGCAACGCCGGATGGAGAAAGGCCGTTGCCGCACTGTCGCGCCATCGTCCGCGCAAGGTCAGTTGGTATGTTCCTACGCCATGAGCGCTGTCACCGTTGAAGTCGTCGTTCCGTGGCAGCCCATGGGCCAAGGCCGCCCGCAGCCAGTCGTTGCACGCCGGATTGTCATTGCGCAGGTCCGAGACCTGCAAGGGACCGTGTGCACCGCGAAATTGCGACGGCGGCCCGGCATAGGTCTCAACCGCCCTGAAGTGTGGCAACACGTCCTGGAACGACCACCCGTCCGCTCCAAGAGCTTCCCATTCATCGAAGTCCGCATGCTGTCCCCGGATATAGATCAACCCGTTGATCGAGCTTGACCCGCCAACAACCCGCCCACGCGGACAGTCCGCCTGTCGCCCGGCGATTCCCGGATCGGGCTCGCCAAGATACAGGTGCGAAACGCGCTCATTATAGATCGACTTGTAATAGCCAACTGGGAGCTTCAGCCAGAAACCGCGGTCTGCCCCACCACCTTCTAGGACAAGAATGCGCGCTGCTTCATCTTCGGACAAGCGCGCAGCAAGCGTCGACCCCGCCGTTCCCGATCCGATGATGACGAAATCATAGCCAGTCACGCAGGCCATCCGCAAAAGTTCTATCTGATAGGACTAGTCGGCCGGCGCTGGTCACGCAACAAAAATTCTATATATAGGTTTTTAGAACTTATTCGGGTGACCGCGCACATGGCAGATGCTCTTCGGCAAAGCCGATCTCCACTCTACCTCCAGATTGCCGAGATCCTGCGACAGAACCTGGGCCGTGGCGTCTGGACGCCGGGTGAACTCTTGCCAACGATTTCCGAGCTTTCGGCGGAGTACTCGGTCGCCAAGATCACAGTGCGGCAAGCCGTGAAAATCCTGGAAGAAGAGGGCTTGCTGGACTCGCGACGTGGGCGCGGAACGACGGTCTTGCCGCCGCCCCCGGCACGGGACCGGTTACATTTGGGCGCGCGTCTATCCACGCTTGTCGACCTATATCGCGGGGACAAACCCGCGCTTGTTCTGCTGGAAGATCGTGACGCTGAAGTGCCGGGCGAGCCGTTGATTGGTGAGCTGTCGGACAACGGCTATCATCTTTTGCGCCGCACCCATGCGCGCGACGGCGAAACCTATTGCGTAATCTCGATCTACTTCGACAAGGACCTGTTTGCCCGCCACGAAGCCGAATTCAGAACACAGCTTGCCTTGCCTGTGCTTGTCGATTCCGACGATATCGACGTAGCACGCGCCCGCCAGTCGTTGACGATCGGAAAGTGCGACTACGAATTGGCTGTCTTGCTGAGCCTTGCGGTTGGCGATCCGGTCGTCGAGGTCCGTCGTGTCATCTGCGATCGCGATGATCGGGTGCTCTACTTTGCAGACGTAACCTACCGAAGCGACTTCGTCCGCCTCGAGATGGACCTTCTCGCATGATCGACATTGCCCGCATTCAGGCTTGGGCCTTCCGCTGTCCCACGAAGGAGCCGGTCGCCACGTCCTTCGGCGTAATGCATGATCGACCGGCGGTGCTGGTTCGGGTCGAAGACCGCGACGGTGCATTCGGCTGGGGAGAGATCTGGGCAAACTGGCCCGCCGCCGGGGCCGAGCATCGTGTGCGCGTTCTCGAAATGGACTTGGCACATCTGGTCTTTGATACCAAGGCAGCGTCACCGGCGGAGTTTTTCCGCAAGCTTGACGCCCGGTCTCGAATTCGCGCCGTGCAGTGCGGTGAAGTCGGACCGTTCGCCCAAGCGATCGCCGGGCTCGACATCGCGCTTTGGGACATGGCCGCACGCCGCACGGGCCTTCCGCTCCGACGCCTGATCCGCGCGGCCGCGCCGGACAGTGTGCCAGCGTATGCGAGCGGCATCCAGATTGCAGCGGCGAGTGACCTGATGCCGCACGCGCGGACCGATGGGCACCATAGGTTCAAGCTGAAAGTAGGCTTCGATATGGAGGCCGACATCGCCGCCGTATGCGACATCCAGGCGGAGTTGGCGGAGCACGAGTTGATCGCTTGCGATGCCAACCAGGCTTGGACGCTGGAACAGTCCCGACAATTCGTGACCGGCGTCGCGGTAGTTCCGTTGCATTGGCTGGAAGAACCGCTACCCGTCTTCGCTGACACCACCCAATGGCAAGCTCTTGCGGACCATTCCACAATTCCGCTGGCGGGAGGAGAAAACATCTTCGCGGAAGCAGACTTCGATCACGCCATCAAGTCGGGTCATCTGTCCGTTATTCAACCCGACGTGACGAAATGGGGCGGTGTCTCCGGCTGTCTCGCAGTGGCACGGAACGCGCTTGCCAATGGCCGCCGCTATTTCCCGCACTTCCTTGGCGCAGGCATCGGCATGGTCGCGTCGGCCGAACTTCTGGCCGGCGTGGGCGGGGACGGGATGCTGGAGGTCGATGTCAACGACAACCCATTGAGGTCGATGTTCTTCGACGGCGGCGAACCAGTGGCCGACGGCATGTGGAAATGTTCCGACGGGCCCGGTCTGGGGATTGACGACATTCCTGATGGGCTGGAGCACCTTCAGACGCTTTATTCCGAAATCAGCTAGTATCTTGTCACAGTGATTTTGGCGGTTTTGGCCTGTTCAATTCAGCGTCGGCAGATCTTCCCGGCTGACGAGCTGTCGGATGTTTCGGGGCGAGGAACAGGCACTGAAATCTCGCCAACGGACAAAAATTCATCGACCGACACAGCGTCGAAGCCACACGGATCGTCAATGACTTTGGATCCAAACTCGGCGCCGAAATCTATGAGCGACTACTGGACCAGCTCGCCTTGCTCGATCCAGCCGCAAGGTCAGAGACTCCGAGCCATGGGCGCTGGGAGTGTTCGCCCAGCTTGGATTGCGCTTGTCAGGCTTCGCTCAATCGACCGGGTTGAACGCATGATCGAACTGCTCCCGGTACTCTTCGAGCTTCTTGTGGAACTCCGCCTCGGTCGCTCGACCAGATTTAGCGTGCGGTGAGTCTTCGGACACCGCGCTGTAGGGGAAGTCGTCGAGCTTTTTCATGCTCGGGCGACTTGCCATCCGGTCCCACCATGCGCGGGTCTTGGGAAAGGGCTCCATCCAGAAATCCAGAAAGCGCACCATCTCCAACACCTTTATGAAGGGTGCCAATGTGGTCTCGGCCAGTGTGAACTGGTCGCCCATAAGAAAAGGCCGATCATCCGAAAGATCGTGCTCCATAAACTTGAAGACCATTTCGAACGAGCCGATTGCACGCATCACATAGGGTGAATTCACACCTTCAAGCACGACCGACTTCTGGCGATAGAGGCGGTCAATGCTGGGGATCACTTTCCAGCGTTCCTCCATCTTGTCCCGCGGCACGGTCAAACGAAACTTGGTGACGAAATTGACTACGGCCGTGGCTTCAAAGGCGCGCTCATCGAACAGCTTGATCCATTCGTTCATCCGATATTGTTCGGACAGCTCCTTTGGCTTCAAAGATGGTTCCGGGTAGAGATCGTCAATGTACTTGCAAATCAGCGAGGACTCGCGGATAGGCACGCCATCGTGAACGAGCGTCGGTACAACCCCTTGCGGGTTGATTTTCAAATACTCAGGCTTGAACTGATCGCGATTCATCAAGATCATTTTGTGCGGCGTCCAATCGGTGATGCCCTTTTCAGCGAGCGTCACCACCACACGATTCGAACATACCGAGTCCGTTTCCTCCAGGTAGTATAGATCCAAAGTCAAAGTAGCCTCCATTTCGAAGAGTTTTGCAGCCGGCGACCACATCTTGATCAGACATCGAGCCATCCGCCGATCCGCCGCTGAACCGCAATGTCGCCGCAAATGCCGCAGTCAAAACACCTGAGAAAGGATTCAACAACGCATTGAACGTCAACAAGGCACCCGTGGCTGATCCTGACCCTTTCATCTGTCAACATCGAAACCGGCGAGTTCGGGACTGTCGCCGGAGTACCGGTAAGCCCGAAAGATCAAGTTGGACGGGTCGCGCGCACCGGGAAGATGAGTGCAAAAGTCTGAGTTGATGAAATCCCAAACAATCTCCATGCTTTCCCGGCGAACCTCGAAAATCCGGCCGTTCACCGACTCACAAACAAGAGTGTTTCCGTTGGGCAGGCGTTGAACGTTGCCCATGACGTGGCTGTAGAAGTTCCAGGGAATGCCCGCTTCCCACCGCCAGACTTCATCACCGGTTTCCGCATCTAGCTCAATGACAGCGGAACGCTGCGGCTTGGGCTTGTCGTAGGAGCCGTTGGCGAAAAACAGGATCCGGTTGCCGTCAAATACAGGCTGCGGATCATGCTGACGCCCCCATTTTTCGTCGCGTTTTTCCCAGACGAGACGACTTTCCGTCCGCGACAGGACCGCCATCGTGTCGAGGTTGCGGAAACTGATCATGAAATTGCCATCTGGCAACGGACAGACTGTGTTGGCATGGCCAAATTCACCCCGATCGATGCCGTCTGCGATCGGGTATTTCTCGGGGTCGAGCGAGGAGGTTGACCATTCCCAAACAGTCTCGCCTTCCGGCGAGATGATGCGAAAATAGTCTTCGTACATCTTGCCCTCGACTTCTGTGCCGGGGACGCCGCCAGGAATTCGCGCGGCGAATTCATCCGGCAGTGCCCGCCAGCCGATGTAGACTGTGCTGCCGTCGTCCAATCGGCGAAAATCGTGGTGCTGGGTATCATCCGTGTATTCCCACAGGATCTCCCCATCCCAGGACATCTCGATAATGCGGCCACCGCGTGCCGTCGTCAGAGGGCATTCGCTGGGGATCATCACCGATGTCAGAAGTCGTCCTCCTGGCAACAGGTATGCAAGACCGCCCAGCGGGCCAGGCAGGTCCCAGTGATGAACTTCCTCGCCGCGAATGTTCACGAGCCTCACCGTGTTGCCACGAAGTGTTCCGAAAATCGTAAAGCCGCCCCAGCTTAGCTCGGCGTTGTGAGTGAGAAGCCCCAGCTTTTGAAACTCCATTTTTGTTCTCCCCCAGCGCTTCTCCACGCCTTATTCAAATCAGAATACTCATTCTGTTTGACATTGCAAGATGGAATCTGCATTCTCAACCTCGATCACGTTCGAAGGCCTGAAATGAGTGAAATAGCACGATTTTTCGATGATGAGCATGTTCCGGGCGTCAGGCCTGCGGGACAAGAGCGCAGCCGTGCTCTACAAGACAAATTTGTCGTTGCCGCGCGCAAGATGCTTTTTAAAACGAAAATGAAGGACCTGCCGATTCCCGTTTTGGCGAAGGCGGCCGGGTCGTCGGTCGGCGGGTTCTACTCCCGCTTCGAAAGCAAGGATGCATTGTTTGAATTCATGCGCACGCAGATGTTTTCGGAACATCTGAAGATACACGATGAATATCTCGACCCGGACACCTTCGAAGGGGAATCCCATCTGGTCGTAAGTGCCGCATTTGTCGACCTTATGCTGCGCATTTTTTCCGGCCCTTGGCGCGGGGTATTGCGCGAAACATTCACGCGAGTTTTGGATCATCCGGACACGTGGGCACCTATGCAAAAGCGGTTCGAGTATCTCCGTGACAGGATCATTCCGCTTTACAAGAACCGGGTTGAAAATCGTGATGGGTTGGAGGAGCGGGTCGCGATAGCATTGCAATTTCTCCTCTCGGTGTTCGACAACGAAATGATGAACCCCAATCTCGATTTCCGCATTGGAGATCCTCAGTTCCGCTTCTATCTCATTCAGTCCTTCGACAACCTGATTGTGGGGGACTTTTCCGTGCCGCCCCTTAGGCGTGGGGGTGCGTTGCCAAATATTGCTCACTGACGAGTGCGACAACCGGCCTTCAGCCCAAGAGGCTGGCTCGTCGCGTGACATGGACCGTTTCATACTCCCGGCAGAAGCGCATGAGGGATGCGGATCGCCGCACAAGGTCTGGCCCGCGAAAGCAGCGACTTTCCTTATTGCGGCTTGAGTTCAGCCGATTCATCGCCTCCAGCCGCCGACGAAGCCCTCAAGGTTCAATCACGTTGAACCAGAGATCAAAGGTATCGTGCATCTCCAGATAGGACCTGAACAAGTCAACTGACCCCGTCAGTTCAACGGACCCGTCCTTGATCGCGTCATCAAGCGAAAGGCGCCCATATGCGATGTCATTCAGCGTCATGCGTGCCAGCGAAACGCTCAGGTCCGCCGCAACACTGCTGGCGTTTAGCCTATGGTTCTCAACCTGATTGTTGACCGTGACTGCCACCCTGTCGTCCGTGTCCGTAAGCGCGTAGTTGATCGTCAGTGACACGCCCTTCGCCCTTTCCGGATCCAGCTTGACGGCAAGCAGGTTGAAGAAATCCCGCAACGGCATGGCGCGGGCGATGTCTTCGTTGACACCCCCGACACCCTGACGCGGTTCTTTCCCTTCGCGCAACTCTTGCGCACCGCAAAGATAGATGTTCCGCCACAGCACGGATTCCGCTTGAAATCCAAGCTGCTCATAAGCTGACGCGAGCATGTTCCGGCCTGCCTGATTGGTCGGGTCCGCAAATACAAGGTGGTTGAGAATGGTGGCGACCCAGCGGTAGTCGCCCGCCTCGAATGCAGCCCAAGCGGTTTCAAGAACGGCATCCGCCCCACCCATGGCGCTGACGTATCGCTTCCCTTCTTCAACCGGCGTATGCGGGTTCAGAGATGCCGGGTTCCCATCAAAGTAACCATAGTACTTCTGATAGGTGGCTTTCGTATTGTGGTTGAGCGTCCCGTAATACTCCCTGACCGAGAAAGACTGCTTCATGAATTCTGGCTCTTGGACCTCTTCTGCAATCTCTCGCGGCGTGTATCCGGTATTGGCCAGTCGCAAGGTCTGATCATGAATATACCGATAAATGTCCCGCTGTTCTTCCATGAAAGCCCGGATATTGGCGTTGCCCCATTCCGGCCAGCAATGGCTGCCAAGGTAGATTTCCGCCTTGTCGCCGAACAATTCGATGGCTTCGTCGATGCATAGTGACCACAGAAGCGGATCACGAACTTCCGCTCCGCGGAGCGTCAGAATGTTATGCATCGTCCGACAGGTCACTTCGGCCATGCACAACGCTTTGTGTTGCGGAAGAAAGAACGTGAATTCCGCCGGAGCCTCGGTGCCCGATGCCATCTGAAAGACGAACTCGATACCGTCGATCGTCATCCTTTCTCCAGTTTCCGAAATCTCTTTCGTTGGCAGAACAAAGCTTCTGTTGCCGCGGGCGTTGCCTTTGCCAATGCCTGCATCGAGATAGCCTGCGGGACCAGGCGGGACGATCAGTCCAAACTGGTACATCGCGCGCCGTGCCATTTGATTGCCGGCCAGTACCGCCTCGCTCACCGCATATTTGGTGAATCCCTCTGGAACAATGACTGGAATGTTGCCGTCGGAAATCAGCTCATCTGTTAGTACGCCGCGTGTTCCTCCGAAATGATCGGCATGGGTATGCGTGATCAGAACCGCACTGATCGGGCGTTTGCCAAGGTGTTGGTTGGCCAACGCCAACGCCGCCCGCGCTGTTTCGATGCAAATCAAGCAGTCGACGATGATCCATCCGGTGTCGCCACGAATTATCGTCATCAGCGCGATGTCATAGCCGCGCACTTGATATATTCCGTCGGTGACTTCAAAGAGCCCGTGGTTGGCGTTCAATTGAGCTTGCCGCCACAAGGACGGGTTGGCCGTTTCCGGGGAAGACGCGCTTAGAAAGTCAAAGTTGCTTGAGTCCCAGGCCGCTCGGCCCTCAGCTGTCAGGATTGGACCCTCAATCGACGCGATCCACCCGCGACGCGCCTTTTCGAAGTCGGTCTGGTCCGACAATGGCAGTGACTGCGCAACGGCAGCATTTGACGCGCGCGTTGCATCGGTAGCGGTGCCGGGATCCGGCAAGGGATAGGACTTGGCCATTTGTCTCTCGATTCTTCAATTTAGGGACCGCACTTAGCTTGCCTTGTCGTGGCCCCATTCGGACTCGCGGATCCACTTGAGAAATGCCGTGTCGAATTGTGGTCGAGAACTGATGCGTTCGTACCAGGCCGTGATGTTGGGGTAGACAGAGAAATCGAATCCACCGATTGTCATTGTCGTATAGGTCGGCCCCCACGAAATATCAGCCAGCGAGTACTTGTTTCCGACAATCCAGTCAGACGTCTCAAGGACCTTTTCCATCTTTGCAAAGACCCCGTCCATCAGTTCTTTGGCGGCGGCGGCGTCTTCTTCCGTCAGGCTGGACCCAGGGGCACCGTGCTTGGCATGAAATGCCTTCAGTTCCGGGTCCTTCTGCAAGCTTTGGTAGCGCGCGTATTCCTCGGGATCCTTTTTGAGGATCTTGGCCACGCGATGGTAGTACTGAAGCGTCTTGACGCCCGGAAGGTGGATATCGCCCGAAGTTTTGAGCCACCAGTCGATCTCGGCCTGTTTATCATCTGACACATCGCGAAACCCGGGTTCAGGAAATTTCACTTCAAGATAAGCCAGGATGTCATTGGACTCTGTGACGACGACCCCATCATGGACCAGAGCAGGCACCAGCCCTTTCGGGTTTATCGCAAAGTACTCTTCTGTGACGTTTTCTTTCTTCTTCAGATTGATGTGATGGCTGGTCCATGGCAGCTGTTTTTCCTCGAGCAGCAAACGCACGCGAGCCGAACAATTCGACCTGTCAGAGTGATAAAGATGCAGCCCTTCCAGGTTCTTCGCGATGCTGCTGTTGGTCTCGACAATTGGCATTCTTCTCCTCCTTAAGCGTTGACGACGGTTTGAACAGGACGGAACAACCTAAGGCACAATGTTCGAGTTCCTCTGATTGTTTTGGCAACATCGATCGATGCCCTGCAATCCAGCTAAGCGTCTCCCAAAATGAAATCTGAACCACGGTCTGCGATCATCATGGTCGGCACGTTGGTATTCCCGGAGACAAGAGCGGGCATGATGGAGCAGTCGGCGACACGCAGGCCTTCGACCCCGTTCACGCGGAGCTCATTATCCACAACTGCATCTTGGTCCGACCCCATCCGGCAGGTTCCCGAGGGGTGATAAATTGTGCGGGCCTGGTTTCGGATCGCGTCGTCAAAGGTGTTCGAACCCCTGCTGATGTTGATATCGGGGGGCGGCCAAATCGGATCGCCGAGAATGTCTGCCAACTCGGGCTGCGTGCAAATCTCGCGCGACAACCGAATGCCGCGGCGCAGGGTGTCGAGGTCTTCTTCCGCCTGAAGCACATTGGCTTCAAACCTCGGGTGATCCTCAGGATCCGTTGATGACAGTACAAGCCGCCCGCGTGATTTGGGCCGCATCGTCATAGGATGCACGTGAAAAGAATGGCAGGACAGGGGCCCCTCACCCGGTGCCCCCGGTGCGAACGGTGCAAAATTCATTTGAACATCCGGCCGGCCCAAGCCGAAGGTGTCAACGCAGGCACCAGCTGTCAAAAGGTTCGACGTCAGCAATCCACGCCCCAATATGAAATACTCGATGCCATTCTTTAGTGCCCGCAAACCCTTGTCGGCCCCGTAGTAGCCGTTTCTGGTCTTGATATTGTAGGTGACCGGTGTGCCGACATGGTCCTGGTAATTCGCGCCAACCTCGGGCGCGTCCTGCACCTGATCGATCCCATGGCGCAAAAGCTCTTCCGCCGGCCCCACGCCGGATAGAATCAAGAGCTTGGGACTGTGGAAGGACCCCGCAGTCAGGATGATCTCTTTCTGAGCCCGCAGGAGTTTCGGCACGCCGGCCTGAGTCGCTTCCAACGCGATCGCGCGGCGGCCTTCAAATCGGAATTTGCGCGCAAGGGTATTGGTCAATAGCGTCAATCGCTCGTTGTTGATCACTGGTTTCAGGAAACACCGCGCGGCAGACTGGCGCTTGCCCGCATGCGCTGTTGCCTGATACCAGCCTGCACCGTCCTGCGTCTCGCCGTTGAAGTCGTCGCTCCAGGCGATCCCGGCAGACATCGCCGCGCTCAAGGCTATCTTGTTCAGCGGATGCTTGTATTCGGGGCTTGAAACGACCAGTGGTCCGTCCTGTCCATGCAATGGAGCGCCGAATTGCATGTTCTTTTCCTGGCGTACAAAGGATGGCAAGACGTCCTTAAAGCTCCAGCCCGCGCAGCCGTGTTCGTTCTCCCATTCATCGTAATCGGCGGCCTGACCGCGCATGTAGATCATCGCATTGATGGAGGACCCACCCCCGACGACGCGTCCCTGCGGCACAGCAAATTGGTTTCCGTTGAGCGTGGCATCAGGCTCGGAGACCACGGCGTCAACGGATTGGGTTTGGTGTGCCTTATGGTACGTGGCGGGAATATGGATCCAGCGGCTCGCATCCATGCCGCCGCGTTCAACCAATGCAACAGTGAATCGGCCATCCTGTATCAGCCGATTGGCGATGACGCAGCCAGCCGACCCTGCCCCAATGACGACATAGTCATACTGGTGCTCTTCAATCATCGCTCACTTCTTTGCACATAAGTACCGGCCTCGGCCTCGTAAAGAGAATAAGTATTCTTGTTATATTTCGGCCCTGCACAGTCAAGTGATTTCAAGTCGCGCACTTCCGCAGGTAGCGATGGACCGTTGTTAAGGGCTTCTTTGCTGCTGGAAGATCGGTACGCCCAGTATCAATCGAAGCAACGCCAAGACTGCCTATTCCGCACAAGTGCTTGCACCATTCGGGTCACGCCGCTGGCGATCGTTCGCCTTCTTGGATCGTATGCCCGGGCGAGCAAGTTCGAATTAGACAACGAAACGCAAGTATTCAGCACTGGCTTTGGCTGCGTCACGTTGGTGAATCGCTATGGAATCTCGACGTGGACCCTGCCGTCCGCGACACGGGCCGGATAAGTACTCAACGCTTCACAGGCAGGCGACCTGATCGCGGTGCCCGTCCGGACATCGAACTGGCCGTTGTGCTTGGGGCATTCGATCGTGTGGTCGATCACCAACCCGTCGGCAAGATGCACCCTTTCGTGCGTACAAAGGCCATCTGTGCAATAGACCTCTTCGCCCGATATCCGGTAGACCGCGTAGGTTCGTCCCTCGTGGTCCAACCGAACCAAATCCTCTTCTTCGATGTCAACAAGTGCGCAGGCATCTATCCAAGGCATCACGTTCTCCGGCGTCAGGCGGTCTTGATCGACCGAACGGGCTCCCATACACCCGCCCCTTCGGGCAGTTGAGGGCGAATGAAGTGATGCGGGTCGCGAAGCTGCCGCAGCACACAGGGGATGATCTCGGACCAAGCGTTCCAGAGTGATGGGTTGGGCGCGGGCAGGTCGTGTTTCACCGCCTCGCGCAGCTTGGGCAAGGCGTGATAGGGCACCATCGGATACATGTGATGCTCGATATGATAGTTCATGTTCCAGTAGATGAAGCGCAGGATCGGGTTCATGAGCACAGTGCGTGAATTGATGCGGTAGTCGAGCACGTCTTCCGCCAGTCCGAGGTGCTGGGGAAGCCCCATCACGAGCAATAGCCAGATCCCGTAGGCCCGGGGCAGCCCGATGATCATGAGTGGCAGGAGCGACCACGTCCAGAGAGAAACCAAGGCCACAAGAACGTAGATCGCGATGTGGATGCGGCCGACACGAATGGCCTTGACGCGTTCGGATTCGGGGATGAGGTCGGCCTCGTCCAGCGGAAGGATCCCCGCGGCGTTTCGGGCCAAGGCAGCAAGGCTTTGCGGTACGGCAACGATCCCGAACAGGTTGAGACAGAGTACGATCAGCTGCGGTGGTCGCATGCCCGCGATTTCCGGGTCCCTGCCCACGATGATCGTATCGGTGTGATGGCGAGCGTGAGACCAGCGCCAAACCACAGAGTTTCGCATCAATAGAAAGCTTGCGAATTCATGGACGGCGTCGTTCTTCCACCGGGTCTTGAAAGCCGTACCGTGGCCGCATTCATGCCAGCGGCTGTCGGCAGCCGAGGCATAGAAGACGCCGTAGACGAAAAAGAACGGCAGCGCCCACCAGCTTCCCCAAAGAAGGATGCCACCCGCGCCGCTGCCGACCAGCACGACAACCCAGATCGCGATATCGCGCGTCGCCGGCCAATCCGTGCGTTTCATCAAGGACTTCAGGACCTTTCGGTCAACCGGGGTCCGATACCAATCTGCGCCCGCAAGGCCCTTGTCGAACGCATTCTGCCGCTCCGGACCGGTCAGGGAATAGTCCCGCTCCATCGGAAACGTTATCAATCTCATCGGGTCCAAGGTTCGGCTAACTCCAGTTTTCAAGTGCAGTTTCGAACTTGTTCAACTCTTCGTCGGAGATCTGGACCAGCTCGCTCTCGTCCGGAAACGACCCCGAAGCCACATCGCGCCTGAAGTCGGAAAACGCCGCCACGCGGTCCTGTTGCAGTCGCGCGTACTCGGCCCGGAAGTCCCTGTAGACCCGGGCATGACGGGGCACGTGACCTTCGGTTTCGCCAAGGACATCGACCGAAAACAGGTACTGGACATCGCAACCCGCCCCCGAACCCATGGAAATCACGACGAGAGACGTCCGCCGGGAAATCGCCGCCGCGACCGCTGGCGGCACAATTTCGATCTCGACCGCAAAGGCGCCCGCGTCCTGATAGCGTCGGGCGTCGTTCAGAATGGCGAGAGCATCATCTGCCGTTTTGCCGCGTGCCGCGTAGCCGGTCCATCGGGCCTTTTGCGGCATGAAGCCGATGTGGCCGACAACAGGAATCGCCTCTTTCGCCATGGCTTCGATCACGTTGTAGTGCATCGGACTATAGACACTGTCGGCTCCAGCCTCCATTGCCTCGAAGGCCGCGCGCTTGGCCTCATCGGCATTGGCGTGTTCGCCGTAGATCAAGCCGAACGTGAAATGCGTGTTCGGGGCGGCAGCGCGGAAGTCGTCGCGGGCATGCTTGCGGCCTGATACGATGATCTCGATCCCGGCGGCCTCGGCAGCAGCGGCATGCTCAACCGAGGCCACGTTGAGTTCGGTAAGCTGACCCTTTCCCTTGTGGTCGATCAGGTCCTTGACCGTCATCTTCATTCTACGCGCCCTCCGGCCCGTGGCAAGTCGGTGCCACGCAGGATCAATTCCGCGTCGATCAATTGCTGATGGGGTCCGGCATCGCCGTTGAGCTTCGCGACCATCATGCGCCCCAGCCGCATCCCAAGCGCGTCGAGATCCTGGCGAAACGTCGTAAGACCCAATCCGACATGCGCTGCCACGGGCACGTCATCGCAGCCGATCAACGCCATGTCCGGACCAGGCCGGAGCCCGAACTGGCGCATGGCCTCCATTGCCGAAAGGGCAATCACGTCGTTGCCGCAAAAGATCGCGGTCGGACCGACACCGCGCGTAATCAGCTCGGTCACGGCATCCGCGCCGGTCTTTCGCGACAGGTAACATTCAATTTCGAGCGCGGGATCGTGGCCAATGCCATGCGCCTCCAGCGCATCACGGTAGCCGTGCAGGGCATGCTTTGAATAGGTGTACCTGAGCGGAGTCATCAGATGTGCGATGCGGGTATGACCAAGCCGAATCAGCCGTTCGGTGGCCTGATACCCGATCTTGTAGTGATCCACGTCGACCCAGTCGTGATCGGACTTATCCGTTCGTCCGACGGTCACGAATGGAAAGCCGCGCGCCTGCAGCCATTCGACCCGCTCGTCCTCGGGCCGGGTTCGCCCGAACAGAAGCCCGTCGCAGCGGCCTCGTTCAACAGAATTGCGAATGATCTCAAACTCGGTCTCATACTCCCGCGCCATGACAATCTGAAGCGCATAGCCTCGGGCCTGCAGCGAAAGTTCAACGCCGTCGAGCAGGATCAGGAAGAACGGGTCAACAAACTTTGTCCAGGGCTTCGAGACCATGAAGGTCACTGTATTGGTCTGCTTCGATCGAAGGCTCGACGCAGCAAAACTCGCACGGTAGCCAAGTTGCTCTGCAACGGCTTCGACCTTGCGACGGGTTTCGAGCTTGACGTCTGAGTATCCGTTGAGCGCGCGGCTGACGGTCGAGACCGAAAGACCGGTCTGTTCGGCCACATCCCTGATCCCCAATCTTCTGGCGGGTTCGCCCATCAGCTTTCCTCTGCGATCACATGGCCATGCGCAGGCAACGCGGCCTCACGAAGTTCGCCCGAAATCAAGTTCATTCGGTCGTGCCACGGAACACTCCGGGGAGAGCCCGAGAAATTGAACGCGCACATGACCCTTTGTTCCTTGTGAACGCGAAAAAAGACAAGCCAGTCCTTCTCGTGCTCAGTCGGTTCGAACGATCCGTATCGCAGGGCCGCGTTTGCGCGGCGCAGCGCAATCAGCGCGCGGCAGTTTTCCAGGATCGACCCGCCCAACCCGTCCTGCCGAGCAACCGAAAGCGCAGCATGGGACGGTTCGCAGGGCAGCCATGTGCACGCATTCTTCGAGAACCCGAGTTGATCCGTATCGTCCCAAGGAAAGGGCGTGCGCGCACCGTCGCGTCCTCGATCGTACGGCCAGAACCGGATGCCTTCGGGGTCCTGGATCGCTTCACGCGGCACGCGTGAGTGCGGCAACCCCAGTTCTTCCCCTTGGTAGAGGATGACGGTGCCGCGAAGACAAAGCAGAAGTGCGTGCAGCATCGTCACCCTTGCCGGATTGCCCTCGGCGCCCCATCGGCTGGCCACTCGGAAGACATCGTGGTTTGAAAGCGCCCATGTTGGCCAGCCGTGACCTTCGCCTGCCTCCAGTACCGTGGACGCGATGGCCGATCCGTTCAACTCGGGGGCAAGCAGGGCGAAACTGTAGGCCGTATGCAGCCTGTCAGATGCCGTGTACTCGGACATGCGCTCGACCTGCCAGTCGCACGAGATTTCGGCCAGGAGCATCCGGTCCCCGGCGACATCGCGCATGCGTTCGAGAAACGGCAGGGTTTCCGGCCGCGAACGGTCATAAAGACGTTGCTGCATGTAATACGGATTGGCGGGCACCTCGTCGGTTTCGGCCGCAGGGTTATCCCGCAGCGCAGGGTCGTGCATGAAGAAGTTGGCGACGTCCAGCCGCAGACCGTCGACACCCAGGCCGAACCAGAAATTCATGATGTCAAGGACCTCGTCCTGCACGTCCGCGTTGTGCAGGTTCAGATCGGGCTGCTCGATCAGGAAATTGTGCAGATAGTACTGACGCCGTTCGGGCGCCCATTCCCATGCGACGCCGCCAAACCGTGCGAGCCAGTTATTGGGCAGACCGCCGTCGGCTTTCGCATCGGCCCAGACATACCAGTCCGCCTTTTCGTTGTCCTTGCCTGAGCGGCTTTCGACAAACCACGGATGCTTGTGCGAACTGTGGGAATAGACTTGGTCGATGACGACCCGTAGCCCCAAGCCATGCGCCGCCTGCACAACCTCGCGGAAGTCTTCCAGCGTTCCAAATCGCGGATCGACCTGTCGGTAGTCGGAAACATCGTAGCCCGAATCGTGCATCGGCGAGGGAAAGAACGGCGTGATCCAGATCGCGTCGACCCCTAGCCCCGCGAGATAGTCCATCCGGCTCAGAAGCCCTCTCAGGTCACCCTCGCCGTCGTCATCGGAATCCATGAAGCTGCGCAGGTAAACTTCGTAAATGCAGGCCCCTCGCCACCACTCTGTGTGCTCTTCACGGCGTTCAGTCGTCACGGTCATCTCCGGTAATGCCACCATATTCAAAAACGTTTTTGGAAAACGGTCAAGAATTCCGCAGGAAATTTGCCGATTCCGGGGCCAGAATCGCAAAAAACCTTGACCAGACGGCACAAGTTCGCAACTCTGCCGCATGAAGCCCAAAAACGTTTTTGGGTTTTCTGACGCAAAGAGCTTCAGGGAGGGAAACATGCGTAAGTTCCGTAATTCAGTACTTCTGGCCGTTTCTGGCCTTGCGATGAGTATCGGGACAGCCTGGGCAGGTGACTGGTGTTCAGGACAAACGATTCGGCTGTTCTCGGGTGGCCCGGCCGGCGGTGCATTCAACTCGATCATTGATCGCGGCGCGATGCAGGCCGCAGAAGACACAGGCGCAAATGTCCAAATCATCTATTCGGATTGGGACTTCGACAAGATGGTCACACAACTGCGCGAGGCGATCAGCCAGGCGCCCGACGGCATCGCAATGATGGGACACCCGGGAGATGACGCGATCATGCCATTGGCGGCTGAAGCCGCTGCCGCAGGAATCCCGATGATGTACATGAACGTGGACGTGCCGAAGGTGCGTGCGGCCTTCGGGTCGGGATACGTTGGAGCCACACTGTATCAGCAGGGACGGAACCTAGGCGCCGAGACCCTGCGTCTTGCCGGCGACAGGCTGCAGCCTGGCGACACAGCAATCGTCATGAGCCGGTGGGAAAGCGAAAACCGCGCTCAGCGTGAACTCGGCCTCGTGGAGGTGCTGGAAGAGTTCGGCATGAAGGTCATCAAGCTGCAAGAGGCCGAAGGCGCTTCTGCCGACCAGATGCTGCAGATCCCGGTTCTGACCTCGACCCTGCTCGCCAACCCCGACACCAAGCTCATCGGCTATCCCGGGGGCCCGTGGCTGGCTGCGGCACCGGTGTTCATGGATGCAGTTGGCAAAGGTCCCGGCGACATCATGGCGGTTGGCTTCGACCTTGGTCAGGGCGTCATGACCGCGTTCGACGGCGGCTACGTGACGGTGACAGCGGACCAGCAGCCCTACCAGCAGGGATACCTTCCGGTTCTGTCGCTCTGCCAGCAGCTGGTCTACAAGCTTGGACCGCTTAACGTGGACACCGGCGCTGGCTTCGTGACGGCGGACAACTACAAAGATGTGGTTGCCCTCGCCGAGCAGGGCGTCCGTTAGTCCTAGATTTCACCCGGGCCGGCCGATTCTTGACTCCGGCCCGGGGCCGGACATTCCAATCCGGAGCACGCTTATGTCCGCGGCATCAGAGCCGGTCGTCGAACTGCGCAACATCGTCAAGCGATTTGGATCGGTCGAAGCCTTGTCAGGCGTCACGATGACCGTCCGCCACGGCGAGGTTCTGGGGCTGCTGGGAGACAATGGTGCGGGAAAGTCAACACTAATCAAGACCCTGGCCGGTGTGCACGACCCCGACGAGGGCGAAATCATCGTGAAAGGCGAGATTCGCAAGCCCTGGACACCCGCGGCGGCGCGCGACGCAGGCATAGAGACGGTTTTCCAGGATCGCGCGCTGGCACCGCAGCATTCCATTGTGACCAATATCTTCATGGGGCGCGAGATCACGAACTCCCTCGGTCTTCTGCGGGTGCAAATGCAGATCGACGAAGCCAACAGGCTGATGCGCGAAATCGGTTTCACCTCGAAGGTATTCAACCCGGAAAGCACAGTTGGGACGCTTTCGGGGGGTGAGCGGCAGGGGGTGGCGATTGCCCGAGCGCTCTACAATCAGGCGGATGTGATCGTGCTGGATGAACCGACGACAGCACTTTCGCTGACCGAGACCCAGAAGGTCTTCCGTTTCGTGGAGGCGGTCAAGTCTTCAGGCCGGACCGTGGTTTTCATCGGGCACAACATCCATCACGTCTGGGACATTGCCGACCGGTTTTTCGTCATTGACCGCGGGACAGAAGCCTTCGAAGGCGCCAAGTCCTCTTTCACCGGTGCCGATCACCTGATCGAGATGATGCACCAACTCGCAGAAACCGGCAGCGCGGACACGAGTTCGCTTTTGGAGCCGGCGTGAGGATGAACACCGTGAATGACGCGACAAACAATGCCAATTCAGAGGATCACCGCACCGAGCAATCCCAATGGACGCTCTTTTACCGCAAGAATGGCCGCGCGCTGAACGCATTCCTGGCCCTTGTCCTGGTTTGGGTCTTTTTCGCGGTGAACAACCCGACGCTTTTTCTGAACCCGCTGTACTACAATGCTTTCCTGTTTTCGGTTCCGGCAACGATTTTTCTGACCACCTCTTTGGTCTTTGTCATCGTTTCGGGCGAGCTTGATCTGGCATTTCCGTCGGTCGTTGGTGCCGCCGGCGGAGTGTTCATGTACTCCGTCGTACTCGGAGTGCCCGTGATACCTGCGTTCCTACTGACTATGGGCTTCGGAGCGCTGATCGGTCTTGGCATCGGATTGATCGTTGTCTACGGGCGCATTTCGTCGCTTGTCGCAACGCTGGGGCTCAACTTCTTCATCCTCGGCATCGTCAACCTGCTCGCTCAAGGTCGGACCATCTCTGCGCCCGAGGCGATGAACAGCTTTGGATACACGCTTTTCGTCGGCAAATGGCACTTGTTCGACACGACGCTAAGGGTGCCGAACCACTTCATTTGGTCGCTGGTCTGGGTGGCATTCTGCTATGTGCTCTTCAAATATCACCGGTTCGGCAACCGTGTGCAGCTTGTCGGTGACAATACCGACAGCGCCCGTGAAATGGGCATCAACATCGAGCGCATTCGCGTCAGCGTCTTTATCGTATCCGGTGTCGCCGCGGCGATCACAGGTGCATTGCTCGTACAGATGGCGAACATGGTCTGGTTCCCGACCAGCGGAAAGGCATATCTGCTGATCGCGCTCGCGGCACTCTTTGTCGGCGGCACACCGACCTGGGGCGGTGTCGGCACGATCTTTGGTGCGTTCTTTGGAGCGATGACCGTCACGCTGATCCCGTCCGGCGCGGTCGGCGCGGGTTTTGCCGGCTATTGGACAGACTTCATATTCGGACTCGTCATCATCCTGACCATGATCGCGCACCGATTTTCGGGCGCGCGGGTCCGATGACATGCGCGCGGCAGCGATCACCGGAGCCGCGGGCGGCATTGGCAGCGCGATAGCGCGAGCGTTTGCGGATGCCGGCTACAAGCTGGCACTTCTGGACCGCATTTGGCCACAACCACCGGAGGACAGCGAGGACCGTTCCCTGGCCATCGAGCTGACCGACCCCGACGAGGTCGATACGGCCTTCGACCGCATCTGCGGTGCGGTCGGCGCACTCGACGCGTGGGTCGACGTTGCCGGGATCAACCACCGTTCACCCGTCGCGAAGATGAAGGTTCCGGACTGGGACCGCATGATGGATACAAGTGTCGGCTCCGTGTTCCTGACCGCAAAGTTCGGCCTGCCCCTGCTGGAGAAGGGTCAGGGGCGGGCGATCGTCAATTTGGCCTCGGTCTCGGGGCACGTCGCATCAGTTGACTGTCCGGCCTACGTTACGACCAAGGCGGCAGTCGAAAGCTTCACCACAGCGCTTTCCCAAGAGGCGGGCGACCGGGGCCTCCGCGTAAATGCAGTGGCGCCGGGCTGGTTCGACACCGCCTTCACCAACCGCGTGCTGGCCGAACTGCCGGTTGGCAAAGCCGTCAGGACAAACGCCGGCGACGCACACATCCTCGACCGTATGGCGCGACCTGAAGAAATCGCCGACGCGATCGCTTTCCTCATGTCGGACGCGGCAAGCTTCGTCATCGGTACCGAGTTGATTGTCGACGGGGGCTTCCTGTGCAAGCGATGAGCGACGACACCTCGATTGACAAGGAGTTACTGGCACGAGGTTACGCCCACATCCCGCATCGGTTGCCGGACGATCTGTTGGCCCGACTGATCCGCATTTCCGCGGCTAGCGTGGAACGGGCGAGCGTTGCGCATCGGGCGGCAAACCGTTCGCAGGGTTCGCTGATCAACATCGCGACCGACCCGGGCTACGCCGAGCTTGTTGCCGCCCCGGAGATACTGAACGGGCTCGCTGGTCTGGGCTTTTGCGATCTGCGATTTCAGTCCGGTTTCCTGATCTCGAAGCCCGGCAATTCGCCGGCGCTCTTCTGGCATCAGGACTGGTGGGGATGGTCGCTTGAATCCTCCTATCTTGCCTGTCCGCAGCAGATCGGTGTGATGGTCTACCTTGGCCGGACCAGCGTCGCGAATGGCTGCCTAAGGGTGCTGCCGGGGTCGCACCAGCGAAGCCACCGCCTGCACGACTCAATCACGGCGCACGACGCCGGGTTGTCCCGCGTCGAAGACGAGAGACACGAACTCTGCCAGAGCTTCCAGGGGGAGGTTGCCCTTCCGAGCAAACTGGGGGACGTGCTTGTCATCGATGCCCGACTTCTGCATTCGGCCTATCCAAACACCACTGACGAGGAGCGGATGCTGCTGACGCTTTGGTATCATCCCTTCTGGTCAGATCTGCCGCGGGGCATTCGCGCCCATGCCGCCAACGTATTCGACGGTGCGGTGTCCGACATTTCCCATGACAGCCGTCCTACACCCCGAAGTTGGCCGCCGAAGGCGCTGAAGAAGATCGCGGCTCTGGTGCCTGAGCCCCCCGGCGGACCACCGGTCGAATTCGACAGGCGTCCCGACACCAATCGGATGGAAGCCATGCGTGACTGACACGTACACGAAAGACGGTGACGCGCTGGTCATCCGCTTCAACAGCGAGTGCGTGCGCGTCGAAGCTTGGGGGCCGGACGCCCTGAGAACTCGGGCGCGCCCTGGGGGGAAGGTTGCCGAACCGCATGTTAGCGCGCTCTTGGCGGCCGCGCCGTCAAGAGCGTCGATTGCGATTGACGGGAAGCACGCCCGTATCCGAAACGGGCGAATCGAGGCGCGGGTCAAGCTGGCACGCCGGCTTGGCGCGGACGTCCACCTGGAACCGGTGATTGGCTACTACGACACCGTGACCGGCGAAGAGATCCTATCTGAAGCGCGCAGTCATTTTGCCGGACCTCCGCCGCGGCGGTTCAGGCCGATCGCATCGGGAAGCTTCCAGCTTGAGGCCACATTCACGGCCTTTGACGATGAGCACCTGATGGGCCTCGGCCAGCCGCAACACGGGCTGGAGGACCTGAAGGCAACCTCGACCAACCTCGTGCAGCAGAACACGCATGTGGTCGTCCCTTTCGTGATCTCGTCGCGAGGCTATGGGTTCTTGTGGAACAATCCGGCGGTTGGTCGGGTTGAGTTCGCGTCCAACATCACGCGTTGGCGGGCAGACGCGACGCCGGGCCTCGACTACTGGATCACCGCCGGCGAGACACCGGAGCGCATACTGCGAACCTACATTGCCGCGACCGGATTTCCGCCTGCGTGCCCCGACTGGGTGACCGGTTTCTGGCAATCGAAGCTGCGCTATCGCTCGCAACAGGAAATCGTGAACGTCGCGCGCGGCTACCGGCGGCGGGGGATTCCGCTGTCGTGCATCGTGATCGACTTCTTCGCCTGGACCCGGCAGGGCGAGTGGGAGTTCGACCCCGCTGAATGGCCCGACCCCGAGGGCCTGGTGCGCGAACTAGGCGAAATGGGCGTGAAGACCATCGTCTCGATCTGGCCGACGGTTGGTGCGAACGCGAAGTACTTCGTCGAGATGCGCGAAAAGGGGTACCTCCTGCGCACAGAGCGTGGCGTACCTGCGGTGATCCAGTTCCCCGACAAGGACCCTTTCGGGGTGCACTTCCTGACCTATTACGATGCCTTCAACCCGGATGCCCGTGACTTCCACTGGGACAAGGCCAAGCGGAACTACCTCGACCGGGGCATCAGCAACTTCTGGCTGGATGCCTGCGAACCCGAGATGCGACCGGCCGATGCGGAAAACGTACGAACCCACCTCGGCAACGGGGCGGAGATGCTTTCGGCCTATCCGCTGCTCCATGCGCAACGCTACGCCGAAGGCCTGAAAGAGGCAGGCGCCGACGATGCGGTGCTCCTGTGCCGCTCGACATGGGCGGGCGGGCAACGCTATCCGGTCATCCTGTGGTCCGGCGACGTCTGGTCGACATGGGGAGATTACCGTGCCCAGATCGCTGCGGGACTGCACGCGGCCATGTCGGGAATCGGCTGGTGGACGACCGATATCGGTGGATTCTACGAGGGCCACGCCGACGATCCCGGATTTCCCGAACTTCTTGTCCGCTGGTTCGAATTCGGTGTGTTTTCGCCGGTCTGCCGCCTGCACGGCGTCCGAGTTCCGAACGGTGTTCCTTTCGCATCCGCCGACGGCGAAGTCGACTATGGGCGAGACCTCTTCCACGTCTTCACCGATACCGGCGGCGACAACGAGGTCTGGAGCTACGGGTCCAAGGTGGAAGAGCTGCTGACGCGGCTACTCGAGCTGCGCGAACGGCTGCGCCCCTATCTGACCGAGGTCATGGCAGAATACACCGCGACAGGCGTGCCGCCGATGCGCCCATTGCCCTTCGCCTTTCCCTCCGACGCAGCGCTGCGTATTCCACAAGGCGCATACATGCTAGGGCCCAAACTGCTGGTAGCACCTGTGCTGGAGCCCAGCGCGAATTCGCGGGAGATATGCCTGCCGGCTGGACGCGATTGGGTGCATGCTTGGACTGGCGAGCTTTGCGAAGGCGGCACTACGGTCCAAGTCTCCGCGAAGTTGGGGATGCCGCCCGTTTTCTGTTTGGCGGAACATTGGAGCGTTCACACGAGTAGTTTTGAGAACCTGTCGCCGTCAGCTGATCGCGACCTTGGCCCGACCCCCGACCTGGAATTCGGCTCGCGCTGAGGCGACCCTTTCGGGGCCCGCCAAGGAGCGGCCGATTGTCTGCGGCGGTGGCGCCGGGATCGATTCGCCTTGCTGGACAGCATGTACTCGACCCGCGCCCACATGGCCTCGGTCGGCAGGTCCTGTCTGTATTCATTTGACGCCTACTCGTTTGCCTGTGTCGCCGTCCTGACGGTCAGTTGGGCGGGAATTGGTGCCGCCCAACTCGATCCGCAACTGGATTGTTGACGGGCTCAAGTCTTGAAACCAATGAACTGCCTGGCTGGGGTGGTAGGATTCGAACCTACGATACACGGTACCAAAAACCGCTGCCTTACCACTTGGCTACACCCCACCGGGCTGGCGTTACTTACGCAAGCCGGTTGGTCCATGCAAGACCTGCACTCCGCGATTCAGTGCATTGCAGCTGCCAGGCTCAACCGTGCTGTTTCTCGATCTTCGAGAGTTTCCCGACAATCAAGGAAATCACCGCAGCGAAGAAGCTGAGAAGAGCGCCCATCTTCGCCGCATCCTGCACAGGACCTGGATCGAAGGCGACCGTAGCGATGAACAGCGAGACCGTGAATCCGATCGCGGCCACGCAACCGATCACGAAGAGATCGATTGTGCGCACGCCTGACGGCAATCCAAGCTTCATTGGACTGGCCGCGAACCAGCCGAAGAGCAGAACGCCGAAAGGCTTGCCCACGATCAGGCCCAGAAGAACCAGCCAGGTCGCCTCCCCTATGGCAGAGAACTCGACACCCGCGTTCAGCAGGCCAAAGAAGAACAGAATGACCTCGACGGGATGCTTCAGCAAGTGCTCGCAGTGGTTCAGCAGATCCGTCAGGTACTGCTCCGCCTCGGCAAAAATGCCGAATGCGCGG
>JAJEFO010000131.1 GCA_022820365.1 Silicimonas sp.
GTTGGTCGAGCCGCCGGTGGCCGCCACAACCGTTGCCGCGTTCTCCATCGCCTTGCGGGTCACGATGTCGCGCGGGCGGATGTTGCTCTCCAGCAGGTCCATGACGCAGTTGCCGGAGGCCACGGCGAACTCGTCGCGGGATTCGTAGACGGCGGGAGCTCCCGCCGAATGCGGCAGCGCAAGCCCGATCGCCTCGGAGACGCAGGCCATGGTGTTGGCGGTGAATTGGCCACCGCAGGAGCCGCCGGAGGGGCACGCCACCGCCTCGAGTTCCGCCAGATCCTCCTCCGTGACATCGCCCTCGTTGAGCTTGCCGTAGTACTCGTAGACGTCCATCACCGTGACGTCCTTGCCGCGGAAGCGCCCCGGCAGGATCGAGCCGCCATACATGAAGACCGCGGGCACGTTGAGCCGCACCATCGCCATCATCATGCCAGGCAACGACTTGTCGCAGCCAGCCAAGCCGACGAGAGCGTCGTAGCAGTGTCCGCGCATCGTGAGTTCAACCGTGTCTGCGATGGCCTCGCGAGAGGCGAGCGAGGAACGCATTCCCTCGTGGCCCATTGCGATGCCGTCCGTCACGGTAATGGTCGTGAACTCCCGTGGCGTGCCAAACCCTTCCTTGACGCCGAGCTTCACGGCCTGCGCCTGACGATCAAGGGCGATGTTGCAGGGTGCCGCCTCGTTCCAGCAGGTCGCCACGCCCACGAAAGGCTGAGCAATTTCCTCTTCCGAGATGCCCATTGCATAGTAGTATGACCGATGCGGCGCTCGGGCCGGACCTTCGGTTACGTGGCGGCTGGGCAGGCTGGACTTGTCGAATCTCTTCTTCAGCATAGTGCGCTCCCGGGATTTCAGCGGCTAGAGGCATAGACGCCGTTGCTTGGCTCGGCAAGCAAAGACCGCGCGATTGCAATTCCCGTCCGTCCTGCTTAACTGTGAGTGAAAATCGGGCAGGCTCATGAACTGGATATCGAACTACGTCCGACCCAAGATCAACTCGCTGTTTTCCAGGCGGGAAACACCCGAGAATCTCTGGTCGAAGTGCCCGGAATGCGGATCGATGCTGTTTCACCGGGAGTTGACCGAGAACTTGGGCGTCTGCACAAGCTGCGATCATCACATGGCGATCTCCGCACGCGATCGGCTGACCGCGCTCTTCGATGACGGCGTATTCACCGAAGTCGACGTGCCGATGCCGATGCCCGACCCACTGTCGTTCCGCGACCAGAAAAAGTACCCGGATCGACTCAAGGCCGCTCAGCGTGAAACCGAGGAAAAGGAGGCAATGCTGGTAGCGGAGGGAATGATCGAACGAACGCCTATTGTGGCAGCCTGCCAGGACTTCAGCTTCATGGGCGGCTCAATGGGCATGTATGTCGGCAACGCCGTCGTCACTGCCGCAAATCGCGCCGTTGAGCTCAAACGTCCCCTGATCCTCTTTTCGGCCGCCGGCGGCGCCCGCATGCAGGAAGGGATCCTGTCCCTCATGCAGATGCCGCGCACAACGGTTGCGGTCGAACTGGTGCGCGATGCCGGCCTCCCCTACATCGTCGTTCTCACGAATCCGACGACAGGCGGTGTCACGGCGTCATACGCAATGCTTGGCGACGTTCACATTGCGGAACCCAATGCGCTCATCTGCTTTGCCGGGCCGAGGGTCATAGAGCAGACGATTCGCGAAACGCTTCCCGAAGGCTTTCAGCGCGCAGAGTACCTCCTGGACCACGGAATGCTAGATCGCGTGACGCATCGCCGTGACATGAAGAGCGAACTCTCACGCATCACTCGCATGCTCCTCAACATGCCTCCTCCCGTGAAGGGCGACCTTCCCCCTCCGAACGACGTCAAATCGGAACCGGCAGCGGCGTCCGGATAGCGGCATGCGAGAAGTGCCGGACCTTGGCGACGAGACCGCCTTGATGCGATTCACGTCTTCTGACGCAGTACTCGAAAGAATGCAGCGCCTGCATCCAAAAGTCATCGACCTGAACCTGGACCGCATGGACCGTTGCCTGTCGTCTGTCGGGAACCCGCATGGCAGATTGCCCCCGGTGGTCCATGTCGCCGGCACCAACGGCAAGGGTTCGACCCAGGCGATGATCCGCGCCGGACTCGAAGCCGAGGGCTTGACTGTCCACGCATACACGTCGCCGCATCTAGCCCGGTTTCATGAGAGAATCCGCGTGGCGGGAAAGATCATCTCCGAACGGGACCTGCTGGAGCTTCTCGAAAATGTCTACGTGGCCAACGGTGGCGAAACGATCACGTATTTCGAGATCACGACGGTGGCGGCCTTTCTGGCATTTGCGGAAATCCCCGCCGACTGGACCTTGCTGGAAGTCGGCCTTGGCGGGCGTCACGATGCCACAAACGTGGTGGACAGTCCCGTTTTGACCATCATCACCAAGGTAGACCTCGACCACCAGCAGTTTCTTGGAGAAACGATCAAGGAAATTGCAGGACAGAAGGCCGGCATAATCAAGCGTGGCATACCGGTCATCATCGGGCCTCAGCATGACGACGGGCTGGAAGTCATCGAGGCCGAAGCTGCACGCCTTGATGCGCCTACGATGTCCTTTGGACAGCATTGGTACGTTCGTGCAGAGCATGGCCGAATGGTGTTCGAGGACGAATCCGGCCTTCTCGACCTTCCGTTGCCCAATCTTCGAGGGCCGCATCAACTGGCCAACGCAGGCATGGCCATCGCCGCGCTCAGGCACTTGGGTCTGAGTGAAGTCGCGGCCCAAGGCGCCGTTACCAACGCGTACTGGCCGGCAAGAATGCAGAGGCTGAAGACAGGCCCGCTGGTCGAGGCTGCGCCAACGGCAGAACTCTGGCTTGACGGCGGTCACAATCCCGCCGCCGGCGAGGCCCTTGCAGAAACGCTCAAGACCCTGCCGGAACGACCGACACACCTTATCTGCGGAATGCTCGCGACCAAGGACGTGGCGGGTTACCTCTTGCCGCTGGCAAGCGTGGCCGAGAGCCTCCATGCCGTCGCGATTCCGGGCGAGGCCGCGACTCTTCCGGCAAGGGACACCGCCGAGGCCTCCGCGTCCGTGGGACTGCCGACGTCCATCGCCCAGTCCGTTCAGGATGCGCTGAACGAGATCGTCAATTCCGATCCTGCAGCTCGCATACTCATCTGTGGCTCGCTGTATCTTGCCGGAGCGGTCTTGCGAGAGAACGGATGAGTTGCTCTTCCGGCGATTCAACCGCGGCGACGACGACATGCAGTTGCGGACGCTGAGTAGCCTCTGCTCCCAAGCGTGCAGGACACTGATTCCGCCGATGCGCCGGCCTCCGAAACGCGGGTCGGCGGCGATGGTCCACACGTCCCGTGCGCGAATCGGAACAAGATGCCGATGACAGCCCCGCGGTTCGCGAATGCAATGTGCGCGACCGCGCGTGGCCAGGTGAACACGAAATGACGGTGGCCCATGGGCGCGGTGTTGCCCGCGTGACGAGCCAGCCACTTGCACGCGGCATTACCATGGCAGGTCGGACAGCGCCGGTTCCGACACAGGTTGAGGAGCGGTTGGTCGAGGTAATCGAGCATCCTTTCGGTTGCGCGCGCGTAGTCCCGGGTGGTATCGGACTGCCGTTGACTGGGCGGGTTCTGGAGTAAATCGATGCTGCCCCTGCGCTCCTTTGCGTGAGCGCCGAATGAATGCCATTGATCACGTGCAGAAATTGGGGCCTCCCACGAACTGATCATGTCGTTGATCGCCGACACACACTGGAGTTGCCAAAGTCCTTCTGAGAGGTCGTGATGAAACTGAGCGGGAAAACGGCACTGGTCACCGGCGCGTCGTCCGGCCTCGGGGCTCATTTCACGCGGATTCTCGCCGAACAAGGCGCCGAGGTCACCGCGGCAGCAAGGCGTGTCGACCGGCTGCAACGCCTCTGTGCAAAGATCGAAGGCAGCGGCGGGAAGGCGCAGGCGGCGGCTCTGGACGTGACCGACCCCTCCAGCGTGGCTGCGGTCTTCGAGGGCCGCACTTTCGACATCGTGGTCAACAATGCAGGTGTCACAGTTGACGGCCAAGCGTTGAAGACCACCGAGGACGATTGGGCGCACGTCATCGACACCAATCTCACCGGCGTGTTTCGCGTAGCAAGGGCCGCAGGGCAAAGGCTGGTGGAGGCGGGCAAGGGCGGTAGCATAATCAATATCGCGTCGATCCTCGGGCTCCGCGTCGCAGGAAACCTGTCGGCCTATGCCACGGCCAAATCCGGTGTCGTGCAGATGTCCAGGAGCCTCGCGCTGGAATGGGCACGCTACGGCATTCGCGTAAATGCACTCTGCCCGGGCTATATCGAGACCGATCTGAACCGCGACTTCTTTGCTTCCGACACAGGAAAGGCGTTGATCAAGCGCGTGCCGCAGCGACGTTTGGGCAACATGTCCGATCTCGACGGCCCGCTTTTGCTGCTGGCCTCCGACGACGGCGCCTTCATGACCGGCACTGAAATCGTGGTCGATGGCGGCCACCTTGTCTCGTCGCTCTGAAGGAAAGAACCATGGACTTCACCATTGCCGCCCGCATCGAAGATTTCCGCGCCCGCATCGCACGCTTCGTCGAAGACGAGATCTTGCCGCTGGAAGACGATCGCGCGAATTTCGATGCGCACGAGAACATCCGCCTTGATGTACTGGAACGACTCCGCAAGAAGGCGAAGGCAGAGGGGCTGTGGTGCCTCCAGTTGAAAGAGAAAACCGGCGGGCAGGGCCTTGGCAAGGTTGGCATGGCAGTCTGCTATGAAGAGATGAACCGCTCGATTTTCGGACCATGCGTGTTCAACTCGGCAGCCCCCGACGACGGCAACATGATGGTGCTGGAAAAGGTCGCCACCGATGCACAGAAAGAACGCTGGTTGCAGCCGATTGTGCAGGGAAAGGTCCGTTCCGCATTCGCGATGACGGAGCCGCATCCCGGCTCTGGCTCTGACCCGGGCGGCATGATGATCACGACCGCGAAGAGGAACAACAACAGCTACGTCATTCGTGGCCGCAAGTGGTTTATCACCGGTACCGAAGAGTCCGATCACTTCATCCTCATCGCGCGAACCTCGGACGACCCGCGCAAGGGTCTCTCGGCCTTCCTGCACCACAAGGACACGCCCGGATTCCGCATCGACCGCCGCATCCCGATCATGGGTCCTGAGGAACATGGCGGCCATTGCGAGATCACCTACGAGGACATGGAGATTCCTGCCGAGAACCTGCTGATGGAGGAGGGTGACGGGTTGAAATTGACACAGATCCGTCTTGGTCCGGCGCGGCTGACCCACTGCATGCGTTGGCTGGGCCTCTCGAAGCGTTGCGTCGAGATCGCCAACACCTACGCCCACGAACGATTCGCCTTTGGTGAGCGCCTTTCGAATCGGGAGAGCATCCGGATGATGCTGGGCGATCTGGCCATGCAGATCGAGGTCGGGCGACTGCTGGTGATGAAAGCGGCGTGGGAGCTGGACCAAGGCAGCTTCGCCCGGAAAGAGGTGTCGATGGCCAAGGTCCATGTTGCGAACCTGCTTCACCAGGCCGCCGACACCGCGATCCAGATCAACGGCGCCCGCGGCTATTCAAAGGACACGGTGCTCGAATGGATCTATCGCTATGCCCGCCAGGCACGGCTGGTCGACGGGGCCGACGAGGTGCACAAGATGGTGCTGCACCGCAGTGTCGAGAAGGAAGGGCGCGGGTTTTGGAAGTGGGACGCAGGTGAGTGACCGCCAAGGCTGATTTCGATCCGGCCCGGCTCGAAACATTTCTTGCTGGACACTTCGGCGGGGCGAACCGATTGGAGCTTCAGCGGATCGTCGGCGGCCAGTCAAACCCGACCTATTTCGTGACCTACGGGCCGCACCGCATGGTCCTGCGCAAACAGCCCGATGGCCCGATCCTGCGTGGTGCCCACGCCGTCGACCGCGAGTTCCAGGTCATGTCAGCGCTGCACCCGGCCGGCATTCCCGTGCCTCGCCCCATACTCTACCATGACGGCCCGGAGCTTCTCGGCACGCCATTCTATCTCATGGAACGCGTCGATGGCCGCGTCTTCCCCGACGGCGCACTTGCCGATGCAGACCACGCCGAGCGCCACGCGATTTGGATGGGGCTGGCAGACGCAATGGCGGCGATGCATGCGGTTCGCCCAGATGAGATCGGACTCGCAGATTACGGAAAGCCAGGAAACTACTTCGAGCGCCAGATCGCGCGCTGGTCACGGCAATGGCATGAAAGTCAGAGCGACCCGATCCCCGAACTTGACCGGCTCGCCGACTGGCTGATCGCGAACCAGCCACTGGACGACGCACGGATCAGCCTTGCGCATGGCGACTATCGCATGGGCAACGTGATCTTCCACCCGACCGAGCCACGCGTGGCCGCAATCCTTGACTGGGAGCTCTCGACCCTGGGCCATCCCTTGGCCGATCTCGGGTTCTGCTGCATGGCATGGCACACGTCGCCCGAGGAATACGGTGGCCTGCTTGGCCTGGACCTGTCGGCTCTGGGCCTGCCGACAGAATCGGAATTCATCAGCCGCTACATGGCCGGCAACCCCGACATGGCGCCGCTGACGACGTTCCATAGAGCCTTCGCGCTCTTCCGCTTTTCGGTGATTTGGGTGGGCATCGCCGACCGGATCCGTGTCGGCACTGCAGCCGCTGCAGATGCAGGGAATCCTGGGGTCATGGCCAAGCGCCTCGCTGTTCGCGGCATCAATGTAGTTGACGGCGCACACTAAGGCCCAATGGCGACCGGGTTACTGTTCGCCCGAAACTTCAACAATGGGGATGCCGAACTGCCTCTCTTTAACACGGACGCATGCACCCATCGCCACGCTGCGACCTTCGGTCCGGCAACTGCTGGCGGGGACATTATGACCGTACCGCGACTTCTGCGACTCCGCGGTTCCATCAAGTTTGGGAACCAAAGACAAATCCCCCTAGATTCCGACGTCAATGATGGCCTGAGCCAGCACCGGAACCGTGTCGGAATTCAACCCGGCCACGTTTATCCGGCTGTCGCCCACCATGTAGATTCCATGCCTTTCACGGAGCTCCAGAACCTGCTCGGGAGTTGCGCCAATGCGCGAGAACATGCCCCTATGCCGCGTGATGAAATCGAAACGCTCCGAGTTCGACCGCATGCGAAGTTCACTGGCCAACTGTTCGCGAAGCCCCAGCATGCCGTTGCGCACATCCTCAAGCTCCGCTTGCCAGTCGGCTCGCAGGTCAGGATCGTCGAGGATCATCTGGACCACGCGCGCCCCGTGATCCGGCGGAAAGGAGAAGTTTTGCCGGTTCAGGAATGCCAAAGTATCCTGAACCCGCGGCTTCGAACACGCATCGGGAGCGATCGCGATCAGGACGCCCGTTCGCTCCCGGTACACTCCGAAATTCTTCGAGCAACTCGCCGCGATCAGCATCTCGGGCATTTGCGATGCCAGAAGGCGTGTGCCGAACGCGTCCTCGTCCAGCCCGTCGCCGAAGCCCTGATACGCGATGTCGATGAATGGAATGGCTCCTGTCTTGGTCAGGAGTTCCGCCAAGGTCTCCCATTGATCGGCTGTCAGGTTCGCACCGGTCGGGTTGTGACAGCAACCGTGCAGCACCACGAGGTCGCCAGAACTGGCGCCCTTCAGATCCTCGATCATCCCGTCAAATTCGACATCGCGCGTGGCGTTGTCGAAATAGCGATACTCGCGCATCGGAACGCCCAAGTATCTTGCGATCGTAAGGTGGTTCGGCCAAGTCGGCGAGGAGAACCATGCCGTTGCGGCAAGATCTGCATACCGCATCAGTTCAAGCCCCTGCCGGATCGCGCCCGTGCCGCCAGGTGTCGCAGCAATGGCAACGCGTTCCTCGCCAACGCTGTCTTTCAGGAGTAGGTCGCGCATGGCACGGCAGAAGGCAGGATCGCCGCTGAGATTCGTGTACGCCTTCGTCTCCTGCGCCTCTGCCAGACGCCGCTCCGCCGCTTTCACCGCCCGCATGACCGGAGTTACGCCTTCCGCATTCTTGTAAACGCCGACGCCCAAGTCGATCTTGTCGGTCCGCGGGTCGTCGCGGAACATCGCCATGAGTCTGAGAATCTTGTCGGGCGGCTGCGGGGTCAGGTCGGTCAGCATGGCATGTCCTCAGCTAGGAATTCGCGAGAGATGCCGGTCGCGGGTCAGGCGACGGGTGCGTCTCTCCCTGCGTACCGGCGTGAATCCGTGTTTCTGGTATAGTGCAAGTGCGCGGGGATGGTCGAGCGTGCAGGTTTGCACCGTGTGCTTCGTGACGCCCTTGCGATCCCAGGCCGTAAGGACGGCCGTCCTGAGAAGCCAGCTCCCCAGACCTTTTCCCACGGATTCCGGAACGATCCCGAAATAGGCAAGGTCGCAGACGCCCTTGCCCTTGTCCTCGAGCATGAAGAACCCCCGAGGCCAGCCGTGCTCGAACAGGGTGTAGAGGGACATTCTGTCGGCAGAAAGCCACTCATCGATCCGTTCGTGTTCCCATGCGTAAATGTCCTCCCACGCATAGTCCCGCCCGACCGCATCATAGAGAGTCAGAAACCACCAGACGGGCGGGTTCTCTGACTTCAGCAGGGCAGCCGATGACGACGTCGGCGGCAGTCGCGGCCAGCCATAGTCCGGTCGAGACTCCATTTCGAGATGGGTAATCGTGTAGGAGATCCTGGTACCGGCCTTCTGGACGCTCATCCCGTGGCCACTTTCAGGTCGCCATACATGCCCCACTCAGCCCAGGAGCCGTCATAGAGAGCGTGTTGCCGATGTCCGAGCCGTTCAAGCCCGAGATTCAGGATCGCGGCTGTCACGCCGGAGCCGCACGTGGTGATGACAGGCCTTGACAAGTCCGCTCCTGCGCTCTCGAACACGGCCCTCAATTCCGAAACGGGCTTCATCGTGCAGTCATCGTTGAGCAGCGCCCGGTAATGAACACAGGTCGATCCGGGAATGTGACCGGAACGCAGGTCCTCGCGCGGCTCGGGCTCTTCGCCTCGGAACCGCCCGGGCGAGCGGGCATCAAGTATCTCGTGGTCTTCCAGCTTGGATGCCGCCGCGACTTGGGTGACGTCCTTCACGAGCTGGTTCTGGCGGCTGATCGTGATATGCCTGTCGCGCATGATCGGTGGCGCATCTTCGACTTGCCGGCCCTCCGCTGTCCACTTAGGAAACCCGCCGTCCAGGACAGCGATGTCCGACTTGCCCATGAGGCGAAACAGCCACCACACGCGCGCTGCGGAAAAGAGACCTGCACCGTCATAGACAACGACTTGGTGCCCGTCCCCGACGCCCATCGCGCGCATCCTGCTGATGAACTTCTCCGGTTGCGGGGCCATGTGCGGCAGCCCGGACCGGTGATCGCTGATTTCATCGATGTCAAAGAAGCGCGCGCCCGGGACATGGCCCAGATCGTACTCGGCACGAGCATCGCGCTTCATGTCGGGCAGATACCATGAAGCATCAAGAATCCTGATGTCTGGATCATCAAGATGCCGGGCCAGCCAGCCCGTCGAGACAAGGGTTCTGGGGTCGTCATGCATGGCCTGGCTCACATTCGATGCCTGCCCGTGCTAAGCCCTCACGTCCTTCAAGGCAAGCATGGACGAGATTGAGACACGCGCATTGCATCGTTATGGTGCGTGGAAGCGGGCAGGAAGGGCGGCGGGAACGTGACCGTATTGGCGAAGTACCAGCGGCTTGAGGCGGAAGGCATCTGGCACCGCAGTCCAGACGAACAGCGCCGAGACGTCATCGTGTCCATCGGCAAGACAACCATCACGATTTCGACCCTTAGTGAAGCCGCACTGGCGCACTGGTCGTTGCCAGCGATGGAACGCATCAATCCAGGTCAGATGCCTGCCCTTTACTGCCCCGAAGGTGACAGCAGCGAGACCCTAGAACTCGCCGAGGACGCATTCGTCGAGGCAGTCGAAAAGGTGCTCAAGTCCGTTCGCCGTCGCCAGGGACGTCAGGGAAAGGTACGTCGGCTCTTCGTCTTAGCCCTGATGATTGCCGTTTTGGGCGGTGCGATGCTCTGGCTGCCGGGCGCGATCGCGCGTCACACCGCATCGCTGCTGCCTGACGTCGCGCGCTCGTCCATCGGCATGTCGCTCCTTGAGGAAATGGACCGGATGACAGGACCGCCGTGTGACGCGCCGTCCGGAATTCGCGCCCTTGAACATCTTCGAAGCCGACTGTTCGGCACCGAAGCCCTGCGACTCGTGATCTTGCCTTCCACGCTGCCCGAAACCGCACACCTGCCAGGCGGAACGATCCTGGTCGCGCACAAGCTGCTCAAGGGGATGGAAACACCGGAGAATCTGGCGGTGCATGTCCTGGCCGAGGACATTCGTCGCAACCTCGGAGATCCCGTCGGCCGACTGCTGGACGTGGCGGGGATCACGGCCGTGCTTGCCCTGCTCACCCAAGGAAACGTGCCGGATGAAGCAGTGGCACGGATGGCGGAAAATGTCGTCACGTCCGTCCCGTCACCCGTGCCGGCAGACGTCCTGACGGCCCGCATCACCGCCGCAGGCATGACTATCAGGGCCAACGCCAAACCAGGAGACGTTACTGGCCTGTCCACGGCGACGATCGCAGCGGCTATTGCCCCGGCAACGCTCCCCATCCTGAAAGACGGGGACTGGATAGCGCTGAAGGGCATTTGCGAGGATTGATCCCGCCGGTCAGGATGCAGACCGGGCCGCGCCAAGCGACATCCCCGCTGGCGGGCGAAACAGGCGATGCGTCCATGTGGAAGCATGCAACGCGCACGCAGCTACCGTGTACCGTACATGCGATCGCCGGCGTCGCCGAGCCCCGGAACAATGTATCCCATTTCGTTCAGCCGCTCGTCCACTGACGCTGTTACGACAGGCACATCCGGATGCGCTTTCTCCATGCGCTGAACGCCTTCGGGCGCGGCCAAGAGGCAAAGGAACCGGATATCGATCGCTCCGGCATCCTTGACGAGCGCGATTGCCGCAGCCGAACTGTTCCCCGTTGCAAGCATGGGATCCACCACTATGACACGCCGCTCCGAGAGCCCGTCAGGCAGCTTGCAGTAATACTGAACCGGTTCCAAAGTCTCCTCATCCCGATAGAGCCCCACGAACCCGACTCGTGCTGACGGCATCAGGTCAAGCATGCCGTCCAAAAGGCCATTGCCCGCGCGCAGGATCGATACCAAGGCAAGCTTTCGGCCATCAAGCACGGGCGCATCCATGGATTTCAGCGGAGTCTGGACCTGCCGAGTCGTGACTGGAAGATCCCGTGTGACCTCATAGGCCAGAAGCGTGCTGATTTCGCGAAGGAGCTGGCGGAACAGCCCTGTCGGTGTTTCGGCATCTCTCATGAGCGTCAGCTTGTGCTGGACGAGTGGATGCTCGACTACGGTCAGGTGCTTTTGCATGGCGATCCCCTTGTCTGTTCAAAGAAAACTGCGGCCCGGTCCACTCGCCGGCACGCCAAGATGCGCACCGATCGAGACGGCCAGATCGGCAAATCCCACATGCCCGATCGCACGCGGTCCAGTGCCAAGACCTATGACCGGGACACGCTCCCTCGTGTGATCGGTTCCACGCCAGGTCGGGTCGTTGCCATGATCTGCAGCAAACAGGATCAAGTCGCCCTTCCCGAGCCTGTCCAGCACACGCGGCAACTGGGCGTCGAACCACTCCAGCGCACGAGCGTAGCCCGGGACATCGCGACGATGGCCATAGACCGAGTCGAACTCGACGAAATTTGCAAAGGTCAGGCTTCCGTCCTCGGCATCGCCGGCCCGGCGGACGAGATGCTCCATCAGTTCGGCATCAGTGCCCCGGGCAACGTCATGAATTCCCTGCATGGAGAAGATGTCTCCGATCTTGCCTATGGCGTGGACCCTGCCACCTGCCCTGGCGACCCAATCGCAGAGCGTCGGCGCAGGCGGCGGAATCGCGAAGTCGCGCCGGTTCCGGGTTCTTTCGAACGCACTACCTGAACCAACAAAGGGGCGAGCGATCACGCGACCCACACGCAACTCGTGCAGCAGCGTCGCCAATGCCTCGCAGAGATTCAACAGGCGATCGAGGCCAAAGCGCTCCTCATGCGCGGCAACCTGGAAGACGCTGTCGACGGACGTGTAGCAAATTGGCCATCCTGTCCGCAGGTGCTCATCGCCCAGGCGCTCGATGATCTCGGTGCCGGAGGCGTGGCAGTTTCCCAGCGTGCCCTCGGTGCCGGAAAGCCGGGCCGCCTCCGCCATGATCTCGGCCGGAAAGGCCGGAGTTTCGTTCGGAAAGCAATGCCAGTCCCAAGGCACCGGCACTCCCGCAAGCTCCCAGTGGCCAGACGGCGTGTCCTTGCCCCTTGAGACTTCGGTCGCGGCTCCCCAAAGGCCAACCGGCTCGGTGGCGAACCCGGGCATGCCTGCACCCGAGGCCAGCCTGACCGCCTCGCCGAGCCCGAGAGCCCCGAGATTCGGCATGTTGAGCGCACCTGTGCGCCCTTCCTCGGCAAGTCCGGCGGCGCAGGCCTCCGCTAAATTGCCAAGCGTGTTGGCTCCAGTGTCCGGAACCGCCTCGTTGAAATAGCCATCGGCATCCGGTGCGCCTCCGGCTCCAACGCCGTCCATCACTACCAGGAAAGCGCGCGACATCAGCTAACGCGCCCGATGACCAGCGGGCCCGCCTCACCCGCCTCGCCAATGCTCACAGCAGAGAGAAACGCCCTCTCGGCGGCATCTGCAGCCGCGTCGTCCGCAGCATGCAGCCTAGCAAGCACGTCGCCTTTCACCGCGTCGGCTCCAAGCGGCAGGATGTCCGAGAATCCCACCGACGGATCAATGCGGTCACCGTCGCGCATGCGCCCGCCGCCGAGGCGCACGACCGCCATGCCGATCGCGTGGCCGTCAAGCGCCGCAACCTGGCCGGCAATCGGCGCAGTCACTTCGCGAACGACATTGGCAACCGGCAGGCACGTCCGCCATCCTGCGCTGAACTCCGCCGGACCTCCAAGCGCAGCCACCATGGCATCGAACCTGGCAGCCGCCTCACCCGAACGGATTGCCTCGCGCAAGCTGGCCATTGCCGCGTCAGAAGTCTCCTCGACGCCAGCCAGAACGAGAAGCTCGGAACCGAGCACCAGAGAGAGTTCGACCCACCGTGCGCTTCCAGTTCCGGTCAGGGCGCGCATCACTTCGGCAATTTCAAGGGCGTTCCCGGCAGCGGGCGCCAATGGCTGATTCATGTCCGTTATCAGTGCTGCCGTTGTACATCCCGCACCGTTGGCCGTTTCGACCAGCGAACTCGCAAGTGCCCTCGCCTCCTCCACTCCTGACATGAACGCGCCGGATCCACACTTTACGTCGAGGATCAACGCACCCAGCCCCGCCGCAAGCTTCTTCGAGAGAATCGAGGCCACTATGAGGTCGATGCTTTGGATCGTTCCGGTGATGTCACGCACGGCGTAAAGGCGCCTGTCGGCGGGCGCGATCCGGGTGGAGGCGGCCACGATCGCGGTGCCGGTCTCCTCGACAATCCTCCTAAACCCGGCCTCGTCGATCTCCGTCGAAACCCCCGGGATCGCCTCAAGCTTGTCCAAGGTGCCGCCCGTATGCCCGAGCCCCCGGCCGGATATCATCGGGTTCGCCACGCCGACCGAAGCCAAGACCGGTGCCAACAGCAACGATACGCAATCGCCTATGCCGCCCGTCGAATGCTTGTCGACGACTGGCCTGCCGACATCCCAAGCAAGCACGTCACCACTGTCGCGCATCGCGAGAGTGAAGGCGACCCGCGCCTCTTCAGAAAGGCCTTGCAGGCAAACGGCCATGGCGAATGCGCCAGCTTGGGCGTCGGTCACCGCCCCGCTGGCAAGGCCTGCTGCAAACCAGTTCAGCTCATCCCTGTTCGGCTGGCTTCCGTTCCGGAGCCTTTCGATAATCGTGCGTGCATCCATTCAGGCATTGCCCATCTGGGACCTGTCGAAAGCGCCTGGCAACAGTTCAGCCACCTCCGTCGTCAAGCTCTTGCCGTCAAGGGTTGCCATCGTGATTTTCGCCGTCGGAGCCGCGAATTCGAGCAGTTTCTGTCGACAGCCGCCGCATGGCGCAACCGGCTCCGGCCCATCTGCGATGACGGCAATCTGCACGAAGCTGGTCTCGCCCGCAGCAATCATGGCGGCAATTGCACCGGCTTCCGCACAGGTGCCTTCCGGGTAGGCGATGTTTTCCACGTTGCAGCCTGCATGCACCCGTCCCGAAGCCGAGCGGAGCGCGGCGCCGACCTTGAAGCCGGAATAAGGCGCATAGGCGTTTTCGCGCACATCCTTGGCTGCCTTGATCAAGTCCATGGACCGCTCCTGTTTCGTCAAAGGTGGCGCGACCATGCATGGAACGCAATAGCCGGTCAGGCTTGCCCACCCCCGATCTTCGACGCAGAGTGACTTCGAATCGATGTCAGGGCGGCAGGACCGAACCTCCCGAGCCTGCGGATGAGACGCCGAACGACCTGTCTGGAGGTAAAGAATGTCTGAAGACCAGCGCGAGACCGCTCTCCGGCAAGCGGCGCTTGAGTATCACGAGCTGCCCAAGCCCGGCAAACTGGAGATCCGTGCCACCAAGCCGCTCTCCAGCGGGCGCGACCTCGCCCGCGCCTACAGCCCGGGCGTCGCGGAAGCCTGCCTGGAAATCAAGTCCGACCCGATGAACGCTTGCCGATTCACGGCACGCGCGAACCAGGTAGCCGTGGTCACCAACGGATCGGCAGTGCTCGGACTAGGCAATATCGGCGGACTGGCCGCCAAGCCGGTGATGGAAGGCAAGGCGGTCTTGTTCAAGAAGTTCGCAAATATCGACTGCTTCGACATCGAAGTGGACGAAAGCGATCCCGAGCGCCTTGCAGAGATCGTCTGTGCGCTCGAGCCCACCTTCGGCGCAATCAATCTTGAGGACATCCGGGCACCGGACTGCTTCGTCGTCGAGCGCATATGCGCCGAACGGATGAACATCCCCGTGTTCCACGACGACCAGCATGGCACGGCCATCGTCGTGGGCGCCGCCGCAACCAACGCGCTCCACGTTGCAGGAAAGGCGTTCGAGGACATCAAGGTGGTCTCGACTGGCGGTGGAGCAGCGGGAATCGCTTGCCTGAACATGCTCCTCAAGCTGGGCGTGAAACGCGAGAACATCTGGCTCTGCGACCTTGAGGGGCTGGTCCACGAAGGGCGCAAGGCAGACATGACGCCGCAAAAGGATGAATTCGCGCAGCCGGGCGGGCCGAGAGCGCTAGCCGATGTCGTTGTCGGAGCGGACTTGTTCCTGGGCCTGTCAGGTCCCGGCGTTCTCTCGAAGGACATGGTCCGCAAGATGTCCGAGCCTCCCATCATCTTCGCGCTGGCCAACCCGGTACCCGAGATCATGCCTGCCGAGGTGCGGGAAGTTGCGCCGAACGCGATCATTGCCACCGGTCGCTCAGATGTACCCAATCAGGTGAACAACGTGCTTTGCTTCCCGTTTATTTTTCGGGGTGCGCTCGATGTCGGCGCGACCACGATCAACGACGAGATGAAGCTGGCATGCGTCAATGGAATCGCCCGCCTTGCGCGCACGACCACGAGCGCCGAGGCGGCCGCCGCCTACAAGGGCGAAGAACTGACGTTCGGGCGCAACTATCTCATTCCCAAGCCGTTCGACCCACGCCTCATGCGGGTGGTGGCTTCTGCTGTCGCCCAGGCGGCAATGGACACCGGAGTTGCCACTCGGCCGGTCAAGGACATGGACGCCTATCACCACAAGCTGAATGCGACCGTCTACAGGTCGACGATGATCATGCGGCCGGTATTCGAGGCGGCCGCAACCGCGAACCGACGCATCGTGTTTGCAGAAGGCGAGAACGAACGCGTGCTGCGCGCCGCCACGGCCATGATCGAGGAGATGTCGGACACCCCCATCCTCATCGGACGTCCGGAGGTCGTAGAAAGCCGGATCGAACGGCTCGGGCTGCCAATCCGGCTTGGCGAAAACTTCGATCTCGTGAACCCGGAAAGCGATCCCCGGTATCGCGACTACTGGACCACTTATCACGCGCTTCTCGAGCGTCGCGGCGTGACGCCGGAACTTGCCCGGGCCATCATGCGCACGAACACGACTGCCATCGGCGCGGTCATGGTGCACAGGCAGGAAGCCGACAGCATGATCTGCGGCGTATTCGGGCAGTATCACTGGCACCTGCGATACGTGAGCGAGGTTCTTGCAAGGGACGGGCTTCACCCGGTCGGGGCGCTCAGCCTCGTGATTCTCGAAGACGGTCCGCTGTTCGTGGCCGACACGCATGTCCATCCCGAACCCACGCCTGAGCAAATCGCTGAAGTCGTCCTGGGCGCCGCACGGCATGTGCGCCGATTCGGTCACGAGCCGAAAGTCGCGCTCTGCAGCCACAGCCAGTTCGGAAACCTTGACTGCGACACAGGCGAGCGGATGCGCAAGGCGATCAAGATCCTTGATGCCGAACCGCGCGACTTCGAATACGAGGGCGAGATGCATACCGACACGGCGCTCGACGTGACGATCCGCGAGCGAATCATGCCGCATGCGCGGTTCGACGGACCGGCTAACGTGCTCATCTTCGCGAATCTCGATGCGGCGTCCGCCGTGCGGAACATTCTCAAGATGAAGGCAGGCGGGCTTGAAGTCGGCCCGATCCTGATGGGCATGGGCAATCGAGCGCATATCGTCACGCCGTCGGTGACGGCGCGTGGTCTTCTGAATACAAGCGCGCTGGCAGGAACTCCCGTCGCGCAATATGGTTGAGCCAGCGGATGCCCAGGCGCGACAATTAAGTGTCTGGACATCCGCCACCGATTTGCACATGCGCGGGGCATGCAAACATTGGCTGGAAGGAGCGCACCATGGGGTACAATGAGGTCTACGCGTCATGGAAGTCTGACCCCGAGGCTTTCTGGCTGAATGCCGCAGATGCCATCGACTGGGACCGCAAGCCAACGCGCGCGCTGAATGACGGCAATGCGCCGCTCTACGAGTGGCTGGACGATGGACTGGTCAACACCTGCTGGAACGCCGTCGATCGGCATGTTGTGGCAGGCCGTGGCGACCAGGACGCAATTATCCACGACAGCCCGGTGACCGGCACAAAGTCACGGATCACGTATGCCGAGCTTCGGGACAGGGTGGCGCGGCTCGCCGGCGCGCTCGCGTCAAAGGGCGTGTCCAAGGGCGATCGCGTCGTCATCTACATGCCCATGATCCCGGAAGCTCTTGTGGCGATGCTGGCTTGCGCCCGGATCGGCGCCATCCATTCGGTCATCTTCGGGGGATTTGCTGCCAACGAACTTGCCGTCCGAATCGACGATGCCACGCCAAAGGCCGTCATTGCAGGTTCGTGCGGCATCGAGCCTGGCCGCGTCGTCGAGTACAAGCCCCTTCTCGACGCCGCGATCGAACTTGCAAGGCACACGCCAGAGTTTTGCGTGATCTTCCAGCGCGAACAGGCGCGCGCCTCAATGATCGACGGTCGCGACCTTGACTGGAATGACATACAGGACGGCGTCACCCCGGCCGAGTGCGTGCCCGTGGAGGGCAGTCATCCGGCATACATCCTCTATACGTCCGGAACGACCGGCGCCCCGAAGGGCGTCGTTCGTCCCACGGGCGGCCACCTCGTGGCGCTTAACTGGACCATGAAGAACATCTATGACGCAGATCCGGGCGACGTGTTCTGGGCTGCATCAGACGTCGGCTGGGTCGTGGGTCATTCCTACATCTGCTACGCACCGCTGATCCACGGCAACACGACAATCGTGTTCGAGGGCAAGCCTGTCGGCACGCCGGACGCCGGAACGTTCTGGCGCGTCATTCAGGAGCACGGCGTCAAGGTCCTCTTTACCGCGCCTACGGCGTTTCGTGCCATCAAGCGGGAGGATCCGAATGGTGACCTGATCCAGGACTACGACCTTTCGGGGCTCAAGATCCTGTTTCTCGCCGGCGAACGCGCCGATCCCGACACGATCGAATGGGCTCGCAAGCACCTGTGCGTCCCGGTCATCGACCACTGGTGGCAGACCGAAACCGGCTATTCCATTGCGGCGAACCCGATGGGAATCGAGCCTTTGCCAGTGAAGAACGGCTCACCGTCCGTCGCCATGCCGGGCTACGACGTGCAGATTCTCGACGAAGGCGGACAACCAATGAAACCGGGTGAACTCGGCGCGATCGCGATCAAGCTTCCGTTGCCGCCGGGCACGCTGACCACGCTCTGGAATGCGGAGGCACGGTTCAGGAAGAGCTACCTCGAACAGTTCCCCGGATTTTATGAAACCGGCGATGCGGGCTTTGTCGACGAGGACGGATACCTCTACATCATGGCGCGGACCGATGACGTGATCAACGTTGCGGGCCATCGGCTGTCAACCGGGGGCATGGAGGAGGTGCTCGCGGCCCATCCCGACGTCGCCGAGTGCGCCGTCATTGGCGTGACGGACCAGCTCAAGGGACAGTTGCCGCTGGGCTTCCTCTGCACGAATGCCGGAACGTCTCGCCCGGACGAGGATATCGTCAGCGAATGCGTCAAGCTTGTGCGCGACCGGATCGGGCCCGTTGCAGCCTTTCGGCTCGCGGTCGTGGTTGATCGCTTGCCCAAGACCCGCTCAGGCAAGATCCTGCGAGGGGTGATGGTCAAGATTGCCGATGGCGAAGACTTCAAGATGCCGGCGACGATCGACGACCCGGCCATTCTGGACGAGATTCGGGAAGCTCTGACGACCTTGGGATATGCCAAAGGCCAATGAGTCGCGACGCCGGTTGCCGATCATGCTGCAAACGCCATTCTCCGCGCGGCAAGTCCGGTGCCTGGCGTCGTCACACGAACTGCTCCCGAATCAAGCGCTCCTCCAGCCCGTGGCCCGGATCAAAGAGGATCCTGTGACGAACGCCGGGTTCGCTTCGAACTTCGACGGCCGTGACATTCCGGACGGGCCGACCGTCCGCATCTGCCATCACCGGGCGCTTCGCGGGATTCAAGACGTCGAATCGCAGGGTCGCCGTCTTCGGGAGCAAGGCGCCACGCCAGCGCCTTGGCCGGAACGGCGCCACGGCCGTCAAGGCCAGCACCTGCGACCCGATGGGCAGTATCGGTCCATGCGCTGAGTAGTTGTAGGCGGTGGAACCTGCCGGCGTGGACACCATAGCGCCGTCGCACACAAGTTCCTTGAGCCGGGGCTTGCCGTCGACACTGATCTGCAGACGCGCCGCCTGTGACCCTTCACGAAGCAAGGACACTTCGTTGATCGCAAGCGCCTCTTCCACGTTTCCGCCCGCAGTCTCTGCCCGCATGTGGAGCGGGTTGATCACGGCTTCCTCTGCTTCAAGAAGGCGCCTAGGCAGATCGTCCATGCTAAACTCGTTCATCAGGAAGCCGACGGTCCCCCGATGCATCCCGTAGACTGGCTTGTCCAAGGGCTGCGCGTCCTTGAGCGTGTCCAGCATGAAACCGTCACCGCCAAGAGCCACGATCACGTCCGCCTCATCCGCCGGCGATTGCCCGAACCGCCTGATCAGGTCCGTCAGCGCCTCCTGCGCCACCTTCGCCTCGCTGGCGCGAAATGAAACTGCCCTTTCCGACTGCATGATCCCTCCACTCCCTGGTTGCACGATTGCCCGCGTCTCTCACAAACTCAAGACCTCGCATTCGCGAGACAGGACGCCGCATCGCTCCGATATGCCGGTTTCGACGCTTTCCGGGCCGCGTCATTCGATATAGAAACCGCCTTGTCTGCACGGGAGCGTCGTCATGAATGTCCTGCACCGCGACTCCGGGTTCTTTGCCGAAGCACTTGAATCCCGCGATCCGGAACTCTTCGCCGCAATGCGCTCAGAACTCGGACGCCAGCGCGACGAGATCGAACTGATCGCATCCGAGAACATCGTGTCGGCTGCCGTGCTCGAAGCCCAGGGATCGGTGCTGACAAACAAGTATGCCGAGGGTTATCCCGGCAAGCGGTACTACGGCGGCTGCCAGTTCGTCGACGTTGCGGAGACGCTGGCCATCGAACGCGCCAAGGAGCTCTTTGGTGCGGGTTTCGCCAATGTCCAGCCGAACTCCGGCAGCCAGATGAACCAGGCAGTGTTCCTTGCGCTGCTTCGCCCTGGCGACACGTTCATGGGCCTGGACCTGAACTCGGGCGGGCACCTGACCCACGGTTCACCTGTCAACATGTCGGGCAAGTGGTTCAACGTGGTCTCCTATGGCGTTCGCCAGCAGGATCACCTTCTCGACATGGACGAAGTCCGGACGCGTGCATTGGAGCACAGGCCGAAGCTGCTTCTTGCCGGCGGCACGGCCTATTCGCGCACATGGGACTGGGCGGCCTTTCGGGAAATCGCGGACGAAATCGGTGCCTGGCTCCACGTGGACATGGCCCACATTGCCGGGCTTGTCGCCGGCGGCGCCCACGCCTCGCCGGTGCCGCATGCACATGTTGTCACGTCGACAACGCACAAATCGCTTCGCGGTCCCCGCGGCGGCCTGATCCTGAGCAATGACGAGGAGATCGCGCGAAGGATCAATTCGGCCGTCTTCCCCGGCCTTCAGGGCGGGCCGCTGATGCATGTCATTGCGGCGAAGGCCGTGGCGTTCGGAGAAGCGCTCAGGCCAGAATTCAAGAACTATGCAGCGGCTGTCGTAGCCAACGCGCGCGCCATGGCGGACGAGCTCATGAAGGGAGGAATCGACATCGTCTCCGGCGGAACCGACAACCACCTGATGCTGGCCGACCTGCGCCCAAAGGGCGTGACAGGCAAAGCGACAGAAGCGGCCTTGGGCCGTGCGCACATCACGGCAAACAAGAACGGCGTGCCCTTTGATCCGGAAAAGCCCTTCGTGACGAGCGGCATTCGCCTCGGGACTCCTGCCGGCACGACGCGCGGGTTTGGCGAAGACGAGTTCCGTCAAATCGCTCGCTGGATCGTGGAGGTAGTGGACGGCCTGGCCGACAATGGCGAGAACGGCAATGCCGATGTCGAAACCGGCGTCAAGCGCGAGGTTGCCCGCCTCTGCAACGCGTTCCCGCTTTATCCGAGCCTCTGACGTTCAGGTCTCTCACGAGTCCCCGGAGTCTCGTGGGTTTCAACTGCCCTTTCTCGCGGAATTCGAAGCGGCGGCATCCACTTATCGGAAATGTCATTGCAAGACTGACACTCTGCGACTTGCTTGTCCCAAAAAAATGGCAAGTCCAAATGGCTTGACGTCTTGCTGACGGCAAATTACGAGTGCCGTCTCTTGTGGCGGAGTAGCTCAGTTGGTCAGAGCAGAGGAATCATAATCCTTGTGTCGGGGGTTCAAGTCCCTCCTCCGCTACCAGTTCCTGTATGAAGCCTGCATTGCGCCGCACAACGGGGCAAACCCGTTCTTCTGGACGGTCCGCATCTCAAGGACATTCAGCTTTGCACCCCTGCACGCATCACTGCTTGGTAGTCCAGATTGAAGTGTTGCGACTCGTGCGCCCTCGCACCTGACGTCTGAACCGGCTCACGCCTACCTCCAGATTGTGGTCATGAAACCCAAGCGGCCGCCGAGGTGTCGCCCAAGTCGCTGGAATTTGGTTCGAGACAAAGTGCTGACTTCACGCAACTAACTTTTGTGGCGCATCAGTCGGGCTGCGCCGAGGCAACCATAGGCAATCGCGCATTTGCCTTTGTGTCGGCGGCGCCGGCATTGCGAACGTATCTCTGCGCGTCGTCGTCGCGCACGAGGTGTACATAAGTCGGCGCTCCGCCCGTAATTCGGTGGATCGCTAGGCGGCGTTCCTGGCTTGCGCGGATGGTCTTGCGCCAGTGGTCAGGATCCCAGTTGTCAAACAGAATTGCCTCTAGATCAGCCCTGATTTCGGCGCAGTCGGCGCCAGTCGAACGATCTGTAGTTTCGTTGGGGTCATCGACCACGTTGTACAGCCGCGTGTCTTCGCCTTCGAGCCACATCAGCTTCCAAGGGCCTTTGCGCAACATCCGGCTGGGACCGGTGGAGCCATCGGCGGCGAATTCAGAAATTGCCGTATCGGGCAGACCGGACGTGTCGCCAGTCAACGCGCCTGCTAGAGAGGTGCCGTCGAGCGGCGCGGCATAGTTGTCGAATCCGGGCTCGGCGAGGTCCATAAGGGTCGGCAGCAAATCAACCAGCGAAATGTTCTGCGCCACGCGGGTCGGAGCGAAATGATCTGGCGCATGCACGATGAAGGGCACGGCCGCCGCCCACTCAAAGAAGTGCTGTTTGAACCACATGCCGCGCTCGCCCATCATCTCGCCATGATCGGCGGTGAAAATGACGATCGTGTTTTCGGACAGGCCAGTCTTTTTCAGCACATCCAGCAATTGGCCGACCTTCTCGTCGATGTACGAAATCATCCCGTAGTAGCCGTGCCGGGCCATACGGCAGTGTTCGGCCGTCACTGTAAACTGATGCCGGGCCTGGCAGTAATGCAGATTGCGGCTGAGGTGATCCATCTCGTTCTCGGCCAACGGCGCCACGGCGGGCAATTCGATCTGATCATGATCGTAGAGATCCCAGTATTCTTGCCCAATCACGAACGGCGAGTGCGGGGATGTGAATGACACGGCCAGGAAAAACGGCCGGTCGTCATGCTTTCGCGCCAGGTCATAAAGCGCCTGCCGCCCGTGGTAGGCGACCTCATCATCGTAATCCATTTGCATGGTGCGAATGGCCGGGCCGCTTTCCAAGACAGGCGCCATGGTCAGGTTGGTCGGGCGGTATTCGCGGCCCTTCGACCAATCAACGGTCCAGGCGAAATTGGCCGGGTAAATCTCTGTGGTGTGGCGCCTTTCATAGCCGTGCAATTGATCCGGCCCGACAAAATGCATCTTGCCGGACAACTCGACCCGATAGTCGAGCGAACGCAGATAGTGCGCAAATGTGGGAATGTCGGCATGAAACTCGCTGGCATTGTCATACATGCCGATTTTGAACGGCAGTTGGCCGACATGCATCGAAGCGCGTGACGGCCCGCACATGGGCAGATTGCAATAGCAGCACTCAAACACCACGCCCTGTGTCGCGAGACGATCGATATTGGGTGCCTTGACGGTCGAATTGCCATAGGCGCGCAGTGCGCGCGCAGCGAACTGGTCGGCTTGGATGAACAGGAAATTTGGCCGGGTCCGGGACACGGGCGCTCACCTTTTGGACAGAGTTGGGGCGCCGAAATTCGGCGCCCCAAGTCGATTAGTTGATGGTCATGCCCAGCGTTTCCATCGTCTCGTTGAAGACGTTGTACTGCGCTTCGACGAAGGCTTTGGTCTCCTCGGGCGACATGATTGACACGATATTGCCCAAGCTCCTGGTCATACGAAGCCAGGCGGGGTCCTCGTTCAATGCTGCCAAGGTTTCCGACCATTTGGCCACGACCTCTTCCGGCAGCCCCGGCGGGCCATACATTGCCGACCAACCTATGATCTTTTCCAGGTCAGGATACCCGACCTCAACGGCCGTAGGCACGTCTGGAATTATCGCCTGACGCTCTGGCATCGTCACGGCAAGCGCGATTAGCTGACCGGACTCCAGCGCCCCTGCCACCGCCGACAGGTTCTGCCAGGAGAAATCGACCTGACCGCCAACGACCGCTGCGCGCGCCTTGCCGCCGCCTTTGAAAGGCACATGGATCAGCTTCTCAAAGTCTGCACCCATGGCGTTCGACATCACCGCCGTTGCAATGTGCAACAACGTGCCGACGCCGGCAGAGCTGTAGGCCATTTCTTCGCCCGCTTTCACTTTGGCTTCGAAATCCGCGAAAGTTGCCATTCCACTGTCCGGGTTCACGACCAGCACGAAGGGGTTGATTTCCAGCATGCCGATAAAGGTGAAGTCATCCCATTCGTAAGGAATGGTCTTGTTCATCGCGGGCACGCCCATCTGGCTTCCCACGCGCGCGGACAAAAGCGTGTAGCCGTCAGCCGGGGAATTCACGACAAAGTTCGATCCGGTCACGCCGGCGGCTCCAGTACGGTTCACGGCCAGGATCGGCTGGCCCAAATGAGCCGGTGCCGCGCCCGCGATCATACGGGCGGACAAATCAGCCGCCCCGCCCGGGCCATACGGCACGACCAATGTGATCGGGCGATCTGGATAGCCCTCTGCGTTTGCCGACAATGGCAAGAGAGCTACAGCCGCGCCAATGGCGAGGCCCTTCAATGCAGTCCAAAATTTCATTTCGTATTCCTCCCTTCTGCGCTGGATCGATGTCTTTCAGCGTTCAGACACGGCAGAGCTTGACACCGTGCCAGCGACATTGCAATCATTTTTTACCGGCGGTAACAAATTGGTCACATGAACTACATCCACAACCCCAGCTCAGAGCTTCGACGCACAAACAGGGCCGCCGTTCTGCGAATCTTGGCAAACCACGGCGCTGCATCTCGGGCAAAGATCTGTGAGGCACTGAACCTGACACCGGCAGGGCTGTCGCGCATCGCGCGAGAGTTGATCGACGCCGATCTGGTTGTCGAGGGTGCAGTGGTGAGCACTAGGTCAGGGGCGGGCCGCCGGGCGGGCCACATGGAGATCAATCCAAATGGCGCGTTCGTGCTGGGTGTCTCGATTACAGCCAACCGGCGAAACGTGGCTCTGGTAAACGCTGTGGGCGAGGTGCTGGAACAGATCGACATCTCCGGCGTTGATGCCTCGGACCCCGACAAGACGTTGTCCGCGATCCTTGCCGCAGCCAAATCGCTTGCAAATCCGCAAAGGGACTGGGGCTCGCGGTTGGCCGGTGCTGGTGTGTCCGTCGCAACCACAGGGAAGGTTTCCCCACACGGTGAGACATCTGTCGGCGTTTTGGGCTGGTGCAATGTGCCAATCGGTCGATGGCTTGGCGACCAATTGGGTTTGCCGGTGACTGTCACCTCGCGCGCCGACAGTCTGGTTCAGGCGGAATTTGCGAAGTCCGCGGAAGCTGGAGCCAGGATTTTCTTGATCAATATCGGGCTTGGAATTGGCTGCGCCTGGCTGGGGGCAGACGGAACCGGTCAGCCCGCGCCAGATCTTGGCAACGTTGCCCATATCCCGAGCCCAGTCAGTGATGTGACCTGCAACTGCGGACGGAAGGGCTGTTACCAGGTGACGGGCTCCGGGATCGCCGTTGTGCGAAGCCTGGCCGCCATCGCAGACGATGCGATCCCGCCCTTGGCGGACCTGAGCGCACCGCTGGCGGCTGCCGTTCGCGCCGCCAATGGCGGAGACTCGGCGGCAAAGTCGGCGTTTCACGCCGCAGGCGCCGAATTGGCGCGGGCCATCGACATCGCCTGCAATCTTCTGGCGCCGGATCTCGTTTATCTCGCAGGCGAAACCGGGCGGCAGGCGGATTTCGTGGCTGGCGTGCGCGACGGACTGGCTCGGATCGGCGCGACACTGCCGCCGGACGCCATGCGGATCAGCGACATTAGGACGGTCGAGGCCGCCGCGTCTGCCGCACTGCACTCTTTTGTCTTTAACCGAGATGTGGACTTGGAAAGGTTGAAAGTCGCATGAACGCCAACTGGAACACACGCGACGTCTTCGCCGGAGCGCTTATCCTCGCAATCGGACTGGTCTTTGTGTTCATCCTCATCCCGATCGGCGTGGATGAGCCGCGCCGAGTCAAATATGCCGCGCTGTCCCCGTCTTACTATCCCCGGATCGTGGCGATCATCTTGGTGGTGATCGGGGCGGTGGTTGTGACCCGTGCGGTGTTTCGGCCGACCTCGACCGAAATGGACAGCGAAGCCCACCCGACAGCGGTACGGCGGCTGTCGGGCATATCCGCCATCCTCGTGGCCTTCGCGATCTTGCTGACACCGCTAGGCTTCATCGTCGCATCGGCCTTGGCCTTGTTCGCCGCGATCTGGCTTGCAGGGGAGCAGCGCATCCACATCAACGCAGCGATCTCAGTCATCCTGCCCGTCCTGCTGTACTTTTTCTTCCTCAAAGTGGCGCGCATCCCGATCCCGTTGGGTGTGTTGAAACCGGTGCTGGAAGGCGTCTGAGATGGATTTCTTCGATGTCCTGCAATCCGCGTTTGGGCTTTTTGCAACCTGGCAAAACGTGCTTGTCCTCGGACTTGGCGTGGTCATCGGCACATTCGTGGGTGCGATTCCGGGAATGACGACCCCGATGGCTGTGGCGCTCACCTTGCCATTTACCTTTACGCTGCATCCGGTCACCGGCATTTTGCTGCTGCTTGGCGTGTACAAGGGCGGCATCTATGGCGGTTCGATCACGGCGATCCTGATTAACGCGCCGGGCACGCCCGCGGCGTCTTGCACTGTGCTCGACGGCTATCCTCTGGCCAAACGGGGCGAGGCGCGCCGCGCACTCGACATCGCGCTATATGCCTCTTGCGTGGCCGACTTCATTTCCAACATTTCGCTGATCCTCTTTGCAGGCGTGCTGGCGAGTTTCGCGCTGGCCTTCGGCTCGCCAGAGGTCTTCACGCTGATCATGTTTTCCTTGACGATCATCGCGGGCGTCTCTGGCAACCAACTGCTCAAGGGTCTCGGATCCGCCGGCCTGGGCCTCCTGCTGGCCACCATTGGGCTGGATCTGGTTTACGGCACCAACCGCTTTGTATTTGGCGACGTGAACCTGATGAGCGGGCTCAATTTCATCCCCGTCCTGATCGGCCTCTTCGCCCTTCCAGAAATTATTGCCTATTACGGTCGCCGCGAAGTTGCGCGAGAGCACAACCCGCTGGCCGGCGTCGGCGCGACATTCGCCGATTTCCGACGCTGTCTGAAAACCATCATCCGGGGCAGCTTTATCGGTGTGATCCTGGGCGCGATCCCCGGAATTGGCGGCGCACCTTCGGCATTCTTGAGTTATTCCGAGGCAAAGCGGACCTCCAGGACGCCCGAGAAATTCGGCACGGGAGAAATCGAGGGCGTCGCGGCAGCAGAAAGCGGCAATAACGGCGTGGCTGGTGCCACGATGATCCCGTTGCTTGCCTTGGGCATCCCCGGCGACATCATCACCGCAATTATCCTGGGCGCGTTCATGATTCATGGACTGCGCCCCGGTCCGCTCCTGTTCCAGGACAGCCTGCCGCTGATATATGCGCTCTTCATCGGCATCATGCTCAGTTCCATATATCTGCTGATCGTTGGAAAGATCTCGATCCGCCTGATCAGCCGCATAGCCGATATCCCCCACCGGCTGCTTTTCCCTGTGGTGCTGGTGCTGTGCGTCTTTGGGGCCTATGCGGTCAACAACACGATCTTTGATGTCATTGTCATGTTCATCATGGGCGGGGTCGGCTTTGCCATGCTGCGCCTCAACATACCCGCTGCGCCATTCTTGATCGCCTTTATCCTGGGCCCGCTGCTGGAGGACAATTTCCGCCAGTCTCTCTTGCTTAGTCGCGGTGACTGGTCGATCTTTTTTTCCAGCGCAATCTGTTGGGTGTTTTGGGGGCTCACCGCGCTGGTCGTCGGCTTTACCGTTTGGAGCAATGTGAGACGAGCATGAACCCGTTCACCATCGCCATCCTGACGGATACCCATATCCGCGCACCGGGCGGCGACCAATCCTCTCCCTTTCCGGTGAACACGCGGGCGAATGCCAGGGCGCGGTATGCTGTCGAAGTCATCCGAGCTGAAGAGCGAGCGTTTACGGTCCACCTTGGCGACGTTGTGCATCCCTTGCCCCAAATGGCGGCCTATGCCGACGCGGCGGATGAGGCGCGCCGCATCCTCGCCCCGCTTTCGCCCAATCTGCATTTCGTTCCAGGCAATCACGACATTGGCGACAAACCCCATGACGTGTCGCCCGCAGGGCCGGTCAATGAGACGAGCCGCTCGACATATCTTGATGCCTTTGGCCGCGACCATTGGCCGGTTGAACATGACGGTGTGGCATTTGTCGCCATGAACGCGTCGCAGGTGAACGCGGGCACGGATGCAGAGACGGTTCAGCGCGACTGGCTGGAACGCGAACTCATGTCCCGCCGCGATCAACGCACGTTTCTGTTCTCGCATTACCCGCCTTTCATCGCTTCGGCAGATGAGGCCGAGCACTACGACAATTATGCGGAGCCGGGTCGGTCCTGGCTCCTCGATCTCGCCGCGGACACTGGCGTAGAGGCGATATTCTCTGGCCATGTTCACCATTTCTTTTTCAACCGCTACCGCGGCGTGAAACTCTACTGTCTTCCGGCAACCAGTTTCACCCGCCAGGACTATGCCGAAATGTTTTCTGCGCCGCCTGCGTCTGAGTTTGGTCGGGATGATCGCGGCAAGTTCGCGGTCAGCTTTCTGGATATCTCCGACGACGGACATCGGTTGCGAGTCGTCGGGACCGGCGGGAATGAATGGGTCGGTGGAGGCGTCGTGGGCCTTCCCGATACTCGATTGGGCTCGTCAAGCCTGATCCCGCACTTGCGTCACGACTGGGCCACGCCGCGTGTCCTGCCGTACAACGGTCCAATGGAGGAATTCAGCCGGAAAGCAGTGCGCAACGACTATCCCCTGTTGCGCCTGCTGCAACTCGGAATTTCGACCATTCGGGTCCCGGCAAGTGACTTTTCGGATCCGATCCAAGCGGCAAGGCTGGACGACTGGATCTCACTCAGGGGCCAATTGGTCGTGTTCTCGACTGAACCACCAACCGGAGACCTGATCCAAGCCGTCGCGGTACGGGAACATGCGGTTGTCGCATGGGAGATCGTGACTCGGAATTTGGATGATGTATCCAATTTCACGGCTGTTGACGGCATAGCAAGATGGCTGGGCAAAATTACCACGTCAGCCGACAACGTTGATCGACAGGGCGCGTTTGCCCATTCGGTAACCTCAGGATTTCTTGCTCACCAAATAGGTGAGGCTGTAGCTTGCGCGACATCCAACGCACTGCAAGGTGTCGTTCTGCAACTTGGCTACGACGACGACCTTGCCGTGCTGGATCACTCTGCAGACCGCACGCTGGGGACAGGGCTGGATCTGGTGGTAAATGTTCGGCTATCTCATGACGACCCGAGTCAAAGCAATTTTGACGCTCGACGGATCGCGGACCGAATTAACGCCTGCCAGAAATGGGCTGACGAAAACACACATTTTCACCTGCAATTGGATACCTTTGAAGATGTCGACAGAGGCTATAGCCCGCGACTTGGCCTGGTCGATCGCCTGGGAAATCCCAGATTTGCTTGGAACCGCCATCGGGGCTCATCTTTGGTAAGCTTGGAATAGGCTACTGACCACCGGGCGCTGAGTCCGGTCAGAGTAGCAGCCCCTCGCTGACATTTCGTCTGGTGCCGAATTCATTTGGGCGGTCGTTTCGCCGGCGCCGGCGCAATGCTGCTGACCGGGTTGACACGCAAGAGTATCGCATCGTTTGAACGCGAATTCAGTCACGGACATTGGGTGACTGCTCCCCGCTCTGAAGCATCCGTGTCTGATTTCAGTCCCTCGAATGGGACTCTTCCACCCTCATTCCCATGGCCACTTCAATTTCATCCACCGGCGCACGCTCACACCAACCCTGGCCGCGGTCTTCGACGGGAACATGCCGCCGAAGCTCGGGCGCCTGAGCCGCAGCGTCGACCAAGAGAGCGCCAAGCTCTGGACCTCGCAGCCGCTCGCAGCATAGAGTTCGGTCTGGTTGAAGACTCGGTTCAATTGGTCAGGCTTTGCTATTGATTGGGTGTCTAAGTCCCTGAGGATCGCAGTCGGCCTCTGGAAAGACGCAGGGAGACCTAAAGTGCGATCAAGCGACGGAAAGACCCGCAGTGTCGTTAAGGACATATCCGGGGCTGGATGGGACTATTCCATTGCGCGCCATCCCTATCACGAACACGAGCGGCAAAAGGGCGCGCACTACTGCGTCTACAATCGCCGGCTGATGGCCGTTTGCTTTGATGATCACACAATTGAGGAAGGGTATTGGCGACTGCGCAGGCAGGCGGCAGTACTGCATACCGGTGAATATGTGCTGGAATTCAGCGGCCCTGATGCGGAGGCACTGTTGGACAAGCTCTTCACCAAAGATATTTCCAAAATGAAAGCGGGGCGCTGCGGCTACGGCCTCGCCTGCTATGAAGACGGCGGACTATTGGTGGATGGTGTCTTGCTGCGATTGGCAGAGGATCGGTTTTGGTACGCGCAAGCAGATGGTGACTTTTATAGTTGGGCGCGGGCGCATGCCACTGGGATGGATGTGTCCATCACAGATCCTGATGTCTTTGTCAGCCAGGTTCAGGGACCAAATTCCCTGAAGATATTGGAAGCTGCCGCTGGAGGCCTGCCAGAAAAATTCACCTACTTTGCCTGCACCCGGGTAAATTTGGGCGGTCAAGACGTTGTTGTAACGCGTACGGGTTATACCAACGAATTGGGGTGGGAGTTCTATACAGAACCGCATCACGACCCCGAAGCACTTTGGGCGCATCTGCAAAGGGCAGGCGCAGATTTCGGAATGGAGATCATAGGCCTGGATGCCATGAACATCCGCAGGATCGAAGCCGGCATTCTCAACGCTGGGTCAGACTTCAACGAAACAACAACGCCGTATGCGGCCGGTTTGGGCAGGTTCGTCGATGCTGATAAAGTCGATTTCATCGGCAAGGCTGCGCTGGAAGCGGCGGACAAGGGAAGGCGTTCGCACGGGATCAAGTGTCCCGATGGTGAACCTTTGATATCTGGCGCGGTCTACGTAGACGGATCGTCCGCGGGTGTGGTCACCGCAGGTGCCAATTCGCCGTTTATGGGGCACGGGATTGGGATAGCGCTAATGGACAGCCCCGGCCACGGCCCAGGAACATCAATCGAAGTCCGTTGCAAGGACGGATCACGCCGGACTGGTGAATTGGTTGAACTGCCGATGTACGATCAAGCCTGTGAAATTCCGCGTGGCAATCTGGTCGATATCCCCGAGTGAGAGTTGTTACAGGGCGACCGACAAGGCGCAGAATTCATGCGTGCAATGGAGACGGCCGACGGGCAGGACGTCGACACAACGAGATGTCGAACTCCTAGGCAAAACGTTGAAGCGCCTCGCCGGCATCGAGAACCACTCGCATGCGCGGCGGAATCACGCATGGCATGCCCGCATCATCCTCGACCTCGGTCCGACTTGAGGTTGATGGGCTGCAAGTGGCGGACGGGCATGTAGAAGCCCCCTCCTGGCACTGGCATTCCCTGCATTCGCCTGATAGCGACGGGCACGGAAATTCCGTATTTGAGTGATCTGGAACACATCTGATGGCATTACCCACCACTCCCTCATTTCGGCTGGATGGCAAGCGCGCGCTGGTCACGGGTGCATCGTCCGGCATCGGACAAGCCTGCGCCGCAGCACTCGGTGAGGCGGGTGCGCATGTCGTGGCGGCGGCTCGCCGTGTCGACAAGCTGAAAGAAACCGTCGGCGAGATCGCTGATCGCGGGGGCAGTGCCGAGGTGCTCGAATTCGACCAGGCCGACTTGGACAGCATGACGGCCGCGCTCATCGCCCAAGCGCCATTCGACATCGTGTTGAACTCGGCTGGGATTGCCCGGCATGGCCCGGCCACGGAAACCCGGCCCGAAGACTACGACTCGGTCATGAACGTCAACCTGCGTGGCGCCTACTTTCTTTCGGTTGGTGCTGCAAAGGGCATGATCAAGGCAGGCCAAGGCGGGTCAATCATCCACATTTCTTCCCAGATGGGACATGTCGGGGGACAGGAACGCGCAGTCTATTGCGCAACCAAGTTCGGCGTCGAAGGTTTGGTCAAGGCTATGGCCATCGAATGGGCGACTCACCGGATCCGAATCAACACGATCTGCCCGACATTCGTCCTGACGGACTTGACCAGAAAGTCATTCAAGGACCCCGAACGGCGCGCCTGGATCATGGACAAGATCAAGCTGGACCGACCAGCCGAAGTGGAAGACGTCATGGGGGCAGCGGTCTATCTAGCCTCCGACGCGTCAGCCATGGTCACAGGCACGTCGCTGCTCGTCGACGGCGGCTGGACGGCGGGTTAGTCAGGGCATCGGATGAAGAGGAAATACCTCAAGAAGGCTACGTTGACCTCGACATCCGATGCGGCGGATGTACGCGACACCGTGCAGGGAATGCTCGACGCCATCAGGACAGGCGGAGACACGACCGCGATGGACTTCGCCGCGAGGTTCGACCGGTACGACGGCAACGTCATTGTCACCCCCGAAGAAATCGAGGCGGCATGTGCGGCAGTGCCTGGCCGTCTCAAGGACGACATTCAGTTTGCCCACGACAATGTCCGCCGCTTTGCAGAGGCCCAGAAGGACACGCTTCAAGACATGGAACTTGAAGTCGTTCCAGGGCTCATGGCCGGACAGAGGGCAATTCCGGTGAGTGCGGCCGGCTGCTACGTGCCAGGCGGTCGCTACAGCCATGTCGCGAGCGCGATCATGACTGTCACGACTGCAAAGGTCGCCGGATGCGGGCATGTCGTCGCCGCTTCCCCTCCCCGGCCAGATCAGGGGATTGCGCCCTCAATAATCTATGCCGCACACCTTGCCGGGGCTGACACCATTCTTGCCATGGGTGGCGTTCAAGCCGTCGCATCCATGGCGTTCGGGTTGTTCGGGCTGCCAAAGGCAAGCATTCTCGTTGGTCCGGGCAACCAGTTCGTGGCCGAGGCGAAGAGAATCCTCTTCGGAGAGGTCGGAATAGACATGTTCGCCGGCCCAACCGACTCGCTCATCCTCGCGGACGCCAATGCAGATCCCGACATCGTGGCCGCCGACCTCGTAGGACAGGCCGAGCACGGCTACAACTCGCCCGTCTGGCTGGTCACGAATGACCGCACGCTCGCAGAAAAAGTGATGACCATCGTTCCGGACCTGATCGCGTCTCTTCCCGAAACCAATCGCGAGAACGCCGAAGCCGCCTGGCGCGACTATGCCGAGGTCATCCTTTGCCGGGATCGCGAAGAGATGGCGTCAACCGCAGACGAATACGCACCGGAACACCTTACCGTGCAGGCAGGCGACACGGACTGGTGGCTCTCGCGCCTGAACTGTTACGGGTCGCTGTTCCTGGGAGAGGAGACTACAGTGGCATTCGGCGACAAGGCTTCCGGACCGAACCATGTTCTCCCAACCTCGGGTGCCGCGTCCTACACGGGCGGCCTTTCGGTCCACAAGTTCCTGAAGATCGTGACCTGGCAAAGGGCGACGCGCGAAGGATCGAGGCCGATAGCCGAAGCGACTGCGCGCATTTCACGTCTCGAGGGCATGGAAGGGCATGCCCGCACTGCCGACATCCGGCTGACCAAGTACTTTCCCGGCGTCAATTTCGACCTGAGTGCCAATGACTAGCAGGCTGCAGTTGCAAGTGGTGCCGTGCCGTCCAGTGGCTTGTGTCGGGCCGTGAAGGCGCTCGTCTATACCGGCCCCGAAGCGATCGAGTTTCGAGACGTGCCCGATCCCGTGCCCGGACCCCAAGACGAAACCGTTCGCATTGCATCCGTCGGCATCTGCGGCAGCGACATGCATGCCTATCTCGGCCATGACGAACGGAGGCCTGCACCGTTGATCCTCGGACACGAGGCCGCCGGCATTGTCGAGGACGGGCCAAATGACGGGCTGCGCGTAACGATCAACCCGCTGGTCACCTGCGGCACCTGCAAGGCCTGCGAGTCCGGACGCGACAATGTCTGCGCAGACCGCCAGATCATCTCAATGCCGCCGCGCGAAGGCGCATTTGCCGAACGCGTCGCGATTCCGAGGAACAACCTCGTCGAAGTGCCTGCAGATGTTTCGATGGAAAAGGCGGCCCTGGCGGAACCGATGGCATGCGGCTGGCATGCCGTGCGCCTCGGTCTGGCTGCCCTCGGTGAAATCCCGGAGAACGCCTTGATTCTCGGCGGCGGCGCCATCGGTCTTGGTGCGGCACTCGCGGCAAGGGCGCGGGGCGTGGCCGGCATTAGGATCGTCGAACCGCATGCCGGACGACGCGCCACGCTGGAACGGTCCGAAATGGATGCCGTTCCGCCGGAAGGCCTCAATCCGGACACGTTCTTTGATCTCGTGATCGACGGCGTGGGCTATGCAAGCACGCGCAAAACTGCATCAGCGCGTGTTCGACCCGGCGGAGTGATCACGCATATCGGCCTCGGCGAGGCGGAGGGTGGTCTGGACGTCCGTCGATTGACACTTCAGGAAATTACGTTCATCGGCACCTACACCTACGCGGCCCAGGACTTTCGCGACACCGCCATGGCCATATTCGACGGGCGCCTTGGCCCCCTTGACTGGACCGAGATGCGACCTCTCGCCGACGGTGCCGACGCGTTTCGGGACATCCGCGCTGGCCGAGTGGACGCGCCAAAGATCATTCTCTGCCCGGAAGGAGGGCTCAAGTGAACATTCACCAGCGGATAACCGGCGATCTCGTTGCCGCGGGGATCGGGTTCGTGACAACCGTCCCATGCAAGCAGCTTGCCGGCGTGATCGAGGAAGTCGACAGGCATCCCGAGATCCTCCACGTGCCTTCCAACAAGGAAGACGAGGGCATGGGCCTTTGCGCCGGGGCGTGGATGGGTGGCCGACGCTCCGCCATAATCATGCAGAACACGGCGCTTGGCGTGACGATCAACACCCTTGCAACGCTGATCCAGTTCTACCGCATGCCGCTGCCCATGCTGATTTCCTATCGCGGAGAGCCAGGCGAACCCGTTGCATGCCAGGTGGAAATGGCCGTGCATACCAAGGCGCTGCTCGCACAGCTCCTCATTCCGGCCTACCACTTCCACCGGCAGGAAGATGTCGAGGAACTGCCCAAGATTCTCGACTACACGTTCATGTGCTCCAAGCCGGTCGCAATCCTGACCGATGCATCGTTCTGGGGAGGATACTGAGTTGATCCGGTCCGAGATTCTTCAGGAAATCGCGCCTGTCTTGCGCGACCAGCTTGTCATCTGCAATATCGGCATTCCGAGCCAGGAGCTTCACGCCATCGATGACCAGCCGACGAACTTCTACATGCTGGGCACGATGGGACTGGCGTCGTCCATCGGGTTGGGCCTTGCCTTGGTGCAGCCGAAACCCGTGATCGTGATCGACGGAGACGGCTCGATCCTCACCAACCTCGGGACGTTGCCCACGATCGCGAACAACCCCGCGCCCAACTACATTCTCCTCGTGATCGACAACGGCTCCTACGGCTCGACTGGCGACCAGCCGACCTATACCGGACGAAAGACGTCGCTCGCCGGCATGGCAAGGGCGGCAGGCTGCGAGCGCGTCGTCGAGTGTCGTGCCGAAGACACCGGCACCGTGCTCCAAGATGCGTTGCAGGCCGGAAAGGCAACGGTCATCATCTGCAAGTGCGAGAGCGGCAACGCGAAAATGCCGGTCATAACCATGGATCCGGTCACCATTCGCGACCGATTCATGCAGGCCGTGGCAGCCGACTGAACCCGTCGCCAATCCTATCGCGGCTCAATTGCCGTAGATGTATCCGGGCAGCCAGGTCGCGATCGCCGGGAAAAGGAACACGATGGCCAGGCCCAAGAGCTGGATCACCATGAACTGCATCATGCCGAGATAGATGTCCTTCAAGTCCCAACTCGGCACCACGCCTTTCAGGAAATATGCCGATAACGCCACCGGTGGCGATAACCATGCCGTCTGAAGGCAGACCGCCACGAGAATGGCGAACCAGACCTTGTCCACCTGCATCTCGATCAGCAACGGATAGAGGATCGGCAGGATGATGAGCACGATGGGCACCCATTCCAAAGGCCATCCAAGCAAGAAAATCAGGGCAAGGATCAGGATGACCACCATTGCCGCAGAAAGCTCCCACGAGAGCAGCAGTTCCGTGATCATGGTCGGCGTGCCAAGTCGCGAGAAGACCGCGCCGAAGAAATTCGAGGCCGCAACCAGGAAGAGGATCAAAACGGAGATTTCCAGCGTCTTCTTCAATGCATCGTAGGTACTCGACCAGGAGAACTTGCGATAAAGAAGCGTGAGCACGATCGATCCGAACGCCCCCATACCGGCACCTTCCGTGGGTGTCGCCCATCCCGTGAGGATCGAACCTAGCGCAAAGGCAATCAGGATGGTCGGCGGCACAAGGCCCAAGCAGAACTCCCGCCAGACATGCGACCGGTCACCGGGAATCAGTTCCTCCGGCAAAGGCGGGCCAAGAGACGGGTTCAGCCAGCACCGGACCATCGCGTAAACGAGATAGAGCACCGCCATCATGATGCCGGGGAAGATCGCCGCCGCGAAGAGATCGGTCACCGGAATCTCGAGAACAGGCCCCATGACAACGAGCATGATCGAAGGCGGGATGAGGATGCCGAGCGTGCCTCCAGCGGTTATCGTCCCGGAGGCAAGACGGACATCGTAGCCCGAACGGTTCATGGTGGTTGCCGCCATGATGCCGAGGATGGTGACACTGGCGCCGACGATTCCGGTGGCGGCGCCAAATATCACGCTGACGAACAGGACGGCGACGAAGAGCGATCCCTTCATCCGAGCCAGCATCAGCTGCACGGCCGCGAATAATCGCTCCATCAGGCCAGCCTGCTCCATCATGAATCCCATGAAGACGAACAGCGGCACTGCCGCGAGCGTCTGCTCCATCATCGAGCCGTAGACCTGGAGCGTCATCAGGAAGACGGTGAGCTTGATGCCGATGCCCCAGGCCCCAAAGACGAGTCCGAGGAAGATGAGCGTAAAGGATATCGGGAACCCCACGAAAATCGCGAACAGCATCGCTCCGATCATCAGGAGCCCGATCACTTCGTTGGCAATCTCGAACATCAGCGTGGCCACCGTCCGCGCGTCGCCGCATACCACGACTTCAGGATCTCGGAGACGCCCTGGAGCACGAGAAAGAAGACACCGGCGGCGAGGGCGATCTTCACGGGCCAGACAACGGGTGCCCAGGTGCTGTCTCCGGCGCGCTCGTTCTGCAGGAAACTCTTTTCGGCGAAACCGTAGCCTGCCCACAGAAGAAAAATCATCCCGGGCATGAAGAGCGTGACGTAGAGCAGGATATCAACCCGGCCCTGCGTCTTCACCGAGAAGCCCCGGTAGAGGAAATCCGCGCGGATATGCAGGCCACGCATGAGAGCGTACGCCGCGCCAAGCATGAACGACATGCCGTAAAGCATGCGCGAGATGTCAAATGCCCAGAGCGTGGGCGCGAGGAAGAACTTGCGTGCGATGACCTCGTAGACCATCGCGACGATGATCGGCGCAACCATCAGGCAGACTATCCGGCCCTGCCATTCAGAAAACCAGTCCAGCGCCCAGACGACCCGCCTGGCAAGAGGATGCATGTCGTCCGGAAGGGGCGCGTTCGGCCCTCCGCGGGCCTCGGCCAGCAACTCGTCGCCAGCCTCCAGATCAATGTCGTCGAGGTCGTTCACCTCCTGCCCTCCTAAAGAGCCTGCCTCTGTCAATCACTTGCGCGCCTCGTCTGCAAGCCTAGTCAATTCCTGCCCGCACCGGGACAGCCCGGCGTTCCTTGTTGTCAGGGGGCCACGATGCGTTCCCGCGGCCCCCGGATTTCACCTACTTGCCAAGAAGCTGGTCGGCGTAGGCCCGTCCCAGGTTCGCGTTCGACGTCTGCGCGCCTGCCCAGAACGGAATCGCGGTTCTCGCGAAATCCTTCTGGGATTGCCAGACCTCTGCGAAGAACTCGTTCTGGGCCGCATTGGTCTCGAGCGCCGCACTCGCAGCGTTCATGTATGCCGGAAAGTAGTCCGCCGGCGTGTCATGTAGCTGCACGCCATGGTCGTTGATGAGGCTGTCAAGCGCCTTGCCGTTCTCGTTGATCCGGTAGGCCAGGGACTTCATCAGCGAGGCATTGGCCGCCACTTCGATCGCCTTCTGCTGCAGCGGAGTCAGCGAATTGAACACGTCCTTGTTGATGTAGAGGTCCGCATTCACGACAACCTGATGAAGGCCTTGCAAATAGTAGTGCTTCAGCACCTTCTGGAAGCCAAAGACAGAGTCCGGCTTCGGACAGCACCATTCCGCAGCATCGATGGTGCCTTTCTCAAGTGCCGGGAGAATGTCGCCCCCGCCCATGGCAACCGAGGCAACGCCAATGTCCTTGTAGGTCTGGCCTGGAATGCCCGGAGGCGTGCGGAAACGGTACTTGCGGAAATCGTCCATCGACATGATCGGCTCCTTGAACCAGCCAAGGGCCTCGGGACCGACGGGCTGGAGCATGAAGCCCACCACGTTCACTCCCATCTCGTCCCAGAGTTGCTCATAGAGCTCCTTGCCGCCAGCCGACAGGAACCAGCTCAGAAAGGCGATGTTGTCCATGCCGACCCCGGCGCCCGCAACGGGCGAACCGAAGAGCATGGCAGCCGGATGCTTGCCCGACCAATAGTGCGTCCAGGCAAATCCGCCCTCGATGAGGCCCGCGTCAACCGCGTCAAGCGTTTCCTGCACGCCGACGACGGCGCCTGCGGGCAACACCTCGATCACCACTCCGCCTTCGGTCAGCGCCCTTACGTCTTCGGCGAAGTCCTTCAGCATCACGATCTCGTCGGCACTCGACGGGATCACCGATTGAACTCGTATCACTGTTTCGGCGAACGAGGCTTGTGCCATCATCGCCACGCCGACGGCAGCTGCCGCGGCGGTTTTGGTCAGTCTTGGAATTGCGAACATTTTCGTTCTCCCATTTTGCATGCCTTCTTGAACCTTCAGAAACCGGTCGCCGAAGGCGGTGCGACCGGACTATCTCAACCCGGATCAGTGCCCCTTGCCGAAGTCCATGCCCTCAATCAGGCCCAGCATGGGACCCACCCCGTAGTTCATGTCGAAAACGCCGCGAAACAGCATTTCGCCCGCGACGTAGACCAGCACCAGCAGTCCAACCCACGAAATCCATTGATACCGGGCCAGGATCTTCATGATTATCGTTGCGGCAAACGCCATCAGCAGGATCGCGAGGGCGAGCCCGAAGACCAGGAGCCGCACGTCGCCGTCGGCAATTGCGGCAACCGCCAGCACGTTGTCGAGCGACATGGACACGTCCGCCAATGTGATCGTCCAGAGCGCCGAAGCGAGAGAGCGCCGCGGCGCGCCCGTGTAGCCGGCATGCGGGTCGCCTGCCGTCTCCAGCACCAGTTCGGCCTTGGCATCAACACTGCCCCGAATCTCGGAATAGAGTCTCCAGCACACCCAGCAGAGGAGAAGGCCGCCAACGAAGAGAAGTCCCGGAATTCCAAGCAGCGTGGTGGCAATGACCGCAAAGACCACCCGCAGAAGAGCCGCAATCACCATCCCGAACAGGATTGCCTTTGCACGCAGTCCGGGCGAGAGACCAGCGGCGGCCATGCCGATGATCAGCGCGTTGTCGCCTGAGAGAATCAGGTCCGCGATGATGATGGCGCCCACGTCAAAGATCAGTTCCATGGTCATGCCAGCCTGCCCTCGGACACGGCTTGCCCGGTTCGGCCCGCCATGGCCTCTTCAAGAACCATGTCGCTGGCCTTTTCGCCAATCATGATTGTCGGCGCGTTCGTGTTGCCCGAAACGATGTTCGGCATGATCGAGGCATCCGCTACGCGAAGGCCGCCGATTCCGAGCACGCGTAGCCTGGAATCAATTACCGCCATTGGGTCGCTGCCCATCTTGCAGGTGCCAGTCGGGTGGTAGATCGTCGTAGACGTGTTGCGCGCCCAGTCGAGAACCGCTTCGTAATCTTCCTCAGCAACATTCGCCCCTGGCAAGTATTCTCCTGTGATGACCTCGGCAAGCGGACTTTGGCGCGCGATCCTGCGTGCGACGCGAATTCCCTCGACGATCGTGTCCTGGTCGGTCCTTGTCGCGAGGTAGTTCGGGTAGATCTCCGGGTGATCCCGCATGTCTGCGGAACGCAGGCGAATCTCGCCGCGACTTTCCGGCCTGAGCTGGAGGACGCTCGCCGTGAATGCATTGAAGCCGTGCGGCTGGTTAATCCTATCCGACGCGCTGAAGGGCTGGATGTGAAACTGGATGTCCGGCGTGGCAAGTTCAGGTCGCGTCTTCAGGAATGCCGTGCCGAGGCTCGCTGCCATTGTCATCGGGCCGGAACGCGTTACCGCATAGCGTAACGCTATCAGGCATTGCTTTGCGAAATTGTTGATCTCGGTGTTGATGGTCGAAAGGCTCGTCCTGTAGACCGGGCGGGCCTGAAGGTGGTCCTGGAGGTTCTTCCCGACGCCAGGCAAATCCGCCACAACCTTGATTCCGTGCGCGCGAATCTCGTCTGCAGCGCCGATGCCCGAAACCATGAGAATCTGCGGGGAGGCGACGGCACCGGCTGCAAGAACGACCTCGCGACCTGCTCGAATGGTCGTGGCCCGCCCCTTGTGCCGCACCTTGACACCGGTCACGCGGCGCTCGTCGAAGTCCAGCGCCTGGACCAGGCATTCCGTCAGGACGCTGAGGTTGGCACGACGCATGGCCGGCTTGAGATACGCAACCGCCGACGAGCAGCGCCGCCCGTTCCTGAGCGTCAGCTGGAAATGGCCCACGCCTTCCTGCGTTGCTCCGTTGTAGTCAGGATTGGCAGGGTAGCCTGCGTTCACGGCCGCCTCGACCCAACGATCGACAATCTCGCGCTGAACAGCCGAGTCCGATACGCTGAGCGGTCCGTCCCTTCCCCGGAGCGCTACATCGCCGTCGCCATAGCTTTCCGACCGCTTGAAGAGCGGAAGGACATCGTCCCAGCCCCAGCCGACATTGCCGAGCTGGCGCCAGTGGTCGTAGTCCTGCGGCTGTCCGCGCACGTACAAAAGCCCGTTGATCGAACTCGATCCGCCAAGAACCTTGCCACGCGGCCACATGATCGACCGCCCGTTGAGCCCCGGGTCGGGTTCCGTTCGGTAGCACCAGTCCGTGCCCGGATTCCCCATGGTCTTGAAATATCCGACAGGAATGTGAATCCAGGGATTGGTGTCACGACCGCCCGCCTCGAGAAGCGCGACCGAGTGCCTCCCGTCAGCTGACAATCTGTTCGCCATCACGCAGCCAGCCGACCCGGCACCCACGATGACATAGTCGAATTCCACCAAGTTCTCCCCAGGTCTTGCAAAAAAGTCAAAAACTGAGACTATCCGTCTCATTATTGAATTGCACCATGAAATTCATGGATTTGCAAGCCAGTTGAACGGAGAAAGACCGGCATGCCGAAGAATGGCAGTACACGCATTCCCACAAACCTGCGCACCATGCTCGTTCTCGAAGCCATGGGGCGACAGAACGGGCCGCTGTCAGCAGCGGAAATCGGCCGGCTCGTGGGGCTGCCGAAACAGACTGCGCACCGACTTTGCAACACCTTGGTCGAGGAAGGCTACCTTGCACGCGACACGAAACGCGGACCCCTGCGTCCCGGACGGCGAGCGCGCGAAATGGCCTCGGGCATCCTGCACATCTCGTCAGGCCACGTCGCACGGCACCAGATCCTGAAGTCCGTTGCCGACCAAGTGGGCGAAACGGTGAATTTCGTCATGCCGGAGGATCCGGGAATGAGCTACAAGGACCGCGTCGAGACGAACTGGCCGTTCCGAATCCAGTTGCCGGTCGGCAGCCACGTTCCCTTCCACTGCACGGCCAGCGGCAAGACGTTCCTCGCCACGCTGCCGGTTGCCGAGCGCCGGAGGATCCTCGGCGGAATCAAGCTTGATCCCTTGACCAGAAACACGATCACGAAAATCGATGACCTCATGGACGAACTCGCGACGGTCGCCAGACAGGGATATGCGCTCGACAACGAGGAATTCCTTGACGCCATGGTCGCCGTTGCGGTTCCGGTTCGTGATCGATCGGGCCGCTACTTTGCCTCGCTAGCCACGCACGGGCCGGTCCAGCGCCTTTCGCTAGAGAAGCTCGTGTCCCTCGCGCCTCTCCTTCACGACGCCTCCGAACGCCTGACCACCGTGATATTCGATCTGGATGAGCGCCAGCATCCGGCCGAACAGGTCCTGTCAGAGAATGAGACTGGATAAAGCTGACGTGGGGAGTGTTTGCCGGCACCGGGGAGCTGGTTGCCGCCCGTACCGGCGATGCGCGCTGGCGCGAGATCTTGCCGCCCCTCGTTCCGCTCGACGGGATAGCGGTGCGGGCACTCGCTGACACTCTGGACTCCGGTTCCACGTATGGCTGCGCCTGCAACAAGGCGAAGGAAAAGCGCTGGACAGGCAGGTTCAGGAATGGTGGTTTTGCGCAGACAGGTTCCTTGGAGGCATGAAATGAAATCGAACTATCGTGTCGTCGTTATCGGGGGCGGCGTCGTCGGCTCCTCGGTTCTCTACCACCTCGCGAAATTCGGCTGGACCGACATCTGCCTCCTTGAGCGTGCCGTGCTGACCGCCGGATCCTCCTGGCACGCGGCAGGCGGGTTCCACGCCCTGAACGCGGACCCGAACATGGCCGCGCTGCAGGCCTACACGATCGACCTGCTGTCAGAGATCGAGAAGGAATCGGGACAGGACATCGGCATGCACATGACCGGAGGCCTGACCCTTGCCGGGACACCCGAACGCTGGGAATGGCTGCAGGCGACCTACCGCATCTTCCAGTCGATCGGCATCCACGATTGCGAGCTGATCACGCCGGAAGAGTCCCGGAAGCGTTGCCCGATCATGTCGACGAACGGCGTCCTCGGTGCCATGTGGGCCGACCGCGAGGGCTATCTCGACACGACCGGCACCGTGCATGCCTATGCAGGGGCTGCCCGCAAGCGCGGTGCCGAGGTCATCGAGCACACGAAGGTAGAGGAACTGGTCCAGACCGCCGATGGCTGGCAAGTCGTGACCGACAAGGGCACGATCACCTGCGAGCATGTGGTCAATGCCGCGGGCCTCTGGGCCAAGCAAGTCGGCCGCATGGCAGGAATCGAACTGCCGGTTTCGCCGCTCAAGCACCATTATCTCGTCACCGACACGATCCCCGAAGTCGCGGCGTGCGAATTCGAGATGCCGATGACGGTCGATCTCGAAGGCTTCACATACATGCGACAGGACCAGAACGGCGTCCTGGTGGGGATATACGAAATCGACCACGAGCACTGGGCCATGGATGGCGCACCATGGGACTACGGCATGGATCTCTTCCAGGAGCAGCTTGACCGGATCGAGAACGAGGTGACGCTCGGCTTCGAGCGATATCCAGCCATCCAGGATGTCGGCATCAAGACCTGGGTCAACGGCGCATTCACGTTCAGCCCGGACGGCAATCCGCTCGTCGGCCCCGTGGCCGGCAAGCCCGGCTACTGGTGCGCCTGCGCGGTCATGGCGGGCTTCCTGCAGGGCGGCGGCGTTGGCAAGACCCTGGCCGAATGGATGATTCACGGCGAGCCGGAGGCCGACGCATGGTCAATGGATGTCGCGCGCTACGGCGCATTTGCCGAGAACCGCGAATACATCCGCCAGACCACCGGCCAGTTCTATTCGCGCCGATTCGTCATGTCCTATCCCAACGAACAGCTGCCGGCTGGCCGACCGCTCAAGATGGCGCCTGCACATGACGCGATGACGCAGTCAGGCTGCCGCTGGGGCGTGAGCTGGGATCTGGAGGCGCCGCTCTACTTCGCGCCATCAGAGGACTTTGTCGAAAACCTGACGCTCAAGCGCTCGAACGCGCACGACATCGTGGCCACCGAATGCAAGAACGTGCGCACGAATGTCGGCATGGTCGATATCACGGGATTCTCGCGCTACGAGGTTACGGGGCCGAACGCCGAGACATGGCTCGACAACCTTTTGGCGTGCAGCCTTCCTGGCCCCGGACAGGCGCGGCTTGCGCCGATGCTGTCCGGAACCGGTCGCCTCAAGGGCGACCTGACATTGCTGAACTGGGGTGATGGGACCTGGTGGATCATGGGATCCTACTACCTCCGCACATGGCACATGCGATGGTTCAAGGATCACCTGACCGACGGCGTCAGCATCCGCGACCTCGGCGAGGAGATTGCTGGCTTCGCCCTGTCGGGCCCGAATTCGCGGAAGGTGCTGCAGGCGGTCGTGCATGACGATATCGGCGACATGCCCTTCATGGGTTGCGGCAAGCTCGACGTCGGCCTGGCCAGTGCTAGGGTTGCGAGAATCTCGGTGGCCGGCGAACTGGGATATGAAATCAACTGCCGATTTGGCGACCACGTGATGTTGCGGCGCACGCTGCTCGAGGCAGGAAAGGCGACCGGGCTTCAGGAATACGGGTTCAACGCGATGCTGTCGCTCAGGCTCGAGAAGTCGTTCGGCATCTGGTCCGCGGAGTTCCGGCAGGACTATACGCCTGGCGAAACCGGCATGGACCGCTGGATTGCCTGGGACAAGGGTGATTTCATCGGGCGCGAAGCTGCCGTCGCTGAGCGCGACGGAAACGGCCCGAACCGGAAGGTCGTCACACTGGAAGTCGATGCGATGGACGCCGATGCAAGCGGCTACGAACCGGTTTGGCAGGACGGGAACCTGGTCGGATTCGTCACATCAGGCGGCTATGGCCACACAGTCGGGAAATCGCTCGCAATGGCCATGATCAATCGTGACATTGCGATGGAAGGCTCCGAACTCGCGGTTCACGTGGTCGGCGTGGAGCGCGCAGCAAAGGTGATCCCGCAGTCGCCCTACGACCCGGACGGCAAGGCGATGCGCGGCTGATGGCGCGGCGAGCGGGCCGCACTTCGCCAACGGCCGGGGCCCGGCCGAAGCGCGACACAGACTACAGGCACCTGCGCAACCCGTTCCCGGGCATGGACCTTTTCGAGGCCGAAGAGATCGCAGACATGCACGCGACGGCCCTTCGCGTCCTGGAGGATCTCGGGATTAGGGTGCTCCTGCCCGAGGCAAGGAAGATCTACCGGACAGGTGGCGCGCGCGTTGAGAACGAAATGGTGCATATTGGCCGCGAGATGGTCGAGGCGGCCCTGGCTTCCGCGCCCCGGTCCATCACCTGCCGCGCTGGCTCGCGTGATCGGGACGTGGTGCTTGAACAGGGACGGCTCGTGTTTCAGCCGGGCGCCGGCGCGCCGCATGCCACCGACCGCGAACGTGGCCGTCGCCCCGGCACGGCGCGGGACTTTCGCGAACTGATCCAGCTCACGCATCATTACGACGTGCTCCAGATGCTGCCACCGTTGGTCGAACCACAGGACGTGGACACGCACGTCCGGCACTATTTCACGCTTGAGGTGCAGCTCACGCAGTCCGACAAGTTCCCCTTCGTCTTCTCACGCGGCACGCCGCAGGCCCTGGACAGCTTCGAGATGCTGGCGGGCTTTCGGGGCATTTCGGACAGCGCCTTTGAGGCCGAGCCGCACTGCTACACCATTGTCAACACCAACAGTCCCCGCACCTTGGACATCCCGATGGCGCAGGGATTGATCGATTTCGCGCGGCACGGACAGATCTCGATTGTCACGCCATTCACGTTGATGGGCGCGATGGCGCCGATCACCGTCGCGGGCTCGGTCACGCTGTCCCATGCCGAGGCGCTTGCCGCAATCACGCTGACCCAGCTTGCGAGACCGGGCGCGCCAGTCTGCTACGGCACCTTCACGTCGAATGTCGACATGAGATCCGGATCGCCCGCATTCGGGACTCCGGCGCATTTCCAGGCGTCGCTGGCGGCGGGGCAGCTCGCGAGATTGACGGGCCTGCCCTGGCGCTCAGCTGCAGGTTCTGCGGCCAATCTCAACGACGTTCAGGCTGCGAACGAGAACCAGCTGGGCCTCTGGGGGTGCCTGCTGGCGGGTGCCACGGTCATCATTCACGCAGCAGGCTGGCTGGAGGGCGGCCTGACCGTGTCCTACGAAAAGCTCGTGACGGACGTCGAAGTCCTGAACATGATCGCGGAACTCTGCGCAGGCGGTCGTGCCGGGAAGGACGAGATTGGCTTCGATGCGCTCGCGGAGGTTGGCCCGAGCGGACACTTCTTCGCGGCAGCCCAGACGATGGCTCGATATCGCACCGAATTCTACGAACCCCTGGTTCACGACTACGCGAACTTCGGAACGTGGAACGAGCGCGGCGCAGAGGATGCCACGGCCCGCGCAACCAAGGTCTGGAAACAGGCACTCGCGGAATTCAGCGCCCCCGCAGTTTCGGACGAGCGCATCGAAGAAATGCAGAAATTCATCGCCGGGCGTACGGCCGAAGGCGGTGCACCGCCGGTGAGTTGAGGTTCAGCGAGTCGCAGGACAACACGCGCTCCTTGCAGGGGGCCTAAACCAGGCTGGCGCCGGTCGGGCTCGAAAGGTCACCGGTTTGGTGTAGCTGTCCTTGCCGCACACAATATGTGTCAATTTGTGTGATGGAGTCGTTCCAGACGGAGCGCTTCCAGAACACATTGCAACAGCGGGACAACGACAAGGAGATCCCTGTCGGGCTGGACGTGTCCGTGGCAAGCACGTCGGTTTGTGCGCTTGGCGCCGTCGGCAAGATCATGAACGAGGCTAAGGAGGCATTTGGATCCGGAATCGCTTGTCGAGCACATTCGCGATTTGCCTGGCAGCGTGACAGCTGTGTGCCTGGAAGCCGGCCACTGTCACAGTGGCTTCGCAAGGGAGTAAAGAAGCCGGCTTTGAGACGGTGCTGACAGAGAAGAAGCGCGTGAAATCCGCGCTGAAGTCAACCTCGACAAGGCCGGACTACAGCAGGTCTGTTTGTTGGTACGGGAGAAACTCCATCAGTCCGGCCCTGCCGCCGGCAGCGCAACAGCAATGAGAACGATGCCGCCCGCAGCAAGTTGGAAGCCTCCGGACTTGCGGACTTTGGCCCGGCACGCGACATCAATTGCGAGATCCGGCGGCCCGGAACGCAATCAGCCGCTCCTGCATGATCCCCGCGATGCAGTTGTGCTGAGACCCGCCGTCAATCGAACCGTCCTGCAGGTTGCCGGGCGAACAGGAATGACAATCATGTATGCGGGTGCGTTTTCAGGCTGCCGCGGCCCCTTCCTCGGATACGATGAGGCCAAGCACATCCCGCTTGGTCGCCTCTGCTGTGCTACGGATGCCGGAACAACGGCCGTTCCGCATCACCATTACCCGGTCCGCGATGGCGAACACATGGTCAAGATTGTGACTGATGACAATTAGCGCCATGCCTTGTTCCTTGAGACCTCGGATCAGCGCCAGCGTGTTGCGCGTCTCCTCCGGACCCAGCGACGCGGTCGGCTCATCCATGACCAGCACCTTGAGGTCGGCGTGGTAGATCGCCCGCGCTATAGCCACCGCCTGGCGCTGGCCACCGGAAAGGTGGATCGTCGGTTCGCTGAGGTTGTCGAGTTCGATGCCGACATTCTCCTTCAGCACCCGGGTGGCCTCCGCCGCCATTCGGGCATTGTCAAGGAGGCTAATGCCAATAAACGAGCGCCATAGCTCATGGCCAAGGAATACGTTGCCGGCCGCGTCCAGCGCATCTACCAGGGCCAAGCTCTGATAAACCGCCTCGATGCCGAGTGCTCTGGCGTCGCGCCGGTTGCCGATCCGCACCGGCACGCCCTCCATCCTGATCTCGCCTTCGTCCGGGGCGAACACTCCAGTCAGGATTTTGATGAGAGTCGACTTGCCGGCGCCATTGTCGCCAACAATTGCGAGCACCTCTCCGCGCTCCAATTCAAGGTCGACACCTGCAACAGCGGTCAGTCCGCCGAAATGCTTGACGATGCCGCTCATTTCCAGAAGCGATGAATGCATGTTCGTCATGGGACTACCTTACCGGGTTGTTCAGCGCAGCGTAAAGCCGCCGTCAATGACCATCTCCTCGCCGGTCATAAAGGTCGACGCGTCTGACGCGAGGTAGACGACGGCGGTAGCCAACTCCTCCGGGCGCCCGAACCGGTTCTGCACGGCGGGCTTGCGCCAGTGATCCTCGGCGCCCTGCGGATCGCGGGCGATGATCGGGTCGAGCAGTTCAGTGTGAATGTAACCGGGAACAAGTACGTTGATCCGAATGTTGTGGGGCGCCCACTCCACGGCGAGACACTTGGTCAGCAAATGCACACCCGCCTTTGCCGCGTTGTAGTGCGCCTGCTTTTGCGGGTAGTTGACAATCCGCGCCGAAAGCGAACCGACGTTGACTATTACGCCCGCCTGCTGGCGGATCATCACCCTGCCCACCGCCTGGCAGCTCAGAAACACGCCGGTGAGGTTGATGCGAATCATCCGTTCCCACTCAGCGAGCGTCATGTCTTCGGCCGCCGCGTTGTGGGCGATGCCGGCATTGTTGACCAGGATGTCGATCCTGCCGAAGCGCTCCTCGGCCTCTGCCGCCATCCGAATGAGATCCTCGGGAGTGCCGATGTCGACCTGGCTGACGTAGGAGCGATTTCGCCCAAGCGTCTTGACCTCGTCGAGCAGGCTCTCGGCGCGCTCGCGCTCCACTTCGTACAGGATCGCAACGTCGGCACCTGCTTCGGCTAGGCCCTTGGCCAGCGCGCGTCCTATGCCGCGAGAGGCGCCGGTGACAATCACAGATTTCCCGTCAAGGCGAAACGCGTCCAGCGTTGGCGTGCTGTCAGACATGGTCGGGCTCCTGGCAGATTTGGCTGGTTGTTGGAAAGGGGGCCGATCCCGAACGACCTAATCGTTCGGGATCGAACATCCGTGGCTCAGCGCTCCAAGGTGCCGATACCGGTGTAGCGGAACGCCTCCCGCTCGAGTGCATCAATCTCTTCGACCGAGAGTTCCTTGTAGGCGATCGTGATCCGCCCAAGGAAGACCAGTGGAATGTCATCCTGACGACCCTCGAGATCCGCCTTGATGATCTCGGCAATGGAGACGCCGAAGTCATCTCCCATGCGCATAGGCGTCGCATCGAGCAGACCGTCGCGCAATGCTTCCAGTTCTTCACCCGTGCCGCCCCATGCGGTGACGAACACCTCGTCGAGAACCCCTAGCGCCTCGGCCGCCGACAATGATCCCATTCCCATTGCCGTATTGGCATTGTGGATCATGTCGACTTCCGGAAAGCCGGTGAGAATCAGGTTGGTGCCGTCGAAGCCGCCCTCGCGCTGAAAGTTTCCGTAGTGCTCGTAGACCAGTTCCCAGTCCGAATTCTCGACCAGGCATTCTGCGAAGCCGCCCGAGCGCTGGTTGTCGACCGATCCAGGGGTGCCGCGGTTCATGGCGACTTGACCCTCGGTTCCCACGTTTTCGATCACGTAGTTGCACATGATCAGCGCACCGGCGAGGTGCGAGAAGCCGGTGAATGCCAACGGCTGCTCGTCGCCCCAGACCTGCGGAACTTGGTCGTGGTTTAAGACGATCACCTTGAGGTCGGGGCTGTCGATCAGTCGCTTCACGTTGTCGGCCTGCAACCCAAGCTCGGTCGGACCGAACACGACGTAGTCATAAAATTCCGCGTCCTGCAGCACCTGGTCGGTGTAGGTGGTCTGCAGATCGTGGTTTTCCATGCCCGAAGCGAACTGGACGGCCTCGAACGGAATGTTCATCTCCTTCAGCCGCGCTTCCATTGCCAAATAGGCTCGGAGCCAAGCGTCGGAAACGTCCTGGCTGGGATAGATCACCGCGATCTGGATCGGCTCGTCAAGGCTGCCGGCAAACGGCGTGCCGGGCATGCCGACTGCATCCTGCATCGCTGCAAGAACATCCGCGTCGACCACCTGATGGTACCACCAGAAATCGCGCTCGTCGTCGTCGGGCAACGCCTGCATCGGAAACATCTGCGCGGTTGCCGGAATCGCCAACATCGCGGTCGCGACCGCAGCGCAAGCGAAGCCATAGGTCATTCTTTTGGCTATAGTTCGAGTCAAGACTTCCTCCTCCCGTTTCATTCGGTTTGGCAGGCACAGCGATGGCAGAACAAGTTTGCTCCTCGGCGTCGAGCCTGCGTGGGCAACGCCCATGGCGTATCTCTTCCGGGCACCGCCGCCATACTGTCGGCAACAGCTGCAGCCGGCCGACACTGCGGTGATGTTCCCACCACAGGTGCCAATTGTCAACAACGCCAAGCAAGTGGCCGACTGAGGTCTTTCGGTGCCTGTCCCAAAGAGGCCAATCGCGCAAATTACCGAATTGGGCGTTCCGCATTGCAGGCTCGCCAATCGGCACGGATTGAATAAGCGAAATTGGCGGGCGACCGACGCTGTTCGACGAAAGTACGTTTCCGAACCGGACGGGCCGCGCGGGCAGCATGCTGTCGAGAAGTTCCAGGCCCTTCCCTGCCGAGACCGACATTTCAATTGAGATTCTGTTCGGGGACGCGAACATTGGACAGCCGTCGACTATCCAGCCAAGGTCGAAGCAGCCCAATCAAATTCCCTTGAATTCGAGAACGTGATCAATGCCGCCAATGCAGCCCTGCAAGTTCATGGCGCTGCCAGCCATTGAGCGGATTTCCCGATCAAACCAATTGTTTGCGATCAGCGTGAATTCAATACTGGAGGCCGGATCGCGGGCATGCTGAGCAATATGGCCTCGGGGTCAATCGTAGTGACTCTGGCCTGCGACCGGCGATTTTGCTGCTCAACATTTGTGCGAAACCATCGATAAGGGGCGTCAATCCGTGTCGGGAGCGGTGACGAATTCAATGCCATGCCGACGTAATTCCCGCAGCGCTGCGAACAAGGGCGTGCAGCCATGCGCCAATCTGGCACCAATGGACACGCCGGGCGTTTCGCGGCACTCTTGGCCTGGAAATGACCTGGACCAGAGTCTTGTCCCGGAATTCGGCAATTCGGCCAGCGAACCAGATCGATGCCAAGCAGTTGAAGGATCAGGATGCCTCTGTGCTGCCAGTCTTGTTTCGGTGCAATTTGCGGAACCAGCCGCCAAGGGTACCGCCGCCTTCCTGGAGGCTGCTGTAGAAGCCGACCGACACTATGATAATGATTCCGGCCGCCACCTGCTGCCAAAAGAAATCCAGCCGCAGGTTGACCAGTGCGTTTATGACCATTGACAGCAACAGCACGCCGACCAGCGATCCGACCATCGAGCCGCGTCCGCCGAACAGCGATGTGCCGCCAACGACAACCGCCGCGATTGTATGCAGCGTCAGGCCTTGACCTGAAGTGGCCTGGATCGCATTCAGCCGGCCAGTGAGCATGATCCCGGCGAATCCGGCCAATCCCCCCATCAGCATGTACTGGTAGAGCTTGTGACGGGCGACGTCTATGCCGGCCAAAACCGCTGACTCGGTGTTGCCGCCGATGGCGATCGCGTAGCGGCCCAGCGAGGTGAAGCGGTAAAGAACCAAGCCGACGCCAATCGTGCCGATGCCGATCAAAGCAGGAAACGGGAACACATCGAAAATGCGGCCACGGCCCAGGAACGGGATCGGTTCCGGCAGTCGCGAGAGCACGATGCCGGCTGCGAGCACCAGCGCGATGCCGCGGTACACCAAGTCCATCGAAAGTGTGGCAATCAGGTCGGGAACATTGACGCGGGTGATGACAAAGCCGTTTGCGGCTCCGCATGCAACACCGACCAGCACGGCAACCAGCATCCCGGCAAAGACGTTAATGCCCAAGTCCTTGATCAGCAGCGCCATGACCACGGCCGAAAGTGCGGCGATGGCGCCAATCGACAGATCAATCCCGCGGCCGGTGATGACCAGCGTCATCCCCATGGCCAGAACCATGTAGATCGACGCGTCCTGCAGGATGATCATCAGGTTCGATACCCGGTAGAATCCGGGTTCGACGAACGCCATCACCAAGCACAAGGCCACTATCATGACCACGGGGCCCAGAATGTTCACGTAGCGCTCGAACCAAGGTAACTGCCGCCGACGCGGGCTGCTCGCGTCTGGCGTAGTCAATGCCGGTTTCATAACAGGCTGTCCTCCCCGATCGATCGAAGGGCCGAAATTGCTTTGCCAGCCCTTGATCCGAAATCACGCAGATGGCCAGCCATCGACAATAGTCTTTCCACCGGCATACTCCTTTGTCAACGTAGCCGGAGGGATGGATGACCAAACGGCTTATGCCATTGGGAAACTCGGCCGCCTTGTCACGTCCATTCCTGAGTTTGGCCTCGATCAATCAGGCTTGCCTTCGGCGTCTTGCGCCAGTTCGAGTATCAGCCAGGTCGCTTCTGCGTAACGCATTCCGATTTCCGGAACACTTTTGAGATCGGCGATGCACATTGTCGCTTGGACAACGAATTCGTCGGCCAGCGGAATTGAATCGATCCAATATCACCCCCCGGCATAGCCCTTCAGCATTAGAAGCGCGTCCATGGCACTCTCCCGACTGAAGCTCGTAGACCAGACCACCAATCTGCCCCAGTCTGGACGTCCCACGGCCATCGCGAATTCCCGTGTTGCCGATATGAGATTAACGCCATTCTTCGCCGGCCTCCAGTCGGACATCCCGAATTCATGATGGTCGAAGAGGCAGCGACTGCGGCCATGCTCCCTGCTTGGAACGGCATTGCCTGACAGCACAATACACTCCGCGGCGGCAAACTCAATTTCACTCCGATGCGTTCGAAAGTAGACGTTTGCGGCACCGTGGCCACGAACTTCATGGCAGACCATGGAGGTCGCAGAGACGATGTGTGGCGCTTCTTCCTTGAACGATTAGTCACCGAATCTACGGCCTCAGGTTCTGAAGTCGGAGATGCGTTCGAATTAGAAACTCTTTGCTGCACGGGAATCGGCACCCCTTGTTCGGCGAGGTCTACTGAATTCCTTAGAGCGTGTCCGATCTACTTGGAATCAATGGGAACTCCCTTTCGGGCGGAGGTCTGATTCGACGCCCGCGATACAATCTGCAAAATGCAGCAGCTCAGCTATTGCCTGCTTCGGAGTACCCGCCGCCCCCTCCAGTCCCTGAGGATGTCGGCAGTGATGCTGTCTGGCACGCGAACGATCGAATCGCGTACTGAACGATGTGCCAAGTGCGCGTAACGGGCGGTGGAGGTCACGCTGGAATGACCCAGGAGCGCCCGGATCATCGAGTGGCCCTCGCCGAGCGCAAGCGCCCGCGAAGCGTAGATGTGGCACGTGTTGTGGATCCGGAGCTCGTCCGCCGCGCGGTCCACGTCGTCCTGCTTGAGTGTCACAATCTCGATCCTGCGACAGCCGGTGAGCAGCAGCAGCCGGATCGCCGGGACCGCCGTCGGGAACACCGAGCCGTCGGCCTCGGTCGCGTCGAGCGCGCGGCCGAACCTGCGGTACTCCTCCGGCGTCAGGAACCGCTCTCGACGCGCCTCCGTGCAGCGCCGGACCGAGCTACACGGATTGGGGCGCGGCGGCGTCATGCCCCACGCCTCCGCAAGCCGGAACATCCTAGCGACCACGCCCACCGTCGCGTTTGCCTAGCAGGGCTTGTCCCGCATCCCGTGATGCAGGGCCGAGACGAGGGGACGGTCCACCTCCGTAGGCCTGAGCCCGCCCAGTTCCGGCAAGATGTAGAGCCGCATGATCTGCCCGAGAGACTCGACCGTGTTCGGGCGGCAGTTCACCTTGACGTGCGCCTCCATGTAGCGCTCGGCAAGATCGGCGACAGTGGGCTTGGTCGCGGGAGGTGCGGAAACCGGATCGAGGCCCCGCCTGATTCGGTCGATGATCTCCTCGGCCTTGCGCCATGCGTCGACTGCGCACTTTGTGAGCTTGACATGGTGACGGGCGGTCAAAGAGGATCGCCTCGTTCTCGATTCCGGTGTCGCAAGAAGGATGCCACAGCCGTTATCGAACTGCAGCCGACTGATCAGATTCGTCCGTCCACCGCCACCCTGGGCTTGCGTCCGGTGACCGGGTGATTCAGAGCAAGGAAGAATCGAAGAAAGTCACTAAATTTATATGGCTCATATTGTCACTTGCCACGCTTGACGTCACGCGTCCGAGCTTGGCTTTGCACGTCCTTCATGACGAAAGCTGGCTGTGACCTGCACATGAAATTTGGCTACAGAATGCAATTGCGGCAGGTCGGCAGACACGCCGCAATGGCGGGAGACTTCTCCCCGTGTAATGTCCGTTCACGTGCAAGAGATTGATTGTCCCGAGGAAACGGTTGCGGTCATGGACCGGCAGGTTGATCACAGCGCCAAGACCCAGCGCTTCGATCTTTTCGTGGTCGGGAAAGACATCGCGCAGCTCTTCGATGCTCTCCGCGAGAAAAGGTTCGCGGCGGTCCAGGACGATGTCGGTCCACCGGTTGGGAACGATTTCCTTCAGACCGGTCAGGGGATAGGCCTCCTCGTTGCTGGTGTAGATCCGCTCAGCGGTGCGTGCTGCCAGATCGAAGCGGGAGCAGGTAAAGAGCTTGACGCCGACCAGTGCTCTGCACATTTCTTCCAAGTGCCGGAAGAGTTCCTCGGGCATCGCCGCGTGCAGCGCGTCAAAATCGTCGAGTGGTTCATCCAAAGCACTGCACCTCACGCGGGAATCGGGTCAGGCTCTCGGCACCGTCTTCAGTGATCAAGACGTTGTCCTCGATCCGAACGCCGAGTTCGCCCGACCTGTAAAGACCGGGCTCTATGGTCACCACCATGCCCGCTGCCAGAGGCATGTCATTACCCACCATCACTTGCGGCGCTTCATGAACATCGAGCCCGAGGCCGTGGCCGGTCTTGTGCTCGATCATTTCCACGAAGGGCGATTCGGACAGTATAGCCGTTGTTTCCCTATCGACACTGTCGCAGGCAATGCCTGGGCCGGCGACCTCCCTGCCGCGGGCATTGGCTGCAAGCACGGTATCGTAGATTGCGAGCGAACGCTCGGGTACGTGTTCGCAGAAAAAGGTTCGGGTGATGTCGGCGTTCATGCCTCCCCACGATGCACCGAAATCGACAAGAAGCGGCTCTCCCGGAGCAACGGTCCTGTTGCAGGGAGTTCCGTGCGGGTCTGCGCTCTTCGGGCCAGACAGGACGATTGGATCAAATGCGAAACCCTCTGCTCCCCGCGCGAGCATTGCCTGCTTCAGACGCGCGACAATCTCGACTTCACTGTCGCCGGCTTGAGCCGTCTCCAATTGCTCATCGAGCGCGGCCTCACTGATCGCGACTGCCTGACGGAGGGCATCGATTTCCCCACTGTCCTTGCAGATCCGGAGCCTGGCCAATGCGGGCTCGGCGTCTGCAACCGCGCCTTGCGGAAGGTGCGATCGGAGTGCCTCAAACTCGAACATGCGCATCCGCATGCCCTCGACCCCGACCGGACCGGCGAGCGCCTCAGAAAGTTCGCGAAACGCCTCCGCATAGCCCTCGCTATCCTGCCAGAAGAATGTCCTGGCCTCCGGGAAGGCCTCGCGCCATCTTGATCGCTCGAGTTCCGGCATGATCGCGAGAATCGTGCTTTCGGCAGTGATGAAGAGGAGCGTCGGCCGCTCCATCAGGTGAAACTCGAGGCCGGTCAGATAGCGAAAGTTCGGGCCCGGCACGATGGCGAACGCATTGAACCCTGTCTCTTTGGCGAGCAGGGCGGCGCGTGCTCGCCGCTCGGAAAAATCCGTCACGTCGAGAACTCCCCGACAGCCAGATCCATCCTGTCTCCGAAGGCGGGATACAAGGATCTGAGAATGATCTCGATTTCGTGCTCGACCAGCGCCTTCATCGCGTCGTCACCAGCATCGGCATCGCCCGAGATTACGGCCTCGATCAGGGCTTCCAGCAGTACGCCCGCCCGGTCTCGTTCCCCGGCATCCAGCTTGGGGAAGTAGAACAGGATCTTGGTCCGCATACCTGCATCCAGACTGTGCGTGAAATAGCGATTCAAGAAGATGTTCCCTGTCAGCCGGGCGAGCGTGCGGTGCAGCTTGAGCGAAGTCCGGAACGCTTGCTCCCAGGCACCATCCGACATCGCCTTCTCAAACTCCCGATGCAGCGACAGCAAGGACCCTCGATCAGCGCACCCGGTGAGAACTGCAGCACGAACCGTCATGCGCGCGAGCACGAGGTGGCTGTCGAAATACTCCCTCGCATTGTTCAGTGTCAGGGGCGCAACGATGCTCGTGCGGTTCGGCAAGAACTGCACCAGCCAATCGCCGTGCAGGAGCAGGAGCGCCTCTCGAATCGGTGTCCTTGACGTCTTGAACCGGCGTGCAAGCGCAACTTCGTCGATCGCGTGGCCCGGCTTGATCCTGAGCCAAAGAATGTCATCCCGCAGCGCTTCGTAGACCAGAATTGCACCCCGGCGCCTCTGTTCGGTCACGGGGCTTTCCTCAATCTCGAGCATTCCCGGGCTCACCGGTGGCTGCGGCAAATCAATTCCGTCTTGCATAATGTTTGCATAACGAGTTTGATCGAAATCAGCAACCACACAGAAAGGGAGAGTCATCATGATAAGACGTGCAGCTTTGCTCTTGGCATCGGCCGCGAGCCTCGGCGCATTTGCCGGTGCGGTTCATGCTGAGGGAAAAATCGCCTACTTTGCCGCGGCCTCGCAGAACGGATTCAATCAGGCGACCTACGAAGGTGTGCAGGAAGCAGCGGCCAGACTGGGCTACGATAGCGAAATATTCGACGGCCAGTTCGACGCCGCCCTTCAGTACAGCCAGATCGAGGATGTTCTGGCAGGCGGACAGTTCGACGGGATGATCGTGGCGCCGAATGACAGCGTCGGCATTGCCGGCGCATTCGAACAGGTGATTGCCGCCGGCGTTCCGATCGGCACGGTGCTCTTTCCCGTCGGGCCGGAGTTGAACGTGCTGGAACCGCAGGTCGAGGGCATCACGGTCACCGCAGCTTCTCCGCCGGTACCCGGCGCTACCCATCAGGCCGAACTAGTGGCTGAGCATTGCGCCGACAAGGACCCCTGCAACGTGGTCATAATCATCGGCGCGAAGATCTTTCCGTTCGACAACCTGCGGCTGGAAACCTTCGAAAATGTTTTGGCGGGCCATGCAAACATCAATGTCGTCGCGGTCGGCGAGGGCTGGTATGCACCGGATCCGAGCCTGCAGGCAATGACCGACATCCTGCAGGCCAATTCTGACGTGCATGCCGTTCTCTCGAACGCAGACCAGCACCTCGTGGGCGTGGAAATCGCGCTCGAGGCGGCCGGCTACAGTCCTGCCGATCTCTATCTCACCGGGGGCGGTGCCGCGCAGATCGCAATCGATGCGATTCGCGAGGGACGCTGGGACGCAACGCTGGCCTATTTTCCGAAGACGATGGGCGCGCTTGCGGCCGAGCAGGTCATCAATGCCATCGAGGGCAAGCCGGTGACTGCCGTGATCAACATGGACACCGCAGGGCCTATCGAGGCAATGATTACCTCCGAGATACTCGCGGCGAATCCCGACTTCGTAGCGGAGTGGGAACAGTAATCCGCTAAAGAAATCCGGCCGGGATCAGCCTCCCCGGCCGGATCTGTCGGGAGGACAAGACGCATGGGAAAGAACTACCGCGTTGCCGCCGATATCGGCGGGACGTTCACGGACATTGTCTACCAGGACAGCGAGACCGGCACCTGCGGCGCGACCAAGGTACTTTCTACACCGGAGAACCCGGCCCTCGCAGTCCTGACCGGGATCAACGAGGTCGTCGGCGATTCAGATTCGATCGGGTTCTTCGTACACGGCACGACTGTAGGGTTGAACGCCCTGCTTACTCGCTGTGGCGCGAAGGTCGCGCTTGTCACCAACGAGAACTTTCGCGACATTTACACGATCCAGGGCAACGATCGGGGCGAGATCTTCTCGATCCGCTGGAAAAAGCCCGCACCCCTTACCCCTGTGGAACACACATATACGCTGTCTGGTCGCATGTCGGCCGAGGGCAAGGAGATCGATCCGCTGCACCTGCAGGATCTCGACCGGCTCGTCGACGCCGCCGCGACGGAAGGCTACGAGGCGATTGCGATCGCCTTGCTGTTCAGCTTCAAGAACCCGGAGCACGAACTGCAGGCGGCCAGGCATCTCAAGAGTCGCCTGCCCGGGACCCCGATAGCGCTGTCGCACCGGATCAGTCCGGAATGGCGCGAGTTCGAGCGCATCTCGACCACGGTGATGGACGCCTATCTCGCTCCGGTGGTGCGGCAATATCTCGAAACGCTGATCGAAGCGCTAGCCGACCGCCTGCCTGGCGGCGGGCTGCACGTGATGGAATCGAACGGCGGGGTGATGAGCGCCGGGGCAGCCTGCGAGACACCTTTGCAGACGCTGCTCTCCGGACCTGTCGGAGGTGCCATTGGCGGCAAGGCGCTTGCGGCGGAAACAGGGCGGACGAACCTGATCTGCGTCGATATGGGCGGCACGTCCTTCGATGCGAGCCTGATCGTCGACGGTCACCCGTCGACCTCGAACGAGACCAAGCTCGAAGGGCTGCCCGTGCAGATGTCTGTGGTCGACATTCACGTGATTGGCGCGGGCGGCGGGTCGATCGCCTGGGAAGAAGCCGAGGCGATGCGCGTCGGGCCGCAGTCGGCAGGCTCGAAACCCGGTCCGGTCTGTTATGGCCTCGGAGGGACCGAGCCGACAGTGTCGGATGCAAACCTCGTACTGGGCCGGCTCGACGGTTCGAACTTCGCCGGCGGAAGCATGGCGATCGACCGCGACGCAGCACGAAGCGCGCTCGCGGCCATGGGGGACCGCTTCGGCATGAGCGCCGAAGACATGGCACAGGGCGTGGTCGACATCGTCAATTCCAAGATGGCGGACGCGATCCGCACCATCACCGTGAGGCGCGGTATCGACCCTCGCGACTTCTCGCTGGTGGCATTCGGCGGTGCCGGGCCCGCCCAAGCGACGGCCTTGGCCGAGGAGCTTCGAATCGGCGAAGTGATCATCCCGGTCCACCCCGGCGCCTTTTCGGCCTGGGGCATGCTCCAGACGGATGTTCGGCACGACTTCAAGGAAACGCTCTACGGTTTCTGGGATCTCATGGAGCTTTCGCATCTCGAGGATGCCTTCGAGGCCCTGGCGACGCGGGGCCGCGACCACCTGATCACGGAGGGCATCGCTCCCGACGACATCAGCTTTGAACGTGCGATCGACTTTCGCTACTATGGGCAGGAATACGTGCTGACGATCCCGCTGCCAGACGGTCCCATCGACATGGATTGCGTGCGCAAAGGCTTTGACGCCGCATATGCGCGGCAATATGGCCACAACAGCCCGGAAAACCGGGTGGAAATGGCCAATATCCGGCTTGCCGCTCTCGGGCATCTGCCGCGACCCGAGAATGCTCCGCCGGCGCCGCTCGAAGGCAAGGCCGCGCGGGCGCGGGACGTCTTTTTTGAAGGCACGGCGCAACCAACGCAAATACTCGACCGCAATGCGATCGCGCCGGACGGCATCGTTCACGGTCCCGCAATCATCGAGGAAGCCACGGCCACCACGCTTTTGCCACCCACCTGGCAGGCACGCCTGACCGAGGGCGGACACCTGGTCCTGACGAAAGGAGGCGCTTCATGAGCAAGGCCGATCCGGTGACCACCGAAGTGGTGCGCAATTTCGTGATTTCCTGTGCCGAGGACATGAATGCCTCGCTCTGGCGCTCGGCACATTCGGCAGTGATATACGAGGGCAAGGATTCGGCGGTGGCGCTGATGGACGAGCATGGCAACATGCTCGGCCAGTCGACCGGCGTGCCCCTTTTCATCGGTGCCATCGATGTCTGCGTGAACCACGTCAGAGACTATTACGGCGACGACATCTGCGAGGGCGACATCTTCGTGATGAACGACAGCTACATGCAGGGCACGCACCTGCACGACATCACCGCCATCGGACCGATCTTCTTTCAAGGAGAGCTTGTAGGCTTCGGTGCAGCCCGGGCGCATTGGAACGATATCGGCGCCATGGATCCGGGCTCGGTCATGGGTTCGATGAACATCTTCCAGGAAGGGCTGAGACTCGGGCCGACGAGGATCGTGTCGCGAGGCGAGCCAATCCGTGAATGGTACGACCACTTTCGGCTGAACACGCGGTTCAAGGATGCCACGATCGGTGATCTCGGCGCCCAGATCGCGGCGATCCGCACCGGCGAACGGCGGCTCGCCCAGCTTCTCGACCGAATCGGGACCGAAACCTATCGCGCCGCCTGTCACGACATATTCGAACAGGCGCGCCGGCTTGATCGTGCGGCGATTGCCGCGATCAGGGACGGAACGTGGTCGCGCGAGGGCCATCTCGACGACGACGGCGTCGGAAAGGAACCGATCAAGGTGGCGCTGACGCTCACCGTGAGGGGCGAGGAAGTGATCGTAGATCTCACCGGGACGTCCGGTCCGGTGCCAGGCTCGGTCAATTGCGGGGCGAGCCAGACTGAGAGCCTCCTGAGACTAGCCTACAAGACGATGATCAACCCCGACCGGGCCATCACCGGCGGCTCCTTCGAGACCATGACAGTCGTTCTGCCCGAGGACTGCATGTTCAATGCCAGGGAGCCCGCAGCCTGCGAGTGGTATTTCACCGGTCTGGGGCTCCTGGCCGACCTCTTCATCTCCTGCCTAAGCGAGGCCATGCCCGAACGCTCGACCGCGGCACATTACGGCGACTCGATGGTGGCGGGGTTTTTCTCGGTGGACGAGCGGCGCGGGCAATGGATGTCGATTGAACCGACCGCCGGCGGCTGGGGCGGCCGTGCAGACGGTGACGGGGAAAGCGCGTTGATCAACCTGGTGAACGGTGGATTCCGCAACATACCGGCCGAGGTGATGGAAACCAAGTTCCCGATCCGCCTCGAGGAGTTCTCCATCCGTCCTGACAGCGGTGGCCCCGGGCGCTGGCGAGGCGGCTGCGGTGTGGTGCGCCGCTATCGCGCGCTCGAGGACTGCTTCGGCGCCATCTGGTTCGAACGTTCGCACACGCCGGCCTGGGGCTTGAATGGCGGTGGTGACGGAGCAGGTCCCGAGGTGACGATCACCCAGCCCGGCGGCAAGCAGGAGTCGCTTCTGAAGATGGCGGCACGCGGCCTTGCCGCCGGAACGGTCGTGGAGACAAAGACCGGCGGCGGCGGCGGCAATGGCGACCCGATGCAACGCCCGTACGAAGAGGTGGCACGAGACGTGAAGAAAGGGTTCCTTACTCCGAAGGCGGCGTGGCGGAACTACGGGGTCGCGGTAGAGACGGACGGAACCGTAGACGAGACTGCGTCCGCACCGCGATGACGCAGGCCGCCCTGACAGCGGAAGGGATCACGGTGCGCTTCGGCGACGTCGAAGTGCTTTCGGACATTGATGTCGAAGTTGCCGCCGGTTCAATTCACGGCCTCATCGGCGAGAACGGTGCAGGCAAGTCGACACTTGGCAAGGTGCTGGGCGGGTACTACCAGGCCAGCAGCGGGTCCCTGGGCGTCTTCGGCCAGGGCGTCGGTCGCTGGGATCCGCCGACAGCACTTGCCCATGGGGTCGCGATCATGCACCAGGAACTGCAGCTGGTGCCTCACCTCACGGTTGCCGAGAACGTGTTCATGGGGCTGGAAGAGCACCGCTGGGGCGTCCTGCGCCGCAACGAGGCCGTCCGACTCGAAGAAGTGATGCAGTCCAGCGGCCTCAGGCTGGACCCGCACGCGCTCACGGTCGATCTTCCGATTGCCGACCAACAGAAAATCGAGATCCTGCGCGCGCTTGCACGTGAGGCACAGGTGATCATCATGGACGAGCCTACTTCGTCGCTCTCAAGCGAGGAAATCGAGCAGCTTCATCGGATCATGGCGCGACTGCGCGAAGAAGGGCGCACGATCATCTACGTGAGTCACTTCCTCGATCATGTGCTCGAGGTCTGCGACCGCATTACGGTGCTTCGTGACGGTCGACATGTCATGACCGAAAGCAGCACGGAACTGAGCAAGCAGGACCTGGTCAGCGCGATGCTGGGCCTGCAAAGGACCGAAACGCTCTACCCGCCGAAGCGCAAGGTTGTTTCTGAACTCGCGCTTTCGGTGAAAAACCTCAAGGGCAACGGGGTCGACGTGGAGACGCTTGACATTCACGCCGGCGAGATCATGGGTCTGATCGGGCTCGTTGGCTCCGGTCGTTCCGAGATTGCGCGTGCAATCATTGGTGCGGACCGGGCGGCAGGCGAAATCGCTTTTCTTGGCCGCAGGCTCGACCACACGATCCGTGCCGCGACCGAGGCCGGGATCGTCATGGTTCCCGAGGACAGGCGCAGGCAGGGGCTGGTAATGAGCATGCCAGTGCGCGCCAACATCATCCTGCCTCATCTGGAACGGTTCGCCCGGATCGGTGTCATGGAGACGCGGCGTGAACGGCGGCGCGCGCGCGAACTGATTGACAGGTTCGGCGTGCGTCCCGCGATAATCGATGGCGACGTGTCACGCTACTCGGGCGGCAATCAGCAGAAGGTTCTGCTGGCCAAGTGGCTGGAGGGCGACCCGAAACTGGTCATCCTCGACGAGCCCACGCGTGGCGTCGACGTCGGCGCACGCGAGACGATCCATGCGGCCATCTGCGAACTTGCGGCAAGCGGCAGTGCGGTCCTGTTGATCTCGTCGGAAATCGAGGAGGTCCTCGGCCTCGCACACCGTGCCTGGCTGGTTGATCGCGGACGCCTCGTGCAGGAAATCGACCCCGATGCCGTGTCCGAGAGCGAAATCCTGGCCGCTCTCTTCCGGCATCAGAGCCTTGAGGGAGTCCCCGCATGACCCGTGCGCAGATGTTCAGGTTCTTTCAGACCTACGCGGTACTCATCCTCATCGTCGCGCTCATGGTCACGCTTTCGGTCCTGTCCGACAGCTTTCTGACTCTGCGCAACCTCCTCAACATCTTGAATCAAAACGCCCCGCTGGCGATCATGGCCTCGGCCATGACACTGGTGATAATCGTAGGTGGATTCGACCTCTCGGTCGGCGCGATCTTTGCCGTGGGTTCAGTCACGTCCGCCTGGATCGCACTGCATGTCGATCCTTATCTGGGGCTCCTTCTCGCACCGCTAATCGGACTGGGCCTCGGCATGGTCAACGGCATGGTGATTACCCGGCTCAACGTGCACTCATTCCTCGCGACCATCGCAACCAGCCTGATCTTCAAAGGCGTCGCCATCGTTATCTCCGACGGGCGTTTGATCTCGGTACGCATAGACTCTTACATCTGGCTCGGTCGAGGGAAATTCCTTGGCGTGTTCAACTCGATCTGGATCATGGTGGCCTTCGCCCTGATTCTCACCTTCCTGCTGACCCGCACCACTTTTGGCCGCCGCATTTTCTCCGTGGGCGGCAACGAAGAAGCCGCGATTCTCTCGGGCATTCGCACCCACCGGATCAAGATCGCCACCTTTGCGCTTGCAGGACTTGCCGCGGGTCTCGCCTCGATCATCACGACAAGCCGCGTGGCCTTGGGCCAGGCCTCCGCTGGCCAGGGGATGGAGCTGCAGGCCATTGCGGCCGTGATACTCGGTGGCACCAGCATCTATGGCGGACAGGGTGCGGTCTGGCGCTCGCTGGCCGGCGTCTTCCTGCTTGCGCTCATCAACAACGGCTTCAACATCCTGAATGCGGATCCCTTCTTCCGTGACCTGACCACGGGGCTGGTCATCCTTGCCGCCATCGGCGTGAGTGCGATCGGCCAGGCGCGTCGCTGATGCCGCTCCCGACTTCGTCACCACGATCCATGCCGCGGTCCTGAGCGGTGCTCCTGCCTGGCTGTCTGCCGGTGAGGATGCCGAGACCTTGCAACGGGCCGGGCTCACGGGCATCGCCGAATTGTGCATGTATTCTCGCGCATGCGCGCAGTCCGAACATGGCCAGTTGCTCCTGCCAGCGCGGCGGAGGCGAAGCCAAAAACGACACAAGCCAAAACCAAGGCCTTCGCGTCTGGTTCCCATTCGGCTTCATCAGATATCTTTGCGAGGCCAGCTTCGGAACCGACAGGATTCGGATGGGAGTCGTCGTCCCAACCGGCGATTTTCAACTTTCCGCGCAGCCATTGGCCTTTGCGATGACCGACGGCCTGCGGTATTCGTTGGCCATGGTACCGAGGACAATCTCGCCGACTCGAACGAGACCGCTTCGGCATCGGTCAGATGCCGAAACGGTTCCGGCCTGGCATTAGCATGAGCCGCGACGGGATTCGCGCATCCTGTCTTGCTGAGGAGTCGGCGCTGGTCCGCAATCTGGTTGCTGTGACAGCGCTTGACGCCACCGATCGGGCCGCCATCAGCAGACACGCGGCTCGCCTTGTCGAACAAGTGCGCACGAGCGGTCATGCCGGCAGGATGGAGGCCTTCCTGGCCGAATACGGGCTCTCCACCAAGGAAGGCGTCGCGCTCATGTGCCTTGCGGAAGCAATGCTTCGGGTGCCAGACGCAAGGACGATCGACGAACTGATCCGCGACAAAATTACGCCCCATGACTGGGCGGCACATATCGGCGATTCCGGCTCCATACTTGTGAATGCCTCGACATGGGCCTTGATGCTTACAGGCCGGATTCTGGATGACGACGGAGAGGGCGTCGCCGGAACGCTCCACGCCCTCGTGCGCCGATTGGGCGAGCCCGTGGTTCGCAGCGCGGTCGGGCACGCCATGGCGGAAATGGGAACGCAGTTCGTTCTTGGCGAGTGCATCGAAAGCGCCATCGACCGCGGCGCAGCGATGTCGGACCAGGGCTGCACTTTCTCCTTCGACATGCTGGGCGAAGCCGCTCGCACGGAGCGCGACGCCGAACGCTACCATGCGTCCTATCAGGCGGCGATTTCCGCGATTGCGCATGAGGCAAGGCACGACGAAATCCGCGACAATCCTGGAATTTCGGTCAAGTTATCGGCGCTGCATCCACGGTATGAGCGAAGCCAGGCGAAAACGATGTTGCCCGAGATGGCCGAACGCCTTCTGCCGCTCGCGGTGTCGGCAGCGGAAGCGGGCATCGGGCTCAACATCGATGCCGAGGAGTCAGACCGGCTGGAACTTTCGCTGGACGTTACCGAACGGGTGCTCGCCAGTCCGCTGCTCGTGGGCTGGGACGGATTCGGTGTGGTTGTGCAGGCCTACGGACGCCGCGCAATGCCAGTCATCGACTGGCTCTACGAATTATCGGCCAGACTGGACCGGCGGATCATGATCCGGCTCGTGAAGGGCGCCTACTGGGACACCGAAATCAAGCGCGCCCAGGTGCTCGGGCTGAACGACTACCCGGTCTTCACGCGGAAGACGCATACGGACATCTCCTATCTGGCGGGTGCGCGAAGGCTTCTTGCCATGAAAGACCGGGTTTACCCGCAATTCGCGACCCATAACGCCCATTCAGCCGCCGCAATCCTGCACATGGCCAACGGTGATCGATCCTCATTCGAATTCCAGAGACTTCACGGCATGGGCAACGCGCTTCATGATGTGATTCGGCATTCCGAGGGCACGCGCTGCCGCATCTATGCGCCGGTCGGCACGCACAGGGATCTGCTTGCCTACCTGGTCCGGCGACTTCTGGAGAACGGCGCGAACTCCTCGTTCGTCCATCAAATCGTCGATTTCTCGGTCACTGCGGAAGAAATCGCCCGCGATCCAGTCGCGGCGGCCGAAGGGGGCGGATTCGCTCCGAACCCGGCCATACCGCGGCCGTCTGAAGTGTTCGCGCCTCGTCTGAACAGCAAGGGCTGGGACATAACGGATCCGCTTGATCTCGCCATGATCGACGCCGGGCGATTGCCGTTTCAGCCACCCTTCCAATGGGGAGCCGAACCGATTTCGCCGTGCAAGCATGACGGCCAGGCACGCACCGTCATCAACCCTGCCGACCCTAATGACATCGTCGGACATATTGTCGAAACGCATCCTGACCGAGCCGAAGTGTGCGTGACAGCGGCAATTGAGGCGCAACCCGGCTGGGAGTCTTTGGGTGCATCCAAGCGCGCGGAAATCCTGCGCGGGGTCGCCGGTCTTTATGAAGCCAATGCCGCCGAGACATTCGCACTTCTGGCTCGCGAGGCCGGGAAAACGCTGATCGATGCGGTGGCCGAATTGCGTGAGGCCGTGGATTTCCTGCGATACTATGCGGACGAGGCCGAACGGGCAGGAGCGCGCGGCGACGCACGCGGCGTCATAGTCTGCATAAGCCCTTGGAATTTCCCGCTTGCCATCTTCACCGGCCAGATCGCGGCGGCGCTTGCCGTCGGCAATGCAGTCATTGCGAAGCCCGCCGAGCAGACACAGCTGATCGCGTCGCGCGCGATAGGCTGGATGCGCGAAGCCGGCGTGCCGGACGGCGTGATCCAGTTCCTGCCTGGCGAGGGCTCCGGGATTGGCGCCGCCTTGACCGCAGATTCCCGCATCGGCGGCGTATGCTTCACGGGCTCCACAGAAACTGCGCAAGTCATCAATCGCCAGCTGGCCGAGACGGCGCCGGACGCCCTGCTGGTCGCCGAAACGGGCGGCATGAACGCGATGATCGTTGATTCCACCGCGCTGCTCGAGCAAGCCACGCGCGACATCGTCCGCAGTGCATTTCAGTCATCCGGGCAGCGTTGTTCTTCGCTCAGGGTGCTCTACGTGCAGGCAGACATCGAGGCCGAGCTCGTCCAGATGCTCGAAGGCGCGATCGACACGCTCGTGATCGGCGATCCCAAGCATCTCGAAATCGACATCGGACCGATCATCGACTCCGAAGCTCGCGAAAGCATCACGACCTACATTGACGCACAGGCCGCTGCGGGCCGGGTCACCAAGCGAATGCCTGTGCCGACAAGCGGGTTTTTTGTTCCACCGACGGTGATTCGCGTGAACGGAATAGAGGACGTCGAACGCGAGGTGTTCGGCCCCGTCCTGCATCTCGCAAGTTTTGATGGTGACCAGATTGACCAGGTAATCGAAAAGGTGAATTCCAAGGGCTTCGGTCTCACATTTGGGTTGCATTCGCGGATCGACCGCAGGGTGCAGCGCATTCTGGATCGCATCAATGTGGGCAACGTGTACGTAAACAGGGATCAGGTCGGTGCCGTAGTAGGTTCACAGCCCTTTGGAGGGCACGGGCTCTCAGGAACTGGCCCAAAGGCAGGCGGACCGAACTATCTCGCGCGATTTTGCATCGGACCGCGGCATCCCGGCGAGACGGACATTCCAGGCAGACCCGTGGGTTTGAAAGAGATCAACGAAGCGATTGCGCACCTCGCATCCAGGCCCGTCCTGAGACCCGCTGAACGCATGGCACTCATTTGCGCGGCGTTGCCAGGAGACTCCAGTGCCAGAGTGTCCGCAATGGCAGCCATCGATGCCGGACCTCTCGACCTGCCGGGTCCTACCGGGGAATCCAACCAACTTGAAATTCGGCCGAAGGGGACGATTCTCTGCCTTGGTCCGGGCACGGGAGCAATCCTTGTCCAAGCGGTACAGGCACTCGCGGCCGGGAACCGGGTCGTGGCGGTTTCCGATACCGGGCTCCAGGCACTGAAGCGCCTTTCCGGCTCGGGTCTACCGATTCAGATTCTTGAAGGCAGCGTCGAGAGACTTGCGTCTCTCGCCACCCTGCCGATTGACGCCATTGCCGCTGCCTCGATGTCGGAAGATGCCAGATTCGAATTGCGAAAGGCACTCGCAGCACGTGACGGTCCAATTGTCCCGCTCGTCACGGAATTGGGCGATCCGATCGCGTTTTGCAACGAACGCAGCATTTGCATCGACACAACCGCCAGCGGCGGTAATGCGGCGCTTCTGGCCGAATCCGATCCTTGACCGTAGGGATTCACTCAACATGTGCATACGTGAATTCGAGGCATCCTCTGGGTTCCAGCCAACCTGTCCGGATCCTACATCGACGGACGCATCCGCCACCGACGTCAGGTACTTGCTTCGACCAAATGTTCACGGGCACTCATGCAGGCGAAGGACGGCCTATTCGCAGACAACCCCGTCACCGTCTCCGTCCATCATGAATCTGTAGGCAGGGTGGCCTCGCGGCACGGGCGCAATGCCATGCCGTCTTGCCTCCGCGCAGGTGATCCTCCCGTTCCCGTTGTCGTCGTACAGGCCGAGCGCATCAATCAGGCCTTCGGAGTACCCTGTCTGTCGCGCGTTCGGATTCGGGGCGGTTGGCACGGTTGTTCCATGCCTCTCGCAGACGACTCCATCGCTGTCTGCATCCGTCATGAAGCGGTAGGCGGGATGTCCCCGCGGCACGGGCGCAATGCCGTGCCGTCTTGCCTCTGCACAAGTGATCCATCCGTTCCCGTTGTCGTCGTACAGGCCGAGCGCATCAACCGCGCCATCGAGATTCGTTGCCTGTTGCGCGGTTGGTTTCCTGGTCATTGGGACGGCCTTTTCGCCCGCAAAAGCCATTTCGGTGGACGAGCAACCCGACAGCACTTGCTCAAGCGCTGCCGCCTCTTTCCTGTCGACCGTAAGGCCGTACTTGAGCTTGACGGCAACGACCCGGCCAGCAAACCAGCAACCATTCCTTGGCGGCAGCCACTCCCCGGCGTCGTAGCCGCATTTTCCTCCGCGTCCACAGCGGTTCACCTCCGGGGCCGCAAGGGTCAGGTTCAGCAGGTCCTTGGAAAAGCGTCGACGGGTGGCCGGTCCGGCTGCGCAAAGCCCGCTGTCATGCGCCTCGGAAGTGGCGACGATGTGTTCCACATCGGTCAGACTTCCACTCACAAAGTATCGACCAGTATATGGTCCGTAGACGCGACCATCCATTGATGCGATGACAGCTGCCTCCACCGTCCTCGGATAGGGATAGTCCCGACGGAGGTAGGGCGTGCAACGAAATTCGGATGTGACCGTCAGGCCGCGCCAACTTTTGCCAATCGCCTGTGCCGAAGCACAGTCCAACAAAGTGCCCAGCCCGGAAACCGCGACGACCGCAAGGACCGAGACATCCGCACGGCACATTCGGGGCAGTAGCGACGCGATAACACGAAAGACCGCCGGCAGCCCGTCGGCGAGACGAAGTCGCGCATCTGAACTTGCGCGGCCACCTCGGACCGCACCAAGACCCGGAAGCCATCTCTCGAACTGCAATCTCCCAATTGACACCATTACATTTGGGACTAACAAAGAAAGGTTTGCACCTTTCCCTGTTCCGCTTTCGCGGCACGACGTTGTGCAGTAGCGAAAACGCTGATAGCATGGTTTCGTTGCCTTTTGCAACCGGCGTCGGGGACTGGCGCAGCTGGACGGGGAGGGATTGGTGCTCAAGGCCAGCCCGATGAATCGTCAAATGGGTGGCGGAGTCCAACGCGCCGCTTAAGCGCGTTGTCAACTTTGCTACATAAGTCCCCAAATACAGCAACGCTCGACACCCCGCACTGGGCCGTGTCAAAACTACGGCTTGGGCCTTGGCCCTGTTGTAAAATGCCCGGCGTTGATTGCAAGACCACCACGGGAGCGTCCATGCGCATTCTGCTCTTCCTCGCCACCAACCTAGCCATCATCGTGCTGGCCAGCATCACCTTCCGTCTGCTCGGATTCGAGAGCATCCTGGCCGCCAACGGCGTCGATCTCGATTTGGGGGCGCTGTTGGTGTTCTGCGCCCTGTTCGGCTTCGGCGGGGCGTTCGTCTCGCTGGCGTTGTCGAAGCGGCTCGCCAAGTGGTCCACCAAGGCCCAGATCATTGAGCGGCCAAGCAACGCC
>JAJEFO010000083.1 GCA_022820365.1 Silicimonas sp.
ACCCAGGCATCGATGCAGGGAGAGACAGCGCGCTGCGCGCGGATCGCCGCCGTCAAGTGTGGCAGGATTCGCCGTCAAGTGTCGTAAGAATCCCCGTCAAGTGTTGTAGGATTCCCCGTCAAGTACACAAGATTTTGCATCGGGGAGTGGACCCGCGAACTCACCCAACTAGTCTTCGCGACAAAGATCTCGCAAGCACCCGCTCTGCTTCGACGATAGCCGCCTCGTCACGGATCCAGTCGGTCCAAGGTCCCGCATGGAACGCGCAGGCAGTTGGACAGTCTGCCTTGTACCAAATGCGTCCGAGTGGCTGCGCAACGGGGCAAAAAAGGGCCGCCCCCCTGCTTGCTTCAAACAGACGCGTCCGCGAAGCGTCGCACCAAGCCTTGCGCTGAGCAGGCGCGGCCATGGCGAGCAGCGAATTCGCAGAAAGATAGGAGGCGATGTGGCGGACGCGGTGGGAATGCAATCCGCCGAGAATATTCCTCGTTGGACGGACAACACAGGAAAGACCTTCAGCCAGGAGCGCTCAGCAAGGAAACTGCGTCCTTGAGCGCTTGATGCCGGTCGTGCTGAATTTGCAGGATACGCGATGACTTTCGGGAGCGGCGTCACCGGAACGTCTTTGAACTGCATTCAGCCGCATCACTGCCCCAAGTGAACCGAGCCCAATCCTGCGGTCAGATGACGTGCCATTGCGCGACAGACGGGTCGTGGTTCATTCTTTGTCAAGTTTGCCTGCGGCGGGCTGGACAGCCACCTCAATCGCTTCAAGGAAAACCCGACCAATCAATTCGATCCTGCGCAACAGTTTGATGCGTGCTTTCGCTGCATCCAGTTCGTGCGTGGACAGAATCTGTGAAACAAGCCCGCAGCCGTCGGCAAGCGTCACGATCATGGCATCCTTCGGATCCGGAATCGAATCGGCGAGTAGCGCCGACTTGATCCGCTCGGTCAACCTTTGTTTCGTTTCCTCATCCTTGAGCAAGTAATGCCTTGTCCCGAATATCCGCAGGTAGCGATCATCGCTGAGTTCCAGAATGCGGTTGTCGATCAACCGCGCCAATGCGGTGTTCCGTATTTCATCAGCGCGCCGTGTGGCGTGTCTGACCCAATGGAGAGCGTCGTACATCCGGTCGGCACGAGCAATCTCTGCAAGCATCGGATCGAGCAGTTGATCTCCTACGGGCGTGAAGTCGATCACGAACAGTCGTTGGGCATCCGTGTCGATGCGATGTTCCAGCGCCAAATCCATCAATACTGCGCCGCCCAACGCGTACCGTACAGTCCATTCAGGCGCTCGCGAAAGCGCTCCATCGTCATCTCGCAGCAAAAGCAGGAACTCTTCGGCGAGTCTCATCAGCCTGCACCTCCCAGGAACACAGCCGCCAAGAAGTAGTAGAACATCACCGCGATCGCCGCACCCACGGGAAGCGTGACAACCCATGACACGAAAATCGTACGGATCACGCCGAATTCCAGTTCATCGACACCACGCGCGAGGCCAACCCCCAGGACAGCGCCCACCAAGGTCTGGGTCGTTGAAACTGGCAAACCGGTGCCGCTGGCCACCACAACCGTCGACGCGGCCGCAAGTTCAGCGGCGAATCCGCGGCTGGGCGTCAGTTCGGTGATCTTCCGGCCAATCGTGGCCATAACCCGGTAGCCGAATGTTGCCAGCCCGACTACGATGCCACTTGCTCCTAGGAAAAGGACCCAGACCGGTATCTCTGACTTGGCGGCCACTCCGCCTGTCGACACCACTCCGATGATTGCCGCGACGGGTCCAATCGCGTTGGCGACGTCGTTGGATCCATGGGCGAACGCCATGCCCGATGCAGTGACAATCATCAGGATGCCGAAAACCCGCTCCACATCGTCAAAGCGCGACTGTCTTCCTGTCGGAAACTCAAGACTCCGGAACCCCAGCCGATTAATCAGCAATCGGCCAGCCACGGCGATGATGCTGGCAAACATGAGGGAGTATAGAAGAGCTATCGGCATGCTCAGGTCCAGTCCGACATGCTTCAGGCCCTTGACGAAGGTCACGGCCGAAGTGATGAACACCGCAGCGAAGATATAAAATGGTACATAGCGACACGCAAAGTAGGCTGGATCGCTCTTGTCAAAGATTAGCCGCTGCACGCTTAGCACGATAAAAAACGAGATCACTCCGGCAATTGCAGGTGTGACCACCCAACTCGCGGCAATCGCCGCTACACTCCACCAATGTACCGCCTCAACACCGATCGCGATTACCGCAAATCCGATAATTGCTCCGACGATTGAGTGCGTAGTTGAAACCGGCCAACCAAACACCGACGCGACCGTCAGCCAGACGGCGGCCGCGAGAAGCGCTGATAGCATGCCGACAACAAGGAGGTCCGGGTCGTGCCCAATTGCTTCGGCGTCGATGATACCCTTGCGAATCGTGGAAGTCACCTCGCCACCGGCCAAAAACGCACCGAGGAATTCGAACACCGCCGCGATTACGATGGCCCCGCCAATGGTGATTGCACCAGATCCAACTGACGTCCCCATCGAATTTGCCACGTCGTTGGCACCAATGGCCCAGGCCATATAGAGTCCGGCGATGATCGCCAAAGTCAGGATGAAAAATAGACTTGCATCCATGTAATGTGACTCCAAGTCTACAACGTACGCGGTAGAACATGTGGGTTCGGGCCCGACGGAGAGCGGAGTCCTGCGCACGACACCAGTATTCCGAAAACCAGATCCTGGGCCATGTCGTTCAACCTACCGAAGTTCAGATCCTATGAATCTCAGAAAAATATCACCAGCAGAGCCAAGCTGGCTGTACCGCCGAGGACAAAGGCAGAGACACTGACGATTCCGGCTAGCGTCGCCAGATCCGCAGCATGCCAAGTCCGGGCCTCGATATTGAACATGACCTCGGAGCGGTCGCCCACGCCGTCGGTGAATTTCTTGAGAGCATCCTCGCTTCCATGCGCCTCCTTGATC
>JAJEFO010000048.1 GCA_022820365.1 Silicimonas sp.
CCTTCGCGTATAGTCGTGCTGCGGTGTCTCGAAAACCTGCCGCTTCTTGCCGGTCTCCACCAGTGTCCCCCTGTACATGACTGCAACCCGATCGCTTATGTGGCGGACTGCACCAAGATCGTGACTGATGAACAACATCGACACGCCGCTGTCGCGCTGAAGCTTCTTCAGCAGGTTCAGGACCTGGGCCTGGATGGAGACATCAAGCGCCGATACCGGCTCGTCTGCAATGACGAGACGCGGTGTCAGGATCATGACTCTGGCGATACCGATGCGCTGGCGCTGGCCGCCGGAAAATTCGTGCGGATAGCGACTCATCGAGTTCGCATCCATGCCCACAAGTTCAAGCGTCGCCGCGATCTTTTCGCGTGCTTCTGAGCGGTCGCGCACAAGTCTGTGAATGAAGAGCGGCTCGGCCAGCATCTGCTCGATGCTCAGGCGCGGATTGAGCGAGGCAAACGGATCCTGGAAGATCATCTGAATGTCACGCCGCAGCGGCCGGAATTCGGCAGGCGACAGATTCAGGATGTCACGCCCGTCAAACATTGCCTTGCCGCCCGTGGCCGCTTCCAGATGGGTCAGGGTCCTCCCGACCGTGGACTTGCCGCAGCCACTCTCGCCTACGAGGCTGAGCACCTCACCTTCATGGATGCTGAAAGAGACGCCATCGACGGCCCTGAGCAAAGATTTCCTGCGCATGAGACCGCCCCTGCCGACTCTGAAATATGTCTTTAGCTCGCGCACTTCCAGCAACGGACGGGTCATGTAGTCGATCCTTGGGGAAAGTGACAACGCACGAAGTGGGCCGGTGAAATGGCTGCAGCGACAGGGTCCACGGTCCTGCAGGATCCTTCTGCCGCAAAGCAGCGCGGGTGAAATGCACAGCCGGGTACCACTTCATCCAGCGTTGGCACCCGGCCCGGGATTGCGTCAAGCCATTCAACGTCGTGATCGAGTGCCGGAATCGAGCCGAGCAGTCCCAGCGTGTATGGGTGGCTCATGTTCGACAGGAGTTCCGAGGTCGATGCCTGCTCGACAATCCTGCCGCGGTACATGACTGCGACCTTGTCGCAGGTCTCGGCGATCACCCCCAGATCGTGCGAGATCAGGACGATGGACATGCCGGTTCGCCTCTGCAGGCCGAGCATGAGCTCCAGCACGTCTTTCTGTACAGTGACGTCGAGCGCCGTCGTCGGCTCATCGGCAATCAGGAGTTTCGGATCGCACGCAAGCGCCATGGCGATCATGACCCTTTGTCTCTGTCCGCCGGACATCTGGTGCGGAAAGCTGTCGATCCGGCGAATCGGATCGGGAATGCGCACGAGATCCAGCAAGTCCAGCGCACGTTCACGTGCACGTTTTCTCGACATGCCGCGATGCTGAATGATTGCCTCCATGATCTGGTCGCCGACCCGATAGACAGGATTCAGGCTGGTCATCGGTTCCTGAAATATCATCGCCATCTGGTCCCCCATCATGCGCCGACGCTCCCCGGGCGAAAGCGCCAGGAGGTCCTGGCCCTGAAAGTGCATTGATCCCCCGGCAATCCGCACGGCCGATCCTTCGAGCAATCCCATGATTGCCAGCGCGGTAAGGCTCTTGCCGCATCCGCTTTCGCCGACGATTCCCAGCGATTCGTCTTCCTCGACCGTGAGCGATACCCCTTGAACCACGGGCAGGAGTTCACTTCCCCGCGCGATGCTCAGGTCCAGGTCCCTTATGTCGAGCAGCGCCAACGTTCAGACCCCTGCAATGTCGTCTTTGAAGCGGGGATCGATATTGTCGCGCAACGCGTCTCCGACAAGGTTCATCGAAAAGACCGAAAGGATGATCAGCGCACCAGGGAATATCAGCAGCCACGGCGCACGGGTTACGTAGACTCGTTCCTCGCTCAACATGTTTCCCCAGCTCGGAACTTCCGGCGGCAGACCCAGCCCCAGAAAGTCAAGCGCCGCTGCCTGCAATTGCGCGAACGCAAAGATGAAGCTCGCCTGCACCAGCATGGGCGACATGAGATTCGGCAAGATGTGCCGGAACAGGATCGAGGTGTTCCCCGCTCCGGAACAGATCGCGGCATCAACGAAGACGTCACGCTTCAGCTTCAAGGTCATGCCAAACACGATCCGGGCCGTGGTCGTGGCGTAGACGATGCCGATCACGATGACCGTGTTCAGCACGCTGCGTTCCAGAAGCGTCATCAGAACCAGCGCCAAGAGCAGCGCCGGAAACGCCATCAGCACGTCCACAATCCGCATCAGCAAGTGGCCCAGCCGGACAAAGTAGGCGGAGAGCATTCCGATGAGGCCGCCGGCGACCAGCGCAATCAGTACGCTGCCCGAACCTATCAGGATCGCCATGCGCGCGCCGTAGATCGCACGAGAAAGCGAGTCCCGCCCAAAGTGATCGGTGCCGAAGAGGTGGGGCCAGCCGGGCTCGGAAAGGCGGATGAAGGGGTCGAATTCCAGTGGGTCGAATGGTGCCAGAAGGGGCGCGCCGATGGCCGCAATGCCGACGACCAGCAGCCAGCACATTCCGACCGTTGCCAGGCCGCGGCCACGAAAGATCGGCGCGATTGAAAGCAGCACATTCATTTTAGCGACACCCGCGGATCGAGGCTGGCATAGGCGAGGTCCACCAGGAGATTGATGGCCATGTAAAAGACCACGATGATCAGAATGACGCCCTGGATCACCGGATAGTCCCGCCGCAGGACGGACTGGACCACCAGCCTGCCTATGCCCGGCAGGGAGAAGACGGTCTCCGTCACCACCGCTTCACTGACCAGTGCCGCGAACGTGAAGCCGAATGCGGCAGAAACGGCAATGAGCGCGTTTCGGAAGATGTGCTTGATGGCCACGCGGGCCGGGTGCAGACCCTTGGCCCGAGCCGTGCGCACGTGATCTTCCCGCGATACATCAAGCATGGAAGCGCGGATCAGTCGGATGATGAGCGCTGCGTTTGGTGCCGCCAGGGTCAGGCTGGGCAGGACCAGGTAGCGCAGATTTGATGCGCCGCCTTCATCGGCAAGCGACGGAAATCCCGATGACGGAAACCAGCCCAGTCCGACCGAGAAGATCAGGATCAGGTAGAGTCCCAGCCAGAACGTCGGCACGGAGGCAAACAGCATGGCTCCGCCAGAAGTGGCCTGATCGATCCATGATCCGTGACGGGTGGCGGAAACGATGCCAATCGGAACACCGAAGGTTACAATCCAGAACATTGTCATCGTTGCCAGGAGGATCGAGGTTTCGGCACCGTCGGCGATGACCGAAAGAACTGGCTCGCGGAAGAACACCGATGTCCCGAGATCACCCTGCAGGACATTGCCGAGCCACAGGACATATTGCGTCCAAAGCGGCTCATCGAGGCCAAGCTCGCGCGAGAGTTCGGCGACTTCCTCCGGAGTTGCGGTGTCACCCAGCAGGATCGAGGCCGGGTCGCCGGGGATCAGGTGGATGAATATGAATACCAGGAACGAGGCGGCCAGAAGCGTGGGGACGAGCGTCAGGACTCTGTTCAAGGCATAGATCAACATGAAGCGACCTGAAGAGAACGTGATTCGGCCTCCCCGACGCAAAACGACGGAGAGGCCAGAGGAGTATCCTCTATTTTGAAACGTTCCAGAAGTGCGGCCAGATCAGGGTAGCTTCGCCGAGGCCGTCAAGGTCAGGCGACGCGATGTTGTAGGTGTACACATCGCCCGTCTTCATCGTCGGCACCTGCTGATAGATCAACGCCTGAATCTCGGTCCAGATCGCCTGCCGCTCGGCGGCGTCGGAACTCTCGGTGAACCGCGCTTTCAGGGCGTTCTTTTCCTCGGTTGTCCACCATCCGGGATAGTTGTCGTTCATTACCGAAATCAGGATCGGATCGGGCACGAAGCCATGATGGGTGAAGAACATGTCCCATTGGTCCGGCTGGGCCCGCTTTTCGATCAGGGTCGCCCAGTCATAGACCTGAAGGTCGATGTTGAATCCGGCTTGTGCCAGCTGCCTAGTGTAGACGATCGCGGTGTCGTAGTGGAACGGGTAGTTCGTCGAAACCATGAACTTGATCGGCTCGCCGCCATATCCTGCTTCCTCGGCCATGGCGCGAGCGGCGTTCACGTCACCCATGCTGTAGTGCTCGGTGCCGGCATCCGTGAACCACACGTTGCCCTCCGGCAGGAACGATCCGTTTGCACGCCACAGTCCCTCCGGGCCGATGGCCACGTGCAGCGCGGGCACCTTGTCCAACGCTGTCTGGATCGCGCGCCGCAGGCCAAAATTCTCTTGAAGCGGGCCGTCCTTGGAATTCATGAACACCAGGCCGAAAATCGGTCCGCCGTTCAGAATCGTGACAACCGAGGGATCAGAATCGAGGTCGGCATACAGATCGCCGGGGATGCTCTCGGCGTAGTCATAGTCGCCGGCCTTCAGGCCCGCCACTCGCGTCCCGACGTCGGGCACGGGAATGAACTGCAGCGTGTCGAACTCGGCGACGCGCGCACCGCCGTAGCCATCCGCTTCGCCATCGGGCGAAACATAGCCCTCAAACCGTACCAGCTCAACATGCCGGTTCGGCTCCCACTCGCCAAACCTGTAGGGCCCAGTGCCAATGTAGCTGTCCGGCGCGATTGGCTCCTTTCCGGCCCCTTCCACGACGGACGCAGGGTAGATCGCAGGCCCGCCGTTGATGAAGGCCAGCAGGTTCTTCCAGGGGCCGAAGGGCTGGGCAAGCCTGATCGTGACCGCGTGATCTCCTGCCGCGGTCACGCTTTCGACATTCGCGAACAGAAGCCCGCCCCGCGATCCGAATTCTCCCCATCGATTCAGCGACGCGACGACATCTGCTGATGTCATGTCCTGCCCGTTGTGGAACTTCACGCCTTCTCGGAGCGTGATCGTGATCGTCCTCCCGTCATCCGAGACAGCTTCGCCAGTGGCAAGCAGGCCAACCGGAGAATTCGAGGCATCGAACGTATAGAGCCCCTCGAACATGTGATGGGCAATCGTTGTCGACAAATCGGAAGTGACAACGTGCTGGTCAAGCGTTGGCGGCTCGCCGACGGTCGCGTAGCGCAACGTCCCGGCTGCGAAAGCCGCACCGACAAGCGTGGTGAATGCCCCCAAGGCAATCGCCGAGCGCAGCCAGATTTTAAAGTTCATGGTCTCCTCCTCTCTCAATGGTGCTCATCTGAAGGTATTAATGTAAGTTTATTACATTTTTTCAGAAACCCTGTCAAGGGCGTTTCATGGAGGACTCAAGAGGATTGTAGATAACATGTTAATAAAAATATCTTTTTGCAACCAATCCCCGTGCGAAGATGACTGTCCAATGACGATACTTTCATTCTTTTTCGCCATTCGGGATAATTCATCGGTTCATCGGAAGTGCGGACCGGACCGGCCGCCTGAAATGATTCGCTTGCAGCGGAGGTTGCACGGTGCGTGGCATGTCGGTTGAGTTCCCGGGGCTCCGGACAGAGTGGGAAACTGCTGCGGAACGCGATTGGTCACTTCGCCGGGAGGGACCGAACGGCAGGAGTTGGGGCCGTGACCGGGCGCAGCAATGAGTCTGCATTCCGGCATCCGGACACGGTTGCGCCCATTCGGAGCATGATTGAAAGAGAGGCGGCAGTTCATCCGCCAACATTCCGTGTGCACGAAGGCGGTATCATCCGATGCAGGCAGGCGTGGCGCGTGAATTCGGGTTCTCGCCGTTGCGGAGTTCCCGCCTCCGGATCGCAGCCAGCCGGCACTGGAGATGCCGCGCACTCTGTTTTCATGTCCGCGCAAGCCACGCCCGCACCCAGTCGAGCGATGCCGGGGAAGACCTGGCCGGCCACGTTGGCGCGCGCGGGCATGGTCGACAGACGGAAACTGCCGCCGACCGCCCGTGCAGGGCCACCCCCTTGCACGGGCAAACCCTCCCTGCAGGCAAGCGATGGGCGCCGTGGGAAGATCAACCGGGTTCGATGTCAGTCGCCAATCGGTTTTGGGCCCGTGTCTTCGGAGAGAGCGATCATGGAGGTACGAATGCGGCGAAGGTACTCCTTTACCAGCTCCGGGCGCTTGCGGGCCGTGCCCGCCGCGAGCACATCGATTATGGCAATGAACACGAGCCGCGAGGCCGAAGGCTTGTAAATGTCCTGATCTTCCGGAATGTCGATCTCGATGGCGACGTCGGCAGACTTGGCAAGGGGCGTGCCGGCCTTGGTCAGGCTGATCGACTTTGCGCCATACTGTCGGGCGATTGCAACGCTGTCCAGAAGCTCCGCCGGCTGGCCGCTCGCGGATATGGCAAAAATGACATCGCCATCCGACAGGGTCGAGGCAAGCATGCGCTGAAAGTAGCCGTCTGCATGCGCCTCAGTGGGAATCCCGAGACGAAAGAACCTGTTGGCACCTTCGCGGGCAACGTTGGCCGAGCCGCCGCCAACGCCGATGAACGAAATCCGCCGAGCGTTTGCCAGTACCGAGACGCTCTGCTGAACGGCTTCGCTGTCAAGCTGGAAACGCGCCAGGTTGAGGGTGTCGACAAGGGCGCCAAAGACTTGCGTGACGAGCTGCTCGGACTCGGAATCCGTGCGGCTCGGCCCACCAAGATATTGCAGGCTCACCGCCACGCTTTGAGCGAGCTTGATGTTGAAGTCTCTGAAGCCCTCGCAGCCGACGGTCTGGCAGAATCGATTCACCGTCGCGACCGAGACATCGGCCGCTTCCGCGATTTCATTCTGCGTGAGGCGGGTTGCACGCTCCAGATTGGAGAGCACAAAATCTGCCACCCGCTGTTCACGTTTCGGAAACCGGCCATCCAGTTTCCGCATCTGAGATATGACGTCGATGATCTTGGTCATGGTCTCGTCGCGCGCCATCTGCCAGCTATTCGGGCTTGTAGGCGATCACGTCCATTTCGACCTTCGCGTCAACCATGAGCGCGGACTGGACCGTGGAGCGGGCGGGCGGGTGATCGCGGAAGTGGCGTTCGAACACGGCGTTGAAGCTGGTGAAATCGCGAGGATCATCCAGCCAGACATTGACCTTGACCACATGTTCCAGCCCGCAACCCGCAGCACCGAGGGCAGCGATGATGTTCACGATGACCCGTTCAGCCTGCTCAACGATGCCGCCGACGACAATCTCGCCATCCACAGCAGGGACCTGGCCGGAGACAAAGACGAAATCGCCTGCACGCACCGCCTTGGCGAACGGGCGCCGGGTGCCTCCGGCCGCGTCGTCGGCCGTGTCGAAACGAGTTATGCCGATCTCCATTTTGAGCGCCCTTCAAGGTGTAAGTAACTTACATGATCTGGCGCAACCTGTTCAATTCGTCAACACCATGGTCCTGCCTTGCCCGGCCGGTCGGCGAACTTTCCACGGCAGCATGTCGGGCGGGCTTCATCCGTTCAGTAGGATCAGGATGTCGTCGCCCTCAACCCGCAGCTGACAGGTCCGGAGGCGATCGCAGAACACTTTGCCGGGGATCATGTCTCTGGTGCAAGACTGCGGGCAGCGGCTCTCGGCGGGCGGTCCAAGGTGACGGATGCCTTCGGGTGCCCATCCTTGAGTTGCACGCAAGGGGGGCAGCGCGCAATCCGGCCCCGATCCAGATTGCGTGACCCTCAGCGGATGGCCGGGGTGGACTTCGCGCGCCTTGCATGCTCGAAGCGGTGGCGCGAATTGCGAAAGCCTGGCGGACGCTTGCACGTCCCGCCGCGTCAACAGGGAGAGCATGATGAGACCTTTCCGTGTAGGCCTGATCGGGTGCGGACGCATCAGCGACATCTATCTTGAGAACTGCGCTCGCTTCGACGGGCTGGAAGTAGTGTCCTGTGCCAGTCTCGACATCGCGGAAAGCCAGGCAAAGGCCGCCGACCACGGCATCCCGGAAGCCTGCGCCCCAAAGGACATTTTTGCCGACTCATCAATCGAGGGCGTCCTGAACCTGACCGTCCCGGCAGCACATTTTGAAGTCAGCCGACGCGCCCTGAAGGCGGGCAAGCATGTCTATTCCGAAAAGCCCCTCGTGACCGATCTCGCCGACGGGCGAACGCTTCTGGCACTTGCCGCCGAGAGAGGGCTGACCGTCGGCTGCGCTCCCGACACCTTTCTCGGCGGGCGCTGGCAGACGGTCCGCAAGCTCCTGGACAGCGGCGTGATCGGCGCGCCGACCGGGGTCTCGGCCTTCGTGCCGACGCATGGCACCGAGCGACACAACCCAAATCCGGACTTTTATTACGAGGCAGGCGGCGGGCCGCTCCTTGACCTCGGACCGTACTACCTGACTGCGATGGTGTCCTGTTTGGGTCCGATGAAGCGCGTCGCCGGACTTTCGCGACGGACCTTTGACGAGCGAATGATCGAAAACGGCCCCAGGCATGGCACGATGATGCCGGTCGAGGTCGACACGCATTGTCTCGGTCTCATCGAGTTCGAGAGCGGCTGCATCGGGCAGATGATGACAAGCTTCGACGTCTGGGACAGTGAAACACCGCGCCTCGAAATCTACGGTGAAGCGGGCACGATCTGCATCCCCGACCCGGATCCGGTCCATGGCGCCAACGTCTTTGAGGGTGATGTCTGGGTGCGAACGCGAGAGACCGCCCGCTGGACCCATCAGCCCCGCCCGAAGGGGCGCGACGCGTGGCAGGTCGCAGAGAACACGCACGGGTTCAACGACAACGCTCGCGGCCTCGGCCTGTGGGAACTTGCGCATGCGGTTCGCGAAGGGCGCGAACCGCGCGCCAGTGCAGAAATGGCCCTTCACGTCTGCGAGGCGATGCAGGGCATGCTTGACTCCCCCGGCCTCGGGCGGTTCGTAGACCTCCAGAGCCGTTGCACGCGCCCGGATCCGCTGCCGGAATCCTTCCCGGGAGGAGAGCCCTGATGCCGGTACGAACCCTTGATCTTGCCGAACCGTTCTTCACGGTACGGATCGTCACGGACAGTCCGGTCCATCGCGTTGCGGACAAGGTCATCCTGCTGAACCTTTCGGAGAATCCCGTGCAAATCCGCACGCAGCGCCTCGGACATCTCCAATCGACCGTGGTCGCGGACGTCGAGCTTCGCGACGTGGCCCATGCCGTCGTCGTCGAGCGCTTCGCGGACCATGGCGACGAAGACGAACTTCTTGCCAGGGTAAGGCGCAGCTGGCCTTCCGCATTCGACGTTCGTCAGGAGGAGCGGCTGCGGGGCGTCAGCCACTACATGTCGCCCAAGGTCTGGGTCGGTCAGTGCGGATTCACGATGTACCACTCCGGTTCCGTGCCCCTGAATGTCGGGCTTCACCGGGACCATGCATTCTGTCCGGTGCCGGGGTTTCGCGAAGTCCACACCCAGATCGTCGGTTTCGGCAAGATGCAGCAATGCCGCGAAAACGACGTGTCGACGCTCTATCTCGAGGAACCGATGGCACCCGGCGCCACGCATCGGCCCATGTATGACGCAAGCGGCAACTATCCTTGGCACCAGTACGAAACCATCACGCCATCGATCTTCCTGGCCGTGGAAATGCTGCCGGACGGCGCGACGCCGCCGAAGTGAGGACAAAATGACGGAAGGGCTCATCCCGCAGGACATCGACTTCGGCGCTCCGTATCCCGGCCTGTCTCGGCGCCTGCGGCTCGGCGTGGTCGGCGGAGGGCGCATTGCCCGAACCCAGGCAATGGCTGCACGAATGAGCGACCGCTGGGATGTCGTTGCAGGCGCATTCTCGTCCAACCCGGCCAAGGCAAGTGCTGGCGCAGCTGAGTGGCACGTCGCCGAAGATCGCTCGTACGGGTCCTTCGCCGAAATGGCGGAGCGCGAGGCCGCCCGCGCGGACGGGGTCGAGGCCGTGATGATCACCACTCCGAACAATCTCCATTGCACCGCCGCGACGAGCTTCCTGGAGGCTGGCATCGACGTGCTCTGCGACAAGCCCCTGACGAACGAAATCGAGGAGGCCGAGACCCTGATCGCGCGCGTGCGGGAAACGGGCTGCGTCTTCGGCGTGTCCTACGTCATGTCCTGCTATCCGATGATCCGCGAGGCCCGCGCAATCGCGGCAAGCGGGGCACTTGGGCGCATCAACCAGATCCATGTCGAGTTCATGCAGGACTGGATGATCCCGGATGGCTCGCATGACGCGCCCCATGTCAGGTGGCGACTCGATCCGGCCATATCCGGGCCCACAAGCTGCGTGGGCGACATCGGCACGCACGCGGCACATCTCGCTGGCTTCGTTTCGGGGCTTGAATTGACCCATTTGCGTGCGGACTTTCATGTCTGCGGCGCACCCAAGCCCCTGGAAGACACCGTGTTCATGGCGACCCGGCACGCGGGCTCGGTGCCGGGCACGCTAATGGCAACGCGCCTGGCCGCCGGGAACCGGGGCGGATTGCGGCTTCGCGTCTTCGGCGCTGAGGCCGGTCTCGAATGGGACATGGAGCAATGCGAGCGCCTGAAGTTCAACCGCTTCGGCGAACCGGACCGGATTGTCAGCCGGGGTCACGGCCACGGCGTTTCGCCCGAAACCGAGCGCCTGGTTCGCACCGGGCGCGGCTTTCCGGAAGGCCTCATTGAGGCCTGGGCCAACCTATACACCGAATTCGCGATGGCCGTGGCGGCACGCAGGGACCGTCTTCCCGTACCTGCCGACTGGCTGTCGCTGCCTTCGGTCGAAGACGGCGCTCGAGGCGTCCGCTTCATTCACGCCGCCGTTCAGTCAGACCGTGCCGGCGGAACCTGGCAGTCGCTCTGAAGCGGATCATGTTCAGGATTCGCGTCGGCAAGACCCCGGTCGGGGAGATCCGCGATCCTTCTGACTGGATCCGAGAAAGGCTCGCGTCCGTTGACCCTGCAAGACTGGAAGCCGCACGCGCGCGAACGGATGTCCGGCTTCGAGAGATTGCGTTCCTCGAACGATTGCAAGCGATGTCCTTGACAGAATCATGGAGAGATGCGCCTGTTCTGCGCCAGTGGCGACCGCGGTCGATGCCTTGCAGGAATCGCTAAATGCACAGCAGCCAAACTCGGTTTGAAGGCAATCATGTCTCCGCCCGGATCCCCGTCAGCGACGTCGCGGGCCCGCACCTCCGCACTCATCTCCGGCACGTGCAGGCCGAGACCGCATGGACTGGCTTCCAGGATGACGAACTGGAGGCCATCAGTTGAAGAGATACCAGGCTCGCCGGACTCCGGTCCAGAAAGGCCGGGCGGGCTGGAACGCCATTCTGGGCGATCTGCCGCCGCCACGGCACCTGGAAGGGAACGAGACCGCCGACTTCGTCGTCGTCGGCGCCGGCTTTGCCGGATTGGCGGCGGCCAGGCGACTCACGCAGCTCGCCCCAGGCGCGCGCATCGCCATTCTCGAAGCCGGACGGGTCGCAGAAGGAGCCGCGGGGCGGAACTCGGGCTTCATGATCGACCTGCCGCACAATCTTCCGGGTTCGGAGGAAATGGCGGCCCGCGGCGAGCGCGAACTGATTTCGCTGAACCGCCAGGCGCAGGACTTCGCCGAAGCGGCGGTCGAAGAATACGGAATCGACCCGAACTTCTTCGACCGTGCGGGCAAGATAGACGGCGCTGGCAACACTTCCGGCCATGCCGCCAACCGGCGGGAAAGGACGCATCTCGACAGCATCGGCGAACCGTCGGAAATGCTTGACGCCAAGCAGATGACCGAAGTCACGGGCAGCGAGTATTATCGCTCCGGCCTTTACACGCCCGGCACCGTGATGCTGCAGCCGGCCGGCTTCATCCGCGGCATTGCGGCCGGTCTGGTGCGCGCCGGCGTTCGCGTGTTCGAGGAAAGCCCGGCGACCGGTTTCACGCGACAGGGCGACGGCTGGACCGTGTCCACGCCGAAAGCCGCAGTGCAGGCCGGCAAGGTGATCCTGGCCGTCAATGGCCATCTTGAAAGCTTCGGCGTCGCGCGCGGGCGCTTGATGCATCTGTTCCTGTTCGGAGCGATGACGCCTGAACTCTCTCCTGATCAGCTCCGGCAGACCAAGGGGCAGGATCGCTGGGGCATTACGCCCGCCGACCACATGGGCGCGACGGTCCGGCGCATCAACCAGGGCCAGGGCGGCAACCGGATCCTCATCCGCGCCACGGCGGCGCTTCGTTCGGGGATGGTTCCGAGGATGTCCGATCTTGCCCGCGCGGCACAAGGCATGCAGACGCGATTCGATGCGCGGTTTCCATCCCTTGCCGGCATGTCATTCGAGCATGTGTGGGCCGGGCATGCATGCCTGAGCCGCAACGGTGTCGCGGTCATGCGCGAAATTGACGATGGTGTCTTCTCGGCCTGCGTTCAGAACGGCCTCGGCGCGGCGCGAGGCACCCTCACCGGCATCGGTGCCGCCGAGCTGGCCTGCGGTGAAGAGAGCGCGATCACCAGACGCTTCACGGCGGAAGGCGAGCCTGCGCGGCTGCCTCCCCAGCCCGTCCGCGAGATCGGCATGAACGCCGTGCTGCGCTGGCGGGAATGGATGGCCCGCAAAGCCTGATCAACAGGTCTGATTCAGCTCTTCCGCCGCAGGTATCTCGCGTTCGCGTCGTTCGATGTAGTCGCGAAGCGCTTCGTCCGCCCCAGGATCCAGCACTGGCTCCTCGTAGTCGGACAGAAGTTTTTTCGCGTGCTTGAGCGCCCGCTCGGTCGTGCCGAGTGAGCCCTCCGCAATCCATTGCTCCACAGAATTGTTGTCGAACAGCTCCGGAAGGAAGAACGCCGTCTGGAAGTTTTCCTGCGTATGCGGATGGCCCAGGTAGTGCCCTCCCGGGCCGATATCGGACACGGCCGATACGGCTTGGTCAAAGTCGTCCCATTTGGGACCCTCGGCCATCCGATACGCCATCGCGCACTGTTCGGCGTCGACGACGAACTTCGCAACCGAGCAATGCATGCCCGCCTCGTTCCAGCCCGCTGAGTGCCAGATGTAATGCGCGCCAGCGTGGATCACCGCCGCCAGCGTCGCAACGCTTTCGTAGCCGGCCTGCGCGTCGAAGACCTTTGCGCCGCCCAGCGTGTTCGAGCTGCGCCAGGGAACGCCGTAGTGCCGCGCCATCTGCCCGATCATGAAGTTCATCAGGCTGATTTCGGGAGTTCCGGCCATGGGAGCGCCGGACTTCATGCTGACCGTCGAAAGATAGTGGCCGTAGATCGCCGGCGCGCCTTTCCGGACGACTTGCGTATAGGCGAGCGCGGACAGCGCTTCAGCGTTCAGTTGCGCGACCGCTGCCGGCACGCTGGCGGGCGTGTTGGCCCCGCCTAGCACGAAGGGAGAGCAGAGCACCGGCTGGTTGCGCCGTACAAACGCGCGCATCGCGCCCAGCATGGTCTCGTCCCAGACCAGGGGAGAGTTGCCGTTGCAGTTGCCTGTGCAGACCGGATGCGCTTCCATGAAATCCTCGCCAAAGAGGATCGCGCACATCTCCATCACGTCTTCCGCGTTCTTGGGGCTGGTCGTCATTCCCATGAACGTCTTGTCCGAATGCTTCATCGACGAATAGGTGATGCGCAGATGCCGATGGCTGACCGGATGATCCATCGGCTCGACGATGTGATGCGACGTTGAGTGCATGGCCGGCAGCATGTGGCTGAGCTTGTGGAACATCGCGAGGTCTTCGAGCGTCGGGCTCCTCCGCTTGTCGTCGAGGTCGCGCAAGTAGGGTGCGCCCGCCATCGGGACGAAGACCGAGCTGCGGCCGCCCAGCCCGACATTCTTGCCGGGATCGCGCGCGTGATAGGTGAACTCGGACGGAATCGTGGCGATCAGTTCGCGCACGAGGCCGCGATCGAGATACACCATCTCGCCCTCGACCTTGGCTCCGGCCCGCTTCCAGTCGCTCAGTGCGACGGGATCGCGGAACAATACGCCCAAGTCCTCGAGGATGTGCATAGACGCGGCATCGATACGCTCGACCCCCGAAGCGTCCATGACCTCGCAGAGCGGCAGGGTGCCAGCCAGCGCCGGCAGCATGTCGAAGCTTGGTGCCGTCCTGAGAGCGCGGCGTGCGGCACGTCCTCCGGCTCGGGCGCGTGGGGCTTCGTCGGCAACCATGGCATTTCCTTCCTGAGTTTCCTGTCCGGCGCATTGAGCCACTTGGGCGGTCATGCAAGGAACGGCAACTTTCTGGTCGCGCGACGTTGCGACCAGCGGCATTTCAATCCCAGTCCATGACGACCTTTCCTGCTTCACCCGACAGCATTGCGGCAAACCCCTCGCCGAAATCGTCGACATGAATGCGGTGCGTAATGAGGCCTGATACATCAAGACCTGACTGCACCAGGGCGATCATCTTGTACCAGGTCTCGTACATCTCGCGGCCATAGATCCCCTTCACGTTGAGCATCTTGAAGATGATCTGGTTCCAGTCGACCGCGAATTCGGTCGGCGCAATTCCAAGGAGCGCGATCTTCCCGCCGTTGTTCATCTTGTCGATCATGTCGCGCATGGCAGGAGCAGCGCCGGACATTTCCAGGCCGACGTCGAACCCTTCCGTCATGCCGATCCTGGCCATGACATCATTCAGGTCTTCGGTATCTGCGTCCACGACATGCTCGACGCCCATCCTGCGTGCAAGGTCGCGGCGATAGGCGCTGATGTCGGTTATGACCACTTTTCGCGCGCCCACCTTCTGCGCAACCAGGGCCCCCATGATGCCGATGGGGCCGGCCCCGGCAACGAGCACGTCCTCGCCCACCAGATCGAAGCTTAGCGCGGTATGGACGGCATTGCCGAGAGGATCGAGAATCGCCGCAATCTCGTCCGGGACAGCGTCCGGGAGCGGCACCACGTTGCTCTCCGGCAGGCAAATGTACTCGGCAAAGCTCCCCGGCCGATGGACGCCGACGCCTATGGTGTTCCGGCAGAGATGGCCGCGCCCGGCGCGACAGTTCCTACATGCGCCGCACACCACGTGACCCTCGCCGACGACGCGCTGCCCGATCCGGTACTTGGTCGCAGCATCGCCGCAATCGACGATCCTGCCGCAGAATTCATGCCCGACGACCATGGGAACGGGCACCGTGCGCGCGGACCACTCATCCCATTTCCAGATATGGACGTCCGTCCCGCAGATGGCCGACTTCCCGACCTTGATCAGCACCTCGTCTGTGTCCGGCTCGGGCACCGGAACCCGCTGCATCCACAGACCTTCCTCGGGCCGGGCCTTCACGAGTGCCTTCATGTCGCTGCTCATGCCAAGACTCCCATGTCATGACCGACCTCGATGAACGCATCAATTGCGCGGTCGAGTTCGTCGCGGCCATGTGCCGCCGACATCTGGGTGCGAATCCGGTCCTGGCCCCGGGGCACGACGGGAAAGCTGAACGGGGCGACGTAGACGCCCTTCCGGCCGAGCCGCGCAGCCATGTCCTGAGCAAGCACCGGGTCGCGAAGCATGACGGGAATGATCGGGTGTTCGCCCGGCAGGAGGTCGAACCCGGCCTGACTCATGCGCGCCCGGAAACGGGCCGTGTTCTCCATGAGCCTGTCTCGCCTTGCGGAGGAGGCTTCCAGCATGTCGAGCACCTTGATCGACGTCGCCGCAATGACAGGCGCAAGGGTGTTCGAGAAAAGGTAGGGCCTGGACCGCTGTCGAAGCCAGTCGACGATCTCGCGCCTTGCCGAGACATAGCCACCCGATGCACCGCCGAGCGCCTTGCCGAGCGTTCCGGTCACGACGGCGACCCTCCCCGTCACGCCGCAATGCTCGATGCTGCCCCGTCCGGTCGGACCCAAGAAGCCGACCCCGTGGCTGTCATCGACCATGACCATGGCGTCATGCCGTTCGGCGAGATCGCAGATTGCGGAAAGGGGTGCGACATGTCCGTCCATCGAGAATACGCCGTCTGTCGCGATGAGCCTGAACCGCGCGTCGGCAGCAGCCCGAAGCTGCGCCTCGAGATCGGCCATGTCGGAATTCGCGTAGCGAAGCCGCCTCGCCTTGCAGAGCCGTATGCCGTCGATGATCGACGCATGATTGAGCGCGTCCGAAATCACTGCATCCTCGGGTCCGAGGATGGTCTCGAACAGGCCCGTGTTTGCGTCGAAGCAGCTGGAGTACAGGATCGTGTCCTCGAACCCCAGGAACGCCGAGAGCCTTGCCTCGAGCTCCTTGTGCACGTCCTGCGTGCCGCAGATGAAGCGAACGGACGACATGCCGTAACCGTGGCGTTCAAGAGCTTCCTGCCCGGTCGCAACAAGCTCGGAATTGCCGGATAGACCGAGGTAGTTGTTCGCGCAAAGGTTGATGACATCCTGACCGGTCGAAAGCTCCACGGTGCCGGCCTGCCGACCGGTGATGATCCGCTCGGACTTGTAGAGACCGGCGGATTTCAGCCCGTCCAGCTCGGCTTGAAGATGCATGGCAAGTGAGGTCATCCCGCGCTCCGAAAGTGGCCGCCTGATCCAAGCAATAGGCTCAACGCTGAACACGCGACAGCCCAAAATGCGACCGGGCCGACCCGAATTACGCGCTCGCATTCACAACCCGATCCGGCACCCGCGGGGCTCGACCATGCCGACATTCGTGGCGCTTGACGACATCTCGCGCGGCGTACCTGTTTATGCGCGCGCAGGTTGCTGCTATAATTCCAGCCAGCATTCGCAGGGCGCCGCGAGAACGTGTCGATGGCGCAATGACTTCGGGGGTTCCATGGACAATCTCAACCTAGACGCGCGCCCGGATGTGTCAGGCCATTTCGACGAGGCTTCGAACACGATCAGCTATATCGTCAAGGATCCCGGCAGCAATCATTGCGCCATATTCGACAGCGTCATGGACATAGACTACGCCGCCGGACGCATCACTCACGAACATGCCGATGCGTTGATCAATGAAGTGACGGAACGCGGCCTTTTGCTGGACTGGATCATCGAGACGCACGTCCATGCGGACCACCTTTCCGCCGCGCCCTATATCCAGAACAAGATTGGCGGGAAGATTGGGATCGGCTCGAAGATCCTCGTGGTGCAGGAAACCTTCGGCAAGGTCTTCAACGAGGGAACCGAGTTCCAGCGGGACGGCAGCCAGTTCGACCAGCTCTTCGAGGACGGCGACACTTACATGGTCGGAAACATGGAGGCCCTGACTCTGAGCACGCCCGGACACACGCCGGCCTGCGTGACGCACGTCATTGGAGACGCCGCCTTTGTGGGCGACACGCTGTTCATGCCAGACAGCGGCTCGGCGCGGGCGGACTTTCCCGGCGGAGACGCAGGCGATCTCTATGACAGCATCATGCGAATCCTGTCGTTGCCGGACAAGATGCGACTGTTCATGTGCCACGACTACGGACAAAACGGACGCGACATTCGCTGGGAAACGACCGTGAAGGACGAACGGGAGCACAATATTCATGTCGGGGGCGGGACGACACGGGAGGAATTCATCAGGATGCGAACCGAGCGGGATGCGACCCTGGCCATGCCTCAGCTGATCATCCCGTCACTGCAGGTCAACATGCGGGCGGGAGAGGTGCCGACCGACACGGACGGAAAGCCGATGCTGAAGGTACCGGTCAACGGCCTTTAGATTCAGCGGCCGCGCTCGAGCGACACGCCCATTCAATAAAGAACGGCGTCTGCCGGAAGTCGCGCGGCGGCCACGCGCCGGGCGTTGGGAATGTCATTGCCGAGCGCCCACGCGCGTGCGTCCTCCAATGTCATGCCATGATCCAGCCAGCGATGAACCAGTCGTTCCTCGAGAACATCGTGCGGCGCGTCAAGGTACAGGGCCAGGTCCCAGTACCGCGCCAGGTCGCGCCAGCCCGGCTCATCCAGAAGCAAGTAGTTGCCTTCGACGATCACCCATCGATGTCCCGCCCGAACGACGGTGCCTGCAGCGAACACCTTGTCCTGGACCCTGTCAAAGACGGGTATTGCCACCTCGTCCTCGCAGGTCAGTTGCCCAAGCAGATCTGAGAACCCGGCAAGATCGAAAGTTTCCGGCGCACCCTTTCGGTCCCGCAGGCCGCGCGCCGCAAGGACGTCGTTGTCGAAATGAAATCCGTCCATTGGCACAAGCGCCGCCGTCGGCCCCAGTTCCCGCACCAAGGCGGCCGCCAGAGTGGACTTGCCCGCGCCAGGAGGCCCGGCAATCGCGATGAGGCAGCGCCGCCCTTCGGGCAGAGCGCGCATTAGTTCGGCAACAGCCTGAATCCGGGCCTTGAGGGCTGTCTTCACGCGGCCTCGGCTCCTGGAGGTTCCTTGGCTCCCGTCATGAGAGCCACGGCGTCGGACATCGAGTGCTCCTTCGGATCAATCACGCAGAGCCGCCGCCCAAGCCGGTGAACGTGGATTCGGTCCGAGACTTCGAACACATGCGGCATGTTGTGGCTGATCAGGATGATCGGAATGCCGCGCGAACGAACGTCGTTGATCAGGTCAAGCACCCTGCGGCTTTCCTTCACGCCAAGCGCCGCTGTCGGTTCATCGAGAATGATCACTTTCGAGCCGAACGCCGCTGCACGTGCAACCGCAACGCCTTGTCGCTGACCGCCCGACAGCGTCTCGACGGCCTGCTTGATGTTCTGGATCGTCATGAGTCCAAGCTCGCTCAGCTTTTCGCGTGCGAACCTCTCCATCGCGGGCCGATCGAGCATGCGAAAGACAGTGCCCAGGACTCCGGGCCGCCGCAATTCGCGGCCCATGAACATGTTGTCCGCGATCGAGAGGGCGGGCGACATGGCAAGCGTCTGGTACACGGTTTCGATGCCGTGCTGCCGGGCATGGATGGGCGACGCGAAATGAACCTGCCGCCCTTCGAGATAGACTTCGCCCTCATCCGGCATCACGGCGCCCGACACCGCCTTGATGAGCGTGGACTTGCCGGCGCCGTTGTCGCCGATCACGCCCAGAACCTCGCCAGGATAGAGTTCGAAATCGCAGTGATCAAGCGCGGTGACCTTGCCGAACTTCTTGACCAAGCTCCTTGCGCTCAGAATCGGTTCGCGATCTTCCGTCATATCGACACCTTTCGGATCCACTGATCGACCGCGACGGCACCAATGATGAGCACTCCGATCAGGAGAAACGTCCATTGCGGATCGGCGCCGGCCATGCGCAGGCCGAGCTCGAACACGCCGACGATGAGCGCTCCGAAGAGGGCGCCCAGAATGGAGCCACGGCCTCCGAAAAGCGAGATG
>JAJEFO010000115.1 GCA_022820365.1 Silicimonas sp.
CTTTGTCGACCGGAAGCTCGGCGGCGCGACGACGGTCTCGGACGGCAGCATCGTCGACGACCGGGACATAAACGGCGCACGCGGCATCATGCTGCGCGCGCTCTACGGCAACTTGGGCCGTTTCCAGGCGGCGGGCGCGGATGTTGCGCTCGTTGCGGATTGAATCAAGTGAGACAAACTAGGCGCAGGCTGCGGTCTCGGCTTCGGCGACAGCGTCTGCCGTGGCATCGAGCGAAAGAAGAATTGATGTATGTCGGTTGCGAAATTCTGCAGCAGGCGCAAGCACCTCGAATTCCTGAAACGGGGCATTGGGAACCGCTCCACCCTCCGTGAGCATTGCGCGAAGCTGGTCGCGGGCTCGCTCCACGTCCTCTCGCGTGAGCCCGATGACATTGCGTGCCAGTATCGAGGCCGAAGCCTGCCCAAGCGCGCAGGCCTTGACGTCTTGACCAAAGGCCGAAATCCGCCCATCCGCCAGCGCGACATCGACGGTGATGGTAGAACCGCAAAGCGGTGAGCGTTTTCGCACCGTGCTGTCAGGGGCCTCCAGGCGCTCGGTCAGCGGAATCTCTGAAGCGAGCTCAAGAATCCTGCCGGAATAAAGCTTTATGAGATCGCTGTCCGCCATTGCTTCCCTTTGCGTGTCTCGCCATATCTAGGAACTGCGGCTAGTTGTCAAAAGGATTGGCGCATGACCTTTGATCCTGCAAGCCTGAAATACAACGACAAGGGCTTGATCCCGGCTATCACTCAGGATGATCGGACGGGAGAGATCCTGATGATGGCCTGGATGAATGCAGAGGCCGTTGCCAAAACCCTTGCGTCGGGCCGAGTGACGTACTGGTCACGGTCACGGCAAGAACTTTGGGTCAAAGGAGAGACCTCCGGCAATACGCAGACGCTGGTGGCCTTCCGGGTCGACTGCGATCGCGACTGCCTGCTGTTGGTTGTTCGCCAGAAAGGACCGGCATGCCATACGGGGCGGAAAAGCTGCTTCTACACCGCGGTCCGTCAGGACGAGGAAGTGGAGCTCATGGCACCTGAGGTGGCGTCAGCTTGATCCACCGACGCCGCAGCAGCTTGCGGCAGGTCCGCAGTGCCTTCAGAGGCCTACAAGATCGCGGATGTCGGACGGGGTAGCTCCGGCCTCCCGGTAGGATCGGATCGCCATCGAATCGTGGCGCTTCGCCAATCGGTTACCGGACTCGTCTCGCAACAGTCGGTGATGCAAGTAGGTCGGCACTTCAAGTCCGAGAAGGTGCTGGAGCAAAACGTGGATCAATGTTGCTTCGAAGAGGTCTTCGCCGCGCACGACTTGAGTGATGCCCTGGAACGCGTCGTCGACCACGACGGACAAGTGATAGGACGTGCCAAAGTCTCTTCTGGCAAGGACCACGTCTCCGATATTGTTAAGGAGGTGTTCATATGACGAGTGAATTTTCCCGGTCTCGCCATTCGGACCATGTCCCGTCTCCCGAAACGCCCGAAACCTGCCGCCTTCGGGTGCCGGTGAACCGATGCCGGATCGTTCCTTCCCGAACTGCTTCAGTGCCGACGACATGTTGAGACGCAGCGCAACGCCATCGGGCAGGCCCGAGTGCATCCTCGACTTTGAACGGCAAGTGCCCGGATACACGATGCCGTCAGGCCCAACGAGCGGCTCACCTTCATTCGGAGCCGAAGCGGCCGAAAGAACGTCGCGTCGGTTGCAGGTGCAGACATACAGCAAGCCCTTTTGCCAAAGATTGTCGAGGGCGGTGCGGTATGCGTCCAGCCGCTCAGATTGTCGGAGCACGGGAGTTTCCCACGAGAGGCCTAGCCAGCGAAGGTCTTCATGGATCAACGCTTCCCACTCCTCGCGGGAACGTCCCTGATCAATGTCTTCAATGCGCAGAATGAATTTTCCACCGGCATCCTTGGCAAGGTCATGGGCTCGCAACGCGGAGTAGGCGTGGCCGAGGTGCAGGGGCCCAGTCGGTGAAGGTGCAAAGCGCGTTCTCACGTCCGTTGCAGAACGTAGACCGTGGATTCGGCTTTCAACTCTGGCAGGTGCGGACCATGCTCCTCGAACGCGAGAGCCACGCCGTCGGTTTTGCAGGCCGAGTCCAAGGCAGCCATGTAGCCGCTGTCTGCAAGGGTCGCGTCATTATAGGAAAATGCGAGGAGATTTCCTGGAGCCAGCAAGGAAACCAGGAGGGCAAGCGTTTCCGGGGGAGCAGCACCCATGCTGACCACACCGGTAGCCACTATTCCGGCATAGTCGCCAGGCCGGACTTCATCGCATTTTCCGGGTTGGCCCAGCCAAATTGAACGATAAAGATCCCGTTCCTTGGCCTTGGCGAGCATTTCCGGGGAGATGTCCGTGCCGTCGACCAGGTTGAAGCCTTCCGCTGCCAAGGCCTGCCCTGACAATCCTGTGCCGCATCCAAAGTCGAGAATCGGTTGATTCACGTCAGCGCCAGCCGCACGAAGTGCGCGCGCAACCCTTGTTGGGGTGGCGTAGCCCCAGTTCAAGACGTCGCTATCGTACTCCTTGGCCCATCTGCGGTAGATGGCCTGAGTTTCCTCAACAGTACGAGGTGTCCAGAGATCGTCTTCAGGGCGTTTGTTCATTCGGTCAGGCTATATGAACCTTGGTCGGGAATCTAGCCCGCTGCTTGCCCGGCAATGACGATGGAGTCGATGAAATTCCGAGGTGCAAGCACTGGGTGCCGCAACTCTGGAGGTATTAATAAGTCACAGCAACATTTTGGTTTCATTGCATGAATTGTTCGCTGAACTGTCACAATTCAGGACAAGTCAATATAGCACTCTTGTCTATTTAGAACGTGTTCCAATACGCGATGGCGACGATGACAAGATCGAGTGCCATGACCCGTTCCCACTGTGCTCGGAGAAGCGGTCACAGATTCGCACCGGAAATGGGCGAATGCCGCCTTTCAAATGGGAGTCATCCACATCTTGTGAGAGCCAGGAGCAGCGGTGGCAAGTTTGTTTCCTTGAATTCATGACACACCAGAAGCGTCCTTCGCGGTGCATCTCGAAAATCAATCCGGCGCGGCACCCGATTCAGGGATCAGGCGTTATCCGTCAATCTGGCCGTGATCTTGTCAGCCTGTGCATGCAGCTTCGTATTTTCGGAGGATGAATTCGACTGCTGTCAACAGAATCTCTTCGGCGTCCGAGCCGGTGATATGCGGCAGATATTGCCCGACTACAGGTGCGGGGACCTGCTTTCCTGCTATGCGGGTCATCAAGCGCGAAACCGCGGATTCGGCAGCCGGAGTAGGCCAGTAATACCGAATGCGGTCCGAGTAGCTGAAGTGCCTCTGCAGCCACAATTCGTTGTCGTCGCCCTCGTAATATCTCTCCCAGTGGTCGGGGGCGGCGACCATGATGTCTTCCATTGCGGTCATCAGTTCGCCTTTCGGCGGGTAGCCGTGCAGGACATCGGCAACGGCATCAAGCGCGTAAAGGGCTTCGCGCAACGCAAATGTAAGCCAAGGCCCGACTTTGAGTATCGCAAAGCCGTTGCCGACGAGTGCGCGCAGTCCTTCGCAGGACTGGTAATCGGTCGAGTGGACCTCGAACACGAGCCCTGGGTAATTCGCCAGCGTGGCCGCCAGCGCTTGCGCCTTGCCGACATCGAAGTGAATGACATCGGTGTGGCTGAATTCGACACCGGGCTGGACCACTAGCGCGATGACCCGCGCGAACGCATCGTCAAGCCCGCGTGCCTGGAATGCCGACCTGTGAACATCATGAGTGCGGGCAACGGCATCGGGCGCCGTCACATCGAGGTGATCGAGTGCGTGTGTGGAACCGCCAGGGACTGGAACCTCAGTTCCGATGACGTAGACCGGCGGCTGGTCAACCTTGTTCACTTCGGCGATCTCGGCCAGTCGTGCCGCGCGTTCTGCCGTTTCTGCGTCGGCAAGCGCGACGCGCTCGCCCCTGCAGCCCATGGACGTGTCAAGGTGCAGCTTTGTAAAGCCCGCCTGCACGTAGGCCGCGATCATCGCCTCGGCCTTGGCCATCGCCTGGTCGGGCGGAAGATCCTTCCAGGGGTTTGGCCCAAGGTGGTCGCCGCCCAAAACGATCCTGCGATTGTCCAGCCCGACCTTGTCCGCGATGCCTTCGACAAATTGCCGGAAGGCGGCGGGCGTCATGCCGGTATAGCCGCCGTCTTGGTTGACCTGGTTGCAGGTCGCCTCGATCAGGACAGGCTTGTCATGCCGTTCTGCCAGCTGAAGCGCGGCTTCGATGACCACAGGGTGAGCGGAACAGACCGACGTGATCCCAAGGTGCTCGCCCCGGTGATAGGCCTCGGGGATGGCCAGAAGCGAGTGATTCATCGGCAAGTTCCCCGGATGCGTCGGATGAAGTCCTCGAGCTCGGCGGGCGTGGCGGTGCCTTCCATCGGCCCTCGTTTGGTCACGGCCAGTGCACCGCTCGCGGCCGCAAGTTGCAATGCCGTTTGCGCATCCGTGCCTCGCAGCCATAGCGCGGTAAAGGTGCCGCCAAAACAGTCGCCTGCGCCCGTTGGATCGAATTCCTTGACCGTGAAGGCGTCTATGGCCAAGGTGCCAAGCTTGTCGTGAAAGCTGGCACCGTCCGCACCGCGTTTGTGGACAATGGCCTGCACGCCGCGTTCGAGCAGTTCCTCGATTGCGGCCTCAGGTGCGGCGGACTCTGTCAGAGAAGTGAGTTCGCTACCACTTGGCAGAAACAGATCCGTCATTGAGATCATCCGCGACATCGCTTCAGCCATACCGTCGGCGGACAGGATCTCGCGTCTGATGTTTGGGTCAAACGAGACCGTGCCGCCATTGCCTCGAATGGTTTCCGCAGTGCGTAAATTCAGCGCGACAAATTCCGGGCTGGAAAGCGATGACCCCATGACATGCAGATGGTCAGCCGAATCAAGCAAGGCCTTCACAGTGTCGGTTACGTTCAAACGTCCCGCCGCGCTGTGGAAAATGTTGAAAACGAAATCCCTTTCGCCATTCGCGCGATATCGCACGAAAGCGCTGCCTGTCGGGCGCTCTTTGTCGATGAAGACGCCCGAGACGTCGACACCGTCTCGGCGAAGCCGGTCGAGGTTCAGGTGCCCGAAGTCGTCATCACCGACAGCCGAGACAATCGAAACTGGCTGCCCCATCTTGGCAACCTGATCGGCGAAAATCGCCGGCGCCCCGGATGGGAATGGTCCAGTCAGCGACTGTACCTCCATGAAGCCCTCGCCGATTTTGTCGGCCATGAATTCGACCAGGACTTCCCCAATGACAACGATTTTATTCATTGACTTAGCCGGCACACGAATTGGCGCTTCCAACATGTCTGTGGAGTGGTCAAAACCCGGTGCGCAGTGCTCGGCGGAGGCTCCGTCTCAGGCTCGCTCTCCAGTCTGACTGTTGCTTCAACCTGACTCACCGGACGTAGTAGTAGGATTCTTTCCATGTGTCAAAAATGAAATTGACCGATCTTCGCAAGAGCGTCTAACTTTGGGCACATGTGCGCGATGTACGGCGTTCCTGGGACCATGTCGAAGCCCAAAATCAACACGATGAAAGAACTGTCAGAGACCATTGGGGTCTCGCGACCGACGCTGTCGAAGTATTTCCAGGATCCGGCAGCCGTCCGACCATCGACGTCGAAGAAGATCCAGGAGCGGCTGTCAGAGGTCGACTACGTCTACAATTTTCTGACCACGCGGCAGAACAGAAAGTCGACGGAACTGATCGGTGTGATCGTTCCAAGTTACAAGGACCTTTTCTTTGCAAGCCTGATCGAGAGCATCGAGCAGTCCGCCCGGGAGCTCGGGTATACGATCATCACCCAAAGCTCCAACGGAGACTCCGGTGTCGAAGCCAATGCCGTGCGCAAGATGCGTTCGATGAGCGTCGACGGGGCAATCGTGGCTCCAATTGGTGTCGCTGCCGATCATGACACCTTTGCTGCGGCGAGCGAGGACTTTCCGCTGGTGTTCATCGACTCGAGACCGGCGAAGTCGATGACCGTGGCAAATTTCGTTGGCACGGACAACACGCAGAGCATCGGTGCGATAGTGGAATACCTGTGCAGAACAGGTGATCCACCTGTATTTCTAGGCATGCCGGACTTGAACGCCAACGCTCAGGAGCGAGAGGATGCCTATCGAGCGAAAATGCTGGCACTGAATCACGAGGCTATAGCGATCGAGCCCGCCGTTGCCGGTGGATCCTGGGAATTCGAAGCCTTCGGTTACACGGTTATGGACGACTGCTTTGGCCGCCGAGAATTCACGAATTCCACGATCCTTTGCGCCAATGACCGTGTTGCCATCGGAGCGATCCGTGCAGCCAACAAGCACGGCCTTTTCCCGCGCGGCGGCATTGCGGGCGGCGGTCTGCGTATTGCGGGCCATGACGACCATCCGCTCAGCCAGTACATGACTCCGGCTCTTACAACGGTGGCCCAAGACGTCGAGGGCATAGCCGACGCTGCAATCCAGCTATTGGCCCAACGTGCGCGGGGCGGGCGCAGCGCGGAAGCAGTTGAGGTCTTTCTCGATGCGACCATGAAGCCGAGAGAGTCCGCCTAGCCAATCCTACTCGGACCTCTTCCGGCGAGAACGGGTTCGAGTTTCCTATTGACTCCGAGCCATGCACCACCATAAACTTTACACGCGTCAAAATCATGACATTTACATGTGTCAAAAAAGGAGGACTGAATGCCTACGAAACACACACTGCTTAGCACGGCAGTCGGCGTCGGGATAGCGGCGCTCGCATCCACGGCCGTGGCGGAAGAAATCACGATCGCGACGGTTAACAACGCTGACATGATCGTCATGCAAAAGCTCGCTCCGCAGTGGGAGGAAGCGACCGGCAACACGATCAACTGGGTTGTCCTGGAAGAAAACGTGCTCCGTCAGCGGACCACGCAAGATATCGCCACTGGAGGTGGTTCGTTCGACATCATGTTCATCGGTGCGTACGAGACGCCGATCTGGGGTGCCAACGGCTGGCTGACGTCACTGAACGACTTCGGTGACGACCCCGACTATGATCTGGAAGACATATTCCAGCTGGTGCGGAACGGTCTGTCTGCCGACGGCAACCTCTATGCGGTGCCGCTCTATTCAGAAACCTCGTTCACCTTCTATCGCACGGACCTGTTCGAAAAGGCCGGGATAGCAGCGCCGACGGAGCAGATCACCTACACTGAGTTTGCCGAGATGGCTGCCAAGCTTCATGATCCGGACAACGGCGTCTTCGGAACCTGTCAGCGCGGCAAGGCTGGCTGGGGCGAGAACATGGCGTTCGTCGGGACCATGGCAAATGCATTCGGCGCGCGCTGGTTCGACATGGACTGGAATCCACAGCTTGACAGTCCTGAGTGGAACGCCGCGATCACCTACTACGTCGACCTGATGAACAACTCCGGTCCTCCGGGTGCGACGGCAAACGGGCACAACGAAAACCGCGCCCTGTTCAAGGACGGCAAATGCGCAACCTGGGTCGACGCCACTTCCGCCGCAAACGACGTTCGCAATCCAGCGACGTCCAATGTGGCCGACGTCACAGACTTCTTCCAGGCACCAAAGCAGGAAACGGACAAGGGAACTGGCTGGTTCTGGTCTTGGGCCCTTGCCATCCCGGCAAGCTCTCAGAAGGCTGACACTGCCAAGGACTTCCTGAAGTGGGCGACTTCGAAGGAGTACTTCCAGATGGTCGGCGACACCGAAGGTTGGGTTGCCGTACCCAGCGGCACGCGCGCCTCCATTCACGAGGACCCGCGCCTCCTGGAAGCCGCGCCGTTCGCCGAAACCATCAAGAACGCGATCTTCTCGGTCGACCCGGCCGACCCGACGCGTGACCCGGTCCCGTACACCGGCGTTCAGTTCGTGGCGATCCCTGAGTTCCAAGGCATCGGCAACTACGTCGGGCAGCAGGTCGCAGCGGCCCTGGCCGGTCAGGTAACGGTTGAACAGGCTCTGGCCAACGGTCAGCAATTCGCGGTCCGCGAAATGACCAAGGCGGGTTACATCAAGTAACCTTTCCCTTGAATGGGCCGGAGCTTCATGCTTCGGCCCATTTCAATTTACGACCCCTGAATGCTAGCATTTTGGCAAAGGCCTAAATTATGCTAGGATTCCGGCAAAGTCCTGAACTGGGCTTTTTCTCACTTGCTGATCCGCAATTCGTTTTGGGAGGGCAATGCGAATGGCCACGAAAGCGTCCCGATCCGCCGCGCGATTGATGATCTCGCCCGCCGTGCTGTTGCTTCTCGGCTGGATGCTCGTCCCGCTCTGTCTGACCCTTTACTTTTCGTTCCTGCGATACAACCTGCTGCAGATCGGTCCGACGCCGTTTGCGGGCTGGGAAAACTACTACTGGTTCGTCACCGATCCCAGCTTCACGGCCGCGATCAAGAACACTCTGGTGTTGGTCGGAGGCGTGTTAGCCATCACGACGATCGGCGGGCTCTTCGCCGCAATTCTGCTGGATCGACCGATGTTCGGCACCGGGATCATCCGCATCATGGTCATCGCGCCATTCTTCGTGATGCCCACCGTGTCGGCGCTGGTCTGGAAGAACATGTTCATGAACCCTGTGAACGGCATCTTCGGGCGCATCGCCACGAGTCTGGGTTTTGAACCTATCGACTTTTTTGGCCAAATCCCGTTGGCCTCCATCATCATCATTGTGTCCTGGACGTGGCTGCCGTTCGCGACATTGATCCTGTTGACAGCGCTGCAATCGCTGGATCAGGAGCAATTGGAGGCCGCTGAGATGGATGGCGCGGGCTGGTGGAACAGGTTCTGGTTCATCATGCTGCCGCACCTGGCTCGTGCGATCACCGTCGTGATCCTGATCCAGACGATCTTTCTCCTGTCGATTTTCGCCGAAATCCTTGTGACCACCAACGGCGGCCCCGGCACGGCTACCACAAACCTGACATACCTGATCTATGTCTCGTCTCTTCTGCAGTTCGACGTTGGCATGGGCAGTGCTGGTGGTGTCATCGCCATCATTCTCGCCAACATCGTTGCGATCTTCCTGATGCGGATGATCGGCAAGAACCTCGACGCATAAGGAGCAGGGGGCATGGCACGCGCAGTCTCGAACCGAACCAAAGGCGTCAACACGGCCATTGCCGGTGCGCTCGGGTTCCTGATGTTCTTTCCGATTCTCTGGATCCTCTTCCTCGCGTTCAAGACGGAAGAGGACGCGATCCGGGCGCCATTGGAAGTGCTGTTCGGTTCTGGCTGGACGATGGAGAGTTTCGCAACGGTTCAGGCCCGATCAGACTACTTCAAGCACTTCTCCAACTCAGTGATCATCTCGCTTGGATCCACGTTCCTGGGACTTTTGGTTGCCATACCGGCGGCTTGGTCAATGGCGTTTGTTCCATCCAAGCATACCAGGAACGTACTGATGTGGATGTTGTCGACGAAAATGCTGCCACCGGTCGGCGTGCTCGTACCCATCTACCTGATCTTCCGTGACCTGGAACTCCTCGATAGCCGATTTGGACTGACCATCGTGCTGATGCTGATCAACCTGCCGATCATCATCTGGATGCTGTATACCTACTTCAAGGAAATCCCGGGCGAAATCCTTGAAGCCGCGCGAATGGATGGCGCGACCCTGCGTGCAGAGATCCTGTACGTGCTGACGCCAATGGCGATTCCGGGAATGGCTTCAACCGTTCTCTTGAACATCATCCTGGCTTGGAACGAGGCATTCTGGACGATCAACCTGACGGCTTCGAATGCCGCGCCACTGACGCAGTTCATTACCAGCTATTCCAGCCCCGAGGGCCTGTTCTACGCCAAGCTCAGCGCAGCTTCCGTCATGGCAATTGCACCTATCCTGATCATGGGCTGGTTCAGCCAGAAGCAACTCGTCCGCGGCCTGACCTTCGGCGCGGTGAAGTGAGGAACAGAATATGGGACAGATTCAGCTCAAGCAGGTAAGCAAATCCTTCGGTGATGTTGAAGTGATTCCGCCGCTGGACCTGCAAATCGAGGATGGAGAATTCGTCGTCTTTGTCGGCCCATCGGGATGCGGCAAGTCCACGCTATTGCGGCTGATTGCCGGGTTGGAGGATGTCACAGCCGGCAGCATCGAGATCGACGGCAATGACGCAACCGCCACTCCTCCCGCCAAGCGCGGCCTGGCGATGGTGTTCCAGTCATACGCGCTATACCCGCACATGTCGGTCAGGAAGAACATCGCTTTCCCGCTGAAGATGGCCAAGATGGACCAGGCCGAAGTCGACAAGCGGGTGGCCAATGCTGCAAGCGTGCTGAACCTGACGGATTATATCGACCGGAGGCCCGGCCAACTCTCGGGCGGCCAGCGTCAGCGTGTCGCCATCGGTCGCGCGATCGTGCGCGAACCCGCGGCCTTCTTGTTCGACGAACCGCTTTCCAATCTCGACGCGGCTCTGCGCATCGGCATGCGGCTGGAAATCAGCGAGCTGCACAAGCGACTCGATACTACGATGATCTACGTCACTCACGACCAGGTCGAAGCGATGACAATGGCGGACAAGATCGTAGTTCTGCAGGCTGGTGTTATCGAGCAGGTAGGCTCTCCGCTGGAACTCTATCAGGCACCGCGCAACAAGTTTGTGGCCGGATTCATCGGCTCACCCAAAATGAACTTCATCGAAGGCAACGAGGCGCAAAAACACAGTGCCCACACAATCGGCATCAGGCCCGAGCACATCGAGGTCGGCGACAGTGGCCCGTGGAAGGGCGTGGTCGGCGTGGCAGAACACCTCGGGTCGGATACCTTCATCCACATTCACGACACCGGATTGACAGATCCCTTGACAGTGCGTGCCTCTGGCGAGGTAGCGTTCAGTTACGGCGACACGATCCATTTGAGGCCGCGCGACGACCGATTCCACAGATTTGACGAACGAGGGATGCGGATCGCATGAAGCGATTGGACGGCAAGGTAGCGCTCGTAACTGGCGGTGCGCGCGGAATCGGACGTGCGATCTGCGAGGCCTACGCACGCGAGGGCGCCCAGGTCGCGGTCGCCGACCTCCTGGAGGTCGATGCGCTGGAAACTGCGGAGGCCATCGGTGGCATGGCCGCCTTGATGAACGTCACCGACATTGCTTCAATCCGGGCTGGCGTCGCGGCGGTCGAGGAGGCTTGGGGAGGGATCGACATTCTGGTCAACTGCGCCGGCATCTTCAACATGGCGTCGATCGACAAGGTCACGCCCGAGGATTATCGCCGCCAGTATGACGTCAATGTCGGCGGCACGATTTTCGCATGCCAAGCGGTCATTCCGTCGATGAAGAAGCGCGGTGGCGGCGCAATCATCAACTTCGCCAGCCAGGCAGGGCGCCGAGGCGAGCCGAACGTCACCATATACTGCTCGACAAAGGCGGCGGTAATCTCGATCACGCAATCGCTCGCCTTGGAACTGGCGAGTGACAACATACGTGTCAACGGCGTCGCGCCAGGTGTCATCGACACGCCGATGTGGGATGTTGTGGACGCAAAATTTGCAGAATACGAGAAAAAGCCCAAGGGTCAGAAGAAGCGCGAGGTCGGCGAATCCGTTCCATTGGGCCGTATGGGAGACCCGGCGGACGTCGCCGATCCTTGCATATTCCTGGCCTCGGCCGACGCACGTTACATCACCGCGCAGACGCTGAATGTGGACGGCGGAAACTGGATGAGCTGATGCCTGATCCGGTTAAGCTGTCCAACGCCAATCTGGGCAGGCTGCCCGAAGCCGTGCTGGCCCCAACCTATGATCGGTCGCAGCTGACGCCGGGCATCGTACATATCGGGCTGGGGAATTTCCATCGCGGGCATCAGGCTTGGTATCTGCATCGGCTTATGCAGCATGGTCTGGCGCATGACTGGGCCATCGTGGGCGCCGGCGTGCGTCCCTTCGACGAGGCGCAGCGGCAGAAGATGGTGGCGCAGGACTTTCTGACGACGCTGATCGAGCTGGGTCCGGCGGGCGGCTCCGTCGAGGTCGTGGGCTCCATGATCGACTATGTGCCCGTAGCGACCGGAAACGGCCCGCTGATCGACCGCTTGGCCGATCCTTCGATACGCATCGTGGCGATGACTGTCACCGAAGGCGGCTATTACATCGACCCCTTGTCCAAGGGCTTCGACACCGGACACGCAGACATTCAGCACGACGCTGCCAATCCTGGTACGCCGCGCACCGCATTCGGCGCAATCATCGCCGCCTTGGCGCAGCGGCGCGCGGCGGGTTCCGGGCCGTTCACGCTGCAAAGCTGCGACAACCTGCAGGGCAACGGCACGATCATGCGCCAGACCGTGGTGTCGCTGGCGAGTCTCTCGGATCCCGACCTGGCCGATTGGATCGACGTCAACTGCAGCTTTCCCAACTCGATGGTCGACTGCATCGTTCCCGCAACCGGTCCCAATGAACTTGCCATGGTGCGTGAGCACGGCATCGACGATGCGGTGCCCGTCACGCATGAGAACTTCCGCCAATGGGTGATCGAGGACGATTTCTGCGCAGGCCGCCCACCTTGGGAAAAGGTCGGCGTTACGATTACAGACCAGGTGCACGAGTACAAGGCGATGAAGATCCGCATCCTGAATGGCGGGCACCAAGTGATTTCCAATCCCGGCGAGATCCTGTCGGTCGCGACGATTTCTGGCTGCATGGAGCATCCGTTGATCGGGCCGTTGTTTCGGAAAGTGGCGAAGGAAGAAATTGTACCGCATGTCCATGCGGTGTCCGGCATGACGCCCGAAGCTTATGTCGATCTGATCGACCGCCGGTTCTCAAACCCTCTGATCGTCGATACGACGCGTCGGGTGGCCTTTGACGGCTCTTCCCGACACACCGGATTCATCCTGCCGGTGGTGCGTGACGCCTTGGCGTCAAGCGCGCCACTTGAAGGCCTCGCCCTGACAGAGGCAGTCTGGGCGCGCATGTGCGAAGGCACCCGGGCGGACGGTAGCATGATCCAGCCCAACGATCCGATGTGGGACGAGCTGACTGCTATGGCGAAGACGGCAAAAGAAGACCCACTGGCCTGGCTCAAGCAGCGCGCACTCTACGGCGACTTGGCGGACAATCCCCGCTTCGCTGAGGCGTTCGCCCGCTGGCTCACATTGACCTGGTCCGAAGGCCTCGAGTCCGCGCTAAGCCAGTATCTGAGAAGTTAGAACCTTTGAACGCCCGGCCCGGAGAGTTGAATGAAGGCAGTTTGGTTTCCGTCCCCAAATGACGTTAGTGTCGGCACTTTGCCCGATCCCGACCCGGACCGAGGGGAGGTATTGGTCCGAGTCAAAGCAAGTGGAATTTGTCACACCGACATCGAAGTGATGCGTGGCAACTACGGAACATCAACGTATCCGATTGTGCCCGGCCATGAATTCGCAGGTGAAGTCGCAGAGATCGGTAAAGATGTTTCAGGTATCTCCATTGGTGATCGCGTTGTCGTCGACCCCAATCTCCAATGTGGCACTTGCCGTGCGTGCCTGCGAGGCTGGGCCCACCTCTGTGAACACCTCGGAGCCTACGGCGTCACTGTTAATGGCGGTTTCGCGGAATATTGCACCGTGTGCGCAGGGGCAGTTCACGCGATTGGCGACATGAGCTTCTCCGAGGCCGCGCTGGCAGAGCCCATGGGATGTGTTCTGAATGGCCTCTCACCGCTTCAGGACGAAATTGTCGAACGCGCCATCATTTTCGGCACCGGCCCAATGGGGCTCTTGATGGGGCTCACGCTTAAGTCACGCGGAACGGCCGAAGTGATTATGGTTGACCGGCTTGAAGACCGGCTGGACAGGGCCGAGAGCGTCGGCTTGAGAGCGATAAACTCCGATGCTGGTGAGATAGCCAGACTGTCTAGGTCATGCGACCTAGCAGTCGACGCCACTGGCGTTCCCGCCGTCGTCGAGAAACTTCTGGATTATGTCGGAAACGGCGGTGCGGCGCTGGTTTTCGGTGTGTGCCCGTCAGACGCAAGGATCGCCGTTTCTCCATTTGAGATCTTCCGCCGCCAGCTTTCGCTATTTGGAACGCATTCGCTGAACCACAACATTCCCGACGCGCTGGAAGTGCTCAAAGTAGTTGGTGCATCTGTGCAAAAGGTAGTCAGTCATCAGTTGCCGTTCGAAGAAATCGCTACGGTCATGGGAGGCCGACACCTGCCTGGCAGCATGAAAATTCAGATGGCTGTCTAAGAGCTTGACCCAATGGTTGAGTGGTGGCCCCAAATGTGGCTTCCCATCGGTCACCAAACCAAACAGGGAGAGCCACAAGGCTTGGAACGCGACCACTCAGGGGCAGCATAAGCGACCGACGGGGAGGTATGAAACCGATTTGACGGATGCCGAATGGTCTGTGGTCGAACCGCTCATCCCGTCCCCTTCAAGACTGGGGTGTCCCCGCATCCTCGACATGCGGGAGGTCTTCAACGGGATCCAGTTCATGCTCGGGAGGGGATGCCAGCGGCGAGCGATTCCCAGGTGCTTTCCGCCGTTTGCGTCGATCCAGACCCATTCCTACGCGTGGTGCCGCACGAGCGTTCTGACGCGGATGCTTGACGCCCTCTGCGCCCATGCGCGCAATCTCGCAGGCCGTTCGGAGGAGCCGACGGCAGGCGCGATCTACAGTTAGTTGGTGAAGACCACGGAGAGCGGCGGGCCGTCGGGGTGTGATGCCGGAAAGAGGGCAAAGGGCTGGAAGCGACACGTCACGGTGGACGTGGAAGAGTTCCCGATCGTGATCGAGGTCCACGAGGCCTCGGTGCCGGACCGGGACGGCGCTCCGGACGTAATCCTGGGAATGCTGGAGAATGCGCCGCTGGAAACGAAACTGTGGGCGGACGGCGGCTACGCGGGGCCGAAGCTGACGGCGGGGCTGACTGAACGCGGTCTCGGGGCAATCCTGGACATCGTGCACAAGCCCAAGGAGACAAGGGGTTTCACGGTCCTCTATCGCCGCTGGGTGGTGGAAAGGAGGTTCGTCTGGATGTCCCGTTGCCGGCGTCGGGCGAAGTATCACGAGCGGAGCCTGGAGAGTTCCGTTGCCTGGGTGCAGCTTGCAGCCTGCCGATTCCTGATGAGACAGATGGCGCGGGAGATAACATCATGAAATTCATTAATTTAGTCAAATATATGACTTATGTTTCAAGCTCTGAGAGTCGGTCAGGTGAACGAGCTTGGTCACAGTTCGGTTCTCGTGATAATGACCTGCAGATTGGCTGCTTCTCTACGCATGATACGCTGGCATGGCTAAACCAGTGCCTCCTTCGGCAAAGCCGGTTTGCTCATGATCGCATCGGAGATCTTTTCAGCCGCCATGGTGATCGGAGCATTGATGTTTGCGGTTGGCACGAGCGGCAGGATCGAACCGTCCACCACTCGCAATCGTTCCACACCGTGCACAAAGCCAACACCATCAGTCACCGCGTCGTCATCTGTGCCCATCCGACAAGTACCCGCCGGATGATGCTCCGTGTTTGCATTGGCGCGGAACCAGGCGGTCAGCTCTTCATCGCTGTAGTCCGGCAGGTCCGGGTCAAGCTCTGCATGGCGAAACTCGTTCCACGCCGCCTGATGTGCCATCTCGCGCGTCAATTTGATGCCGTCCAGCATTTCCGCCAGATCTTTGGGATCGCTCAGATAGTTGAACTGAATTGCAGGATAGTCGCGCGGGTTCGCAGACTTGAGACGGATGTGTCCACGGCTGTAGGGTCGCATTTGCGAGACAAAGTACTGAAACCCATCCGCCAGCTCGACCTTTCCATCCTGAAAGTCCGCGAGAAAGGGCAGAAACTCATGCTGCAGGTTCGGAAATCCTTCCGGGGCATCGCCGCTGTTGAAAAACGCCCCCACCTCAAAAAAACTTGAGGTGCCCAGCCCTTTCTTGAACAGCAACCATTCCACACCCAGTTTCGCGCGCCCCACAAAGTTGAGTTGGCGTTTGATCGAAACAGGTTTGTCGTACCGATAACGGAGCGGTGCCACAACGTGATCTTGCAGGTTTTGCCCGACTCCGGGGATGTGCTGCACCATGTCTATGCTATGCGCGCGCAAATGATCCGCATCTCCCACCCCGGAGAGCATCAGAATCTGTGGCGACCCTATGGTTCCCGTGCACAAGATTACTTCTTTCGCCGCGCGAACGATGTTGGTTTCGCCCTTTTGAACGCATTCAACGCCGACGGCTGTTTTGCCCTCAAAATGGACTTTGTTGACGAAACAGCCTGTCTTTGTCGTCAGGTTCGGCCGGTTGCTGACCGGATGGAGATAGGCTTCGGCGGCGCTACTTCGGATACCGTTGCGGATTGTTGCCTGGGTGACATGCGCGCCCTCTTGCCAGGTGCCGTTGTAATCCCGCGACTGAACGAGGCCAAACTGGCCCGCTGCTTCGATGAAGCGATCATAGAAGACGTGATCGGCGCGGCTTTCCTGGACGCTTAGCGGCCCGTCATGCCCGCGGTTCGGGTCGGTGCTGCCAGCGAAGGTTTCCAAACGTTTGAAATACGGCAGGCAATCTTCGAAATCCCAGCCCTCAAGGCCAAACTGTCGCCAGCTGTCGAAATCCCGCGGATTGCCGCGTACAAATACCATGCCGTTGATCGCCGAGCTTCCCCCAAGGCACCGCCCGCGCGCTTGGCCCAAGCTACGCCCGTTCAGATGGGGTTCCGCTTCGCTGGCATACTTCCAGTTGTAGGTGTCGCTTTCGATGGGAAAGGTGAGCGCCGCCGGCATCTGAATGATTATGCTCTTGTCCGAAGGCCCCGCCTCCAGAACGCACACCGAATTCTGCGCTTCTGAAGACAGTCGGTTGGCGAGAACGCAACCGGCCGAACCGGCCCCGACAATGACATAGTCGAACTCTTGCATGGCAAGACTCCTCCAGTCCTTGCTCACTCAACCGCTGTGATCTTTGACGCATTCAAGAAGTCGCCGGGGACAAAGCCACGTGCGATAGACAGAGGGATTTGAAGTGTCTGCGTTGGAATGACTTCAAGTATTGGAACTGCATCCGCAGCGACTGCCGGAAAACTCACAACTTTCAGCTTGTCGGACTCGGGCATGGATGGAATGTGCTCGCCATTGCAGAGTACAAGTGACTTGCCGCCGTGCTTCAAAATGGTGTGCAAGAGCGCGTTGTTGATATCTGTGACCGCATCGTCACCGAAGTAAAACACGCTGACAAAGCCATCGCGGAGCAATTCGACCGGCCCGTGTCGAAACCCGCCGCCCGAGAAAGCGGACGAATGCAGTTTCGCGCCCTCCGACGTTATTAGAGCCGAAATCTGTGCAGACGTGTAACTGTGTCCACGGCCGATAAAGCAAACGGGTGTCTCCGAACCGAGAAATTCTGCAATCTCTTCGTTTCTTGCGAGCATCTCAGCCGTAAAGTTCCGAACTGCGTTTGCGGCAATCGCAATGTCTGTTCTGGCCTCGGCCTCATCGGTGCCCGTCAAATGCGCGCACAGGAGCTTCAGGACCGCCAGGCCACCGGTATACGACTTTGTAGAGACCGTGCTTTCCGGGCCAGCATTGGACAACAAGGCAACATTCGCCCAATTCGCAAGCGAATTTCCAGGTCCGTTCGTTACGCTGATTGATGCACCCGGCTGTTGTTCCAGCCTCGTGATGCGTGCGACTTCACCGCTTTCTCCGGACTGCGATGTTGCGATGATCAGTGTTTGCGCATCGATAATGCTTGCAATTTGTTGCGTCAGTTCAGACGCATCAATCAACATGACCGGAATATCCAGAGCTTTGCTCAGTTCAAGCCAGCTTGGGTAAGAACCAATCAGAGATCCCCCCATGCCTGTCAGAATGACCTTTGTGAACGCTCCGCTCTTGATCCGCGCACAAAGATCTACCAGTCTCTGGATAGTATTGTCATCAAAGCCGTCGGCAATCTTTGACAGAACATGCGGCTGCTCGTGAATCTCATCCAGATAAGACTGTCCCATTTTCCATTTCTTTTGTTTGTCGTAGCGCGGTTATCGCGGCGCCCATAATTCCCGCTGAGTTCCCAAGTTCCGCCTGAACAAATTGCAGGTCTTCAAAATAGTAGGGCAGCCCCATGTGTCGGGATTTCGTCGCGATTTCATCGACGTACCCTTGCCCGGCTGCGCTCCAACCACCGCCAAAAGCGATCATCTGCGGTGCAAACATGTGGGTGAGACCAGTGATCCACATGGCAAGCCAGTGGCTCGTTTCATCCATGATTCTGACACAGGCCGGATCACCGGCGCGTACGCCCGCGATCAGGTCCCGAACGGTAGGCCTAGATCCACTCGACACGATGTCGGGCAGATGCCCGGCCCGATCTGCAGCAAGAACTTCTTCAATCCTGCGGTTCAGCGCCTCACCTGATGCGACTGATTCAACGCATCCGAAGCACCCTTGTCGGCATCCATGCTCAAGACTTGGGTCAACAATCAGATGGCCCGCGTCACCCATTGCGCCATTGCCAGTCAAAATCGGCACCCCGTCTTCGACAAATCCGGTACCAAGACCGGTGCCAAGCGTGATCATCAGAAACCGAGAAACACCCTTGCCTGACCCCAGAGCCTGTTCACCAACGGCCGCGAAAATGGCGTCGTTTTCAATGAAGACCGGACAGTCCAGCTCTGTTTCCGCAAGTCCTCGTATGTCCAGGTCATCAATCGCGGGAACATTGCTTTTGAATGTCGTGGTGTGATCTTGATCGACATACCCCGGCACACCAATTCCCAGCCCCGACAGTCGGCCTTCCGTGTGGGCGGCAAGTTTAGCTTTCAACTGCGAGAGGAATGCCAGGAGAATTTCTGTGCCATTCTGCGAGGGCGGTATTTTGACTTGGAACTGCTCGACCATCGTTCCGGCGGACGAGACCAGTCCGATTTTTGCGCTGCCGCCACCGATATCGATACCTGCGGCCAAAGGGGCTGTCAGTGTCATCTCGAGGCCCATCCGAGCATATGTCGCCGGATGGTCAAAGCACATTCTTTGCTTCGGTAGACCGACTCCGCATGCTCCAGCACTTCGTCCAGTTCCGTTGAACTGACACGCCAAGCGCTCATGACCAGATCGTCTTCCGCGATTTGCAGAGCATTGGACTAGACTTTGTTGGCGACGCCGACCTAACACGGCATCCGTCCAAGCGGGTTCGAATCTCCTTTTTTTCACAAGCAACTGAGATAGGGATGCGTCTTCCCAGTTCAGCGAGTCGATATCCGGATAGCGAAGCGCTGGCAGATAGGCTTCTTCATGTGCAATGGGCTCATCATTCGCGATGCGGGCCCGCTGCAGAATTTGACACTCTTGCTCCGCATTCGATCTTTCAAAGACGTAAGGCCGCATCCCGTCCGGCAAGCGAATGACATGCTCAAAGCCAAGCAAGGCCGAGCCGGGATGCAGACCCGCTTTTGAGACCTCCGAGGAGAAACTGTTTGGTCCGGTCATGCCCCGAACATGACCGATCGGGCGTATGTGCCTCCGCCGCGCTCTTTGTAAATTGGAATTCACCCGCCAGATCATGCTCAGAATGCAGCCGCATGGCTGTCTCCATATCCGAGGATGCCTTGTTCATTGAGCGCAAGCCCCGGGATCCCTCGATCTCCGGCAACCAGCCAACGGTCTGCAGAGACGGAAATTCCCAAGCCCGACGGCCAGCCTCTTCGGTGAGCAAGGTCCGCACGGAGTACAAGCGTTCGATTTCATCGAACGCTTCCTACACCCGCTTGCGGGCTTCCGTGTTGATCGCAACGTTCCCGAGTCTCTCCGCGCGTACCAAATCTTTCATGGACAGCTGTGACAGATGCTCGCCCCAGCCGATCGAGGCCAAATGAGCAAACGAACGAACAGCTATTCTGCAGTGCCAAGACTGCTCGTCGCCAACCAAGACTTCCAGTCCCGTTTGGCTCGGTCCGTATAAGCCTTGTATCGGTCGCGACGTCCGCGTCGACCGCCTCGGGCATCGATGGGCGGGAACAGGCCGAAATTCACATTCATCGGTTGAAAGGTGCGTGCCTCGGCACCGCCGGTGACATGATTGACGAGTGCACCAATGGCCGTGGTCGGCGGTGCGGGTGGAAGTGACCGACCAGTCATCGTCGCGGCCGCCATGCAACCTGCCATCAAACCCATTGCTGCGGATTCCACGTAGCCCTCGACGCCGGTGATTTGTCCCGCAAACCGGATATGTGGCTTTGAGCGAAGACGCATCTGTTCGTCGAGCAGTCGGGGCGAATTGATGAATGTATTCCTGTGAATGCCCCCAAGACGAGCAAATCTGGCGTTATTCAATCCAGGAATCATTTTGAGAACATTAACTTGTGCGCCGTATTTCATCTTCGTTTGGAACCCTACGATGTTGAACAGCGTGCCAAGCTTGTTGTCTCGTCTGAGCTGAACGACGGCGTAGGGCTTTTGATCCGGTGCATGCGTGTTGGTCAGTCCAACCGGCTTCATCGGTCCATGACGCAGGGTCTCGCGACCGCGCTCGGCCATCACCTCAATTGGCAGGCAACCGTCAAAGTATTTTGCTGTTTCTCCGACACGAAATTCCATCTTTTCGGCTTGAAGCAAGGCGTCCACGAAAGCTTCGTACTCGTCTCGCGTCATTGGACAGTTGATGTAGGCTTTGCGTTCGTCTTCCGTCTCGCCCTTGTCATAACGCGACTGCTCCCAGGCAACGGACATGTCCACGCTGTCCGCGTAGACGATCGGAGCTATGGCATCAAAGAAGGCCAGGCTTTCTTCACCGCTTTCTGCCTGCAGCGCTTTGCCGAGAGCGTTTGAAGTAAGCGGGCCGGTCGCAAAGATCCATTGGCCGTCTTCGGGCAGGTTGGTGATCTCTCCTGTTTCGAGTGTGACATTTGAATGCGACAGCAGCTTCGAAGTCACGGAATCTGCAAATGCCTCGCGATCCACCGCGAGCGCACCGCCAGCGGGAAGGCGGTGGTGGTCGCCTGCCTCGATGACAATTCCGCCGGCTTGCCTCATTTCCCAGTGCAGGAGACCTACGGCATTATGCTCATCGTCGTCGGACCTGAACGAATTCGAGCACACCAGTTCCGCCAGCTTTCCGGTCTTGTGGGCGAAGGTTCCGCACTTTGGCCGCATCTCGTGCAAGATAACCTGGATTCCCCGCTGGGCGGCCTGCCATGCGGCTTCGGAACCCGCGAGGCCACCGCCAACGATATGTAGAGTGTCTGACATGCCCGCGATGTAGCGCCCGCGGCGCAGTTTTGAAAGAGCGGCGTTCCTTGCACTCGGCGCACGCTCCGGCATGCCCTGGCAAATGGCAAGCCACCGCTCGCAGGCACCCGACCTGCAGGATGCCCACGGATGTCAGGGAGGACTGGCCGAGATCCGGATCCCGGTGAAAGTTCAATCGTCAGGAGCTGGCTCGTCGCTTTCCGCTTCACCTTGATCTGCAATCCAGGCGACCGAGACGACCAGCTCGCCTTCGGATGCATTCAGGACCTTGACGCCGCCAGCAGTGCGGGACCGGAAGGAAATGTCCTCGATCGGAACGCGGATGGACTGGCCGGTCGACGTTGCCAGCATGATCTGGTCGGACAGGTCCACAGGGAAGGACGCGACCAGCGGGCCGTCGCGCAGGGCCTTGTCCATGGCGAGGACACCTTTGCCGCCACGCTGGCGCACGGGATAGCCGTGACTGGAGGACAGTTTGCCGGTCCCGCCCGACGTGATCGTGAGGATCAGGTCTTCTGCTGCGGACATTTCCGCATAACGCTCGGGCGAAAGCTGGCCGTCTGCGTTAACGTCGTCGTCCGCATCCGCATCGTCTTCCGGCATGCCAGCCATCAACCGCCTCTGCTTGAGGTAGGCGCTCCGCTCGGCCGGATCGGCTTCAAAATGCCGGATCACGGCCATCGACACGACATGGTCGTCGCCAGCCAGCTTGATGCCGCGTACGCCGGTCGAGCCACGGCCCTTGAAGATGCGCACGGCTGTTGTCGGGAAACGGATGGCTCGCCCGCGTGCCGTTACGAGCATTATGTCATCATTTTCTGTGCAGATTCTGGCATTTACAAGAGACACTTCATCCGGGAGCTTCATCGCGATTTTGCCATTTGCCTTGACGTTCGTGAAGTCGCTAAGGGCATTGCGCCGCACGTCGCCGTCCGAAGTCGCAAAGAAAATCTGCAACTGGTCCCATTCTTCCTCATCACGGTCGGTCGGCATTATTGCCGCGATGGATACGCCTGATGGAATTGGCAAGATGTTAACTATGGCCTTTCCCCGCGAAGTGCGTCCGCCCAGCGGCAATCGCCATGTTTTGAGCTTATACACCATTCCGTCTGTCGTGAAGAACAGGAGCTGGGCATGCGTGCTGGCCACGAACAGGGTGGTGACCACGTCATCGTCCTTGAGCGAGCCGCCCGAAAGCCCCTTGCCGCCGCGCTTCTGGGACCGGAATTCCACTAGCGCAGTCCGCTTGATGTATCCCTCTGCGGTGACTGTGACGACCATGTCCTCGCGCTCGATCAGGTCTTCGTCCTCAAGGTCACCATCCCATTCGATGATTTCGCTGCGACGTGGCACGGCGAACCTTTGCCGGACGTCACGAAGCTCGTCCGAAATGATTGCCATAATGCGTTCATGCGACGAAAGAATGTCCAAGAAATCCATTATGCTTGCGGCCAGTTCCTCAAGCTCGTCCGTGACTTCCTTGACGCCGATTTGCGTGAGACGGTTCAGGCGCAAGTCCAGTATGGCGCGGGCCTGGGTTTCCGAAAGGTTGTACGTGCCGTCCTCGTTGATCATGTGGTTGGGGTCATCAATCAGGCGAATGTACTCGGCAATGTCCTTTGCGGGCCAGCGCCGCTCCATCAGCTTCAAGCGCGCTTCGGCAGCGTCTGCTGAGGCTCGAATCGCGGCAACCACTTCGTCCACGTTGGACACGGCAACGGCGAGGCCGCACAGTACATGACTTCGCTCGCGTGCCTTGCGCAGGTCGAAAGCGGTGCGGCGCGCCACGACTTCTTCCCTGAACTCTATGAAACACGAGAGAAAGTCCCGGAGCGTGAGCTGCTCCGGGCGTCCATGGTTCAAGGCCAGCATGTTGCAGCCGAACGAAGTCTGCATCGGCGTAAAGCGATACAATTGGTTCAGCACGACTTCGGGGGTTGCGTCGCGCTTAAGTTCAATGACCACGCGCACACCGACCCGGTCACTTTCGTCGGCAACGGACGAAATGCCTTCGATCCTTTTCTCGCGCACGAGATCCGCGATTTTCTCAACCATTGCCGCCTTGTTGACCTGATAGGGGACTTCGTCGACGATAATCGCGAAACGATCCTTGCGTACCTCCTCAATGCGAGTCTTGGCCCGTGTGATGACGCTGCCGCGCCCCTCCAAATATGCCTTGCGGGATCCGGAACGTCCCAGGATGAGGCCTCCCGTCGGAAAGTCTGGCCCCTGAACGATTTCGATCAGGCGCTCCGAAGAGAGGTCGGGGTCCTCGATGAGCGCCAACGTGGCATCTATGACCTCGCCTAGGTTGTGCGGTGGGATATTGGTTGCCATCCCGACTGCGATCCCGCCTGCACCGTTGACAAGCATGTTCGGAAAACGCACGGGAAGCACCGTGGGCTCCTGGTCTTTCCCGTCGTAATTGTCAGTAAAATCAACGGTTTCCTTCTCGATGTCGGCCAAGAGGGAAGAGGCTGGCCTGTCCATGCGGACTTCGGTGTACCGCATGGCGGCCGGATTGTCGCCGTCCATCGAGCCAAAGTTGCCTTGGCCGTCCAGCAATGGCAGCGACATGGAGAAGGGCTGCGCCATGCGCACGAGCGCGTCATAGATGGCGCCGTCGCCATGGGGGTGGTACTTGCCCATGGTGTCGCCAACCGGCCTTGCGGACTTGCGATATGGCTTGTCGTGCGTGTTTCCGGTCTCGTGCATTGCGTAAAGAATTCGGCGATGCACGGGTTTCAGGCCGTCCCGCAAGTCTGGAATGGCTCGGGAGACGATCACGCTCATCGAGTAGTCAAGATACGAGGTTCGCATCTCTTCCTCGATCGTGACCGTCGGGCCGTCGTAGCGCGGCGGAACAGGCGGGAACTCTTCCGCGTCGTCCGATGCTTCAGGAGTTTCGTTCAAGAAGTTGCCTCTTCTTCACCGATGGACCATATCTCGTTACCAGCACCATATCAGACGCCATTGATGGTGTGCAATGGAAGACTTTTTTCGCAACGCGGCGTCGAGAATTCCGATGCGTACGTTCCGGACGCGAAACGCTGGACACAGACCGAAATTGAGATCTGCTCCGGTTCAGTACAGAATGACGCCTAAGCCCGCAGTGCACGTGCACGTAGTCCCGGGATTTTCCGTTTGGGCCAACGTATTGGTTGGGAGTGACGAGCTTCACACCCAGTTCATTGCAAAGCTCTGAAACGGATGTGTCGGGTTGGCCATTCCAGCTTGAGCCATGCGAACTTGAGCCTTGGATACGCGTGCATGGCCGATCAGGATTAAATTTGGATCTTCTGCGCCGCCGTTTTAGCATCGCCTGTATTGGGTGTGCCCTTTGGCTCAATCAATAAAATATGGGCTTCTTCCTGCGCAACGGGCCGGTGTTGAACGCCTTGCGGGACAACGTAAAGCTCTCCTGGCTTCAGGATGACATTCCCCAGTTCTGTCTCAATTGTCACGATGCCGTTCAGAACGAGGAAAAAGTCATCTGTGTCGTCATGCGAGTGCCAGACAAATTCCCCTTTGACCTTCACCACCATCACATCGTGTCCGTTGAACTGCGAGACGATTTTCGGTGACCAGTATTCAGAAAACTTGCTGAGCTTTTCAGAAAGATTCACAGCTTTGGCTGTCATGTGTCATACCTGCCAAGTGCTTGAGCGAACGTTCGTGATGCATTGGAGAAGTTCCAGCTTTCGATCATCGAAACTTCTCCTTTCCTATTCCCATGCAGCAATCATCTGTAGGCAAACCCGTTCAAGAAAGCAAAAGATGGGACTTTCCGTGTCCAAGACATGCGGACATTTTGTGCCCAGCTACATTCGAGACGCAGGGCGGCTTTCGCCTTGATCGATATTTTAGCCGCCCAACGTCGCTATGCCATGCACAACGTCATGCTGCGAAAGCGGAACAGCGTAGGGCGTCAGCCCTTTGTTGCAAGTCCCAAAGCAATCTGGCCCGGCGTCTCCGCCATTGAGCGACTATGCGCCGAAGCTCTCGTAACGGCGAAACGCCGGATTGAAGCTTGGACCACTGGGTCCTGAACATGCAATGCGGGTTCGGGGCACGGTTTGCCCGAGACCGAACCCTTGAAGGCTTGCCGTTGATCAGGCAGTTCGGATCGCCCGAATCCAGATGCAAGCAAGTCCCAGCGACAGAATTGCGTTCCAACTGGCCATGGACAGTCCAGCGAAGGCCCAGGCTACCTCGTCGCACATGACGATTCCGCTTGGACCATCAAGGGAGAGGAGTTGATTGCCGGAAAGGCCGGCGAGATCGTCTCCGCTCCCGGTGCAGGACGCAGGTCCGTCCCACAGGCCGCGTTCGATCCCTGTGTGATAGACTCCGATTCCGGCGGTCACGAAGGTGGAGAGGACGCCGACCAGTCCGAGAAGCATGGCGGGCCCGAGGAGCAGAATCAGCGCGCCTGCAGCAACTGCCACGCCGTGCGGCCAGCGCTGCCAGATGCAAATCTCGCAGGGTGCATAGCCAAGCATCTGGAATGCGAAGGCGCCTGCCAATAGAGCAAGCGACCCTGAAGCGGCAAAGAGCATGGTGTCGCGTCGAGTCACAGGTACCTCACGATCGCGAAGCCTCCGATCAGCAGTGCGACGAAGGCGGTGAACAGAAGACCGAGATACTCTTCAATAAATCTGCGCATTGGCGCTCCAAATTTCCAGAGAAGCGCGGCCACGATGAAGAACCGGAGACCGCGCGCGACAATCGAGGATGCCACGAAGACGGGCAGGGACAAGCCCGTCCACCCTGACATGATCGTGATGACCTTGTACGGAAACGGCGTCATGCCTGCAATGAGCACGGCCCATGCGCCATGCTGGTTGAACCGGACGTTGAAGCTCTCGGCAGCCGTTGCTTGCCCGTAGAATTCGAAGACGGCAAGTCCCACGGTGTCATAAAGGGCAGCGCCGATGAAGTAGCCGAAGAGGCCGCCGAGCACCGATGCCAACGTGCACACGCCTGCGATCAGGAAAGCGCGCGACGGCGTTGCAAGAATCATCGGTATCATCAGGACATCGGGCGGAACCGGGAAGATCGAGCTTTCGGCGAAGGCCACGATGGCCAGCACACCCAGCGCCCGAGGATGCCCGGCAAGGCTCAGTGTCCAGTCATACACGCGGCGGATCATGGTCACGGTAGGCTCCGAGAGAGATGTACTGCCGTCAAGGGCATCCCGTTCTGGCACCCAGCATCGCACGGGAACTCCTGTCAGTGCGCATGTGCCCTGGCGAGACGGTGCCGGCCGACTCGGCTTAGCAGCAGAAGCGCGATTCCGACATTGAGTGCGTTCCACGCGATGCCATTCCAGATTGCAAGCGCGTAATTTCCGCTCTGGTCATAGAGCCAGCCTGACATCCAGGCTCCTAGGGCCATACCGGTGATCGTCGCGCCAATGACAATCCCGATGCGTCTTCCGGCCTCGAGGGGAGGCATGAATTCCCGCACCGTGATTGCGTAGCTCGGCACGATGCCGCCCTGGGACAGGCCGAAGACAAGGGCGATCAGGTAGAGAGAGGCAAGACCGCCCTGGATCAGGAACAGGCACAAGGCGATCATCTGCAATGTGCCGCCGACCAAGAGAGTCATCAACCCGCCGAAACGATCCGAGAATGCTCCAAATCCAAGTCGAGAAACTACTCCGCCAGCAAGCATCAGGCTCAGCATCTCTGCGCCGGCCTGCGGACCGAAGCCGCGGTCAATGCAGAGTGCGACGATATGGACCTGTGGCATCGACATGGCCACGCAGCACCCGATTCCAGCGAGCGCAAGAAGCGCTTGAAGGGCCCTTGGCGAAAGCGCAATCGACTGTGCCCGCGCCGCCGCGTTCGCAGTGGCGTACGCAGTCGAGGACGCATCAATGCGCCTGCGCAGAAGCAATGACCCGGGCAACAGGACCGTGATGGCCAGACCTGCCAATGCGAGATAGGCGCCGCGCCATCCGTGATCGATCATTATCGCCGCGATGAGCGGCGGCCAGACGGTTCCGGCAAGGTAGTTGCCGCTTGCGACAACGGCCACTGCGATGCCGCGGCGGCGGAGAAACCATTGCGAGGCATCCGCGATCAGCGGTGCAAAGCTCGCCGCCGCACCGACGCCGAGAAGCAGGTGGAGAAGGGCGATCGGCAGGATGGACGATGCTAAAGCGCAAAGCGCGAACCCGGAGAAGAGAAAAAGCGCGGAAACGGCGAGCACGGGAGTGATGCCCCAGCGGTCCACGGCGCGTCCCATAAGGAAATTTCCCGCAGCGAACCCAAACATGGTCAGGACATACGGCACGGAGGCCGTCGCCCGGCTGGCGCCGAATTCGGCCTGCATATCCGGCAATACGACGACAGTCGCCCACATTCCGATGCTGCCGACGATGGAAAGGCCCAGGCTCATTGCGAGCCTGAGCCAGGAATACGCGCTGTCGTGCTGCGGCGTGCTCATGCCGCGACGCTACGGTGAGGAATCGCCAACGTCCATTGGAAATGCCCTTGGCCGGGCAGGGGTCCGCCACGCCGCAAATGGTTCGCAGAACGGCGTTCGGGGATTCGGCGCCATGACCGAATCCGTGCCGACCGTGCCTGCCTCAAACCGCCAGCCGGGTGGCCTGCGCTCCGCGTTCGCGATAGGGCGTGATGCTGTATTGGGCTCTGTAGCACTTCGAAAAATGCGACGGTGACGCGAACCCGCAGGCAAGGGCCACGTTTATGACGCTCATGTCCGTTTGCATCAGAAGGTTGCGGGCTTTCTGGAGACGCAGTTCCATGTAGTAGCGCTTTGGGCTTCGGTTCAGATAGCGACGGAAAAGCCTTTCCAGTTGCCGGGTCGACATGCCGACCTCCTTTGCGAGCAGCGAAGGGCTTTGGGGTTCCTCAATGTTGTTCTCCATCATCTGGATGACCGAAGAGAGCTTCGGATGCCTGACGCCAATCCGGGTAGGCACGGAAAGTCGCTGGGTGTCCTGGTCTGTGCGGACCGTCGTGTAAATCAGTTGATCGGCAACGGCACTGGCGAGCTCCTCGCCGTGGTCGTCGGCGATGAACTTGAGCATGAGATCGATCGAGGCTGTGCCGCCGGCAGTCGTGAAGTATCTGCCGTCCAGGACGAAGACCGACTTGGTGAGCGTCACGTCGTCAAATTCCTCCTGGAAGCTGTCCTGGTTTTCCCAGTGAATCGTGGCTCGCTTGCCGGAAAGAAGTCCAGCCTTGGCCAAGGAATAGCTCGCGGTGCAGAGACCTCCCATGGAAACCCCGCGACGGGATTCGCGCCGGACCCAGTTTAGGAGCGCCTTGGTAGTCGCCGCTGCCACGCTGATTCCGCCACAGAGCACAACCGTTTCGTCGCGCGCAACCTCTCCGAGGTCGCCATCGAGCGCGAAAGCTGTTCCGGCGGAGCAGGTAACGGACACGCCCCCTTCACCTATCGTCCTCCATTCGTACAGCGTCCGGCCGGCCATGCGATTTGCGATGCGAAGGCTCTCGACCGCACACGCATAACAGAGAAGCGTGAACTGGTTGAGCAGCACGAAGACAAAGCGCCGCGGCGAGTTCGAGGCCTCTACGTCGACAGTCTGAACCGAAGTATCGCCCATGTCTGTCCCTTTCGGGCTGGAACGCATGGCTCAGACGGACCACGAATCGGCACGTTTGGCAAGAATCAAGCTATCAGAATTTTGTGTCGTGGCGGTTTCCTTCCAGGTGTCCCGGCGGTATAGATGCCGTCCCCGACCTAGCGGAACCTTGAGGACCCAGAAATGAACGACTGGCAAAAGACCGGGTGGAGATCGAAGCCCAGGGTGCAGATGCCGGATTATCCGGATGACGTCCGACTGAAGGCTGTCGAGGAGCAGCTTGCAAAGTATCCGCCGCTTGTCTTCGCCGGAGAGGCACGGACCCTGAGGCGCCAGCTCGCGGCCGTGTCGCGCGGAGAGGGCTTCTTGCTGCAGGGCGGAGATTGCGCTGAGAGCTTTTCGGAGTTCTCGGCTGACAACATCCGGGACACGTTCAAGGTGCTTCTCCAGATGGCAATCGTGCTCACCTACGGCGCAAAGGTCCCGGTTGTGAAGGTGGGCCGAATGGCCGGACAGTTTGCAAAGCCGCGCTCGGCGCCGACCGAGTCCGTGGACGGCGTGGATTTGCCGTCCTATCGCGGCGACATCATCAACGAACTTGAATTCACCGAGACCGCCCGTACGCCTGCGCCGGAGAAGATGCTTCAGGCTTACACACAGGCGGCCGCCACGTTGAACCTGTTGCGGGCATTTTCTACTGGCGGCTTTGCGGACGTTCACCACGTGCATTCATGGACGCTTGGCTTCACTGATCGGGACGAGGCGCAGAAGTACCGCGACATCGCAAACCGAATCCAGGACACGCTGGACTTCATGGCCGCTGCCGGCCTGACGTCAGACAATGCCCGCGAACTGGATACGGTGGATTTTTTCACCAGCCACGAGGCGCTGTTGCTCGAATACGAAGAGGCACTTTGCCGAATCGATTCAACGACCGGCCTGCCGCTGGCTGGATCCGGTCACATGATCTGGATCGGCGACCGAACGCGGCAGCCCGACGGAGCCCACGTGGAATTTGCGCGAGGCGTTCAGAACCCGATCGGACTCAAGTGCGGTCCATCGATGAAGGCGGACGATCTGAAGAGCCTCATGGCAAGATTGAACCCTGAGAATGAGCAGGGACGCCTGACGCTCATTGGGCGCTTCGGGGCGGACAATGTCGGCGCTCACCTGCCGCGTCTCATCAAGGCAGTGAAACAGGAGGGCGCTGAAGTCGTCTGGTCCAGCGACCCGATGCACGGAAACACCATCAAGTCTTCGACCGGATACAAGACTCGTCCGTTCGATGCGGTCTTGCGCGAAGTGAGGGAGTTTTTCCAGATCCATGCATCTGAGGGAACTATTCCGGGCGGAGTTCACTTCGAAATGACCGGGCAGGACGTGACCGAGTGCACTGGCGGCGTACGCGCGGTATCGGAACAGGATCTGTCCGATCGATATCACACGGCCTGTGACCCGCGTCTCAATGCAAGCCAGGCGCTCGAACTGGCCTTCCTTGTGGCCGAGGAACTTTCTGCACGCCGGTCAAGCACCGACAGCGCTGCCGTTGTGTGAGAGTCTCGACAGCGTGCGTGCGAGATGCCGTCGGTCCCGGGCCGGAGACACTCGCCTTGGAGGTCTTCGGTGGCGGACCGCTCTCCGGATGCCATGCTGCGTGCGCTTGCGCGGGATCGAACGGGCGTCTCTCGAATCGGCGATCGTCCGCAGCGCAGAAAATGCGCGCAAGACCGTCATCAAGGTTGGGCCAGAACACTTGCGTCGCGAATTTTCTAGGTGCCAGGAGACGGCGCAGGGTTCATTGCCTGCCTTGAAGCATGGCGATGCCGACTGCTGTTTTGTGCCGGGTCGGCGCGTCAATGCGCCAGCGACCGTACTGAACAGCGCTTGGGCGGCCCTGACGCCATCAAGACCTTCGTCGGAAGGATCTGACGCAGAATTGAGAGCGGCCTGACATGCGTCAAGCCCAGGATACAGGCCCCAAACGCCTTGGACTTCTCATCATTCTTTCGTCGCCGTCGGGTGCGGGCAAGTCGACCTTGGCCCGGCGGTTGCTTGAGTGGGACGCGGAAATCCAGTTTTCGGTTTCGGCCACCACGCGAAAGCCACGACCCGGCGAGGCCGAAGGCGTGGACTACTCCTTCCTGAGCGAAGACGAGTTCCAGCGCATGGTAGAAGACGGTCAGATGCTGGAACACGCGCATGTCTTCAACAACCGCTACGGATCGCCATGCGGCCCCGTGGAAAGGGCAATGGAGTCGGGAATTGACGTCCTGTTCGACATTGACTGGCAGGGCGCACAGCAAATCACGCGCTCCCAGCTTGCACGCTTTGTCCTGTCGATCTTTCTCCTGCCGCCGTCCATTGACGAGCTTCGCAGCAGGTTGGAAAGCCGCGGACAGGACAGCGCAGATGTCATCGCGCAGCGGATGGGGAACAGCTGGGACGAAATCAGCCATTGGTCCGACTATGACTATGTCTTGGTCAATGACGATCTCGACAAGACGGGAGAACGACTCAAGAACATCGTTATGGCGGAACGTCTTCGACGTGTGCAACAACCGGGACTCGCCGATCACGTGCGTCGGCTGCAGACCGAATTCGAGGCACGGAATTGACCGTGTATTCCCTCGGCGTCCGGCATCCGTCCCTGCCGGACGATGACGATTTCTGGATCGCGCCGGATGCAAATGTCATTGGCGACGTTCGGATTGGCCGGAAGTGCTCAATCTGGTTCTCGACCACGCTTCGGGGTGACAGCGAACCGATCGTGATAGGCGCGGGTTCAAACGTGCAGGAAAATACGGTGATCCATACGGATCCGGGCTTTCCTTGCTTGATCGGTGCAAACGTCACGGTCGGCCACAAGGCCATGCTTCACGGCTGCACGATCAGGGACAATGCCTTGGTGGGAATGGGCGCGACGATTCTCAACGGCGCGGTGATCGGCACGAACTGTCTCATCGGAGCGGGAACGCTTGTCCCCGAAGGCAAGGAGATACCGGACGGCTCGCTTGTCATTGGCATGCCGGGCAAGGTCGTGCGCCAGGTCGAGGAGCGACACGTCGAGATGATTCGGGAGGCAGCCGAGCACTACCAGCGGCGTCAGCGGGAATACCGAGCGGGCCTGGCCGTGGTGGAACGCTGAAGTTCAATTGCCGGAATCCCGTGTTGCCGGGCGTCGTGTCCCTGGCTGGCCACGAGGTGCAAGAGCGATGCAACCAGATGCCAGCCTGGCTCAGGGGGCAGGGGACCTGACAGGCCCTTGGTCGCGAGAGACTCGACATGAGGCGGCGTGAGGCAGGCCGGGCAATGTTCCATAGCAGAAGCGTACCGGGTGGCGGCTTCAACCCTGATGTCGCATGCGGTAACATGACGGGACAGGCACGAACGGGCCATGGACATGTCGGACAGCATCGTCGAAGCGATTTCCATTCCCGGAATTCTGGTCGATCAGAGTGGCCGCATCAGTGAATCCAACGCGGCCGCACGGCGGCTATTCTCGGATCAGATCAACGGGCGCCACTACATTGCCGCATTGCGACAGCCATCGATTCTGGATGCGCTGGAACGGGCATTGGCGGCAGGCGAAACGACGTCGGCTCAGTTTCTTGCTGCGGACGAGCGCGGTGACGTCGCATTCGAAGCGACCTGCACTCCCGTTGGCGACACGGGGCACGTGCTGGCTTGCTTCGAGGATCGCACCGCGATGGAAGAAGCAGGGCAGATGCGGCGAGATTTCGTGGCAAATGTCAGTCACGAACTCCGGACACCGCTGACATCGCTCGTCGGGTTCATCGAAACCCTGCGCGGGACCGCGCGCGACGACGCGGCGGTGCGTGAGAGATTCCTCGGCATAATGGAGCGAGAGGCCAGTCGGATGAACCGGTTGGTCGCCGACCTCCTGTCGTTGAGTTGGGTCGAAGCGGAAGAACGGTTGCAGCCGACGGATCCGGTCCAACTCCCCGCCGTCGTTCACTCCGTCGTAAATGCGCTTGGACCGCTGGCAGCCGAGCACCATGTGCGAGTTAGTACTTCCGGCCTTGAATGCGAATTCAGCGTTCCAGGCGATGCCGATCAATTGGCTCAGGTGGCGACGAACCTGGTTGAGAACGCCATCAAGTATTCGGGGCCAGGTGCTGCCGTGGATGTTTCCGTGCAATTGACGGACGCACATCCGATGATTCAGGGCGATGCTGCACTCTTGGTCGTGTCTGATACCGGTGTCGGCATCGACGCCCTTCACGTTCCCCGATTGACCGAACGGTTCTACCGGATCGACTCGCATCGGTCGCGCGAGATGGGTGGCACGGGGCTCGGGCTTGCGATCGTGAAGCACATCGTCAATCGACACCGGGGACGGCTTCGCATCGAAAGCGAGATGGGCAAGGGCAGTCGTTTTTTGGTTGTTCTGCCACGTGGCGTGGCGCACGCGCGTCACGAAAATTCGGACGAATTGTCATAAAACATTTATGGAGATGTAACAAAAGCGCAGACAGCGACACTTAGATGGCGGTCATCGGACTGAATGGTGCGGTCCAGGGTAACCAGGGGAAGGCTCTATATTGAACGCGAAAGTGACCGCCCCTGAAGCGGCGAGTCTCGCACTGTCATGGCGCGCCGCCAATACCCGAGACCAGGTTCATGTCGCGGGTTCGCCAAAGCTGATGCCATTTGCCTCGATCGGTTCCGAGACCCTTCCTGCCGAAGGTCGGGCCGTGCTCGTCTCTCAATTCAATTGCAGCCGCCCGTGTCGCGAAAACCATCGACGAGTTGATGCGGAACTCTTCGATCGCTATCTTCACGGACTTGATTCAGCAGGCGGCCAAGGGAAGGCAGGAGACTGCCTTTGCCATCGCGTCGGACACGTGGAGATTGGCGGCACTGGAAAGATGATAGCCGGACCCGAATGCCGCCGGGCGGACAGCGACATCATCGGCCGAAATGGATAGGAGCACGGAAATGAACGAGCAACACATTGCCTCCGCGTTCGACCGCGACCTTGAAGCGCTCCAAGGGATGTTGATGAAGATGGGTGGCTTGGTTGAAAGCGCGATCCTTGACAGCGTCAAGTCGCTTGAGGTGCGTGACATCGAGCTGTCCAAGAAGGTCAGGGACGAGGACGCGGCAATCGATGAACTTGAGGAACAAATCAATGATGAAGCGACCCGCATAATTGCGCTTCGGGCACCCACGGCAGGCGATCTGAGAACCGTTCTGACAGTGATAAGGATCAGCGCCAATCTCGAGCGTTGCGGCGACTATGCAAAGAACCTCGCCAAGCGAACGCAGGTGCTGGCGGAATCTCCGCGTGTCGAGGACGCGGATTTGTCGATCAAGCGAATTGCGCGCGAAGTGCAATTCATGCTCAAGGACGTTTTGGACGCATTCATTCAGCGCGACGCCGATCTGGCAGAGCGGATCATCTTGCGCGACGAAGACGTGGATCAGTTTTACAGCTCGATCTTTCGCGAGCTCTTGACTTACATGATGGAGGATCCACGCAACATCACGCCGTGCATGCATCTCCACTTCATCGCCAAGAACATGGAGAGGATCGGAGATCACGTGACCAACATCGCGGAGCAGGTGGTTTACATGGCCACCGGCACGTTCCCCGATGATTCAAGACCGAAGAAGGATCGGACTCCCTACATCAACGAAGGATCCTGAGAAATGCCGGCCAATCCGCCATGCGTACTGGTTGTCGAGGACGAGGCTGCCCAGCGCGAGGTCCTGGCGTACAATCTCCAGGCGGAAGGCTTCGAGGTCGCCAGGGCGGAAAGCGGTGACGATGCGCTCCTTCTGGTGGAGGAAGCGCCACCGGACGTGATCATTCTTGACTGGATGCTTCCTGGGGTCTCGGGCATCGAAATCTGTCGCCGCCTGAAGTCACGTGCCGAAACGCGGAATATTCCCGTCATCATGCTGACGGCGCGGTCGGAAGAGGGGGACCGTGTGCGCGGCCTGGAAATCGGCGCCGACGACTACGTTATCAAGCCATACTCCTTAGCTGAACTCATGGCGCGGGTCAGGACGCAGTTGCGGCGCACTCGTCCGACGACGGTTGGCATGCGGCTGCAATTCGAGGACATCGTGCTTGATTCCGAGACGCACAAGGTCACGCGCGACAAGAAACCGATCAAGCTCGGTCCGACAGAGTTCCGCCTGCTGGCTACGTTCATGGACAGGCCAGGCAGGGTCTGGTCGCGAGAACAACTGCTCGATCGCGTCTGGGGCCGGGACATCTACGTGGACACGCGTACGGTCGATGTCCACATCGGCCGGCTCCGCAAGGCGCTGTGCAAGCACGGAGGGAGCAATCCGGTTCGCACCGTGCGCAGCGCAGGCTACGCCTTGGGCTGACCAATTGGGCGCATAATAGGCATTATGTTAAATATTGTGCTTGCATGCGGCCGAATGCGGCGACTTTGGCTCGTGCAACGCCCCAAAAGACACTATTTATATCAAATGATTACCTCCTGATGTTCAGGTAATTCTGTCGAAGTGACGGTTGGCGGGTATCTTCGGCAGCGCGAGCCGATCAGCCATACCGAACGCATTGACGGCCTGCCGGATGCGCCGAGCCAGCCTACGGCATCGCGCGCAATGACGCGGCTGGTCGAAAAGGGAATCGTTGCGCGCAAAGGAAAGACGAAGAACTCGCGCCTTGCATTGTCCGAGGGAGTCCAGCGTTTTGCCACTCCGCCCGAGGCGCGCCTTCCCAGCCATTCGATGCCTTCAGGATCGCATCGCGAAATGCGGCCAGATTCTCCCGTCAGGCATCAGGCTCCTCGTCGTGCACCGCGGGATCCTGCACCGCCTGGGCAGTCTTCGCGACTTCTGCCGCGAAATCCTCTTCCTTCTTCTCGATGCCTTCACCGACTTCGAGGCGAATGAAGCCCGTCACATCGATTCCAGCCTCTTCCGCCGCCTTGCCGACCGTGAGATCCGGATTCACGACAAATGCCTGATTCAGGAGCGTGGACTCGGCAACGAACTTCCTCATCCGACCCTCGATCATCTTCTCTATGACTGCCTCCGGTTTCCCGCTTTCCCGCGCGATCTCCATCTGGATGTCGCGCTCCTTTTCGGTCGCGGCCGCATCCAGGCTAGCTTCATCAAGCGCTGCGGGATTGATGGCCGCAACGTGCATGGCAACCTGCCGCGGAAATTCGGAGTCCGCACCCGAATACGCTACCACGACCCCGATCTTTCCCATGCCTTGGGCCACGGCGTTATGCGTGTATGAGGCAACCCGTTCACCATTCAGGCTGGCCATTCTGCGAAGCTGGATGTTCTCTCCGATCTTGGCCACGGCATCGGTGATCACTTCCGAGGCAGGTTTCCCGCCCAGGTCCGCGGACTTCAATGCTTCGACATCGTCGACAGCGAGGGCAGCCGTGGCCAGATCCGTGACCATCGACTGGAAATCCTCGTTCTTGGCGACGAAGTCGGTTTCGGAATTCACCTCTACGACAACGCCCCTGCCCCCGTCTGTCCTGACAGCAACGAGTCCCTCGGCGGCTGTGCGGCCCGACTTCTTGTCTGCCTTCGCCAGCCCCTTCGTTCGTAGCCAATCCGCGGCGGCCTTCATGTCGCCGTCGGTTTCCGTCAGCGCCTTCTTGGCATCCATCATGCCCGCGCCGGTTGCGTCGCGAAGCTCTTTCACAAGTGCTGCAGTGATTGCCATCTTGGCTCTCCTTGACCGCGTGTTCCGGGCACGGTTCCCCGTGCCTTGATTCTCATCTGCCTGATTCGGCTTCAGTCAGCTTTTTCGATTTCGGCAGGCTCTTTCGACGCGGCTGACTCTTCGGCTTCCGGCTTGTCTTTCCCGGCAGTCGCGGTCTTCGCCGATGCATCTCTCCCGGCAGTTGCATCCGTGCCAGTGGTCGCGTTTGCGCCGTTCGTCTCGGCTGACGCCTTCTCCTCAACTGCAGCAGCGTCCCCTTCTGGCGCCCCCGCCTCTGAGGCAGCCTGTCTCTCCACCGTGCCCTTGTCACCGTCAGGTGCGCTGTCCGTTCCCGACGGGGCATCCGACCCCTTCTTGACGGCGTTCTGTCCCGATGCAGGTTGGGCGGGCGGTTCTACGGCTGCGAGCACTTCCTTCTCCGTAGTGGACGCATCCTTGCCGCTTGTGGCGTCGTCAGCCTTTTCATCGTCCACCTTCGCCGCCTCGGCGGCCGGCACAGCATTCGGCGCATCTTCGGTCGTCTGTGCGCCAGCCTTCGCTTCAAGAGCCGGTTCCTCCGCAGCCGTTTCCATCTCGCCAAGGTCGATACCGGCAGCGCCAAGCTGGGCACTCATGCCGTCAAGCGCGGCGCGGCTTACCAAGTCGCAGTAGAGCGCCACCGCTCGCGAGGCGTCGTCATTGCCAGGAATGATGTAGTCAACGCCATCCGGCGTGCAGTTCGTGTCGACGACCGCAACGACCGGAATGCCTAGCTTCCTTGCTTCCGCGATCGCAAGGTCTTCCTTGTTCACGTCGATTACAAACAGAAGATCCGGCACGCCGCCCATTTCACGGATGCCGCCAAGCGAAGCTTGAAGCTTCGATTGCTCTCGCTCGATGCCAAGTCGTTCCTTCTTTGTCAGGCCCTCTGCACCCTCCGTCATCTGCTCGTCAATTTCGTTCAGACGCTTGATCGATTGCGAAACCGTCTTCCAGTTGGTCAGCGTGCCGCCCAGCCAGCGGTGGTTCATGTAATACTGCGCGCACTTCTCAGCCGCCTCGGCAATCGGCTTCTGCGCCTGTCGCTTCGTGCCGACAAAGAGCATGCGACCGTTCTTGGCCACGGTTTCTCGGATGACATTCAACGCCGCGTCCAACATTGGCACGGTCTGGGTCAAGTCGATGATGTGGATGCCATTGCGTTCACCATAGATGAATTCCGACATGCGTGGATTCCACCGTTGCGTCTGGTGACCGAAATGCACGCCAGCTTCCAGAAGCTGACGCATCGTGAATTCAGGGAGCGCCATATCCATTTCCTTTCCCGGTTTGCGCCTCGGCAGAACGTCAGAGATCTCTCCCAACCGGCGGACCAAGCGAGGATGCATCCCCCGACGGCCCAAGTCCTGCCTGTGAATTGGGCGCGAATTATGATGGCGCGCCAGCGGTTGCAAGCAAAAATCGCAAACACCTGAAATTTCCAGAAGGCAGAAAATTGGGAAATTGCAGAAACCGCTTTTTCCGCCAATTTCCCGAATTTCATCCCCGGGACCCGTTCAGCGCATGACGGCACGAGCCCTTGGATCCACCACCGTCAACTGCGTCACCTGAAGCTTCGTGAGCGCTTCAATGAGCGGGCGGACGCACGACATTCTCGTCGCAGGCCACCGGCCAGGAGGCAAGGTCGCAACCAACTGCCGGTGAATGTTGTCGAATCAACATTCAAGGCCATTCAATTCTCGGACCCAGCGCTCAATTTTCAGGGAGGTCGTAACCCGATTCCGCGATCAGGTCTTGTGCGCTTGCGGTCGCCAACCAGTCCCAGAACGCATGTGCAGCCTCGTTTTCGGAAGCCCGGGCGAGAAAGGCTGCATGCTGTGGAATGTCGGGAATCAGGTTCTCAAGGTCAAACACTTCAGGTGCATTAAGAAACGGTACCTGTGACGCCGCGACAAAGGCGGCATCGGCGTTGCCGGTGCTGAAGAGAGTGGCTACTTGTCCCACGTTGATTACCAAAAGCGTCTTGAAGTCAGCGGTGTCCAGCTTCAATCGCTCCATCGCTCTCGTGGATGCCTTGCCATAGGGCGCTGCAATCGGGTCGGCCAAGGCGACATACTTGCCTTCCAGGACCAAGGCGGCGGTTCTTCGCGTCAAGGGTTCTCTTGACACCAATACAAGACGCCCCACCGCATAAGCGCGGGTTTCTGTCGCCCTCCCGTTGGCCAGCAATAGTGCCGGGCGCTCGGCATCGCCTGCAAGCAGCACGTCGAAGGGCGCGCCGCGCACGACTTGCGTATAGAGATGTCCGGTGGCGCCGTGACTGATGCCGATGGAGAATCCTGTCTCACCTTCGAATTCGGCGGCGAGCTTGAGAGCAGTCGCGACGAAATTCGACGATACGGCAACGGTCACGTCGGCAGCCGTCGCGAGTCCGGCCCAACATGCAAGAACGAGAGAAGCAAATGCGTGTTTCATTGACCTTGAGGCCGTTTCCTGTCCAATTCTGGCTCTCAGTGCATCTGCAAAGAGTTCTTGGCGCTTTCTGGTGCCCGAGGCGAGACTCGAACTCGCACGGCATTACTGCCGGCGGATTTTGAATCCGCTGCGTCTACCATTCCGCCACTCGGGCACATTCCGGCGCATTTAGGCCATAGCCGACCCAAGGCGCAAGACGTGTTGCGAGTTACAGGTGCCTGATTCTGTCGCAGTCCTGCCGGAATCGGTTTCAACTGCGTGCTTTTGAAGCCAAATCTCGCGCGACCGCGAATGCGCCCTGGACCCGATCACGGGCTTTTCTCCAGTCTCGGCGCACGATGAGCTTGTTGTTCCTAATCTTCGCAAGCCCGTTCTGATCGTGAATGAACTCCACGAGGCCGTCTGGACTCGCGAATCGGTCTTCATGAAACTGGATCGTCGCTCCCTTAGGTCCGGTGTCGAGGCGCGCGATTCCGGCTTTCCTGCATTCGCTCTTGATGCGTACCACCAGAAGCAGAGCATTCACCTCCTTCGGCAACTTGCCGAACCGGTCAATGAGTTCGGCGGCAAAGCCCTCGATCTCAACCTTGCACGACACGTTCGAGAGGCGGCGATACAGGCCAAGACGGACATCAAGATCACGAACGTAACTTTCCGGTATCAGGACTGGCACACCGAGCCTGATCTGTGGCGACCATTGGTCTTCGGTATCGGTGAGGCCTGCGGTTTCACCCGACCGGATCTTCGCAATCATGTCTTCCAGCATGGAGCGATAGAGTTCAAAGCCCACTTCGCGAATATGTCCCGACTGCTCCTCGCCAAGGATGTTGCCGGCTCCGCGGATGTCCAGATCCTGAGTTGCGAGTGTGAACCCTGCGCCAAGCGAGTCCAGGGAGCCGAGAACTCTAAGCCGTCTTTCTGCCTGTACAGTGGGCCTGGAATTGGGTCGGGTCGTGAGATAGGCATAGGCGCGGGCTTTCGAGCGCCCTACCCGTCCCCGAATCTGGTAGAGCTGCGCGAGCCCGAACATGTCTGCTCGGTGGACGATCAAGGTGTTGGCTGTTGGAATGTCGAGGCCGGATTCCACGATCGTCGTGGCCAGGAGTACGTCGAACGCGCCTTCATAAAATGCGTTCATTCGACCATCGAGCGTGCTTGCCGCCAGCTGCCCATGGACGACAACATGGGTGAGTTCAGGAACCTGCTCGGAAAGCCAGACTTCGATCTCGGGGATGTCGCTGATCCTTGGGACCACAAAGAACGATTGCCCGCCTCGATAATGTTCGCGAAGCAATGCCTCCCGGAGCGTCACGCTGTCGAACTCGCTCACGTAGGTGCGTATGGCAAGGCGATCAACGGGCGGTGTTCCGATGACCGACAGGTCGCGCACGCCCGTCAGCGACATTTGAAGCGTGCGCGGAATGGGTGTCGCAGTCAACGTGAGGATATGTATGTCGGAACGAAGCTGTTTCATTCGCTCCTTGTGCGTCACACCGAAATGCTGCTCCTCATCGACGACCAGCAATCCGAGATTCCGAAAGCGCACGGACTTTGCAAGAACAGCGTGCGTTCCAATGACGATATCCACCGTTCCGTCGGCAAGTCCGTCGCGTGTCCTTTTGGACTCCTTCGCGGGAACAAATCTTGACAGTTGCCGAACTTCGATCGGGAATCCTTGGAACCGTTCGACAAATCTTGCTGCGTGCTGACGAGCGAGAAGCGTGGTTGGGGCGATGACTGCGACCTGCACCCCGGACATGGCGGCGGCGAATGCCGCCCGCATTGCCACTTCAGTCTTGCCGAAGCCCACATCACCGCAGATCAGTCTGTCCATCGGCTTGCTCGCCGCCATGTCTCCAAGCGTTTCGGCAATCGCTGCAAGCTGATCGTCAGTTTCCTGATAGGAAAAGCGCGCCAAGAACGCTTCCCAAAGGTCGTCCGGCGGCACGATTGCCGGAGCTTTCCGGAGATGCCGTTCCGCAGCAATGCGAACAAGCCTGTCGGCGATTTCGCGAATGCGTTTCTTGAGCCCTGCCTTTCGAGCCTGCCAAGCGGCACTTCCTAAACGGTCCAGAAGGCCCTCATCGTGACCGTAGCGACTCAAAAGCTCGATGTTCTCAACCGGCAGGAACAGCTTGTCACCGCCGGCGTATTCGAGGTGGATGCACTCATGTGGCGCCCCAAGGGCTTCGACGACCTCAAGACCCTTGTAGCGACCGACGCCGTGTTCCACGTGGACGACCAGGTCCTCGGGGCTGAGCGATCGGGCTTCAGTCAGGAAATCGTCGGCACGGCGCCTCTTTCTGGGTTGGCGAGTCAGACGATCGCCGAAGACGTCCTGTTCGGAGATGACCGTGAGGCCCTTGCTGCTTTCGAATCCGTGCTGCAGCGCCCATACGGCCAGAAAGACGCCTCCCTTACCTTCTGGGACATCGCTGAAGTCGGAAATCGCAGCGGCACCCAGAATGTCGTGTTCCGCAATGAGACCCTGCAGACGTTCCCGCGCGCCCTCCGAATAAGACGCGATGACCACTTGATCCGTGCGTGCCCTGTTCCTGATGTGGTCGGCCAAAGCCTCAAGAAGGCTGGCGGATTCCCGCAGGCGCTCAGGGGCGAAGTCTCGACCGATACGTCCACCTGCGTCTACGCTCCCCGGCCCCACAGGCTGCGGTGAAACCGCGAACTGAAGAAGCTTGCGGCCCTCGGTTGCGGCTCGCCATGTCGCGTCGTCAAGATAGAGCTGCCCAGGCGGCGTTGGCTTGTAGACGCTATCCATCTCGCTGACGGCAAGCCGTGCTTCTTGGCGCGCTTCGTATTGAATGTTCACGGCTTCCCAACGAGCTTCGTGCATGGCCTTCGTCCGGTCATCAAGCGTGATCGTTGCGTCGGGCAAGTAGTCGAAGACCGTATCGAGATGCCCGTAGAAGAATGGCAACCAATGTTCGATGCCTGAATGCCGTCTCCCAGAACTGATCGCCTCGTACAGCGGGTCGCCAGATCCCCCTGCCCCGAATTCCAGCCTGTAATTCTGCCGAAAGCGGGAGATGGATGTCTCGTCCAGGATGACCTCGCTGACCGGCGCAAGTTCGACGGCCGGAAGTTGCGCGACGGTCCTTTGCGTGACGGCATCAAAGCGCCGCACGTCTTCCAGCACATCGCCGAAGAGATCGAGTCGCACCGGCCCGCCGTCACCGGGCGAAAAGATGTCAATGATGCCGCCGCGGACCGCATAGTCCCCTGGCTCCGCCACAGTAGGGGTCTGCACGAACCCCATGCGTGTCAGGAATTCTCTCAGCGCAATCTCGTTCACCTGCTCGCCAACTCGCGCAGTGAATCTGGATGCCCGGACGAGTTCCCGAGGCGGAATTCTCTGTGTCGCCGCATTGAGGGTTGTCAGAAGGACAAAGGAATCTGGTGCATCGTGGACGAGGCGCGCCAGAGTTCCCATGCGTTCCGCGGAGATGTCCACATTCGGAGAAACACGTTCATACGGGAGGCAGTCCCAACCCGGGAACCTCAGCACCCTGACATGCGGCGCGAAGAATGCAAGTGCCTCCGCCATGGCTGCCATGCGCTTGTCGTCCCTCGCGACATGACAGATCCTTGGCGTGGTTTCCAACTCACGCAGGACAAGCGCGGCGTCAAATCCTTCTGGCGCGCCTGAGAGGGTCTTCATGCAAGACATCGGCATGGCGCCGAGGTAAATGCTTGGTCTCCCGTGTCAACGGTTGTTCGGAAATGCGCTCACATCGCGAGATGAAGCAACCTTGCGGCTGGTCCAATCCCTTCAAGAGCATCTTGCAGTCATCCGCCAATTCGATTTCCGGCGCCGAATTCACGGGTGCTGGGGGTGTTCGGCCGGTCGCATGGGCAATGAACATGCACGATTCCGCTGTCTGTGAGGGGCTTGGCGCATGGGTGCGAGGCCTTCGGGGCACCTTTGCACGCCTCGGGATCATGCAGGACCTTGCTTGAGATGCATTTCATTGATCGCGCCAGGCAAGCGCCAACCAGGTTCAATGAACTACATCGTCACGGATTCGAGAATTCAGCTTTATGGGACACACTGATCAGGTTGTGATCGAGGAACACGAAGACAACCAGAAGGACGGTTGGGGGGCCGGCCGATGGCGGGCCGCTCTCTTCGCCAAGAACCTTGCTGAATTCGACACCAGTCTTGCCCGCAAGGCCGTTCGGTTCGATGCGCATGATGACAAGAACCGCGCCGCGCAGGTCATCAAGCGCATTGACGAGATGCGCGGGTACGCATCTGGATTTCAAGGCATTTTCGACGCAGTTGCGCTGTTGGTGCGGCACGGCGAGCAAATCGGCAGCGCCTTCCGGGAACAGGTCGAAGTGTTCCCGAACATCGCAATTCGAGAGTTGATCGCCAACGCCCTGATCCACCAGGACTTGACGATCATGGGAGCGGGTCCGTTGATTGAGCTCTTCTCGGACAGAATTGAAGTCACAAACCCCGGTGAACCGCTTGTTTCCGTAGACCGCTTCATCGACTCGCCGCCTCGTTCCAGGAACGAGGCGCTCGCGGCGTTCATGCGGCGCATGCGCATCTGTGAGGAACAAGGCACAGGAATCGACAAGTCCGTCGCGGCGGTTGAGGGACTGAAACTTCCACCGCCCGACTTTCGGGTCGAGGACAATGCGTGCATGGCGGTAATTTACGCGCCCCGCTGTTTCGCTACCATGACGCCGGATGAACGCCTGCGGGCATGCTATCAGCATGCAGTGCTCCGGTACGTCAGCGACGAAACAATGCGAAACGCGACATTGAGGGAGCGTTTCGGCATTGAGAAGAGGAACAATGCGCAAGTGTCCCAGGTCATTCGACTCGCCTTGAACGGAAAATTGATTCGACCAGCAGATCCCGCCCGACCCAAGGCCGGCTATGTCCCCTTTCGGGCGTGAATTCGAATGCATAATGCATGGTGTGCCAGAACGTGCGCCGGAACGTGTCATTGGCAAGTGAATTTCCTGAGATGTGCACACCGCTGTCCGGGCATCACTCATGGGTGCCACTGCAGCGGCAGGCAGAAGGTAACCGCTGGACCCATGCGAGGGTCCCGGAAAGTCCGGCGATTCCTGCGATCCCCTTTTCCCGCAAGGAGATATCGCCGGGCTTCGCGGCTTCGCGTTACGAACGTTCTCTTCTTGATCTTTCGACGCATCCTGGGCCGCGATGCGAACTGGACCGGAGCCGGATTGGCATGTGATTGGCGGAACAATCGCTATCGCCAGCCTGATCGCAACATGCTGTGGTTCAAGATCGGAATCACGCCAAATAGGGTATTGCACTTCCCGGCAAACATCACCATTGGATGCTCATCTGCACCTGCCTCACGATCCCGGCCGTGTTGCAGCTTCATCAGGGGCAAAATCGAATGGAGTCTCAACTCGAAATCTATCACGGCACCTGGATTCCCCGACTTGCGGAAGGCTTCGACAATGCCGGCCAGTTCGTCTTCTGGGTTGAAACCCCGGTGAACGGAACGGGGAGTTCCAAGGCGGGATTGCACCCGTCACATCTCTCCGATGCCGAGCGGCTGGAGGGTTTCCTTGCTTCCGATCTGAAACTCAGCGCGGCGGCCGTTGCGGCCGCCTGCCCTGAACCCGGCGGATTCAGTTTGACAATGCCAAGTGCCGACGGAATGCCGCTGCCCAGTATCGAGATGGCCCAGTTGTCCGGCGGATACCTGCCCGACGAGTTCGATTGGAGCGAATGGGAAATCAACGGAATCGCCATCGGCCATCCGCTTTCCTTCCTTCGCGAATTGCAATTCCTTTCCGGCTTCGCGGGAGCCGAATTCCGGATGGGACAAGACCTGAAGTTCTGGATCCAATTCGTGCAGCAGCTGCGCGCAATGGTCCGTCAGCACCAGTTCCTGCCCGTCATGAAGTGCTCCCAGCCCAAGAAAGGCAGGTCGCAACCGATTTACGTTGCCGGATGGGCCCCGGCCGACAGCCTGTACGAACGCAGCTTGCGTGATTTCGCCGCCGCGATGCCCGGAATGTGCACGTTGGTGGGCAAGGCGGGGCAATCGCGGACGAACGGCAAGTCGCCAGTGTCGGTGCTGGACCGTACGGACCTGCTGCGGCAATTTTCTGAACAGCAGATCGATCTGCTGGTTTCCGGCACTCCCTTCACGAAATCGTTCCTGAAGCCGTTCAAGGGCAGTTGGTTCGCGGGCGCATTGGCACAGACGCAGGACAGCCGGATTGCGGCGGAAATAGATCCTCCTAGCCCTGGCGAGACGGATGTCGCCCACTGGCACGCATGGCAGAAGAAAATCCTTGGCCAAGCCCGACGTTCCGGATTCTCGCTGGGATTTCGCTTGAGCCAGGATGAGGGCAACGACAATCGTTGGCGCATCGGATTTGTCGTGTCCTGCAACGAGGACCCCTCTCTCTCGGTGGACCTTTCGGAATGGTGGCCGATGCCTGAACGCAGGAAGGGAGACTGGCAGAAACGCTTCGGTCGCCAGTTCGAGCGCAATCTGCTTGTCAGTCTTGGGCAAGCAGGACGGATCTGCCCGTTGCTCTGGCAGGGCATGGAATCCGCGGAGCCGACCGGAGTCGATATTGATCTCGACACGGCCTACGAATTCCTGAAAGACGATGCGCTTGTGCTCGAATCGGCAGGATACCGGATCATCCTGCCGAGTTGGTGGACACCAAAAGGGCGCCGACGGGCGCGACTTCGCGTCAGGGCCAGCGGAACGGGCGGACAGTCCCAGCAGTCAAGCCCAGCTTCAGGACTGCTGAACCTGGATTCACTAGTCCAGTACGACTACGAACTCTCCATAGACGGAGAATCCGTAACCGAGGACGAATGGAAGGCGCTGCTCGAAGCCAAGTCGCCTCTCGTGAAATTCCGCGGCGAATGGATGGAGATCGACCACCGGCAAATGTCCGAAACGCTTGAACTCTGGCGGAACCGGCAAGAGGGCGACGGCGTTGAATTCAGCCAGATGATCAAGGACATGGCTGAAGCTGACCCCGACACGAAGGAGTTTGTCTTCGATGATGTCCTGAGCGAAGTCCTCAAGGGATTGCAGAATCTGGAATGCCTTGAACCGATGGACAACCCTGCAGGAATGCGTGGCGACCTGCGGGCTTACCAGAAAGCGGGGCTTGCATGGCTGGCGAGGCAGGAACGGCTTGGTTTGAATCCGTGCCTGGCCGATGACATGGGACTCGGAAAGACCGTCCAGCTGATCGCGTTGCTGCTTCATGAACGGCAGCACGAGGGAACCACATCGGACTCCGGAATCCAGCCTACGCTGCTTGTCGCCCCTACCTCTGTGCTCAGCAACTGGAAAAAGGAAGTCGGCAAGTTCGCGCCAAGCCTGAAATGCCACATTCACCATGGCACGGACCGGGTTCGCGACCAAGCTGAATTCGCCAAGCTGGTTTCGGGCTGCGACCTGGTCGTGACGTCTTTCAACTTGGCCCGATCGGACAAGCAGACGCTCGGCACCGCGCGATGGCGACGCATCGTGGTCGACGAGGCGCAAAACATCAAGAACCCGAAATCGGCGCAAGCCAAGGCGATCTTCGCACTCCCAGCGAACCACCGCATTGCCATGACGGGCACACCGGTCGAGAACAGGCTGATGGACATGTGGTCCCTATTCCGATTTCTCAACCCGGGCTACCTCGGCACGGAAGCACAGTTCAGGCGTGCTTACGAACTTCCGATCCAACGGGAGAACGACCAGATCCGCATCCGACAGCTGCAACAACTGGTTCAGCCGTTCATCCTTCGTCGCCTGAAGTCCGACAAGTCAATCATCGACGACCTGCCCGACAAGGTCGAACAAAAGGTCTACTGCAACCTTACAAAGGAGCAGGCATCGCTATATCAGGCCGTGGTCGAAGACGTGGAAGACAGAATCGCGGAGTCTGAGGGGATGGCCCGGCGCGGGCTGATTCTGTCAACGTTGATGAGGCTTAAGCAGGTCTGCAATCATCCCGCGCAGTTCCTCCAGGACGAAAGCGCCTTTGACGAAACCCGTTCGCACAAGCTGGCTCGCATGAACGAAATGATCGAGGAAGCCTTGCAAGAGTCGGCCAGCCTTCTTGTCTTCACGCAGTTCACCGAAATCGGGGAGCGGCTGGAAACCCAGTTCAGGGAGCGGCATTCCTGTCCCGTGCATTACCTGCATGGCGGCACCACCAGAAGACGCCGGGAGAAGATGATCGAGAGCTTTCAGGATCCGGAGTCACCATCCGGGATCTTTGTCCTGTCGCTTCGGGCAGGTGGAGTCGGAATCACGCTTACGCAGGCGAACCATGTCTTTCATTTCGATCGTTGGTGGAACCCGGCGGTCGAGGACCAAGCCACGGATCGCGCTTACAGGATCGGCCAGCAAAAGACGGTGTTCGCGCACAAGATGGTGACGCTGGGGACACTTGAAGAGCGCATCGACGAAATGATCGAATCAAAAAAGGCTCTCGCCGAGAGCATTGTCGGCACCGACGAGAACTGGCTGACGGAAATGGACAACGACTCGTTCCGGAAGCTGATTGCACTGAATCGCCAAACCATCATGGAGACTTGATCATGGCCAAGATGACCCGGACCTGGTGGGGTGAAGTTTTTCTGGATGTCCTGGCAATGAGCATGGACGAGGGTCGGCTCAAGCGCGGACGGGCGTATTCCGGACCGAACCGGCTGCTGAAATTCTCAATCAACAAGGGCGTGGCCACGGCCACGTTGCGCGGCAACGTCAATCGTTATTTCGGTGTCTACGAGGAGCCTCGATACAAGGTAACCGTTAAGTTGAGACAGTTCTCGTCGTCTGACTGGAACAGGATCTCGGAGATGATCTCCAAAAACGCCGCCTGTCTGTCCCAATTGCTCATGAACGAAATGCCGACGGCAATCGAGGATGCCCTTTCGGAGTCGGGCCAGACCCTGCTGCCGCGCTCGAAGAATGATCTCATCAGCAAGTGCTCGTGTCCGGACTGGGCCTCGCCCTGCAAGCACGTTGCAGGCGTATACTACAAGATCGCATCGTTGCTTGATCGCGATCCGATGCTCCTGTTCGAACTGCGTGGCCTGGAATTTCCTATGCTTCGCGAGAAGCTTGCAGGTTCACCCCTCGGACGGGCTCTCATTGACGAACAGACTGACAAAGACGGATCCTTTGAACTTCCCACCAAACGCTACACGGACCCGCGGGTAACGCCTGCAGCAGGAATTGACCTCAAATCATACTGGAGGGGTGAACACCCGCTGCCGTCGGTCGACACGTTGAGTGGAGTCCCGCCGACGCCTGCCGTTCTGGCCAAGAAGGGAGGTGATCACCCGGCGTTCTGGCACCAGGACCAGTCCTTCATTGGAGTGATGGAGGAGGTATGCACCCGCGTCGTCCAGAAGAACCGCCCGTCCCTGTAGACAGTGCCGGAGACCCTCCTCCGCGCCTTGCTCCCGGCAAAGGCGTGCTGGCGGGCACGACCATGCAGCGACACCAATTCATCGAGCGGGGACCGGCTCTTCCCGGTACCCTGTGCCAACTACCCCTTGACTGCGCCAGCGGTCAGCCCTGACACAATTTGTCTTTGGAAGACCAGCACAAGCACAAACAGTGGCGCGGTGATGGAGACCGCTGCGGCAATGGCCTGGACTTCGTCCGATGCCGTGGTCTCTCGATTGAACATGTTGGCGATGGCGGGCACCATGGTCATGTTCTGGGCATCCAGAAGCAGCGACGTCACAAGAAAATCATTGTAGGCCAACAGGAAACTGAATAGTCCCGTGGTGATCACGCCGGGCCACATGACTGGCACGATGACTCGCCGGAAAGCACCGAAATGCGAACACCCGTCAACCCGTGCTGCTTCATCCAGCTCGGCAGGGATGTTCAGAAAGAACGATCGCAGCATCCAGATCGTGAACGGCTGGTTGATGGCAACAAGAACGGCGATGATCGCCCAAGGTTTGCCGTAGAACGTCGGGGCCCCGTCGCCAAAGATCGGGGCGAGCCATTCCGCCGACGTGATGAAATACGGCAAATAGCCAGATACCAGAACCGAATGCGGAAGGGCCCGGAACACAAGCGCGACGACCAGCAGCCAGAAAGCTATGACGGAATCCGACCGCGCGAGGCCGTAGCCCGCAAGTGTTCCGACGGTCAGGGAAACCATCACGACGCCTGTCGTCACAATCATCGAATTGGCGAAGTTGCGGGTGAAGCCCCGGTCGATCCAGACAGCTTCGTAGTGCCCCGTGGTCAAGCCCAGGATGTTGGTTCCAAGCGGGCCTAGCAGCGGGTTCAGCACGGTCAGGGCAGCGGGCAGCACGACAACCAGCAATGCCAGCGAGGCAAGAGCATAGACTCCGCCGCCAATCAGCCACGGAATTCCAGTTCGGCCATCGGGCGAGTATTCTGCGACCTTGCCGGGCAGCCAAAGGATTGCCTGCCGGACCAGTATCCAGGCAAGCGCGAGACCCAAAATGATGTCGATGATCGACAGTCCCCCGATGTTGGCACGCGTGTGCGGCCCGAAGATCACTCGGAACGGGTTTGAATCAAAGGCGTCGACGGGGGTCTTGAAACTCATGACCGCGATCCAGATGATCGGGAACGCGGCAACGAAGCACCAAAATGCCAGGAACCCGTTCGAAAGGGCCTTCAAGCTCATCGGTTGGCGCAGGGCTGAGCTCGACATTACGCTAGCTTCCCCGCTGCTCTCGCCAGACCCTGCGCAGCGGAACACCAAGCAAGATCGCGATCCCGATCATCGTTAGGATCGCGCTGGCCGATGCCCGGCTGATCGCGCGTGCGCCGGTGCCGTCTTGCAGCAGGAATTCGTAAGTCAGCCACTGCAGCGAAATGACGTGGGCCGAGGCTGAAAAGCCGACAATTTCCTCAAACACCCGGTAGGCGTCCATCAGGTGGATAAGCGTCAGGAAAATCACCAGCGGCATCAGATGGGGAATGATGACATATCTCAGCCGTTGCCATCGCGTTGCGCCATCAATGATTGCCGCTTCCAGTGCGTCGTTGTTGACGGTCTGAAGGCCGGCGTAGAACACGACAAACGCAAACGGTGCCACGTGCCAGACCCGATAGATGTACATCATCAACTCGATGGTCCAGGCCTGGGCGAACATGGCAATGTCCCTGTCCAGCCACCATTCAAGCCCTGCAGTGAGGATGCCGTCACCGAGGAACAGCCACCTGATCGACAGCGCTCCGATCACGGGGGTGATGATGAATGGCAGAAGCGAGACGAAGATCACCGGCCCCTTGATCCGCTGCAGCGTGTTGTTGACCGCAAGCGCAATGAGCAGCCCAGTGCCCAGCACGAGCGGCAGCGTCAGGATCGTGAATACAAGAGTGAACCGCAGTGCCGACCAGAAGCGGATGTTCATCAGGTCCCGCCAGCTTCCCCTTGCAATCGCCGTGCGCAGCTTGTCGGGCTCGATCACGTTGCGATAGCTCTGCAGCCCGACAAAGGTCGTCTCGGTCAGGATCTTGCCGTTGTCGTTCAGGAGAGGCCGGGTCTTCATTTCGGTTGTACAGACCGAACCCAGGAGCCCCGGCGTGCAGATCTCAACCTCTACCTGCTCGTAGACAGGCTGTGTGACATGGAAGCTTTGCCAGAGAACCGAAAGCAACGGGGCGGCAATGAAAAGGACCATCATGAAGACCGAAGGGCCCACGAAAATCGCGAAGGTCTTTTTCTTCATCTGCCCCCGCCTCGGCTATGAAGAGCGGGTGCCAAGGTCAATCTTGGCACCCGTCAACTCTTGTCTCGCTGCCCTACTTTAGCAAGCCCTTTTCCTTGGCATCGGAGACATAGGCGGCCTCAATGTCCGCAAGCGTTGCCGCCGCGTCCTTGTCGCCGGTCATGAAGGCGGCAAGACCCGACCCAAGTGCGCTGTGCATCGACCCGATGTACTTGTTCATCGGATAGGGCACGGCGTCCCCGGCCGCGGTGTCGAAGGCGCCCTTGGCCGCATCGCCCGGCACAAAGCCCTTCGCCAGCCAGATCGCGTCGTCATTGTTGGCTTGGATCACGTCTTCGGCCATCGAGGCGACAATCAGCTTCATGGCCGCTGCCGCCTCTTCATCAGAGATGTTCTTGGCGATCGCCCAGCCATCCCACCAGATCGTCGAAGCAATGCGTTCCGCCCCGCGCAGTCCGGCAGCCATCACGACCTTGCCTGAAACGGTGGATTCAGCCGGATCATTCACCGCTCCTGCGCGCGATGCCCAGAGGTTTGCCATGGCAATCTTGCCTTGCTGCATCTGCTTGGTGACGAAAGTGGTGTCAGAGACCAGGTATTCCGGATCCATGAGCGTTCCGAGCTTCGCCATCCGCTCCAATACCGCCATGCCCTTTTCGTTGTCGATCGAAGGGGTCCAGTCGGCGTTGAAGAACTCGCCGCCCTCGCCGAGGTAGTGGTTGACGAAAACGAAGGCCAGATTCCAGCCGTCCTTCATGTAATGGCCGATCGGATAGTCGACGACACCGGCGGCCTGGATCTTCTCCGCCGCTGCGATGTATTCGTCCCAGGTCGTCGGCACTGCGATGCCAAGATCGCTCAGGATGTCCTCTCGGTACATGAGATGCTGCGTGTTCGCGAAAGCGGCGATTGCCATGGTCTTTCCGTCGATCTCGATGAACTGGTGCGGGTTCAAGCTGGCACCATGCGCCGCGATCAGGTCGTCAAGCGGGCGCAACAGGTCCGCGTCGATCATCGGCACGGACGTGGAGTTCGTGAGCGACGTCATGGAGTAGAGTGACGGATTGGCCGAAAAGGCATCGACGATCTTCAATCGATGATCCTTGTCGAGTTCGCTTTCCACGTTTCCGCAGCCGGCCATGACGCCAGTCATGATCTCGTAGGCCGGGAAGGCATTCGAGATCGTTTTCACTGGCACGGTGTTCGTGCAATCGGCGAAGGCCATGTTGGCCGCCACCGCCATCGCGCCTGCCAGCAGGATATGTCTTGGTTTCATGTTGGATCTCCCGTTAGTCCGTTTGCCCCTAATGGGCGGGTGAATTGATGATCGACTTGCCTACTTGATCATGCCGATCACGTCGTCGGTCTTTCGAACGTCGCCGAAGCTCTGATAGAATGACGTGAGCCCCGCAAGATGGTCGTCGTCGTAACGCGCGGCATTGGCGTCCTCGACCATCACGACCTTGTAGTCCAGCATCATGGCGTCACGTGCGGTGGATTCGCTGCACATGTTCGTGGCCGTACCCGCCACGATCAGGTTTTCGACGCCCATGCCCTGCAGGATGTCGTGAAGATCGGACGCACCAACAATGAACGGAGAGAACCTCTTCTTGGTCACGACCCGGTCCTCTTCCTTCACGTCGAGGTCAGGATAGATCTCGTAGCCCTGATTGCCGGGGGACAGCTTGGCCAGATGGTTCCGACCTTTGGCTTCGGTAAAGAAATAGTCGTGATAAAGCTGCCACTGGCTCGGCGCACCCTCTTCCTCGGCACATCGCATGATCACCCAGATCACCGGCACGCCCTTCTCGCGACATGCAGAAGCGATCCGGTTGATGTTCGGCACGATGGAAATTGCTGTATCCACCTCGGCAACATAGAAATTCTGCATGTCGATGACGAGGAAGGCTGTCTTCGCGGCCTTGAATTCATTAAAGACCTCGAGCTTTCCGCGTTTGGCCATGATCCTTTCAATCACGTAGTCTGGAATTTCGACGTTATGCGGCATGTTCCCCCAACCTCTGCCTAGTCTGCCCACTGTGTGCCCACTAAGCGCGCTAGTCAATGAGATTTTCGCTGGCCATCAGCGCCGCCAGCGGATGTCACCAAGAATCTCCCGTGCAGCATTGTGCCCAGGCACGGCCGAAACCGCCCCCCCCGGATGCGTCGACGCCCCGCACTGGTAAAGGCCCTGAATCGGAGAGCGGTAGTCGGCATAGCGCGGCACCGGTCTCATGAAGAACAGCTGATCGAGCGTCAGTTCCCCATGCTGGCTATTGCCGCCAGGCAAGTTAATGTCGGCTTCTATGTCCTTGGGCGTGATCAGTTTATGGTCGATGACGCTGTCCGAAAATCCTGGCGCGTAGCGATCCATGACCGCAAACGCATTCTTTATCAGTTGCGGCCCCTCGCGTTCCCAATCCGAGTTGCGCAGCTCATAAGGTGTCACGCCTCCCTGGAAGATTACCACGTGCTTGCCCTCGGGCGCGAGCGTCGGATCCGTGTAGCTTGGCACGTTGGGACTCAGGAACGGTTCCTGACTGTACCAGCCGAATTTCGCGTCGTGAAACGCGCGCTCCAGGAATTCCGGCGTTGGGCAGATGTGGCAATAGGCAGGATATTCCACTCCGGTTCTTTCTTGAGAGAACCCCTTGTACCGAGGAAGCCGGTCAACCGCGCATAGCAGCTTGAAACTCATTCCTCGAGATCGGAAGCCCTTGATGTCATCGACGAAGTCCTCGGGCAAATGCGCTTCGTCGACCATGTCGAGGAACGTCCGCTTGACGTTGGCATTGGACACGATGCGCGCTGCCTCAATCTCCTCGCCAGAGCGCAAGCGCACTCCGCAAGCCCTGCCGTCCCGGATCAGCACCTCCTCCACCCAGGCGTCGCAACGCACGACCATCCCGTGCGCCTCTCCGCTGGCTTTCAGCGCATCCGCGATCGCCCCCATCCCGCCCTTGCAGAACGACATGCCCGTTTGCCCGATCAGGTGGGTGACCAGATAGAACGCCGTCCCAGGACTGAACGGCCCGACATTTCCGCCGATCGTCGCCCAGAACATGAACTTGGCCTTGACGAGGTCGTTTTCGAACCACCGGCTGACGTAGTCATGGGCACTCATCGACAGTGCCCGAACCAGGTTATATGTCTCCTTCTCCGCATTGCGATACCGCCAGGCAAATCGCGCGGTCTTCCAGAGTCCGATGGGATCCTTGCGGAAGGGGTTGACCGGAGTCTCGAGTTGCAGCCGACGCAGAACCTCGATCGTTGACTGCAGCCGCTCGAAGAACTTCGGGTAGCTCTCGGCATCTTGGGCAGAGAACCGCGCGATCTGTTCGCGGGTCTTTACGGGATCCTTGGAAAAGACGATCCCGTCATCCTCTGTCGGGTTGAAGACGTTGGGTTGCGGGTAGTATTCCAACCCGTACTTTTTCAGTTCCAGTTCCTCAATCACCTTCGGATGCATCTGGCCGAAAATGAAGGAATAGGTCGAGGCCCGGAATCCCGGAGAAAACTCTTCCGTGACACTCGCTCCGCCCACGTAAGGCTTCTGCTCCAGCACCAGGACCTTCTTCCCTGCTCGCGCCAGATAGGCCCCGCAAGTCAACCCGTTATGGCCGGCGCCGATGATGATGGCATCGTAGCTCATTTGCCTTTGAATTCCGGCTTGCGCTTCTCGACAAACGCGCGAAGCCCCTCTTTCCGGTCTTTGGAGAACATCAGGAGTGCTGACAGATCGCCTCCTTCGGCCAACGCCTCGTCGAAGTTCTGCCTGCCGGCGCGATTGATCGCCTGCTTGATGGCCATTACCGAGAGCGGAGCCGACGCGGCAATCTCTTCCGCGATCTCGATTGCCCTGGCCACGGCCTCTCCAGCCGGCGTCACATGGTTGAGGATGCCCAGCGCCAATGCCTCCCCCGCCTCGATCCGTCGCCCGGTATAGGCCAGTTCCCTCGCCTTGCGTTCCCCGACCGCGCGGGTCAGCGACCAGGCTCCGCCGAGGATCGGGAAGAGCCCAAGCTTCGCTTCGGTCAACCCCAGACTGGCTGTCTCGGAGCCCACGATGAAATCGCAGCGCAGCGCAACTTCGAGCCCGCCTCCGAGGGCATGACCCTCCACTGCCGCGATCACGGGCTTTGTGAAGCGCGAGAGGAAGCGCATGAATTCGTGCCAAATGCCTTGAGTGTGGCGATGGCGGTATTTCTCGAACGCGTCCATGCCCGCCGCCGCCGTGTCCTTGACGTCGCCACCTGCGCAGAAGGCTTGTTCGTCCCCCGTCAGCACGACAACTGCAATCGACCTGTCCTGCTCCCAAGCTTCCATCGCCGCGCGGATTTCCAACAGCATTGCGTCAGTCAACGCATTGCGCGCCTCTGGTCGGTTGAACCGAATGACGCCTGCCGCGCCCCGGGTCGCGGTCAGGATCTCAGACATGCCCGCTTCCGCGCAAACTCACCGGATTGCCCGCCACGGCGTAGTCGCCGTCCTGGACCTCGTTTATGTAGACCCGCACCTGCCGAGGGTCCGCCTCCAGCACGTCTACAACCGCGTCCGTCAGCCGCGACATGAGCTCTTGCTTCACTTCGGATTGTCGACCTTCGATGATTGTCACGCTCACTATTGCCATTTCCCGGCTCCTCTCGGCGGGCAAGGGAATCCTGGACCTTTCCGGCAAAGCCCTTCGAACCAAATCGTTCCCGGAGTCATCAATGGATCACCCCACCGCCATCGACCCCAAGCGACTGACCGGTAACAAACCCTGCCTGATCGCTGAGGAAAAACGCACACGGTCCGACCAGGTCTTCCGGCATCTGGTTCCGTGCCAGCGACCGGCCGGCCGCAATCTCAGACGCGCGCTCCTCAATGCCTTCGCGAGCAAGCACGCCTTCGCTCATCGTCAGGCCTGGCGCGACGGTGTTGACCCGGATGTTCTTCGACCCAAGTTCGCGGATCAGGGATCGGGTCATCGCCAGCACCGCGCCCTTTGACGCATCGTAGTGCAGCATCCCGGGAAACCCATGAAAGATCCGATTCGTCGCGATCATCACGATTGATCCACCGCCCGCACGCACCATTGCCGGGACCGCCGCGCGGGAACAAAGCCAGGGACCTTTCACGTTGACCGCCATTACCTTGTCCCAAAGCTCGGGCTCGATCTCGTCCTGCGTGGCAATCGGAAGCGTCGCGAACAGTGCCGCGTTGTTGACCAGTCCGTCCACTCCGCCAAAAGCCTTCTCCGCCGCGACCACCATTCGCTCGCAATCGGCGAGCTCCGTCACGTCCGCTTTCACGCCCAGGGCCTCTCCGCCCTGGTCCCGAACCCGCTGCGCGGCCGGTTCAGGATCCGCGACATCGGTCAGCACGACCTTTGCGCCCATTCCAGAAAACCCTTCCGCCAGCACCGCGCCAATTCCCTGGGCCGCGCCGGTCACGATGATGCGCTTGCCATTGAGAAGTCTACCCATGTGCAATCACCGTTGTCTTGGTCTGCGTGTAGTTCATCCATGAATGCATGCCCCCCTCGCGTCCGACGCCCGACGCCTTGTAGCCACCGAAGGGCGCGTTCAATTCACGCTGGAAGATTGAATTCACCATCATCGTTCCTGCGCGCACCGCCTTCGAGACGCGCATTGCTCGTCCAACGTCCTGCGTCCAGATGTAGCCCGCGAGACCATGCTCACTGTCGTTGGCCAGCGCTATTGCTTCTGCCTCGTCGAAAAAGGTCTTGAACGCGGCAACGGGCCCGAAGACCTCTTCCCGCCAAAGCGCACAATCGGTCGAAGCAACCTCCACTGCCCCAGGCGTGATAAAGAAGCCCTCGCCATGGACTTCCCCGCCAAAGATCCTCTCGCCGTTCGAAGCATCGTAATATGAGGCCACTCGGTCACGGTGCGCTCTCGAGATCATCGGACCCACGATTATTCCGTCGTCGCGTGGATTGCCCACCTTGAGGCCTTGTGCGGCGCTGGCAAATGCATCCCGGAACTCCTCCGCAATGCGCTCATGAACCAGCACGCGTGTGCCGTTCAGGCATGCTTCGCCATTGTTGCCGTAGGCCGACATCACGGCGCCGCGGACGGCCGCGGGGATATCTGCATCGTCAAAGACAATTGTTGCCGACTTGCCGCCAAGCTCGGTCACGCAAGGCAAGTGCCGTCGCGCCGCTGCCTCCGCGACCGCAGCACCGCCAATGTGCCCGCCTGTGAAGGAGATCATGTCGATGCCCGGCGCATCGGCAAGCGCCGCCCCCACAGTCGACCCGCTGCCGTTCACGACATTCAGGGCACCGTCCGGCAATCCGGCTCCGTTGATCAGTTCCGCCAGCCGTTGAGTGACCATGGGAGTCATCTCCGACGGCTTCCAGACCACTGAATTTCCCGCCGCGAGCGCGGGCGCGACCTTCACGGTCGAGAGCGCAACCGGTACGTTCCAGGGCGTGAACATCGCACAGACGCCAATCGGTTCCTGTTCGACAATCGTGGTTGCGCCTGCCGTCTGGCCGTGAACCTGCCCCGCAACGGTAGTCATGAAATCCGAAAAATAGTCGAACCAGGCTGCGCCGATGCCAAGCTGGCCGCGTACGGCGGCCGGGATGATCCCGGCCTCTGCCACCTGCAGCTCCACGATCTCGTCCGACGCTGCGCGGATCGCGGACGCGGCTCTGCGCAGCACCGCCTGCCGCTCAGCAATCGGTGCAAGTGACCACTCGCCTGCCTCGAAGGCGCGCTTCGCAGCTTCGACCGCCTCGCCGACCTGGCTTTCGCTCGCTTCGCTAAGCGTGGCGATAACATTGCCTGTCGATGGATCAAGGTCGTCGATCGACGTGCCTGCGCCGGCAACATTCCGACCATCGATGAAGTTCAGAATCTCCGTCATGCCTCAACCTCTCGATACTGCCAAATCGACGCCAACCGCGCCCTTTTCCATCACGATCAAGGGATTGATTTCCAGCGAAGGCAACTCCGGCGCGGCTTCGGACAGGCGCAGCACGACGTCCACCAACGCCGCACGGTCCACGGCGGGGTTGCCGCGCCAGCCGCCAAGCATCCGCGCCGCCCGCGTCGCATCAATTATCGCTTCGGCATCCTGGCGCTCGATCGGCGTCTTGCGATAGCTGAGATCCTCGTGCAGCTCGCACATCGTCCCTCCTGAACCTGCAAAGACCAGCGGGCCAAAGTTCGGATCCTGCCTGACGCCGATCAGCATCTCCACCCCGTTCAGCATCTCCTGAGCGATGATTGAGAGCCCGGGGTGAGCCGCCTCATGTTCGGCAGCGCGAGCGGCAAGTGAGGCAAAGGCCCGCCGGACCGCCCCTTCGTCCGAAAGACCTGTCGCAACGCCTGCAAGTTCGGTTCGATGCTGCAGGCTGGGCGCCGAGAGCTTCATCGCGATTTGCCCGTGCTCGCGCAGCGCTTCCAGGGCATCTTCGACGGAAGTCACCGGAACCTCTTCCGCCAACGCAATGCCGGCGCCGGCCAATGCAGCCCGAGCATCTGCCGCGCGCGCGCTTGCCGCCACAGGGGCGCTCTCCACCTTGGCAAATGCGCGCCCGGCCCTCACCAGCTTTGCGATCGCCAGGGTCGCCACGGTCGGGTCGTCAAAGACTGCGACGCCGGCCTGCACCAGCTCTTTCCGGTCATCGTCGTGAAAGTTTCCCGCAATCGCCACCAGCTGGTCCGAATTTCCGTTAGGCAGGTCGAGAAGCTGGGGCATGATGTCTCCGCGCGTGCGCGGCACCAGCGGAACGTGGCTGATATAGCCCACCACCACCGGCTGGCCACGCTCGGTTCCCCATTTCAGGTGACCGCCGGTTATGGCCATGTTGCTCATCGACGGAGCGGAAATGTCGATCGGGTTGCGATCGTTGACATAAGGGTTCGCTTCCTTCAGCTCCGCTAGGGCCGCTTCCGGGTAGTCAGGCAGTTCCAGCCCGGCCGAGGCCGCCGCATCGGAGATCATCACTGCACCGCCACCCGAAACCGACACCGCCGCGACCTTGTTCGAGGTCGGAACCACGCCCGCGTTGCAGGCCGCTGCCAGATCAATGAGTTCATTGATCGACCGCGCACGCAGCACGCCGTATTGCGCAAATACGTCTTCGACCAGTTGATCCTCAACATACATCGCCGCGGTGTGTCCCGCTGCCGCGACTCCGCCTAGAGGCGTCGTGCCCACCTTGAGAATCGCCACGGGCTTCCCGGCTGCCCGGGCCAGTTCCAGCGCCTGGATGAGCTTCAGCCCGCGACCGGCATCTTCCATGTAGACGGCGATGGTCTTTGTGGCGTCATCCGTCGCGTAGTAGGCAATTGCATCGGCCACATCGATATCGGCCTGGTTGCCGGTGGAAATCCAGTTCGCCAGCCCCAAGCCTCGATCACGCAACTGTGCAAACATCTGGATGCCTACAGCGCCCGACTGGCTTGCCACCGACAATGTCCCAACCTCGGGCCAGCCGTTGCCGTTGTGATGTTCCGGCGCGGAGGAGAAACTCGCCACGAATCCCGAGGCCAGCGACATGACACCCATGCAGTTCGGACCGATCATTCGCATCCCGTGCGCTCGCACGATATCCAGAAGCTCCTGTTGCTGCGCCGCGCCCGCATCCCCGGCTTCCGCGAATTGCGCACCGTAGACGATGGCGACCTTCACGCCCTTCTCGCCTGCCGCGACCAGGCTTTCCTTCACCTGGGCTGCCGGCACCGCGATCACCGCGATGTCCGGCGCTTCCGGCAAGTCAGCGACCGAGGCGAAGGCTGGAACACCCTGTACCACGTCGCTGTTCGCATTGACGGGATAGAGGCGTCCCTTGTAGCCCCGCTCGAGGCAGAACTTCAGCGCCCGCCCGCCGAACTTCATCGGATTGGTCGAGGCTCCGACGATTGTCGCGCTTGCGGGTGCGAAGCACATTGCGAGCTTTGCCGCCTCGGAACGGTCAAGCTCGATCATGCCGCCTTCCGCGTGACCGAAAAAGCCTCGTTCACGAACCAAAGGCCGCCGTGTTCCCGAAGCACGTTTTCCGTAACCTCCAGGTATTTCTGCCCCTCGTGAATGGCTTCCTGCGCAAGCTCTTCTCGCACCTGCGCAAAGTAGACGGCATTGTTGAACGCCGCCGACAGGGACTGCGTGCCGAGATTCTGCCCTTCGATCACGGGAAGCGTGTGCATGTCGAACCGGAAGAGCGCGTGGGTGTCGGTCAATCCGGAGACCGAAAACTCTTCGCCGGCCAGTGCCTTCCGGAGTTCCCGGATCACGTCGTAACGACTGATCATTGGCGCCTGATCGGGCCAGAGGCGCGAGATGATTTCATGTGCCGGGTCCTGCCCAAGTCCCTGAATCACCGTCATGCGACCCCCGTTCGCCAGCCTGTCGAAGACCGGCCGCAGCACATGGTCCAGACGGAACGTCATCGTGTGGCTGTGCAGGTACGGGTGGTTCAGCAACGCATAGTTGTAGCGCAGGTTCTCATCGCCCGGCTTGGGAAGGATGTGCTTCAACGCGTTCGCACGATCCGCCCTGTACACCGTTACGACGGAGGGCACCGCGTAAACCGGCTGCGAGTTCGCGCCCTGATGGATCAGCCACTCTCGGCCGAGTTCACCGTAGAGATCCGCCACCTGCCTTTGAAAGTCGTATGTCCGGATTCCGCTCAGAGCTACATCCCGCCAGACTACATCCTCCGGGCTGTCGTCGGAACGCTTGGTCAGGTCCACGGCCTCACGCAGATACATGTTGGTCATCGCAAAGGCTGACAGCGGGTGTTCCGCCAACCGGTCGACAAGGCGCCCCATGGTGTTGCGCAAGTCCTCAAGCCCACGCCCCTTCATTGCCACCAGCACCGGTACCTCCGGGTGCAGCGCGTGGAGAGCGCGAAGCGTTCGGGTCAGGATGATGCCGTTGTCCATGGGCGTGTAGAGCAGCCGAAAGCCATCGCGACCAGGAGAGATGTCGGCCAGTTCCGATGACACGCGGTCTGCGACGACCCAGCTTTCATTGGTAGTGTTGGCAAAGATATGAAACCTCTGCCGCTGTTCGTGAAATGCAAAGCTCCCCGGCGTCCGCACCGAACTTTCTCGGGAGATCAGCTCGGCCATTTTCTCCGCGTTGGAGTCGGACTTTTTTCGCCTAGGGCGTCCGCGCAACACGATTTCGCCGCGTTCGACCCGTGCCATGAAGTCATGCATCCGCCGCGAGGTCTCTTCCTCGATCCAGCTTCCGCTGGCAATCCGGCTGACGAGCTTGCCGTCATTGACCGCATGTCGCCCGAACGTGCTTTCCGCAATTCCGTGCCGGTCACAAAATTCGCGCACCTCTTCCACAAGCGCGGCGATATCCTTTTCGATGGCCACCAATCCCCTAGTCCCCGATCATGAAGATTCCCTCGACTTCCACCGGTTGCCGCTCCGCCAGAGTGGCCACCCCGATCGAAGAGCGGGCATGGCAGCCGATCTCAGGTCCGAAGACCTCGTAGAACAGGTCGCTTGCGCCGTTCAATACCACGTTCGGCTTTTCGAAATCCGGGTGAGTATTGACCATGCCCAAGATCTTCACGACCTTTTCCACCCGGTCCAGGTCGCGCACGTGATGCTTGATCGTCGCAATCATCTTCACTGCCAACGCTCGCATGGTCGCACAGGCTTCCTCCGGTGTGACGTCCACGTCAACCTTGCCCCGCCGCACGACGCTGTCGTCCTCCAGCAGGGCCGCTCCATGGCCTGAAACATACAGCATCGGTCCCACCTGCACGGCGGAAGTCCTGTTCGGGCTTGGCAGCACCAACGGCGCGGGCAGCTCGATTCCCATCTCGGCAAGCTTCCTGTCGATTCGACCCATCTTTCCTCCAAGAGCAATATTTTCCTTGCACCCTGCCCATTTCCTGCCCACTAGTAAAGGACAAAGAAACGGGAGAACCACGGATGTCAGTTCCAACGCTTCAGGACAAGGTCGACGAGGCCGGCGACCCGCTGGCAATGCTCAGGAACGCGCCCTCTGGCCCCTACCAGTTCCCGATCAAGGCGGAATTCACGAATTGGCGGGACGAGCAGGAAGCCTGGCGCCAGGGCGCAGTTTTGTTCGACCAGTCATTCCACATGACGGACCTTTACATTGAAGGGCCAGACACTAGGCGGCTTTGCGAATTTCTCGCGGTCAACTCCATGGCAAATTGGCGGCGCGATATCGCCAAGCAACTCGTTCTCTGCACGGAAGACGGCTACCTTGTCGGCGACGCGATCATCTTCATCCTGGAGGAAGAGAAGGTTAACATCGTCAACAAGCCCATGAATGCCAACTGGGTGATGTACCATGCCGAGAAACATGGATTTGACGTGGAGCTCGATCTGGACTCCCGCGCTCTCGACAACAAGGGCCGCCGCAAAGGATACAGGTTCGAAGTTCAGGGCCCGAACGCCTGGGAAATCCTGGAAAAGCTGAACGGCGGGCCGATTGAGGGCTTCAAGTTCTTCGGCATGGGAAAAATCAACGTTGCCGGTCGCCGCGTCCGGGCCCTGCGCCACGGCATGGCGGGTGCCGCGGGGCTGGAACTCTTCGGTCCCTTCGAAGACTATGATCGGATCCGCGACGCGATCCTTGAAATCGGTGCAGCCGAAGGCCTTCTCGCAGCAGGTTCCAAGACCTATTCGACCGTCGCCCACGAAAGCGGCTGGTTTCCTTCCCCGCTGCCGGCGATCTACACCGGCGAAGCGCTCGCCGACTACCGCAAGTGGCTGCCGGCCACGAGCCTCGAAGCCAACCTGTCCCTTGGCGGCTCGTTCATCGGATCCTCGGTCGAGGATTACTATCTCACCCCGTACGACATTGGCTATGGCCATATCGTCAAGTTCGACCATGAATTCATCGGCCGCGACGCACTGGAACGACGACAGGAGGAGCCACACAGGCACAAGCGCACCCTGCTCTGGTCAAAGGACGATGTCGTCAGGATCTTTGCGTCCCAGCTCGGCGACGGCGAGCGATACAAGTTCATGGACATGCCGGCCTCCCACTACGCAACCTGCCCCTACGACGACGTGCGGAAGGGCGGGAAGCCGGTCGGGATCTCCCACTATCCGGTCTACACCTCGAACGTGCGAAACTGGATCTCGCTCGCGCTGCTGGACGAATCGGCAGCAGACCCGGGAACAGAAGTTGTCCTCACCTGGGGCGAACCCGGCGGTGGCTCTGACAAGCCTACCGTGGAACATCATGCCCAGACGACGGTCGCTTGCACAGTCGAGCCCTGCCCCATCTCCGTCTCGGCGCGCGAGACATACAAGGCCTGACGGCATGACGGGAGCCTACGACCTTCCCGGAGACACGCCCGGATTTGCCGAGGCTCAGGCCGAGATGTCCGAACGCTCGCGGGAAGCGGCGACCATCCCCGGCGCACAATTCAATGTCGCCTACGGTCCGCATCCGAGACAGCGACTGGACATGTTTCCCGCCGGCTCGGGCACACCTGCGCTTCTGTTTTTTCGAGGCGGGTACTGGAGGCTTGGCGAGAAAGAAGACCGGCGCTTTCCGGCAAGTGCCTGGGTGCCGCGTGGCGTGACGTGGATCGTTCCGAACTATCGTTTGGCACCAGAGACATCTTTGCCCGACATCGTGGAAGATGCTAAAGTCTCGCTGGATTGGGTCATCTCCAATGCCGATACCCACGGGATCGACGTGACCCAAATCCATCTCATCGGCAATTCCGCCGGGGCGCATCTTGCAACGATGGTGGCCACACGATTCCCTCCCGAAAGAATCGCCTCGCTCACGCTCGTCTCCGGACTCTACGATCTATTGCCTCTCCTCGACGAAGAGCCGAACAACTGGCTCAACCTGAATGTCGGATCAGCCCGTGCCATGAGCCCCGTGCACCATCTCCCGCGATCTGAACTGCCGGTCACGGTTTGTTGTGGCGGAGCCGAGACCGAAGCTTTCAGGCTGCAGTCCAGCGAATTTGCTGAAGCCTTGCGGGCAAATGGCAATCCGGTCGACCACTTCGAGAGCCCGGGCCGAAATCACATGGAAATCATCATGGAGACTGGCACACCGGGAACTCCGGTCTTTTCGGCATTGGAACGGCATCTGGAAGAAGGCCGGATTCCTCACGAAGGCCAGTAACACCCTGTCGGGCGGGCGGATCCGAAGGCGCGAATGAGAGTTCGGGCCGCCTTGAAGCGCTGACGTTTCAGGAGGGCACTGCGGTTCGACCGTTCATGGTAGCGTCCTCGATGATCATGCCGCTCGCCTTTTCCGCGATCATGTTCACGGCTGCATTTGTGTTGCCTGAAACAATCGTTGGCATCACGGAGGCGTCGATCACCCTCAAGTTGCGGATTCCCCTGACCCGGCATCGCTCGTCCAACGGACCCTCCGCACCCATGGCGACTGAGCCGACGGGATGGAAAATGGTCGTGACCCGGTTCCTGATTTCTTCCAGGAGCGCGTCGTCACCCTGTGCCGCAAGTTCAGTCCCAGGCCAAAGCTCCTCTTCGATCTGCCCCTTGATCGGCTCAAACCTGCAGATTTCCCGCGCGCGGTGCAGCCCTGCGACAATCGTCCGGCGGTCTCGCTCTGTCGCCAGGTAGTTTGCCCGAATGGACGGCTGAGCCAAGGGGTCTGGGGATGACAACCTGATCTCCCCCCGACTTTCCGGACGGATCGGACAAATCGAGATCGAGAACCCCGGAAACCGGTGGAAACCTTTCGCGGGGTTGTCGCTTGACCAGGGCAGCACGTGAAACTGGATGTCCGGCCGGTGAGATTCCGGGTGGCTCCTCAAGAACGCGAAGACTGGCGCCGCCCCCATCGTGAGCGGCCCGGATCGCGTGAAAGCATACCTCAACCCCATCCAGAACTTCCCGTGGACCGAGTTCAACGGCTGATTCAGAGTCGGGTTTCGAACTCGATATGTGTTGTGGAACTTCAAATGATCCTGAAGCCCCTTGCCAACTCGCGGAGCGTCCAGATTCGGAGGAATCCCGAACTCTGCAAGTTCCCCTGCCGGTCCGATCCCTGACAGCAACAGGAGATGCGGCGATCCGACCGCTCCTGCACAAAGCAAGATTTCGCCCCGGCAGGATACCCGATGCATGGCCCCATTAATCTGCAAACGCACAGCGGCGGCACGACCCTCCGCAATTTCGAGCCCGAAGACATATGCGCCGGTCACAACCTTCAGATTCCGCCGCCCTCGGATCGGATCAAGGTAACCATGCGCAGCACTTACCCGGCGACCCCGCCAAGTGGAGGTCTGGTAGTAACCGACGCCTTCCTGCTCTTCCTCATTGCAATCGGGATTCATCGGCAACCCGGCCGCAACCGCAGAGGCCATAAACTGATCCGTGATCGGAAACCGGACCCGCACGTCAGACACGCCGATCGGGCCGTCCGCCCCGTGCCATTCATTCGCACCCCGCTCCTGCCGTTCCATCTTCCTGAAATAGGGAAGCACTTCATCGAAAGACCATCCCGGCACCGCCATTCCCCATTCGTCGAAGTCCTGCCGTTGCCCGCGGACATGGACGAGTCCGTTGATCGCCGAGGATCCTCCCAACCCCCGTCCACGCGGCCAGGCAAGGCGGCGCCCGTTCAGATGCGGTTCTCGATCGGTTTGCAGGCACCAGTCGTATCGCGGGTCGCCCATGGTCTTGAAATATCCGATCGGCACCCGGATCCACGGGTTCCGGTTCCGACCTCCGGCTTCAAGCAGCAGGACTCGGCTGGACGGATCGGTGCTCAGCCGGTTTGCCAGCACGCATCCTGCGGTTCCGGCTCCAACCACGACATAGTCCCAGTCGCCCTCGATCATCCGGCCAACCCGTCAGATGAAATGCGGCACCTCTTTCTGCGTGGGCCCCACGGAGTACCTCGGTCTGGGTCTTGCGTCGCCCCAACGATCGGCATCCAGCAACTGCAAATGCACCGTGTTGCTCAGTTCGCGTCTCAAGGCAGGATCGGCCAAGGTCACCTCCGTTGCCTCAGCCTGCATTGTCCGCACGAGCATATAGCCGCGCGGCAGGGCGTCTCCTGCGCCTCCAGCGGCGGCAACCAGATCCGAAGGCAATTCGATGTCCGCAAGCGGAACGCCGTTCAGCGTCACCTCGCCGACATGATCATCAAGATTGCTGAGCCGCCAAGCGGCGCGCGCGGCGATGACGAGGCCGTTTGAAATGACAAGTGCAGGCAGGATCAGCGCACCGCCGCCAAGAGCCATAAGTGCATAAGCCGGTCGGGAAGAGGCATCCGCCCCGACCTCTTGCCAGCAGCTGTGGGTCAAGAGTCCGAGTGGCTGCCTCTTTCCTTCGACCAGCAGGCAGTCGACAACGATGTCCGGTGTCGTGATCTGGCCTTCAGGTCCGGTGACATGTGGTTTCAAAAGGAACATCAGCACACTCCTCAGACCGGTGCCCACGTGATCATGCGAATCTCGCCCAGCTCACGCTTCATCTTCTGCCAGCTTTCGCCGCCGTCAATGCTCTTGAAAATTTGCCCAAAGATCGTGGCGGCGAAGAGCAGGCCTGTATCTGCAGCATTCGTCCCGATGGACCAGATCGTGGAATTTGCCGGATGTGACATCTCGCATTCCGCCCAGCTCTCGCCAAAGTCCTTCGAGATCAGCAGTTGCCCAGCCTCACCTGACGGCTTGTCGCCGACCGAAGCGATGACGGTGTCGGAGTTTTCCGCCGGTTGCTTGAGCGAACGAAAGTAATCCCACTTTGCCTTCGGTACGACGAGTTGCTCCCAGGTGGCGCCGTTGTCGTCTGACCGGTGAACCCCGTCTTCGGTCGAGCACAGCACGGTACGACTTCCGTCTTCACGGTCGCGGAAGACCAGATCATGAGTGTCATTGTCGTGCAGGCCGCGGATGATCATTTCCCAGGTCCGTCCACGGTCCGTTGACCTGAACACTCCATCGATCTCCACCGTTATCCAGATGGTGTCGTCGTCCTTCGGGTCAAAGTGGACCGACGTTACCCTCGATGTGTTGATGAACCAGCACTCCGTCGAGGCATCGAGGTTCGAACGCATCCAGGTCGCGCCGTTGTCTTCGGAGATGAAAATTTCAGCAGGTCTCGTCCCGCAGACGATGCAGTTCGGGTCAACGGGGGATTGCGCGATCTTCAGGATGTGAAGCTCTTCCATTGGTGAAGGGACATGGTCGAACCGCTTGGATTCCTTGCTGAAGCGATAGAGACCCTGATCGGATCCGACGAGCAATTCGCCCGGTCGAGCGGAATGGGTGCAAATTGCCCATGTGCGCGCCTCGTTGTAAAATCCACCGGTCGGGGTCAGAAGACGGTTCCAACTGGCACCTTCGTCCTCGCTGAACCAAACGCTTTGCATTGTGGCGGCATACGCCTTGTAGGACATTTGATCCCCCTCAGACACTCGTGCCCACTATGGTCCCACTAGCGTTCATGTCAATGGTGCATCCGCCCTCGCTGCAAAAATTCGCGCTGTCTTGAGGGAAACAAGCATCGTACGACAAATACGGCTCGCTACAGCATCCGCGCAATTGCACGCATCTGCCATGCACTTGAATCCATTCATGGCTCTGGCATCAAGAGCTTCTACAAGGATAATGCGAGCCGGTTTGAAGGCGTGATGAAGTCCAGACCGTCCACGAAACCAATGCCTTGCAGCAATTTGCCGAGAAGAGCATTCTTGAGTGACGGAGACGAGCGAGAAGCCTTGACCATGCAGTGCCGCTTCACTACCGCGTATGCTGTCTGAGTTGGCGCACAAGGGAACCAATCAATGGTGATCGCACCATATCCAGCAGGACGCTTCCGGCGTACACGGCGAACGGAGGCGCTTAGGCGACTGGTTCGCGAGAGCACGCTTTCCGTCGATGACCTGATTTGGCCCGTGTTCGTGCGCGAAGGCATGGATGACGAAACGCCGATACCTGCAATGCCTGGCGTTACGCGGCTGACTGTGGACCGGTTGGTCAAGTCGGCGCGTGAGGCCGCGAGCGCGGGCATTCCGGCAATTTGCCTGTTTCCGTACGTCGACGCTTCTTTGAAGACCGAACAGTGTGAAGAGGCATGGAACCCGGAAAACCTGTCGAACCGCGCCACGCGCGCCCTCAAGGATGCCGTGCCGGGAATCGCGGTCATGACCGACGTGGCACTCGACCCGTACAACGTCAACGGCCATGACGGCATCGTGCGGGACGGAGAAATCGTGAACGACGAAAGCGTGGAAGCCCTTGTCCGGATGGCGGTAGCTCAGTCCAAGGCCGGAGCCGACATTCTCGGTCCGTCTGACATGATGGACGGACGCATAGGGGCGATGCGGCAGGCCCTGGAAGCCGCTGGCCACCAGGGCACGTGCATCCTGAGCTACTCGGCGAAATATGCGAGCGCCTTCTACGGTCCGTTTCGCGACGCAGTTGGAGCGTCTGGGCTGCTTGTTGGCGACAAGAAGACGTACCAGCTCGATTCCGGAAATTCGGATGAAGCGCTGCGGCTGATCGAACGTGACCTATCCGAGGGCGCGGACATGGTGATGGTCAAGCCGGGATTGCCGTATCTGGATATCTGCCGCCGAGCATCGGACGCTTTCGGCGCCCCCGTCTTTGCCTATCAGGTTTCTGGCGAGTACGCGATGATCAAGGCTGCAGCCGAGAACGGATGGATAGATGGTGACAAGGTCATGATGGAGAGCCTTGCTGCCTTCAAACGGGCCGGCTGCGCTGGCATTTTGACATATTTTGCCATGGATGTTGCTCGGGCACTTGCGCAATGAACGGCAACGCCGAACGGAAACCAGGGAGTTTCCAGCCATTGCCTGCAGTGCGAGCGACGATAGGTGGCGGCGCGTGCCCATGGCGGCTTCCGGGATCTGCATCCGGCGGAACGGGCAGGCGCGTCTCGTCGTTCACACTCACGCGGACTGCAGAATCATCTTGCCCCTTTGGACAGGAATGCGGATAGACCCCGCATGCTGAAGACCCGGGTCATACCGTGCCTGGACGTGGCCGACGGCCGAGTCGTGAAGGGCGTGAACTTCGTTGATCTTGTCGACGCCGGAGACCCGGTCGAGGCGGCAATCGCCTACGATGCAGCCGGGGCTGACGAACTTTGCTTTCTCGACATTCATGCAACGCACGAAAACCGCGATACGATGCATGACCTTGCGACGCGGACCGCAGAACACTGTTTCATGCCCTTGACGGTGGGCGGTGGCGTTCGAACGGTCGAGGATGTCCGCGCCCTGCTGCTGGCCGGAGCAGACAAGGTCTCCTTCAATTCGGCGGCAGTGGCAGATCCCGACGTGGTGGCGCGCGCAGCGGAAAGGTTTGGCTCGCAGTGCATTGTTGTTGCGATCGACGCAAAGTCAACGGAAGCGAACAAGTGGGAGATCTTCACGCATGGAGGGCGACGCGCTACCGGAATCGACGCCGTGGAGTTTGCGCAATCCGTTGAGGCGAAAGGTGCAGGCGAGATCCTGCTTACCTCCATGGACCGGGACGGGACACGTGCGGGATTTGATATCCCGTTGACCCGAACGATTGCGGACGCCGTGTCGATCCCCGTGATCGCGTCCGGCGGCGTCGGCGTGCTGGATCACCTGGTTGCAGGCGTGACCGAGGGCGGGGCCAGTGCTGTACTGGCCGCATCGATTTTCCACTTTGGAGAATTTTCAATTGCCGAAGCCAAGGCACACATGTCGGCGCACGGCGTTTCCGTGAGGCTCACTTGATCTCTCACCCGCCCTCGATAGCAAGGACTTCAACGGACCAGGAAAGCCCGAGAGCATGATGCAGTCCCGACACAAAGGAGCAAGGGATGGCCTGCCGACCATCCAGTAAAGCATTGTTTTCGCGCGTGAATCTAACATTCGCGGCACTCGATGGCCGGGAGAATTTTCCAGGCACTCCTCAGGTTCGCGCTTCACCGGCAAACCTTCGCAAGAAGCATCCACACAACGCAGCGGAGTTTTCCACGGGAGAGTTCCAGCGATACCGATCCTCCACGCCCGAATTGCGGCGTCTACATAGGGAGCTCGCTTTCCGTCCCGGCCCGGTTGCCGGGGCTTCCAGCGTGAAATTCAGATGACTGACATTCTGGACCGGCTTGCCCGGACCGTAGCTGAGAAGAGGGCAGCTGACCCGAAAAGTTCCTGGACTGCGCAACTTCTTGCGGCGGGTCCAGAGAAGGCTGCACAGAAATTTGGCGAGGAAGCCGTCGAAGCCGTCGTCGAGGCGGTTCGGGGTGACCGCGACCGGCTTGCGTCAGAGGCGGCGGACGTTCTTTATCATCTCATTGTAATGCTGGCGGCACGTGAAGTCGAACTCGATGCGGTGTTGAAGGTTCTTGAAGAGCGCGAAGGCATCTCGGGTGTCGACGAAAAGGCGGCGCGCAAAAGCTGACCATCCAGGAACCCTCGTTCCGTGAGGCAAGCCGACGCCCGCAGACAGCCTGAGTGCATGCCCAATCCACGACGTGCCGAACAAGATTGACTTCCGTCCGTGTTATGGTGGCGATCATTGGCAAATGGTCTAATCAGGAGATGCGTCGCCTGACAATTCTACGGTTTCGATGCCTAAGCCTCTCTATAATTCGTTAAATCAATAGGTTACCATACAATTCTACATAAAATAGTAAAATTAAGTATGTAGTAATTTGAATTTATTATATAAAAGAGTCATACTTGTGTAAGCACTCTTCACAGTGGCATGCCCGTCATCTGTACGCTCCGCAAGAAACCGCGCCATTCAGGGAAAGGTCGCTGACCCTCGTCTAGTCGCGCCCATAAAGATCTGCCGCACGACGCTCAAAAGCCTGCACAACACGCTGCGTCACTTCATTGAAAAAGAGTTTGGCCGTGGTCTGCAGAAGCCTGTTCCGGAACTCGAAGTCCACGTGGAAGCTCACATCAGATCCGCCCTCCTCTGCGTCAGCGAACTCCCAGTCCGAGTTCATTCGGCGGAAAGGGCCGTCAAGATACTCGGTGTTGATCCTGTTCGAGTCGGGCCAAAGCGTGACCCGGCTGCCAAATTTCTCGCTGAAGACCTTGAAGGAAACTACCAGGTCGGCGAGCATCACGACGCGACTGCCTTCGTGGCGCGTCTCGCGGATGCGAGCGGCAGTGGTCCAAGGCAAGAACTCCGGATAGCGTTCCACATCCGCCACAAGGTCGTACATCTGTCTGGCACTGTAAGGCACGCGACGGCATTCAGTATGGGAGGGCATGTGCTCGGGTCTGGAATTGTCCTGTCCCTTACGTGTAGGGAGCGGGAACGGGGGTCAAGGGGGGGGACTCGTTTTGACAAGACCATATGTGATTGTTGAGTTGATTTCGGCAAAGGCCATTGCGAACCGAGTCGAGGAACTCGCCCGTGAAATCCAGGCGACGTTTCGCGATACAGACAAGCTTATAATTGTCGGGCTCTTGCGCGGATCCTTCGTGCTCATTGCCGATCTCGTGCGTGAGCTTGACATGAATGTCGAGGTCGACTTCCTCGAAGTCTCCTCCTACGGGAACGAGATGATTTCGAGCCACGAGGTGCGAATTCTCAAGGATCTTCGGGGCGAAATCGAGGGCGAGGACGTTCTCGTGGTCGAGGACATCGTGGACACGGGATACACGCTGAGCCACGTCGTGAGATTCCTGCAGGCGCGCAACCCGCGAAGGCTCGAAACGATCGCGCTTCTTGATAAGCCGTCACGTCGGGAAGTCGACATTTGCGCCACCTGGACCGGGTTCGAGATTCCGGACGAATTCGTGGTCGGATACGGAATCGACTACGCGCAGAGAAACAGGAACCTGCCATTTATCGGGCGCGTTCGCCTTGCGGATGCAGACGGCAAGATCAGCAACGATGCGGCGGAAAGGTCGTAGTCAGAGTTGCACGAGTACGCTCCCGCAAGGACTTCATCGCCCGCGAACGGTGGCATTCCTTGAGTCTTCAGGTAACATGCGATGCACAATGCCCTTCGCAAGTCTAAGGAGATGCAGATGAATTTCACGAAACAATTTGCTCTCGTTGTGGCCGCACTGACTTTGGCAGGAGTGACGCTCGCACATGCCGGCGGACATGACGGCAATCCCGCCGCCACTGCCCGTCAAGCGCACATGAAACTCTATGCGTTCAACCTCGACGTGATTGGCGCCATGGCGAAGGGCGAAGTCGACTACGATGCGGTTGCGGCGCAGGCAGCTGCGAGCAATCTCCTGGCGCTCGCGATGATGAAACAGAACGCCTATTGGGCTCCCGGCACTTCGACGGCGGAATTGGGCAATGCGACCAGGGCCCTGCCTTCGATCTGGGAGGACGGATCGCGCTTGGACGACATTGGCGTTCAACTGATCGAGGCCGCAAGGCAGCTCGCTTCAGCGGCAGGAGAAGGTCAAGACGAGTTGCGCGGTGCAATTCGCGGTGTCGGCGGCACTTGCAGTGCTTGCCATAGAAGTTTTCGTCAGCGCTGAATTTGACGAAACAGAGGCAACCTGCCAGTCAAGGTGAAAGAGGCGATGAAGCGTGCCCTGACGTGGCTGTCCTTGCTTGGAGTGTTCGGCATTGCGGCAGCACTCTGGCTGACCCGTCCTGCAGTCGTAGATTCCACACGGTTTGCGTCGCTCCAAGGCAATGCGGTACAGGGCGAAGTGGTGTTCTGGGCAGGTGGATGCGCGTCGTGCCACAAGGCTGAAACGAGCGACGATGACTTGGCACTGCCCGGAGGCCGGCGCTTCGTAACCCAGTTCGGCACCTTTGCCGCACCCAACATCTCTTCCGATCCGACCTACGGAATTGGTGACTGGACACTTGTGGAATTCGCCTCTGCCCTGCTCCATGGCACGTCGCCCGAAGGTCACCACTATTATCCAGCATTTCCATACACATCCTATGCACGAATGAATGACCAGGATGTGGTCGATCTTTGGGCGTTCATGCAGACCCTGCCTGCCTTGCCCATGGCAAGCCAGCCGCACGAGCTGACCTTCCCATTCAATGTCCGCTCCTCGCTTGGGGTCTGGAAGTCCCTGTTCCTGGGATCGGCATGGGTACGGCCTGCAGAAACGCCCGAACTGGAACGCGGGCGCTACCTGGTGGAGGCTCTGGGCCATTGCACCGAGTGCCACACTCCACGGAACTTCCTGGGAGGCAGCCTCGCTTCGGCCTGGATGGAGGGCGCGCCACATCCTGCCGGAAAGGGACGCATTCCCGGGCTGGTGCCAAGCGCTCTGAACTGGAGTGTAGAAGACATTGCCTACTACCTTGAAACCGGCTTTACGCCGGATTTCGACAGTGCAGGTGGCGAAATGGCCGAGGTTGTCGCAACAATAGGCAGACTTTCGCCCGAGGACCGCCTTGCCATCGCACAGTACATAAAGGCGCTCGAATAGCCTCGACACATCTCTCCGACCCGATGAAGCGCAGATGCCTGCCTGAAACAAGTGATGCCTTGTGCTTCTCGAGATTCCCAAGGCATTGAGCGGTCATGGCAAGTTTCGTTCTGGCTGTATTCTTCCTGATCGTCACGCCCGGTCCAGGTGTTCTGTCTCTCGCGGGCGTCGGGTCGGCATTCGGATATGCGCATGGCGTCCGGTATCTGGCGGGGCTCTTTGTCGGCACGAACCTCGTGTGCTGTGCCGTAATCAGCGGTCTGGCGGCGCTGGTGCTTGCCGAACCCGGAATCCGAGTGGTCCTGACGATGGCGTCGGTGGCCTATCTGCTGTGGCTGGCCTCCCGTATCGCCTTTGCCGGGACGAGAATTGCGTTCATCGAGCAGCCGAGCCCGCCCGGAATCCGGGGCGGCATCCTGCTTCAGGCGGTCAATCCGAAGGCTTATGTGGTGAACACGACCTTGTTTTCCGGGTTTGCGTTCATGGCCGAACATCCCCTTTTGGAGATCGGAGTAAAGTTGCTTCTTCTTAATGTTCTGTGGCTCTCAATTCATGTTGCGTGGCTGTGTGCCGGCGTCACGATTAGGCGGATGAGGCTGCCCGAGAAGTGGCAGAGAGGCATCAATATGGGAATGGCGGCAGCGATGGTCGCTGTCGTGGCACTGGCGGCCTTCGCCCCCAAAGGTTGAGGGATCAGCGGAAAGAGATGGCGGTACGGGCTCCTTGATCCCGAGCAATTGACTCGGACCTCGCTTGCCTGAGTTGGCACCGCATTCAAGTCGCCCATTTCAGATGCTTGTAACGGTTCACGAGACGATTCAATGTCGCCTGCCTGCAAGGGCGAGTGCAAGAGGCGCCGGACGATGTGCGTTGGCTCAGCGTTCGAGTCGGCCTGATCGGCATGGCCACTGACATCACGTTCGCATCGACCGGCGGTCCGTGGAATATCTGCCTCCACATGACTGCAATCGGCTCATGACGCTTGACGCGCCTCCTGCGAGGGTGACGTTTCCGGCAGTTCAGCCTCGACTGCCGCCAAACAAGGAATTGTCGGAGGGCCTGGGGCCAAGCCGCAGTCCCGGGGGAGCGATCAACTGCCCGGCTTCGGAAAGAACTGATCGATGAGGATCGGGTTTCCGTCGGGATCCTTGATGATGATGCTCGCAGGCCCGGTCGCTGACGGGTCAGTATCGGACTCCATTTCGATCCCGCCGGCCAAGAGGGACGCGCGAATGTCGCGCACGTCGGTAAATTTGGCGATGCGGGACATGTCTTGGGCCAATCCTGGATTGAACGTGAGGATGTTCTTCTCGAAGAGCCCCTGAAACAGGCCGATGACGGTAGTTCCGTTCACCATTATCAAGTACTGCTTTTCGTCGCCGCCCGTCACGTGGAAACCGAGCTCTTCGTAGAATGTCCGCGACACTGCAAGGTCCTGAACGGCAAGGCTGATAGAGAAGGCGCCAAGCTGCATTGTCATGTCTCCAGCCGAGTGGCTCTGGGGTGAACTGCTTACGGCAATGACGGTAGTGCGTGCGAAGACGATAGGGAAGGCAAGATGGCAGGCAATTTCATGACATGCATGAGTGGCATGCTGAGCAGATCGCCTCCGCTGCCGACAGCAGGGACGGACGATGTGCACGCGGGGAGTACAAAGGGCACGGGGTCAGTTCATGCATCCAGGCCCCATGCTGGCAAGTACTGTTAGCCTGGATTGCCTAGGCGACAGATCATGCGATCAACTCCATGGCGGCCTCGTGCAATTCGGCCGTGGCCGCTGCAAGCACCCTGCCCCCCCCGTGAGCCGGCTGTCCTTCCCAGTCGCTGACAATTCCACCTGCTGCCTCAATCACGGCGATGGGCGCCTGAATGTCGTAGGCCTTGAGGCCGGCTTCAATTACAAGATCGATCTGGCCTGCGGCGAGCAGCGCGTATGCATAGCAATCGCAACCGTAGCGGGTAAGCTGCACCTTGCTGGCAACACGTCGAAACGCCGCCGCTTCGGCAATCGTGCCGACTTCCGGGAACGTCGTGAACAACGTGGCGTCATCCAGTGTCTTTGTTTCGCTTACTCTCAACGGGCGGCTGCCATGCGGTCCTTCAAGAACCGCCCTGCCTCGACCACCCATGAAACGCTCACCGACATACGGTTGGTCGATCAGCCCGAGAAGCGGTCCGTCGTCATCAGCAAGTGCAATCAAAACGCCCCAAGTTGGCGTTCCGCAAATGAACCCTCTCGTGCCGTCAATCGGATCAAGAACCCATGTCAGGCCGCTAACGCCATGTTTTTGCTGGAACTCCTCACCCAATATGCCATCTTCGGGTCGAAGCTCTGTGAGGATCGCGCGCATCGAGGATTCTGCATTCCTGTCGGCAATCGTAACCGGGTCAAAATGCTCGCTCTTGTTCTCCACAGTCAGATTCCGTGCGCGGAAATGGCGCAGCGTTTCCTCTCGTGCGGCATCTGCCAAACGCTCGGCCACGGACCAGAGCTCAACGCTCTCTGTGTCGCCTTCCGGCATTGACCATCTCCCAAGCACACGCTCGCTGCGGCGTATGCGGCAGAACCAGTGCCGTCAAGCGTCGTATCTCCGCCAGCATTTCTGCTGCAAGTGGCGCATAAGGCGGAGCGTCCTGTACAGTGTTGTCAATCGCTGGTCCGAGATCAGGCCGTGAGATTCCAATTTGGTGGCCATTACGGGCCACGATTGGTCTGGCATCTGATCTTGTTCCCCACTTCTGATGCCAAAAAGCGTGACGGACCCGTCCCTGATCGCTAGGTGATGCAGTTCGGCCTCCGCGTAGAATTGCAGGTCGGGGTGCAAAATCCTGCGACACTTGACGGAAAATCTTACAACACTTGACGAAAAATCTTACGACACTTGACGGAAAATCCTGCCGGACTTGACGGAAAATCCTGTGACACTTGACGGCGAATCCTGCGGCACTTGACGGCCG
>JAJEFO010000051.1 GCA_022820365.1 Silicimonas sp.
CTTTGTCGACCGGAAGCTCGGCGGCGCGACGACGGTCTCGGACGGCAGCATCGTCGACGACCGGGACATAAACGGCGCACGCGGCATCATGCTGCGCGCGCTCTACGGCAACTTGGGCCGTTTCCAGGCGGCGGGCGCGGAAGTTGCGCTCGTTGCGGAATAAATCAAGTGATTCCCAAGCAAGACGTCAAGGGAGCCAGTGCCATGAAATCGCAACTGGAATTGCATGAGAGCCAAGCCCCCGTATGCGCTCGGCCAGCAGGTCACAGTTCTGGAGACTGACGATGGAAACGCGCAAGCCGAGTCGCAGCGCGTTTTCGCCATTGCAGCCATCAATTCCGTATCGGTCCTTCTTGACGATTCGAAAACACCGGTGGCCGCCATCATCCAGAACACGTCGTTCGCGACGGCGTACGGCCTTGGCGTGATCGCGACGGACTATGTGCACTTTTTTCAGGACAGGCCCTGCATTCAATTCGGGGTTCATGAAGGAAGTTCACGATCCTGTCCCCTGGACCTTGGCGTGCTTGCGCGGACCACCGGATCCCGTTCAGGGTTCCATCACCTTGACGGCATCGCCACTTGCCGTCCCGATGAACCTGCGGTCGAAGGTCAGCATCGCTTCACATTTCGCGGCGGCACCGAGGTGCAACGCATCGGCGAAGTCCATGCCCTTCTTCACGCTGGCCAGCGCCCCGGCCACAAGGGTCGGGTTCTCTAACGTGACGCCCGGCAGTCCGGAGAAGGCGCTCAAGGCGTCTGCAACGTGTTCCGGCGCAAGACCATAGACGCTGCGCAGCACCCAATCGGTTTCGAGCAGGACGGTCGTGCCCACGAAAACGTTGCCAGCGTCGACGACGGCTCTCGCCCTGGCGGCCTGTCCTGGATCATCACCGGTCAGGTACCGCACGATGATGTTCGTATCAACTGCCCTCATGGCGCCGCCGCGCTTCCGCCATGATGCCCGCTTCCATTTCGGCGAGGGTCCGGGGTGCACCGGTGCGGGCCAGGCAACCAAAGACATCCGCCGGACGCGTTGCCGCGAATGCGGACAACGGCTTGAGCAACACGCCTTCGTCCGTTTCTTCCACGTCGAGGCGCGTTCCCGCATCCCAGCGTCGGGATTGACGGATGATCTTGGGCAGGACGACCTGGCCCTTGGCGGAGACGGTGGTCGTGAGTTTTCCTGATTTTGACATCGCGGCTTCCGACAAGCAACCTTCAAGTAAGACTAAAGTAAGATATTCCATTTGATCGGCTTGATCAAGGCGGTATTCAAGCACGCCCTCACCGTCGAATTTCAGAACCTCGAGAGCGTGACGCTAGTCGTATCCGTCCTTTGGCAGGTGACGTTTTTGACAATGTCAGAGTAGGCAGGGCCGCAGAGCGCAGCTGACTAGCGAAGCAGGCGAGCAGCGGATTGCGCAATTGGCGCAAGAGAGAATTGATCGTATTCGATTGCAGTTTTGAGCGCTCACGATTTGGTGTCATTTGCCGCGCAATGTGTCGCGAACCGTTCTTCCCGGATCGACGGTTTCACGTGTCTCCGCCGCAAACGGTGACGACGCGAGCCGTTGCATGACGCGCTCGGCCGCCCTGTGAAACCCCGTCGGCAGGCCCAACTCGGCCAAAGCAGACGCGATCTCGCGCATCTCAGGCGTCCAGCGTTCGGCATCTGCCGGCATGCGGGGGATTACGTTCTCAGCCCTTGCAAGAAGGGCTTGCTGTGACATTGCCAGTTCCTCGACATACGCCTCGAACAGGCCTGCACGCTCTGCTGCCGTGAGCTGATTGACCAAGAGTGCGTTCAGACCTTTGGTTAGCCCGGCATAGAGCATCTTGAACATCGAGGCTTGCCCCGCTTGACCATGCAGAACGACGTGATCGAAGGCTTGTCCGTCGAGAGAGGCGACCGCGTCGGTGTGGCTACCGGCCAGATATAGCCGCGGTCGCGTTGCAACGGTCGGCGGGCCGCCCACAATGCCACCATCCAGAAAGGGCAGGTCTGCATTCTCGCACACAAGCATCATGCGCTGCACCGTCAGGGGCGCAACCGCGTTGGCATCCACGAACACCGGTCTCTTGGATATTCCCGCGCTTGTGTCAGCCAGAGTTTCGGCAAGTTGCAGCGCCCGGTCGGGCGGCACGATGGAAAACAGAATGTCCACTTCGGTCACGAGCTGGTTCAGGTTGCCGACGGCCTCGATCCCACGCTCATTTGCCCGCTGTACAGACACGTCGGAACGTCCGCCAAGATCGGTCAGAACACGGTGACCAAAGGTCTTTAGGGCGGTTCCCACGGCCGCGCCCATCGTTCCCATGCCAAGGATGCCGATAGCAGCCACTTTCTAGCCCTCCGCAAGGTTCGCGGTCGCGACCATTTGGATGATGCAGCCTTCGGGCCGGATCGTGAGGCGGGCCGACCGACGTTTCGGAACGGGATGCCTTTCTAACCAATGCGAATTGATCAGCGGCCAGACACCGAAATCCCGACGAAGCATTTCTGCCCGCACAACATACTGAGGATTGGTGTTTGTTGCATGTAGGATCTTGCTGCATTGCGCAATGCGGAGCGCCACCTGACGCTCGTTCGAGGCTGGATATCCTTCCGTCTCATGATCACGGCTCAGGATTGCCGGGGTGCCTAGCAAGTCGCGAAAAACGGCTGCGCCCGGTGTCGGATCATTGTGGCGCAGACATCCGTCGACAATCAAGGACCGGACCAAGCGCCCGACCTTGTTCAAGTGCTCGTCCAGCCAATTCTCCAGCGCCATCACCGCATCTTCACACGCTCTTTGCGGGATTGTGGTCCAATTCATCGAATGTCCCTCATTTTGCCGTGCTCATAAGCAACGGCCGCGGCAAACGCGGCATTGCCAATGTTCTCAAGACCCCACGCCACCGTCGGCGCATCCGGGAAACGAAACACACCGGTCTTCACGCCGCGGACCATGGCGAGCGGAACCTCGAATTTTGCTGTATCAATCGACAGTCCGGCACCGACAGCCTTGATCAGCGCCTCCTTCAGTGTCCAGATGCGGTAGAATCGCTCGACCTTTCCCTGTTCGCTAACGTTTTTGAATTCAGCCTGCTCGTCTGGAGCGAATAGCAGCCGGATACAGACGTCCAGGTTACGGTTTGACGAGCGTTCCTCCACGTCCACCCCGACTCGGCCCTTCGACGCCAATGCAATCAGGCCGTGCCGACCGCTGTGGCTGACATTGAAGGCAACAGTAGCCGCAACGCCATTCACACGGGCGAACGGCTTGCCGAATTCCGACGTTCCAAACGAAAGATCGTAGTTGCTGCAGCCGAGTTCGCGGCAAAGCAATGATCGGAGCGCTGCCCGGCACAGGGTGAATTCGCGACCCGGCCGGGGATGCACGAACCGGTTCCGACGCGACCGTTCCGCTCCGTCGAGCCATTCCATTGCCTCCGCTTCGCGCGATGCATGTCGCGACAGATCAACGTGGAAGATCGTTGCGGCCTCCAACGCGTGGAACCGGCGCCACAGAAAGGAATCATCCATTGCCGCCACTGCCTGATCCCGGTTCCCCGCTGGTGCCAATGCCTGTTGAAGCGGCAATTTGCGGAGAGCGTGACCCGCACTTTGCAAACGTGAACTGCGGAAGCGCCATGGAACTGGTTCCTCTGTGTCTCTCGAGTTTCCGTGCGTCCACACCGTGAAACGACTCCTCGACGCAACAGCTACACGTTGCACCCAAGGAGATTCAGTTCATTGCAACATTGCACCAGGATATCGTCGGGGTCGGGAATTGCGCCATACTCAACTCGCGGCGCATGCCACTCGTTGACGTGCCGAGTGGCGCTGCACTGCAACCATTCCGCAGCATTCTTCCAAAATGAAAGGGCCGGAGATGTCCCCGACCCTTCGGTTTCCTAGCGCTCTTCGGTGCGGAGCGCAGCGTAGACACACCAGCACATGAGCAACACCACGATGGTGAAGGGGATGCCGGTAGAGACGGCCGCCCCTTGCAGCGCGACAAGACCGCCACCAAGAAGCAACGCAATGGCCACCAGCCCTTCGAGCGTGCACCAGAACACCCGCTGCGACACCGGAGCATCCATCTTGCCGCCGGCCGTGATCGTGTCGATCACCAGGCTGCCGCTATCGGATGACGTGACGAAGAAGATCACGATCAGAAC
>JAJEFO010000073.1 GCA_022820365.1 Silicimonas sp.
CTGGGTCATTTCCGGGAACGTCAAGGCCAGGCACATGCGCAACCTGAACGCTCCCTGGAACCTGATCTGCAAGCGCCAGGATCGAGAACGCGCGGCTCCACGACTGCCGCCACAGCTTCGCCTCCAGGGCGCTGGCGCTCGGCGAGGGGCTGCCGATGATCGGGTGGCTGCTCGGTCATACGCAGGTGGCGACCACCGCCCGCTACGCCTTGCCGGACTCGGCCTGCCTTTCGAGACACTGGATGCCGACTGCCGGACTGCTGCCGACCACGTCGCCTAGAGGGACCAAGGACTATCCAGCGTGGCCCTCCAGGACCTTGGCCTCAAGGCCGAAGCCAAGCGCCGACAGCACGCTGGTCAACGTGCTCAACCGAGGATCGCCCTCTTCGCTCAATGCCCTGTACAGGGCCTCGCGCGACACCCCCGACTCCCTGGACACTTCGGTCATTCCGCGCGCGCGGGCGACCGTGCCAAGTGCGTGAGCGATGAACTTCGGATCGCCGGACTCGAACGCCTCGGCAACAAGCTCGGCCTGCACTTCCGGGGAAGTGAGGTACTCCGCCGGATCAAACTTTGTGGTCTTCATCGTCGATCTCCTTTGTAAGCTGCTGGGCCGTGGCAATAAGCCGTTCCTGGGAGCCCTTGTCGCCGCCGCACAGCAGCAGGATCACCGTCCCTCCGCGGCGAACGAAGTAGAGCCTGTATCCCGGCCCCTGGTGAATCCTGAATAATGGAAAGCGCGCGGCAATGGTGAGTTGGAGCGGCTCCGGCCCTTGAAGCGAGCGCCAAAGGGCCGGATTCGCTCTACATTACTTCAGTCAACCTTTGCATGCATCTTTCAGTATGGCCAGCAACCTGTCGGGTGCATCGTTGAAAGAGCCCTTCCTGAGGCTGGGCGGGAGTCCGGCCGCCAGGATGTCGAGCTTCTCCACGGGGTCGGCGCGGAGGTAGATCTCCGTACTCCGGATGGTTTGATGACCCAGCCACAACGCCACCTTGCGGATGTCGCCCGTGGCTTCCAGAGTGTGAATCGCACAGCTGTGCCTCAAGGTATGGGGAGTGACGCGCTTGCCGATCATCGATGACGCCTCTTGCTGCGCGGTGGCGACATGCAGCGCCAGGCGATGCGCGAAGCCGTGCCGACTCATCGACCTGCCCCGAGCGTTGAGGAACAGATTGTGTTCTCCGCTACGGGGCCGGATCGCGAGCCATTGCCGGAGAAGAGCCCGCGTCTCTTTCCATAGAGGCAGGATACGCTCGCGCCGTCCCTTCCCGGTCACATGCACAGTGTCGAGATGAGGCTGAGCCAGATCTCCGCATACAAGCCCGGTCAGTTCCGATACCCTGAGTCCGGCGGCGTAGGCGAGATTAAGCATCGCCCGGTCGCGCACGCCGGAGCGGGTGGCGGGATCAGGCGCATTGAGCAACGCCTGTATCTCATCCCGGTCGAGATAGTCGATCAGCGCCTCGTCGCCGCGCTTTGACGGGATGGCATGGATCTGGCGGGCAAGGTCAAGGAAGGACGGAGCCCGGTATTCCAGATACCTGAAGAACGACTTGAATGCCGCGAGCCTTACGTTGCGGGTGCCGACCGAGTTTCCCTGCCGATCTTCCAAATCGTTGAGGAAGTCGAGAATGAGCGGCGCGGTAAGCTGCTCGATCCCGATCTGGCATGGCCGCACTCCGAACCGTTCGGCGGCAAAGCAGACCAGAAGCTTGAAGCTTGTGGCGTAGCTCTCGATCGTGTGGCGACTGGCGCGACGGTCGCGGGGCAGATGATCGCGCAGGAACGCGCTGATATGGTGAGCAAGCTCGGTCATCGAGAGGCCCTCCCCACAAACATTCGCTCAGTCTCTCCGGCGATCTGTCCAAGCAGAGGCGGTGTCGCCTCGAGATACCAGTACGTGTCCAGCATGCTAGCGTGGCCAACATATGTGCTCAGAGCGAGCATATGACGATGCACAATGTCCCGATCGGACGCGATCGCGGCCTCGAGCGACCTTGCGCAGAAGGAATGCCGGAGGTCGTGGAGCCGGGGACCAGGCTCGCCAGGACCGCCTCTGAGCCCGGTCTGGCGGACCAGCTTGGTGAACACGTAGGTCAATTTCTCGGGTTCCAGGGGCCTGCCGGACGACAGAATGAACAGATGGTCGCTCGCTGCGCCGACACGCCTTCGGATTGCGAGGTATCGGCCGAGGGCATCGCGGGTGCTGTCGTGAAGAGCGACAAGTCTGTGCTTGCCGAACTTCGTCGGGCCGACGATCAGCTCGTCGGGGGAGATGTCGGCCAGCCGCAACGAGGTTGCCTCCGAGCGCCGCAGGCCGGTCGCCGCGATCAGACCTATCACGCAATGATAGGTCTGGGGCGTGATCGAGCCTTCGGGCGGAAGCAGCAGCGCGGCTTCCATCACTCGCTTGATCTCCGCGACCGTCAGCAGGTTCGGGACGGGTCTTCGGCGCTGTTCCCGGCCAAAGCCGTCGCGAGGCGGAACCTCGTGGCGTTCGTCCTCGGCGTGCATCCATATGGCGAAGTTGCGGACTGTTCTCAGCCTCCTGTGCACTGCCCCGGGTGAGCCGGCGCCGGAGACCCACGCGAGCATCCCGCGGACCTCGGCAAATCGCTCGCCGCGGGCCATGGCGTGGGTGGCGTAGTCCAGCAACATCCGCTCCTGGTCCACGAACTTGCATCCCAGGTGACGCCGGAACATGACATAGCGATCAACGTGCTCTCTCATGGTCATTGGACTGCTCCCGGCCAGGGCTGCGCCACTTCCAGCAGCATCGGAAGATCAACCTTGGCGTAGATCGCCGTAGTGTCAGGCGAACGGTGGCGCAGGAGAGCGGTGATGATCTCTAGCGATGCCCCGGACCGCAGCAGTCCGGTCGCGGCCGAATGGCGAAAGCGGTGAGCGCCCCGGCCATTGGCGTCATCGACACCCGCGCGCTTGAGAGCCCGTCCCGCGACAGCAGTGATCGTGCCGCCGCAGGCCAGGGGCCGATGCGGCGCCGGGCCGCGCAGGAACACCTTCTCCTCGTCCACCCGCGGGCGCGCCTGTTCGATGTAGTCCAGCAGCGCATCTCCTGCATCCTGGGGCAGCGGCAGGCCCACCCCACGCCTGGACTTTCCGCTTACGATCAGCCGCGCGCGTCTCCAGTCGAGGTCTCCCAGCCGGAGGTCGGCGACATCGCCGGCGCGCAGCGCCAGCCTGGCGAGCAGCAGAAGGATGGCCCGATCACGCATTCCAAGGGGCGTCGCAACGTCACAGGAGGCGATTGCGGACTCGATGGCTTCGGCGGGAAGGTAGCGGGGCAGCGAAGCAAGCCGCCAGCTCGTGGCGGCGGGAACGGCGCCCACGAGCGCCGCCGAACTCTTGCCGCAGGACGCCAGGAAGCGCAGATACATGCGCATCGACGTCGCCAGCCTTTTCGCGTGCGAATTCGAGACCTTTGCGAAGCGCTGCAGCAGGACCGTGCGGATCAGTGCTGCATCATATCGATCCGTCTCGACTCCCAAGTCGGGCAGCACCGCCGCGATTTCCCTCTCGTATTCGCGAGCAGTGGCTTCGCCCGCGCCGCGGTGGCTTTGGAGCCACGCACGGAATGCATCGAACTTGCTACCTGGCTCGTTCCCTGATGCGACGAAGGCGACCGGTGCCCTTCCGCGCCCGGCCAGGAAGGCCATGAACTCCTCGATCGGCCGAATGTATCGACAGGTCGGATCGGCACGTTCACTCAGGCTGCGGAAGCGTCCCGGACACAGACAGTCATGGTCGAGAAAGCGGTCAAGGACGACCCGGTCGACTTTCGCCATCGGAATCCGCGATCCGTGGAGCCAGACGAGAAAGTGACGGCAGGCACTATGATCGCGCAACAGTGATGTTGGCGCAAAGCCTTCCGCCTGACGCGTTTCGATGAATTTCTCCGCGAGGCGCAAGCCGTCGTCGAGTTCCCCCGGATGCGATACGCGGCCACTCTCTTCAAGAAACCGCACGAGCCAACGGACCCGGAACATGTAATCCCGCGAGCTTCTGCGATGCCTCTTGTAGTTGCCGTGCCTCGAATGGACGCAGCGGCAGTCATGGTGTCGAAATCGACACAATGCCGCATCGTCAATCCGGTTGATCGGCGTGCCGTCGTCTTGCAGCCAGACGAGAAAGTGGCGCGACGCCCTAAGGGCGCTGGCGACTTCGTTCGCGGACAAGCCCGCCTTCTCAAGCCAGTCAAGAAACTCCGGAAGAAACCCACGGAAGGGGTCGTGCTCCGTCGCCGACTGCGAACATGGTGCTGCTGTAGTAGATGACATGTCGGTTCTCCTTTCGAAATGAAACAGCGAAGAGAACCTACAGTAATGTAGAGCGAATCCGGCCCTTTGGCGCTCGCTTCAAGGGCCGGAGCCGCTCCAACTCACCATTGCCGCGCGCTTTCCATTATTGTGCAAGAACTGAGCCGCGTTCCGCGGCGGAAGGGTGTCCACCCCGGCTGTTGTTCCCTTGTGGACGGCATGGTCGCGACTTGACGGTTTTCGTCGGCGCTTCGGCCGTGTCCGTCTCTCCCTGCTATCCTGGTAACCGGTTTCG
>JAJEFO010000126.1 GCA_022820365.1 Silicimonas sp.
GCGTTTGCGGCCTCGGCCGCCTCGAGCGCGGCCTCGGCGGCGGCGCGCAAGTTGTCCGCTATGCGCTGGCTGGCATCGGCGTCGGCGGTCTCGCCCGCAGCGCGAAGCTCCGCAGCGCGCGCTTCCCGGCGTTCGATGTTCTCCCGGATGCGGTTGTAGCGCTCAAGTTCTTCGGCGCCCAGTTCGCCCCAAAGCCCGCGCCCGACCTGCACCAGGGCGAACAGCTCGAGGATCAGGAACGTCCAGAAGAACCCCCACGCGCCACGGGCCGCCCCCCAGACAGGCCCAAGCGCCGCCGCCGCCGAGTTCCAGGAGACGACGAATCCGGTCTTGCCCTCGATCCTCTCGAACTCCGCACCGTAGTAGTCGGCGCTCTCCACGGCGAACGCTTGAACGTCGCGTCCGTCGCCGGTCGCGATGCCGACACGGCCGCCGCCGGCCTCGGTCGTCGTCGTGGTCATGCCTTGCCTCCCTGGATGCCCTTCAGCAGCGTTGCGCGGTCAACGATCCCGATGTCGTCACCGTCATCGCCGGTGATGACGGTCACGTGCTCCGTGGTGATCGCGATGTCGATCAGATGATCGAGGTCCGTGCCATGGTGCGCCCGCGGAGCCTCGTCGAGATCGATCGGGCGGGACGGAACGTATTCGTCGATCGGGGCCATGATCGAGTGCGCGAACACCAGCTTCAGCTTGGAGATCCCTTCAACGAAATCTCGCACGTAGTCGTCGGCGGGCTGCGTGACGATCTCTTCGGGCGTGCCGATCTGAACGATGCGGCCGTCCTTCATGATCGCGATCCGGTTCCCGATGCGGATCGCCTCGTCGAGGTCGTGCGTTATGAAGACGGTGGTCTTGCCCAGTTCGGCGGACAGGGCCATGAACTGGTCCTGCAACTGGCGCCTGATGAGCGGGTCAAGGGCCGAGAACGGCTCGTCCATCAGCAGGACGTCCGGGTCGGAGGCCAAGGCCCGCGCGAGTCCGACGCGCTGCTGCATTCCGCCCGAGAGCTCGTGCGGAAACCTGTCTTCGTAGCCGGTCAGGTCCACCCGATCGAGGCATCGCTGCGAAACCGCCCATCGGTGCAACTTCGGTTCGCCCCGCACCTGGAGCGGAAAGGCGACATTGTCGCGCACGGTCCGGTGCTGCAGGAGTGCCATGTGCTGGAACACCATGCCGATCTTCCTTGCACGAACCTGGCGCAGGTCTGCATCGCTTAGCGAAATCATGTCCTGGCCAAGAACGGTGATGCTGCCGGCGGTCGGTTCGATCAGGCGGTTCAGGTGTCGCACCAGCGTGGACTTTCCGGACCCCGAAAGGCCCATCACGCAGAAGATCTCGCCCTTCTCGACCGAGAACGACACATCTGCAATGCCGACCACGCAGTTGAATTCGCGCAGAACGTCCGTCTTGCTGAGGTTGCGCGTTCGCACCGCCTCCATCGCGGCGTCCGCGTCCTCGCCGAAGATCTTCCAGACGTTGTTCATCTCGATCACGGCATCAGACATCTCGCCCTCCCGGATCGAAGGCCCTTTGTCCCGGTCGGCCGAACATGCCGACCGGGTCCTGAGTTGAACCGACTGTCAGTTGAACCAGGAATCGACGAGGTCCGTGTTTTCGGCCACCCATTCGCGGGCGAACTCGTCCGGGTCCCTGCCGTCAACCGAAAGGGCGTACACGATGCCGTTCACGTGCTCGGTGTTCAGCTCTACATTGGCGAGCATTGCCGCGGCCGCAGGGTGCTGTTCCTCCAGCGCCCTGGAGTAGAAGACGTGCAGCTTCGTGGAATCCCACGCCGTGCCGGCCATCGAGTTCTCAAGCCAGTTCGGATCGTCCGTCGGCTGCTTCACGTCCCATTCGGCGGCGTCGAAGGGGGGCTCCTCCAGCTTGACCAGGTCGTAGAGAGAGAACATGTGATGCGGGGTGTAGCAGTAGAAGACGATGTTCTCGTCCTGGACGATGGCATTGTCGACCTGCGCGAGCGCCAGCGTCTCGTCCATTTCCACCAGGTTCATGGTTTCCGAATAGCCGTAGGTCTTGGCGCGGATCTTCTCCACGTTGGTCGAGGCCCAGCCCGCCGCGCCGATCCAGACTTCGCCCAGGCCGTCGCCGTCGGTATCGAACTGCGATGCAAGCGACGGATCGGTCAGGTCGCTGAGCGACGATATCCCCGTCCTATCCTGCGTGTCCTTGGTCACGCAGATGTGCTGCTCCGCCAGAACGGCGTTCGGATTGAACGTCACGGTGCCCTTTTCCGTCACGAACGTGTCATGCAGGTTCTGCTGGTTGGGAAGCCAGACTTCCGGGTGCACGTGCATGGCGCCGGAATCCATCGCTTCGAAGATCACGGGGTTCGAGCCGTTCTGCAGCGCGACGGACAGGCCCAGGTTCTCTTCCAGCGCGACTTTCAGGATGTGCGCCGTTCCGCGAACGGATGCCCAGTTCGGCACGCCGATGATGACGTCGTCCGCAACCGCCGCTCCGGCACCGCCGAACAGTGCTGTTGCCGCAACAAGTGTCTTGAGTTTCATCTGATCTTCGCGCTGGAACCCCCGGCGTTCAGGCCGGGGAGGAAAGCGCGCCCCTTTGCTGTTTGTGTTGAAACGGGACGGGCGAACCACCGCCCGCCCCGAAGGCGAGTCGCCCCGCCTGGCCAGAAAGACCGTGATACAGCTTTCGCTGCCATGCGGCCTGCGTCGCTCTCGGGGTCGCAAGCGCTTCCCCGATAACGCAGCCCGAAGGCGGGTTGCCCTCGCACAACTTGATCACCCGCATTCCGATTCGCCAAGTCTCGTGCCTCAACCTGCGTGTCTGTTGACGAAACTTCCGAAGCCAGGAACCGGAAAAGCATCCCAAGACCCCAAGGCGTGCCCTTGACGTTTGGTTCAAGGCAAACTGGATCATGGCCTCCTTTCCTGTACTGGTCAGCGCTGGACTTCGGAGATTCAGCCCCTCAAGCCTCTCTGGGAGAAGTCGCTGACACATCGTCTCGTTTCAGCGCTTGGCAAAGGCAATGGACGCCGCCGCCGCCAAGCGTGAACATCGACATGTCCGGATCGTAGACATCAAAACCCATGGCACGCAAGCGCTCATTAAGATTCCTGGAACCCGCCATGGACAACACCTTGTCGTTTCCGAGCGCGACGAGATTGACGCCTAGGTTCCTGGCCTCGGCATACCCCACATCAACCAGTTCGGTGCCCCAGCCACGAATGATCTCGACCAGCCAGGGCTCCATCGCGTCGACACATGCAACAGCAAGCTTGTTCGCCAGGGGGACGATCAGGCCGTCCATGTGGACGAATTCCCGGCTGATTGGAGCCACCAAAGCTTCCCAGCCTTCGGCTTCGACAAACTGCGCGACCTGCTCGGCGCCCTCTTTCTCCGAGCGTTCGCCGCAGTAGCCTATCAGGACCCGGCCAGGTTCGATGATGTTGAAGTCGCCGCCCTCGAAATGACCTGCGGTCGCGAAATTCCAGATTGGGATGTCGTTCGCCTGATAGAATCGAATTGCCGACACGTAGTCCGCGCGCCGGACCTTGAGCTGCATGTGACAGATCAACGCACCCCACGGCGTCATGGCCGAACTGTCGCGCGCGAAAAAGTTGCGGTGCAGCACCGGATCGCTTTCCAGATAGTGGCAAGTGACGCCGTTCTCTTCGTAGATCGATACCATTTCAGCATGTTGGGCCATCGCGATCTGAAGATCGAACCTGACCCCTGTGCGAGGCGCATTCGCCAAAGTTCGACCGATCAGTGGCCCGGCCTCAACCCACTTGTAGTAGTCTGGCTGCCCTAGAAGCACATGCCGCAAGGGACCGTGGTCATTCGTGATGCCCCAGATCGGGGAAATCGTTGCAGTCTGGTGCATTGGAAACATCCGCCATGTCGCGAACACATGAATCCAGTAACGCCCCGGCCGAACTCGTGTCAAGCAAATCCGGGATGGCCGATGCAACTCGTCCCGAACACGGGCGCCGACTTCCGGTCCTACGAAAGTTCCAGAGGTCTTTCGCGCTTCCAAGACAACTTTTGGCGGCGTTGCTTTGTACCGCCGCCGCTCGTGCCACGGGCGTCAGCGGTACGGCGATGCCGATTTTCAACGACCAATCGGAATCTGCGTTAAGAAGCCCAGGCCGTCACGTTCAAGCCGTTGACTGGCTGCCTCTCTTTTGGGACGTTCAATACCATGCTTGTTCAGCTTGCTTTTGGAACGGTGCTGACTCTTGCAACCGTTCTGATTGTCGCCATTTCATGGTGGGTGCTGCAAGCCAAGCTATTTCGTCTACAGGCATGGACGGCCATGTCGTCTCACGGGGCCCGGCTGATCGCGGTCCTGGTTCTTGCGATGACATGGACGCTCTGCATGATTGCTGCCGCAGTCTCGTTATGGGCCGTGGCATTCCATGGCCTTGCCGTCTTCGCCGGCGCCGAGGAGGCAGTCTATTTCGCGCTTGTGTCGTTCACGACGCTTGGATTTGGCGACATCTTGCTGCCCGAGGAATGGCGACTGCTCGGAGGCATCGCCGCGGTCAACGGGCTCTTGTTGTTTGGCCTGCTCGTGGCGGTGCTCGTCGAGACGCTTCGCAGCATTCGCCTAAGCCAACTGGGCGGGAAATGACCTGCGGTCTCCCGGAAGTGCGCGGCGACAGATCATGCAGCGGTCACCCCGGCGACGCGGCAGCTCATTCGCGAAAGTAGCCCCCTCCCCCGCGCGGCGCCGGCCCTGTCGCGAAAGTAAAACGGTGCTTGCGGCGGCGGTTCCGAGGATGTGATCTGTCATCAGGTCGGGGCAGTCGAGGTCCGTTTGGCAATGGCGTGCCAGTCACCCGTCAAGTAGCTTGGCCCGAACCATGATCGGCTTCTGTCACTGATGGCGCCGACGCTGCCGGCGACCTCGTTCAAGAGATTGAGAATGAGCCGTGGTTCCTCTCCGACCCGAGTGAAGCGAGGCGAGAAGAGGAGAGAACCGCATGCCACGCAAGCGAAGAGGCACGGCCGAGAGCCTGGAGATCGTTACCCGGGACTGCGCCGGTGGCGATCACGGCAACCGCGCGTGAGCTTGCGTGCCTGATCTACACGCTGATCACCCGAGGGGAGGAATATGTGGAGCGCGGGATCGAGGCCTACGAACAGCGCCGCGTGGACCGCACCGTCTCGAACCTCGGACGGCGCGCCAAGCAGCTCGGCTACCAGCTGGTCAGGATGCCCGAAAACACGGACGGAACACCGGGCGCGCAATCAATGGCGTAGGGAAGTTTTGCTCAAGAGAGTCCATGTCGCCATCATCGGCCGCGACGGCCCAGTGCTGTATTGGTCGATGAACGCCAGGGGAATTACAAAGCAAACTAGCCAAGATCGCAAATCTTGCCGCCCAGAAAGGACTCTGACAACATGACCGGATGGAAACTCTATCAATCGTCGGGAAATTCCTGCTCGAACATTGGCGGTATGGCATGAGAGGGCGGGAAGAATTACTTAGAGCGCGGGAAGAGATCAGAAAGCTCCGTGAGCGCAATGAAGGCTTAATCGACTATCTTCTGAAAGCCGGGGGTAAGACCAACATCATCGAAACGCTTATCGTGAGTGCCGGAACAGATAGTGCCACGTCACCAAGAGAACGAGAACCGACGAAATTGACGTTCCAGCGCGAATTCCACATCGCCTATTGGACCGACCCGAAGGACGGCGAACGCAAGCAGGTCTGGATTCCGGTTATCTGGCTCGAACATGAGGACGGGAGCCGGAAAGCCATGGAGATAGAAGGTCTAATCGACAAGCAGAATATGACGCTGCTTCCGCTTGAGCATCTCTCATTCAAGGAATGACGCCGATTTAGGCTGAAACCGCTTTTTCAGGTGCCCGTCTGAACTTCCGCAGCGACGGATCGGGCGGCTTCACCGCGCTGAAAATCGCTCGCGCTACACGCTCAGGCGATGCATCAATCTTCGGAATCGGCTTCGGTGGCCTCCCACGCTTACGCTTCGGTTCCGGCGTCTCAGACATGCCGTCGCTCCCGTTGCCCGACGCCCAAACCCTGCCGGGTTCCACCCAAAATGTCAACTTGACTTTAGGGGGAAATTGGACCGAACCTGCACCCGCGACAAATTTACAGACCCGCTATGCCGGGTCGCCCGCTGAATACAACAGCCCTTGTACCGGCACGGGGTAGCTCCCTAAGCCAGGCAAACAGGCGGGACATTCTTTCTGTAAGTTTGTCGCAACGGCCCGGCACCAGCCGTGCTGTTGATCGAAACTTGCGGCGGGAGCAGCCCTCCACGGCCACTCCCGCCAGGCACACAATGATGGGGACGCCATCACCATGACCTACTCAGAACAAGCTGAGCGCCTCCATTGTGCCGACAACTGGAGGTTCCACAATGCACAAATTCGCACGGGCGACGGCAAGGTTGCTTGCTACCGTCACAATGGCTGGCTTTGCCACGGCCGCGCCGCCGTCGTTCGCTGGCGAACAGGATGACGTCGCACTTGCCGAAGCACTGATCGCTCAGATCAAGACACATCTTGAAGCCGACTCTCGTGCCTATCACAGAGCGGTGAACGCCTTGTCCGAAACATCCCAGGGCAAGCAGTGGCTAAAAAGGTGCCCGTCACGCAACCACTTGCAACTTTGGACCCGGTGCATGCATGACGATGACTGGAAATTCAGCGGAGCCTACAAGCCTCTCTATGACCGGTTTTATGAAGAGGAAATGGCGGCGATAGAAGCGGCTGGATCTGAAGTCCCGCAAGAAGAAGGCAACGACCAATGATCGGCTCCATGAAAGTCGGTCTGCTTGTATTCTGCATTGCACTGAGCGCCTGTGGCGGCGGGGGAGACGCGCCTTCAACCTTCCAGCCCGAAACGGGCACAACCCCGGAAGCGCGGCCGCCGACAACGCAGCAACCTTCGCAGCCGGACATCGCCGTCAGGATCCTGCCGAGCGTCACCGCCGCAGATGTCGAGCGGTATCTCGACCACAACACGCAGAACGTATTCGATCCGCACGAGCATGATCCGTTCTCAGCATGGCCGGACGCGCCAATTATCAGAATCTGGCATGACGCATCCCCTGAAAGCAGGGGCGCAGTTATCCAAGCAGTCGCCGCGCTCAATGCCGCGCTACCACACAAATGGCACATCACCGTTGGCCCGGACTTCCATGGCGGTCCCGAATACGAAGGCGACAACAGGTATACCAAGACGGCGCCGTTCGGATCGATCGTCATTGACATGAATGTTCCTGTCAGGATCATGCCTGAAGCGGCGGGGGAGGCGTTCTTCCAAGGCGCAGTGGAGATAGGCATAGAGCAGGCGCAGATCACCATCAGGGAAGACCAATCAGGCGAAATCAGGCACCATGTCATAGTTCATGAAATTCTTCACGCGCTCGGGTTCAGGCACATCCCGCCAAACGACTTTCACCCGGATTCAGTCATGGCCTACGGCTACGGCGGAGACACGCCGGAGCGGAACATCCCGCGCATAGACATGGCGGCCGTACGAACCGTCTACGGCGTTATCGGCGGCGGGGCGATCAGTCACACGAGAATGGACGTTGAAGACTTCGGGGCTTGGGACAGCCAGGTCGTGCGAATTGCCGACTCCAACGGCGGCTACGGCGTCGACTACGGCAACGGGCTTGCCGTTCCGTGGATCGCGTTACACGGCGATACGTCAAATGGTGCACCATCACGATCCGCGACATGGCGCGGCCATCTTGTCGGCATGACGCCGAATGGTCAAGAAGTGGACGGGGACGCCGCGATCAGGGTCAACGTAGCGTCCATGTCAGGGACCGCCAGTTTCACGGACATCGAGCATCACGGCACGGATCGCCCGTGGCATGGCGGCGATCTTGCCTACACCATCCAAGTGACGGGCGCGACTTATCACGATTCAAGCGGTGAACTGGCCGGACGGTTCATGGGATACGACCATGACCGGACCGCAGGAACCATCGACCGCGCCGATCTGGCTGCCGCCTTCGGAGCATCGCGGTAGACATGGTGCAACCACGCACATGTGACCGCAACGCAACCGCCGCTCAATCCCGAGCGGCACAAATCGAAACCTGAATGGAGAACATAAAATGAGCTTACCTGTTACATTTGAATTGAACGGGGATGATCTACGAAGGTTATCTGGAAAGATAAGCGAACTTGCGGATAGGGTTGATGCTCTTGATGATCGCTCTGCGCCTATTGAGGCGAAAATTCGTGTGCCAGTCTTCGAAAAGGAAGATAGCCGATTTGACATTGAAGTAGGCATCGATCGGCTTGGAATTCGCTGGACTTGCGAATTCTAGGACGCTTGAAGAGTAGCAGTGCCCTAGCCGCTTCTCAATTAACGTCCTGATACCACCGACAGCTTGCGTCACCTGCATCTTCGTAAAGGCGGATATCTTTTGGTGAAAGAGGCCGAGATCGTCGGCAGGGTGGAAATCTCTTCGGGTCAATTGGATGTAGCACTGCGCCTCCAGGGAGTGGAATCGGGTCGCTATGCCCTTCCAATTTTCGAAGAGAAGACCCTTGTCGAATTTGCGAAGAATATTCTTCGCTATTTGGAACCTCGGGCGATTGATTCAGAGAGCCAGATTCATCAATCCCTTCGTCGGATTGAACTAAAGCTCGGGACAATTTCGGGCGACTGATTGACATCACAAAAAACTCCGGTTAGGTTGTTCCTGACCGGAGTGTTTCAGTGTCAGTCGCCCCTCAGGTTGGAAGCCGCGATGGGGCACCTTGATTCTAGGCGACTTCTTCAGAGAAATCTAGGGGTGCTCATGGTGTGCAAATCCATGTAGTTGCACTCCACGCATGACCTTGCGGCACACATCAATTTGTCATCGTTTCCGTTCTTGACGTTGACACTGGGTAGAGCAATCAAGTCTTCATGAGGTCGCAAAGTCATTTTGCCACCGCACATTGGGCAATCGCCAGTGGATACATGCATTTCAATCTCCTTCGAGAATGATTGGGTTGAGCATCCGCGCTTGACGTCCCAACATTTCGAATTTTGCTCGAATTTCTGCCGCTGACGCTGCCACCCGATCCGCGCCAGCGACAATTTGATGTGTTCTTTGTGACAAAGCGACTTGCAACATTTTGATATGTGTACTTTCTACCGTACTCATGACCAAATACCTTTCGGTCTAAGCCGAAATGAACTTGACTACGCGAATCGCTAGATGTATTTTCCAAGCGAAATTCGCGATTTCGTCCGCCTCGGCGGTTACAATGGTGGGGCAGAAGTTTGCGCTTCTGCCCCGGCTCTTTTCGGGCATACATTTTTCGCCCCTGCTCAGATCTCTATCCGGAACGATCCAGGCGGTCAAGCTTTCAGCAACCAGATTTATGAATCTGCCGAAGAAGCACGCAAGGTCTTGTGTATATTGTAGACATCCATTATCCAAACAGGAGGGCAGGGAAGACATCCCCCTTTTTGGCATCATGTATCTGACCAAGACATTGGAGTTAGACGGTGAAGAAGACAGCCTACTACGGTTTTACTGGAATAATCGACCCGTTATCTGCTCAACGGGCGTGATTCTTGTATGGTTCACTTTTTGTATTCTTGATGTTCTTCGCGAATCATGCCGCAAGCGCGATTTTCATCACCGGCTGGTTGTCGTTGGCGCATTGCGGAGGCTTCCAGCCGCCGTTTCGACTCAGGCGG
>JAJEFO010000077.1 GCA_022820365.1 Silicimonas sp.
AAAGGGCGTCTGCCGGGAAAGAGGATCAGCCGCCTCGGAATCCCGGCTTCCCGCGTTGTCTCGGAAATCCGGCAATCCGTGCACGAAACTATCCGGGAAAAAACCTGCCAGACGGATCGGATTAAAGCAGAAAACTACAGGTGCAATCGAGACCGCCGAAGACATCGAGCCCATGGGCCAGATCGTACAGGTCTCTGCCCTTGTCCCTTTGAAGGAGCGCGCAATTTGGTCGCCAGCATCTCCTCGTTCGAGAATGTCGGTATCGTTGACACGCCGGAAAACCAGGGGTTCGCGACGGCGAACGGGGCCATCACTGCGGGGTCGTAGGCGGTGCGTTCACGCGTGTTGATTTCGAGCATGAGGCGGATGGGATGTTCGCCGCCTTCCTCCGCCTGGACCCGGAAGCGGAATTTCGGTGCGATTTGGCTCTGCTCGAAGCGGGCGGGACCGAGCCACGGCTCGAGGAGCTCTCGCATGCGGTCCAGGATCGGGCCGATCGCACCTGCAGAGGTGCGGACCAGATCGATATCCTCCGAGTAGCGGAGCGGCTCCGGGAAGTGCAATTTGTTGAGGGCGGTTCCGCCCCTGAATCGGAGCTCCGATGCGAGGAACGGATCGCCGAAAATCTCCACGAGGGCGCGTGAGATGATCAGGTCCTGCTCGACCTGCCTCTGCTCGGCCCACGGTGCCTTCTGGCTCCATTCGACGATGTTCTGGCTCGGGATCATTGATCGATTTCCGGAAGCCGGCGCACGACGACCCGCCATCTCTGATCCCGTTCGACGGGGTCGGGTGCGAAGAGCGGATCCCTGGCCTCCGCCCGATCGAGCTCGGTCCACGGCGGCTTGCCCCGCGACGACAGCATCTCGTGCATCTTCCGGGTGATGCTGCGCCGGTCGAGGATGTCGAGCATGTAGCCCAAACGCTGCACGACCGGTTTCTCGAACCGGAGGGACAGGAACGCGAGCTGATCGCCGTCGATCTTGGAGCCGAGGTCGGAGAGGACGGTGGCGACGTTGTCGATGCCCGCCGACCCCTTGCCGTAGCGCAAGAGGTCGAGCGCGGTCAGCGCGGGGGAGGAGACCTTCATCCGTCCGGTATCGGTCTTGATGTCTTCGATCCCGTCCATGATCGCGGCCAACTCCTTTCGGTAGTAGAAGACGATGAGGTTGCGTCCCGCGCGAATTCTGGACATGCGCTTGCCGGTCACGACCTGGAACTCCATGACGGCCCGATGGGTTGCACCGTGCAGTTCCGCAGCCTTAAGGAGCCCGACGTAGTAGGGTTGCAGCTCCTGCCGCATGAGGGCGTCCACGTACCAGGATGGGGGCGGCGCTCCCCAGGAGGCGAATTGCGGCGGGACGGCGACATAGAACCCCTTGCGCGGACTGATCAGCAGACCACGTTTCTGGAGGCGCTGAGCGGCATCCAGGAACGCTCCGCGGTTGGTGCCGAGGGCCGCGACGGCTTCCTCCGCGGCAAAGACGATCCGGCCCTTCGACTGAAGCTCCGTCACATATTCGGCGAGGGTCACGCGCATTCCAAGAATCATGTATGTAAATCCGCGTTTTTCGCCCACTAAGTTACATGACTTTTTTCCCTGTGCTCAAGTCGTGGAGAAATGTCCGTACTTTTCGCGGTTTTCTCCAAATGAAACCTCTCGGGAACCAGGGGAGGTAAGGACTATCGTTCGCACAACGCCATCGGCGAGAGAAAGCGCGAATAGGATCACCTATACAAGAGTGGCACTTTGAAAGGCACGGGATACGGGTCGCCATGCCGGTGCCTGAAGTGATCAAGAGTGTCCTCCCAATTCTGGCGTTGACGGATACTCTTGATGTTCAATGTGGCCTTACTCCTCCGGCCGTCGCTAGAGTTGCTCAGCCTGGAATTCGTCTGAAGAGCTCTACAAGCTTGCGCTGCCGCTGGATTGGCACATTCGCATGAATTCGCGAATGACCCTGACATCGCGACGCTGGCGCAAATGCACCACCATTTCCCGCATTTCCAGATCAATGTCTTCAAGTTCGAAGGCGCGAATTCGCTGGTCTTCACCCAACTCCGAAAGGGACACGATACCGACGCAGTCGTTGGCGGCGACGATTTCGCGAACTGCTTCGCGTCCTTCCGCAACGATCGCGGGGGCAAACATCACGCCTCGCGCCTTGCCAAACTCTTCAAGTTGTTGCCGTGTCCTGGAGCCGGATTCGCGCAAGACGAGCGGCAGGTCCGCAAGTTCAGATAGCGAGATTCTCCGCTTTCCTGCCGGGAAAAAACTCCTACGTGCGAACCCTACCAACTTGCTCTTTGACAAGGACAGCGTCTCAAAGTCATCGTGGGCTTTCCCACTCCCGATAACGCCGATATCGGCATCAAAAGACCGCAACCTTTGAATGATTTCTTCGGTATTTCCGGAGGCAATGACAATCCGAACGCTTGGGTAGGTATTCCGAAATCTCTGTATGACATTGCTGACATGGCAGGCAGAGTCGACCATAATTCGCAGTTCTTCCTCAATCCGGTTCGCCGTCTTCGACAACAGGCCTTTGATCTCGCCTTCTATTTCGAAATATGCGCGGGTCTTGGCAAACAGCTCTTCGCCATCTGGCGTCAGGACAACCTTTTTCCGGATGCGGGAAAACAGCAGAACATCATTGTCTCTTTCAAGTTTTCGCACCTGATCCGAGATTGCCGGTTGTGTCAGGCCAAGAGCCTCGGCGGCAAGAGAGAACCCTCCCAGCAAGGCCACATAGTGAAACGCACGGATCTGAGCATGGGTCATGCATCGCTCATGTATCGATGAAAATTATTCAATGATAATATTTAACGATTTTATTTATGCAAGTTCCTTCACCATAACGGAACCGGAAACAATGACGGGTGATGACATGACAGCACCGCAACTGGAATCGCCACGGCTGGGAGAGCGGTATCTGCTCACCCCGGGGCCGCTGACCACTTCCTTTGCCACCAAAGAGGCCATGCTGAAGGACTGGGGCAGCAGGGATGATGACTTCCGTGCCATGACGCGCGATCTGAGATCTCGGCTGCTTGGCCTGATCGGACGCGGGTCTGACGCCTATGATTGCGTCCCGATTCAGGGCTCTGGCAGCTATTGCGTCGAGGCAATGTTGGGTTCCTTTGTGCCGCAGGACGGCAAGGTCCTTGTTCTGGCCAATGGCGCCTATGGCCAGCGAGCTTCGACGACGATGGACTATCTTGGACGCAAGAAGGTGTTGCTCGACAAAGGGGACTATCTGCCGCCGCGTGGCGAAGAAGTCGCTGCCATTCTGACAAACGATCCAGACATCACGCATGTGTTCGCCATTCACTGCGAAACCTCTTCCGGCATCCTGAACCCGATCGAAGAGATCGCCGAGGCCACACGCGCCGGGGGCCGCAAGCTGCTGATCGACAGCATGTCCGCGTTTGGCGCGCTCCCCCTGCACCCGGAAGAACTGGGATGTACAGCTTTTGCCTCTTCTGCCAACAAGTGCATAGAGGGCGTGCCCGGCTTCGGCTTTGTCATTGCGCGCAAGGACGAGATCAAGGCGGCCAAGGGCAACTCGCACTCGCTGTCATTGGACGTGCATGCCCAATGGGCCACGATGGAGAAGACCAGCCAGTGGCGGTTTACGCCGCCAACCCACGTTGTTGCGGCCTTTGTCGAAGCGCTGAAACAGCACGAGGCCGAGGGTGGCGTTGCCGGACGTGGCGCCCGCTACATGCGCAACCGCGAAGTCATGGTTGCAGGCATGCGCAGCCTGGGCTTTGAAACCCTGCTGGCCGACCGCTGGCTCAGCCCGATCATCACCACATTCTTCTGCCCCGCCGACCCGGCCTTCAGCTTCGACCGGTTCTACGATCTGATGAGGGACAAGGGCTTCATAATCTATCCCGGAAAGTTGACGGTTGTGGAATCGTTCCGCGTCGGATGTATCGGACAGATGGACGAAACTGTCATGCGGGCGGTTGTCGTCGCCGCGAAAGAGGCGCTCGAACACATGGGCGTCGCCTCCGCAGCTCCGCCTGCCACCGCGCTTGAAGAGCGCAAGAGACTCGCCGCTTGAGGAACAATATGCCGATCATTGCCCCCGTCGTTGCAAACGGTCGCACCTATCCTGTGCCTCGAACCTGTGCCATTGCCATCTGCCTGGATGGGTGCGAACCGGAATACTTGAAGGTCGCCATCGCCGAAGGGCTGATGCAGAACCTCGAGCGAATCCGCGAGACCGGGACCGACCGGTTGGCGCACTCGGTGATCCCATCCTTCACAAACCCGAACAACCTGTCGATTGCCACAGGCCGTCCGCCAGCGGTGCATGGCATCTGCGGCAACTTCCTTTTCGACCCGGATACCGGCGAAGAAGTGATGATGAACGACGTCCGCTTCCTGCGTGCGCCCACCATCTTTTCGAAATTCCACGAGGCTGGCGCCCGCGTCGCGATTGTCACCGCCAAGGACAAGCTGCGTGCCCTGCTCGGCGCAGGCCTGAAGTTTCAAAATGATCGCGCTGTGGCCTTCTCGGCGGAACGGTCTGGCGGCACAACCAAGGCCGAACACGGGATAGACAATGCGAGCGAATGGCTGGGCATGCCGGTACCTGAGGTCTATTCGGCCGACCTGTCCGAATTTGTCTTTGCGGCCGGCGTGAAGCTTCTGAAAGAAATGAAGCCTGACGTGATGTACCTGTCGACAACAGACTATGTACAGCACAAATTTGCGCCAACCGAACATGGCGCAAAGGAATTTTGCGCCATGTTCGACCGCTATCTGGGCGAGCTGGATGCGCTTGGCGCCGCCATCGTGACAACTGCGGATCACGGCATGAAACCCAAGCATGACGCCACGACCAAGGAACCCTCCGTCATCTACATGCAGGACGTGTTCGACGAATGGCTGGGCAAGGCTGCGGCGCGCGTGATCCTGCCGATCACCGACCCCTATGTCGTTCACCATGGCGCCCTTGGCTCGTTTGCGACCGTGTATCTCCCTGAAGATGCCGACCGGGCCGAGATCAGGGCCAATGTCGCCGCCCTGCCAGAAATGCTCGAAGTGCTGACCCGCGAAGAGGCGGTGGCAAATTACGAACTGCCCGCCGACCGCATTGGTGATCTGACTATGGTCTGCACCGAAAACATGACCGTCGGCACTTCTGAGGACCGCCACGACCTGGCCGCCTTGGGCGAGCCCCTGCGCAGTCACGGCGGGCTGACCGAGCAGGAAGTGCCCTTCGTCGTCAACCGTGTGATCGACGTGCCCAATGCGCCCACCTTGCGCAATTTCGACGCGTTCCTTTATGCAACCACCGCCGCCGCATCGGAAGAGGTCCCCGCATGAACGAGATGACAAATCTGGATATTCGCAATGAAGGCATGCGCATCGGCGGGGAGGCGGTCTTCACCGACAGCACCGTGCCGGTACAGTACCCTTACACGGAAGAGGTTGTAGGATATGTGCCCGCTGGTGACGCCAGCCATGCGGCAAAAGCCTTTGAAATCGCGGCGAATTACAAGCCGAATCTCACGCGCTACGAACGCAGCAAGATCCTGACACAAGCAGGCGAGATCATCGGAGAGCGGCGCGAGTATCTGGCAAAATGGCTGACGCTGGAGCTGGGAATCTGCCACCAGCACGCGATTTACGAGACCAAGCGCGCGCAGGACGTGTTCCAGTTTGCCGCCGCCGAGGCGCTGAAAGACGATGGCGAGATCTTCTCCTGCGATCTGACCCACAATGGCAAGGATCGCAAGATATTCACCAAGCGCGAGCCGGTTCGCGCCATCAGTGCGATCACGCCGTTCAACCACCCGTTGAACATGGTCAGCCACAAGATTGCGCCGTCCATCGCGACGAACAACTGCATGGTCTGCAAGCCAACCGAACTGACGCCGCTCACGGCAATCACGCTTGCCGACGTTCTCTACGATGCTGGCCTGCCGCACGAGATGTTCCAGATCGTGACCGGCTGGCCGCAGGACATCGGCGACGAGATGATCACGAACGAGCATATCGACATCATCACGTTCACTGGCGGCGTGCCGGTCGGCAAGATGATAGCTGCGAAGGCCGCGTACAAGCGTGCCGCGCTTGAATTGGGCGGCAACGACCCGCTGATCATCTGCAATGACTTGAGCGAGGCGGATCTCGACAGGGCCGCGACCATAGCTGTTGCGGGCGCCACGGGAAACTCGGGTCAACGCTGTACTGCCGTGAAGCGAATCCTCGTGCAGGAAAGCGTCGCGGACCAGTTCGTGCCGCTGGTTCTGGAGAAGGCCAAGAAGATCAAGTTCGGCGATCCGCAAGACCCGGAAACCGAGCTTGGCTGCGTCATTCACAAGGAAGCCGCCGAGGTTTTCGAAAGACGCGTCCTGCAAGCTGAAAAGGAAGGGGCGGAGATCCTCTACCACCCGGGGCGGCGGGGTGCGTTGCTGCCGCCCATCGTGGTGGACAAGGTGTCGCATTCCTCGGAACTGGTGATGGAGGAGACCTTTGGCCCCATAGTGCCCATCGTGCGCGTGCCGGACAATGACGAAGAGGTGATGGCAATCTCGAACTCCACTGATTTCGGTCTGTCCTCGGGCGTCTGCACCAACAGTTTCCACCGGATGCACGCCTACATCGAAGGGCTGAACGTAGGCACCGTCAACATATGGGAACAACCGGGCTACCGTATTGAGATGTCACCCTTTGGCGGCATCAAGGACAGCGGCAATGGCGTCAAGGAGGGCGTCATCGAAGCGATGAAGTTCTTCACCACGGTCAAGACATTCTCCCTGCCTTGGCCGCGTTGATCCCATCAGGACCAACGCATCGGCTGGACCGCGGCCCATCGAGTCACGGCTCTTTCGCTTGAGCCTTCCGGTCTTTTTCATCGTCCTCGCGGCCGCACTGATGCACGCGACCTGGAATGCGCTGGTAAAGGGCGCGAATGACCGGTTGATGGTTCTGGGCCTGATCGCGCTGGGGCATGTGGCACCTGGACTAGTGATCCTGGCCTTCACCGGACTGCCCCAGACAGGCTCCTACCCCTACATCATTGCCTCAACGGTCATTCACTGGGGATATTACTGGTGCCTCAACTTGGCGTATCGCAGTGGGGACCTGTCAGTCGCCTATCCGATTGCGCGGGGCATTGCGCCTGTGCTGGTCGCGCTTGGTGCGCAGGTCTGGATCGGCGAGACTCTTCCGCTCATGGCCTGGTTTGGCATTCTGGCCGTGTCTTTCGGTATCGGCATCCTGTCATTTGCGGGGCTTGGGCCCACAACAAGCTGGGCGGGCATTGCCGCCGCTCTCCTCACGGGGATGACCATTGCGGCCTATTCTCTGGCCGACGGCGTCGGCGTGCGAGTGTCTGGCAACGCCCTGGCCTACATCGCGCTTTTGTTCACGGCTGAAGCATTTGTGGCAGGGTTCATATTTTCCACCCGGATGGATCGGCTGCGCACCCTTCCCATGCGCACGATCTGGCTAGGAATTGTCGGCGGCGTCGTCTCCAGTTCGGCCTATGCCCTCGTGCTCTATGCCAAAACCCTCGCGCCTTTGGGGGCGGTATCAGCCTTGCGAGAAACCTCGGTGATCTTTGCGGCGCTGCTTGGAGTGACTTGGCTCAAGGAGGGGCCGAAATCCAGCCGTCTTGCAGCCGCTTTCGTCGTAGCCTGCGGCATTGTTGTCTTGGGGGTGGCGACATGAACCTGCTGCTCTTCCTAGTCCAGACCGCGGGCACGACGATGTTCCCGCCCTTTGCCGCACACATTGCACGCTCCGAAATTTGAAGGGCTCTTTCATGCAGCCTTCAGGCGACACATGCTGGAGCGCGAGAACCTGCCGCGGGATTGTCAAGCGAGAGATTCTGGGAAACCACGCTCATCAAACCGCCGGTCGCGTTCTCCATGCTTGTGTCCGCATCAACACTCCTTTGGACACGGATGGCTTGTTGCATGCAGCGGACATTCGGCTTGTTACCGAAACCCGGAAAGTTGCACGTCGCCACTTTCAGCGGCGCTCAGCGAAGGGTGCGTATCGGTCCAGAGGAAGTACAGATCCTGTTTCGTGTGTCTCGGAAATGCGCCGCACAAATCTATCATCGGCAGTAATTAGGGTGCGATCCGTTCGTTCTGCCAGCGCAAGATAGATGCAGTCGTATACCGGATGCCGAAACCGCAATGCCAATTCCAATGCACGTCGCTCCAGCGCGTCGTCGTGACCGACAATCGTGACCGGAGCATTCTGAAAGAACGCGAACCTGCTGATCGCAACGTCCTCCGAAATTGCTTCTCTGGCCGCTAAGCTGCGCAGAACATTTGCCGCTTCAATCCTGACCAGTTCGGGGGCGATGAGGTTCTCGTGCCGCAGATCAAGCGCCCTGTCGCTGCCAGCTTCATCCACGAGCCACTTGACGGCCACGGACGCATCCACGACATACCCATGTCCGGTCACCGTCACGCCTCGCCACGACGACGGGACTCCCGGAGCATGTCCGTGGTGGAACCGAATTCGTCGGGAAGTCGAACACGGCGCGTGCGGGCCTCATCGAAAAAGTCGACCGGCATTTCCGTCCGCAGTGCCCTTTCCAGAATTCGGCGATGTTCCGCCTCCGCCGACCGACCTGCCCGCCTTGCCCGCAGCTTCAGTGCGGTAGCAATTTCGTCGTCAACGTTGCGAACCGTGAGCTGCGCCATCCTCACCTCCCGATATGACAGCATTATGCAGGCAATATGCCATATAGTCCGCCATCTGCGCAATACTATCCATGCCTTGCCTGTGATACGGGCTGGCAGAGCAGCCACCGAGACCGGACCTTCTTCGAATGGGGCAGATGGCACCTTTGCGCGGCGCTGCTCTGGGCACTGATCCAGGGCCTTGAATGCACGTCGGTTGCGACGCGGGCACCAGGCACGGGACTCATTGACTGATCAATACACCAAGAACCTGCCGACGCGACGCCTCGCTTAGCGAAAGCAAGCCGAAGCGGGGCAAGGGGCATGCCATCCGCGAGTGTTCCGCCAACCAACAAGTAGCGGAGCAAAGTCGCAGGCGCAGAACATTAAGTCGCAATTTGGCGTTCAATTGCCATCGATTCCCCAATAGACCAGAAAGACTTGAGATTTCTTTGCGGAGCATGGGGTCATGGCAGACGAAGACGACGACATCGTCCTGAGCGAACTCGACGACGACGAGCTCGTACTCCAGATGCATGACGACCTCTACGACGGCCTGAAGGAAGAGATCGAGGAAGGGACTCAAATCCTGCTTGGTCGCGGCTGGATGCCTTACCGCGTCCTGACCGAGGCCCTTGTGGGTGGCATGAAGATCGTGGGGGACGACTTCCGGGACGGAATCCTGTTCGTGCCTGAAGTGCTGCTGGCAGCCAATGCAATGAAGGCCGGCATGGCGATCCTGAAGCCCCTTCTGGCCGAGACAGGTGCACCTCGAATGGGCAAGATGGTCATCGGAACCGTCAAGGGGGACATCCATGACATCGGCAAGAACCTGGTGTCGATGATGATGGAAGGCGCCGGGTTCGAGATCGTGGATCTCGGCATCAACAACCCCGTTGAAAACTACATCGAGACCCTTCAGGAGGAAGAGGCCGACATTCTCGGAATGTCCGCGCTTCTCACGACCACGATGCCCTACATGAAGGTGGTGATCGACACCATGGTGCAGATGGGCATCCGGGACGACTACATCGTGCTCGTCGGCGGCGCGCCCCTGAACGAGGAATTCGGAAAGGCCATTGGGGCGGACGCATATTGCCGCGATGCAGCCGTGGCCGTCGAAACCGCGAAGGAATACATTGCCCGCAAGCACAACCTGATGGCCGCGAGCTAGGCGGAGCGACGGCACTTCCCTGTTCCAGCGAACGCGGACTGAACGGGAGCGCCATTCCGCGGACGTGGATATCAGTAGTCCAGCTGGACGCGCGTGAGCGCCTTCCCGATCTGCATGGCAAGCATGTGCTCCATTGGCGAAAGCGAACGCCTTGACGAGATCAGTATCCCGACGCTGAGGGACTTCAAGAAGTCGTTGGCCACAGGCAGGTAACGCAACGCGCCTGCATCGATTTCGTCTCTGAACCCCAACTTGGTGTAGAGCCCGATCACCTGGCCGCTTTCGATGGTCTTCTTCGCGACGGGTAGGGAATCCGTGAACACCTTTGTGGCGAGGCTCGCGGTCGCACCCGCTATCGCCTCGTCCAGGAGGGAGTGATGGCCTCGTCCATCGATCGACCGAACAAGCAAATAGTTCTCCAAGTCGCCGATCGTGAGTTCGGTGCGTTCCGCCAAGGGGTGGTCTGATCGCATCACGGCCCCGATCGGTGCAGCTTTCTCGAAAATGGACCTGATGCTCGGGTGATTTTCGTTCGAGAAGGAAAGTCCGATGTCAACGGCTCCTTCGGCAACTGCATCAACGATCTCGTCGGGCTGACCGGTCGTCACCGAATATGTTACGCCCGGGTAGTCAGCGGAAAACTCGCGCAGAACTTCAGGCACCAGTCCCAGCGCGGCGGAGTCGATGACCATCAGCTGGATGTGCCCGCTTCGGGCCGAACGGATGTCGTCCACGACCGCGCGAAGCTGTTCAAAATCGTACAGGGTCTTCCGGCAATGTTCCACGACAATGGAACCTGCGGCAGTCAGGACCACGCCGTCGGGCGTGCGGTCCAGGAGCTTGACGCCCAGATCCCGTTCAACGTCCTTCAGCTTCCGCGTAACCGTCGTCGAGCACACATTGAGGACGGCCGCCGCCTTGCGGATCGACCCCTGACGCGCAACGGCGTCAAAATACCCGAGGAACTTCGAATGGATCATGCGGACATCCGGTTCCATCAACTGATGCAAAAAATGCACTGCCATGCTGCATATACAAAAAAATATGCACTGCTAGCCTCCTTGATGTCAATGGTCGCCAGAAAGCGACCACCGGAAAAAGGGGATCTCACGATGGCGAATTCGCAGGACATGATTGAACGCAGAAGCGTGCTGGGCGGGCTGGCTGCACTGGGTGGCCTGGCAGGCGCCGGGACAATCATCTCGGTGACGCCTGGGCGCGCGGCCGATACCCGCAAGGTCAGGTTGCAGCTTGGCTGGCTTGCATCAAACGGCATTCTCGGCGAGGTGGCGGCCGACAGGCTGGGCTATTTCGCTGAAGAAGGGCTCGAACTGGAAATCATGCCCGGTGGCCCGAACATCGACGGGGTCGCGGCCGTTGCATCCGGCGCCAACAACTTCGGATCCATTTCCTCCAGCCCGTCCTTGATGCTTGCCCGGTCGGCAGGCATCCCGGTGAAGTGCGTCGCGGCCGGCTATCAGCAGCATCCGTTCACGTATTTCTCCCTGGAGCGGGCGCCGGTTCGCGAGCCAGCGGACCTTGTCGGGAAAAAGGTGGCGACGCAGGGAACCGCCCGGATCCTGTTGCGGGCGCTTCTCGCCAAGAACGGCATTTCCGAGGACAACGTCGAGGTGTCCGTAATGGGGGGCGACATGGGACCGCTCATGACCGGACAGGTGGACGTCGTTACCGGCTGGAAGACAAACGTGAACGCGCTGTCAATTCTTGGAGACGAGAGGGTCGACATGGCGCTCTGGGACACCGGGATTCAACTCTACGCAAACCCGTACTACACGACGGACTCGGTGCTCGCGGAAGACCGCGACATGGTGGAGGCGACCATCCGGGCGATCGCGCGCGGGTGGGGCTGGGCTCACGACAATCCGGAAGGTGCGGTTGACTACCTGGTCGAACGGTATCCCAATCTTGACCGCGATTCAGAACTAAGGGCCGTTGACCTCGTGATCGGCTATTCCTTCAATGACCGAACGGCAGCAAACGGTTGGGGCACCATGACCCGAGAGAACTGGCAGGCTCAGATCGACATCTACAACCAGCTGGGACAGTTTGCCAACGAGGTGCCTGCACTTGAGGATGTCATGACGCTGGACATCCTCGAAGCCACGGCCGACGCGCGGCCGAAGATCGGGTAGCCTTGGCGGGCGCTGCTGATCCTGCAGGCACCGCGCGCGACTACGCAGCGGTCCTGCGCAATGCGGTGGTACGCTTCGGCAGCTTCACTGCACTTCAGGACATCAGCCTTGAACTGGAACAAGGCGCTTTCTGGACAATTCTCGGCCCCTCGGGCTGCGGAAAGTCGACTATGCTGCGCCTTGTTTCCGACCTCGTCCCGGCTGCGTCGGGAGAGGTCTCCGTTTTGGGAAAGTCGACGGAAGAGGCGCGCCTGGCGCGCGAGTTCGCCTTCGTCTTTCAGGACGCGACTCTCCTCCCGTGGCGAACCGCTCTGAAAAACGTCGAATTGCCCCTGGAGATCGGTCGCAGACGAAACATCAAGATTCCCGTCAGCGACCGATCACCCAGGGAGCTCCTGAAACTCGTGGGCCTGCAGGGCCGCGAGGATGCCCTGCCCCGTGAACTGTCGGGCGGCATGCGACAGCGCGTGGCGATCGCACGTGCGCTTGTCTGCCAGCCCAAGCTGCTGCTGATGGACGAGCCATTCGGCGCGCTCGACGAGATGACGCGCGATCACTTGAATCTGCAGCTTCTTCAGATCTGGGCGGAAACCGGCGTGACGATCCTGTTCGTCACCCATTCCATTCCGGAAGCCGTCTTCCTTGGGCAGAAAGTCCTGATGCTGGGGACGAACCCCGGTCGGCTGAGGGAAATCGTTGACATCGACATCCCCTCGCCCCGGGCCATCAAGGTCCGCGACACCCAGGAATTCACCAAGTACACGGCCTATTTGCGCCGACTGCTGGAGGCGGACTGATGTCTGGCGTGGACGGCAGCGGCTCGCTGACACCCGAGCCGAGCAATGGCAGGCGGAGATTACGGCGCCTGCTGGGCCATGCCATCCCGGCTGGCGCTGCGATCGGCATCTTCCTGATCTGGGAAGTCGGAGTGCGCACGTTCGAGGTGCCGAACTACATTGCGCCAGCCCCCAGTGACGTGGGCCGGACATTGGTCGAGCAGTGGCCTCTCTTGATGAGGAACTTCTGGCCCACATTCTACGAGAGCATAATGGGATTCCTCTTCGGCAACATGGCTGCAATCCTCATCGCGGTCGCCTTCGTGCACAGCCGAACCGTCGAACGGGCGTTCTTTCCGATTGCCGTCTTCGTCAACACGATCCCTATTCTCGCGATCGCACCGATCCTCGTGCTGATCTTTGGCGCAGGACTAACGGCGAAAGTCGTAATCGCCGCGCTGATCTGCTTCTTCCCGACGCTGGTGAACATGGTGCGCGGCCTGCAGGCGGTCAGCCCTGAGACGCTGGAACTGGCGCGGATCCTTTCGGCGTCAAAATCCGAAGTCTTCTGGAAGATCCGCTTGCCTTCTTCGCTGCCGTTCCTGTTCTCGGCGCTAAAGATTGCTGCGACAACTTGTGTCATCGGAGCCATCGTCGGCGAGTGGGTCGGCGCAAACTCGGGCCTTGGTGCGCTGATCATCGACAGCACGTTCAACTTTCGGTCATCGCTTCTCTACGCGACGGTCTTCCTGTCGTCCGGGCTGTCCGTGATGCTTTTTGCCTTGGTTACCATCGCCGAGAAACTCGTGGTGCGCTGGTAGAAGCCGCACCGTCGAATCGTGAATGAGGGAGCAATCCAATGACGCAACGAGACACGACCCTGATGCAGATCGAGGGAGAGCAGCTTCCCGTCGTGGACAACACGGATGTCCTGGTGATCGGAGGCGGGTCAGCCGGCCTGTGCGCCGCCGCGTCCGCAGCTAGGAACGGCACCCGCGTCACGCTGCTGGAGCGCTATCATCACCTGGGCGGGATGGCATCGGGCGGCATGGTGCTGGTCCTTGACGACATGGTCAACGAGGGAAACGAGATCGTCACCACGGGCCTCGTCACCGAATTCGTGGAGCGCATGGAACGGCAGGATGCTGCAGTCTTTCCGCCGCCCGAGGATTGCCAGACCAATTGGGAAATGTGGCAAAAGTGGTCCCGTTGGGGATGCATTGACTTCCATAAGGCAGGAATGCCGCAACCGATCATCCACGCAGTGGCCTTTGACCCCGACGCGTGGAAGCGGGTCAGCCTGGACATCGTCCGGGAAGCGGGTGTCAATCTCAGGCTGCACTCCTGGTTCTCGGACGCCCTTGTTGTCGATGGCCGGATCGAGGGCGTGATAGTCCAGACCAAGACCGGTCGCCAAGTCATCCGCGCGGCGGTGGTGGTCGATGCAACAGGCGATCTTGATGTCGGCAATGCTGCCGGTGCGTCCCATGTCGACGGCCAGTACATCGTGACTACCGTATTCCGGCTTTGCGACGTGGACACCGACAAGGCGGAGGCATTCGAATACGCCAATCCGGCAGAATACAAGAAGCTCGACCGCGCGGCGCGACGGGAAATCGGCGGAGCTTGGGGCATGTGGTGGCTGAAGACCCCGCTGCCGGGCGTCGTCTGGTGCAACTGTCCGCACATGCCTGGATACGACGGCATCTCGGTCGAGCACATGGTCGCAGCCGAGTACGAAGGCCGCGATCGCATGATGAATCTTCTGAAATTCGCTCGCAAGAACCTGCCGGGCTTCGAGAACGCCAAGATGCTGGGGGCGGCGGAGCAAATGGGCATACGCCAGACCCGTCTGCTTCAGGGCGAGTACATAGTGACAAAGGATGACATCACGTCGCGACGCCACTTCCGGGACACGGTCTGTCGCGGACGGGACTACTACACGCCTTACCGTGCCCTGCTGCCCAAGGGCATTGACAATCTGATCGTGGCGGGCCGCCACTACTCGGTCGAAAGCGAAGCCCAGAAGCTCTCGCGCGAGATCCCGCCATGCATGGCGCAGGGCGAGGCCGCAGGGATCGCTGCGGCGCTGGCAATCAAGGGCGACACGCCGCTGCGACGCGTGAACTATCGCGAGATCCAGAAGCGGATGCGGGCCCAGGGCGCAGATCCGGGCGACATCCCTTCCCCGAACGCGTTGGTCGAAGAACCAATGGTGGCAAAATGAAATCTCTGCCCGATGCAAGCGCGACCCTGCTTCCCTTGAGCGGCGTGCGCGTCATTGACTTCACCCAAGTGATGCTTGGCCCGTGCGCAACGCAGATGCTGGGTGATTTCGGCGCCGACGTGATCAAGATCGAACGCCAGGGCTCGGGCGACCTGTCGCGCCAGTTCTTCGGCGGCGGATCGAAGCAAGACCAGAACAACGTTGTCTTTGGCTCGCTCAACCGCAACAAGCGATCGGTCGTGATCGACATGAAGTCCGAGCCGGGGCGGAAGGCAATCCACGAACTCGTGCGGACTGCAGATGTTGTCGTCGACAATTTTCGGGCCGGGGTCATGGAAAGACTCGGCCTGGGCTACGAAGCTCTCAGCGCAATCAATCCAGGCATCATCTGCGCTTCCGGGACAGGATTTGGCTCGACTGGTCCTTACGCGCACAAGGGTGGGCAGGACGTGCTCGCCCAGGCATTGACCGGCGTGATGGAAAAGACCTCCGACCCTTCGGTTCCGCGTTCGATCTATCCCACTACGTTGTGCGACTACACGGCCGGCATGCACCTTGTCCAAGGCGTGCTGGCCGCGCTTCTCCAGCGAGAAAGGACCGGACGTGGCCAGAAGGTCCAGGTTTCACTCTACGACAGCATGATCGCGATGCAGATGCAGGAAGCCGCGCAGTGGAACGCGCACGGCGAAGTCCTGAACTGGGCCGCAATGCCCCTGACAGGACTGTTTGAAACGACGGACGGAGCGCTCGTCATCGTTGGCGCATTCAAGGCAAATCCATTGAAGGACATATGCAGCGCGCTGGGCATCGAAGACCTTTCCCTGGAGTATCCGGACCTGGCAAGCCACAGGAAAGCAAAGGCATATCTCCACGAGCGCTTCCAGTCGGCCCTGGCAACAAACAAGACCGAGCATTGGCTGGGCAGGCTTGAGGAACATGATCTGCTCTGCGCACCGGTGCGCGATCTCGGCGCAGCGCTGAAAGACACGCAGACCGCAATCAACGAGATGCTGGTCACCGTCCAGACGCACTGCCATGGACCGGTGAATTTCGTCGGATCGCCCGTGCACCTGAGTGACGCGCCGTTAATCGTTCGACACGAGCCCCCGCTCCTTGGAGAGCACACGGACGACGTGCTGGGAGAACTGCCAGCGACTGCTCCTGAAAGTGAACCTGCCCAGTGAGCATTGAACTGGACATTTCCGACCATGTCGCCCGAGTGACTATCGATCGCCCAGAGCGAATGAACGCGATTGACCGGGCAGCAGCGGACCAGCTTGCCGCAATCTGGGACGAGATCGAAGGAAATGCCGACATCCGTTGCGTCGTACTGACCGGAGCCGGCGACAAGGCCTTCTGCGCCGGAGCCGACCTCAAGGATGCCGGCGGACCAAGCGGCGTGGAGTATTGGCGGAAGACAATGGAAGACCAGTTCCGCGACATCTCGTTGAGAGCTTCGATGTCCGTGCCGGTGATCGCTCGCGTCAACGGCCTGGCCTTGGGCGGGGGCTTCGAGATGGTGCTCGGATGCGACATCGTGATCGCATCCGAGACGGCTTCGTTTGCATTGCCGGAGGCGAAGGTCGGGCGTGTTCCCCTCGACGGCGGCATGGTGATGCTGCCACGGGTCCTGCCCCGCAACATTGCGTTGGGGATGATGTTGACCGGTCGGCGCGCTTCCGCAAGGGAATTGGCCGCCCACGGCGTGGTGAATGCCGTGGTTCGTACAGAAGACCTGGACGCTGAAACTGAGCGTTGGGTTGCAGATGTCCTCTCCTGTGCCCCGCTCAGCGTCAAGGCGATCAAGGCAGTGGCCCGCGGGACGGCACACTTGCCAGTCCACGAAGCCTATGCACGTCACAGCGACGAATTGCTGGTTGCGCTGTCATCGGAGGATGCCATCGAAGGAGTGGCGGCCTTTCGGGAGAAGCGAACCCCGGTCTGGCGCGGAAGGTAGGAAATGACGCTTGTCATACTTTCCCCATGCATTGACGTGAAGGACGGGACATGCACGGAGGTTTGCCCCGTCGACTGCATCTACGAGGGCGAGCGGATGTTTTACATCCACCCCACCGAATGCATCGAATGCGCCTTGTGCGAGAGCATCTGCCCGGTGGACGCGATTCGATATGATGACGAGGTCTCTCCGGCAGATGCGCAATTTCTCAAGCTCAATGGCGATCCCTTCCGCAATGCGGACGGTGAACTGGATCAGCCCGGCGGCTGGTCACGAAAGGACGCACCATTGAAGGATCCTGCAGCGATTCGGGATTTTCCAGAAGCTGGCCAGATGCCGCCGAGCGCGTCCCGATGACGGGAACTCCGCCGCAGGCCGCGCCTGATTTGACTGCTGTCACAGGCTGGCAAGAAAGTCGGCTTGACTCGCCGGCTCCCTCACCTCTCGTGTGCGGCAAGGACCTGTGCGGCGGGCATGGTGGCGAAATGCCTGGCACCGTTGCTCCGGAAATTCACTTGGCTGCGGTGGCAGCCAGCAGGCTCGGGAGATAGCACAGGATGGCGGATTCACAGTTATGGCACACCCGGTTCATGGGATTGTGCGATCATGTCTCTGGATGGTCGGAAGATCCCCATTTCCAAGTCGGTTGCGTCATCGTCGACTCCAGGCACGTGGTCCTTTCGACGGGCTACAACGGGTTTCCGCGAGGCGTGCAAGGCAGCGACCCTCGTCGGTTCAACAGGGAGAGCGGCGAGAAGTTTTTCTGGTTCGAACATGCCGAGCGCAACGCAATTTACAATGCTGCAAGTGTCGGTGTTTCCTTGTCCAAAACCACACTGTACGTGAACCGCTTTCCGTGCGCGGACTGCAGCCGCGCAATCATCCAGGCCGGCATTGGCGCACTGGTGTGCCCGCCAATTCCGGATGCCGATGGCGCCCTGGACGACAGTTTCCGGGCTGGAGCGACGATGTTGGAGGAAGCGGGGTTGCCGGTAACGACCTTCTCGCCCGCAATTGACGAATAGCAGGTCCCGCTCGGCAAACGTCGCCATTCTGCACGACCCGCAAGGCAAGTCCGGCGCACCCAACCCTCTTCGTCCTTGAGCAACATCAGGTCAGCAAAAGACCAAATCAACTCTTGCAAAGCGGCACGTTCACGGCTTTGCTTGGTGGCCGACAGGAAACCTCCGGCTTTACGCCGCATCGGGACGGAGGCGTGCGGGACCAACCGCAGGAACAGAAAGCGGCGTCGGACATGCGATGCGCGAAATTGCGTTTCTCCTGAACGGGGAGCCGGTGGAGCTATGTGACGTCCCCGTGACTCGCACACTGCTTGACTGGCTTCGCGAAGACCGCGGCCTGACCGGCACAAAGGAGGGCTGCAACGAAGGTGACTGCGGGGCCTGCACGGTCATGGTTTCCGACGGGAGCGGGACCCGAACCCTCAATTCCTGCATTCTGTTTCTGCCGCAGCTCCATGGCAAGGCCGTGCGCACCGTCGAGGGCGTTTCCGGACCGGACGGATCGCTCCATCCTGTCCAGCAAGCCATGGTCAGGCACCACGGGTCGCAATGCGGCTTCTGCACGCCGGGATTCGTCGTATCCATGGCCTGCGCGCACAAGAACGGAATGCACGACTTCGACGTCCAGCTCGCCGGCAACCTCTGCCGCTGCACCGGTTACGCTCCCATTGTGCGTGCTGCCGAGGATGCGGCATCGGAACCCGTCCCGGACTGGATCGCGGAAGACGGCACGCTGCCTGCGGCCTTCGCGACGGCCTCCGACGGCGGCGTGTCCGGCATTGCACCGGAAAGCGCGGACGAACTGGCAGCCCTGTATGTCGCGCATCCCGACGCCGTGCTCGTTGCCGGCGCCACCGATGTCGGACTCGCGGTCACCAAGGCCCTGCAGGAACCAGAGAGGTTCCTCTTTCTCGGCGGCATCCAGGATCTCAACGCCATCGATGTCGGCCCGAAGGCAGTCCGCATCGGAGCCATGGCCACGCTTTCAGAAATAGGTGATGCGATCGCAGACCTGCATCCAAGCCTTGGCGAACTGATCCGTCGCTTCGGCTCGGTGCAGGTTCGCAATGCCGCAACCATCGGAGGCAACATCGCCAATGGCTCACCCGTAGGAGATCTCCCTCCAGCACTGATCGCGCTCGGCGCAAGGCTGCACCTCAGGCGCGGAAACGATCGCCGGGACTTGCCGCTTGAAGACTTCTTCCTCGACTACGGCGTGCAGGATCGTGCGCCCGGCGAATTCGTCGAGGCGGTGAGCTTCCCACGCCAGACTGACAGGTTGAGATGCTACAAGCTGTCCAAGCGGTTCGACCAGGACATTTCCGCCGTCTGCGGCTGTTTCAGCATCCGCGTCCGGAACGGAAGGGTGAACGAGGCGCGCGTCGCCTTTGGCGGCATGGCCGCCATCCCGACTCGCGCCCGGCACGTTGAGAACGCACTCTCCGGCCAGGAATGGAGCGAGACCGCCATACGAGCCGCACGAGACGCGTGGGGGCAGGACTTCACGCCGCTCACTGACCTGCGTGCGTCGACCGCCTACCGGCTCGATTCGGCCCGCAACATGCTCACGCGCGCCTTCCTGGACGACCAAGGCACCGACACGAATGTCCTGGAGGTCGCCCCATGAGCGTCGGCACTCCCCTGCCCCATGACGCGGCGATTCTGCATGTCACCGGCGCCGCGCATTACGTGGACGACGTCCCGGTGCCGGAAGGTACGCTCTCGCTCGCTTTCGGCATCAGTTCGATGGCGCATGGACGCATCACGGGCATGGAGCTTGGGGAGGTGCGCGCCGCAGCGGGAACGGTCGCGGTACTGACAGCGAGCGACCTGCCGTTTGCCAACGACGTTTCGCCGTCCGTCCATGACGAACCGCTTCTCGCCGACGGCAAGGTCCACTACCTGGGGCAGCCGCTCTTTCTCGTAGCCGCCGACACGCACCTGGCGGCCCGCAAGGCCGCGCGGCTTGGCAAGATCGGCTACGAGGAACTGCCCGCAATTCTCTCAATAGACGACGCGCTCGCCGCGGGCAGTCGATTCGAGGAGGGGCCGCGCGTCTATCTCAAGGGTGACGTCGAGGCCGCGCTCGCCGCAGCCGAGCATGTCGTCGAGGGTTCGATCGAGATAGGCGCGCAGGAACACTTCTACCTTGAAGGACATGCCGCACTGGCGTTGCCGCAGGACAGCGGCGACATGATCGTGCATTGCTCCTCGCAGCACCCGAGCGAAATCCAGCACAAGGTCGCAGACGCGCTTGGCGTGCCGATGCATGCCGTCCAGGTCGTGGTGCGGCGCATGGGGGGAGGCTTTGGCGGCAAGGAAAGCCAGGCCAATGCAGTCGCCGTCGCCTGCGCCGTCGCGGCACGTGCAACGGGACGTCCATGCAAGATGCGTTATGACCGCGACGATGACTTCATGATCACCGGCAAGCGCCACGACTTTCGCATTGACTACCTGGCAGGATTCGACGACAGCGGGCGACTGGCCGTCGTAGATTTCACGCAGTATTGCCGCTGCGGCTGGGCTCAGGATCTCTCGCTGCCCGTTGCCGACCGCGCAATGCTGCATGCCGACAACGCCTATCGCCTGCCGACGGCGCGGATCACGTCGCATCGGCTCAAGACCAACACCCAGTCAGCAACCGCATTCCGCGGATTCGGCGGCCCGCAGGGCATGGTCGGCATTGAGCGGGTGATTGATCATGTCGCCCACCAGCTCGGCATGGACCCGCTGGATGTTCGCCGGATCAACTTTTACGCCGCCGCCAACAAGGCCTCGTCAGGCAACGGGACGCCCGCCCGCAATCCTGCTGAAGGGACACCGCAGACCACGCCCTATCACATGCCTGTCGAGGACTTCGTGCTGCACGACATGGTCGAGGAACTGGAGGAAACATCGGACTATCACGCACGCCGCGCCGCGATCGCAGAATGGAATTCCGCGAATTCCGTGCTGAAGAAAGGCATCGCCCTGACACCTGTCAAGTTCGGCATCTCCTTCACGCTGACACATCTCAACCAGGCCGGTGCGCTCGTGCATGTCTATCATGACGGCTCGATTCACATGAATCACGGCGGCACGGAAATGGGTCAAGGACTGTTCCAGAAGGTGGCGCAGGTCGCGGCAAGCAGCTTTTGCGTACCGCTTGAATGCGTCAAGGTCACTGCCACCGATACGGGAAAGGTGCCAAACACGTCCGCCACGGCCGCCTCTTCCGGTTCGGACATCAACGGCATGGCGGTAAAGGCGGCGTGCGACCAAATCCGCGAGCGCATGTCGGCACATCTGGCCGAGACGCGCCAGATCAAGCCGCAGGACGTGAATTTCCGCGCGGGACGGGTTCAGGCCGGCGCCGACGAAATGAGCTTCGCCGAAGCGGCAAGGGAGTGCTACGAAGGGCGCGTCAGCCTTTCAGCCACCGGGTTCTACCAGACTCCCCGGATCCAGTGGGACCGGATCAGGGGAAAGGGCCGGCCGTTCTACTACTTCGCCTATGGCGCGGCGGTGAGCGAGATCGTGCTCGACACGCTCACGGGCGAAAACCGCATTCTGCGCACCGACATCCTGCATGACGCCGGCTCTTCGTTGAACCCCGCGATCGATATCGGGCAGATCGAAGGGGGATACGTGCAGGGCGCAGGCTGGCTGACCATGGAGGAACTGGTCTGGGATTCGAACGGCCGCCTCCTTACGCATGCGCCCTCGACCTACAAGATTCCGGCCTGCTCCGACAGACCTGACGTCTTCAACGTGTCGCTGTGGTCCAAGGGACGGAACGCCGCGGAGACGATCCATCGTTCCAAGGCAGTCGGCGAGCCACCGCTGATGCTGGGCATCTCGGCGCTCTTTGCGCTATCCGATGCGGTTGCATCTTGCGGTAGCGCCTATCCGGCACTCGGCGCACCGGCAACGCCTGAACGCCTCTTGAACGCAGTGAACCGGGTGCGCACGCCATGAGCATGGATGTGCAAGGTCTCGAGCGAGCAGTAGCGGAGCACGGCCGCGTTGCCCGTGTCGTCGTGGCGACCGTCGAGGGTTCGGCCCCACGCGAGCAGGGTGCCGCGATGCTGGTCTGGCCGGACGGCCAATCGGGCACGATCGGCGGCGGTGCCCTTGAATTCGAGGCGTTGGCCCATGCGCGGGCGGCCCTGGCAAAGGGCAAGGACTCGCTCGTCTCACGGCCCCTAGGGCCTGCGCTCGGCCAATGCTGCGGCGGTGCTGTCGTGCTGGCCACTGAAATATATGACAATGCGCGTCTTGCCGATTTGCCTGGTGACATCTACCTGCGCCGCGTCACGGGACAGGCGGACCGGCCGCTCGCTCTGCAGCTTGCAGCCGCCAGCAACCGCAACGCAGGGGCACCCCCCGAAATGCAATGCCAATCGGGATGGCTGATCGAGCCGGTCGCACCGCGCCTCCGACCGCTCTGGATCTACGGGGCCGGCCATGTCGGTCGCGCGATCGTCGAAGTGATGGCGCCCCTTCCGGGCATTGCCATCACTTGGGTCGACACCGGGGCTGACCGGTTCCCAGACGAAATCCCTGACAGCGTCACGAAGCTCCTAGCTGCCAACCCGGCAACCGCCGTCCGCCACGCTCCCTGCGATGCCGAGCACCTGATACTGACCTATTCCCATGCGCTCGACCTCGAAGTCTGCCACCAGCTGCTCGGCCACGGCTTCCGCGCGACCGGACTGATAGGCTCGGGAACCAAGTGGGCACGCTTCCGGTCACGGCTCAGGTCGCTCGGGCACTCGGACGCGCAGATCTCACGAATCAAGTGCCCGATCGGCGACCCGGCGCTGGGGAAGCATCCGCAGGCGGTCGCCGTTGGATTTGCCGCCGAATGGCTGTCCGAATCTTCGGCGGTGGAAACTGAAATGGAGGCCGAGGCATGATCGGGGCGGCGCCGGCCTGCCAGCGACTTCCCGGCGCTGCCATGCTCCGTTTCGGCGATTGGCGTATTTGCAACGAATTGCAGCGACAACTGCACGGATGCACGACTTGGCCATCACCGCCATGCACCAGTCGCGCTGCGATGTTCGAGCCTGCGTTGTGACGACCAAGACGCTGATACTGGGCCAGACGCTGACCTTTGTCGACGATCCCTTCAAGGTGCCGGTGGCGGAAGCCGCAATGCACGAGTCACGTGGAGGGGTGCTCGTCGAGGACGGGCTGATCGCGGCGACCGGGCCATCCGACGACCTTCAGCACGCCCATCCGGACGCGACCGTCACTGACATGGGCTCACGACTGCTAACCGCCGGCTTCGTCGATTCCCATGCGCACTATCCCCAGACCGCGATCGTCGCGAGCTGGGGCAAGCGGCTTGTGGACTGGCTGAACACCTACACCTTTCCGGAGGAGGCACGCTTTTCCGACACAGACTACGCCCGCGAGACTGCGGAGCGCTATCTTGACCTGACGCTCATGAACGGCACCACAACTGTCTGCTCCTTTTGCACGATCCACCCCGAAAGTGTCGACGCGTTCTTCGTCGAAGCCCGGAAACGCGGGCTCCGTGCCGTCGCCGGCAAGACATGCATGGACCAGAACGCACCTGAAGACCTGCGAGACACGGCCCAGTCAAGCCACGACGACAGCAAGCGGCTGATCGAGCGCTGGCACGGCGTGGATCGTCTCGGCTACGCGATAACGCCGCGCTTTTCGCCGACGTCAACGCCCGAACAGCTTGAAGCACTCGGTGCCCTATGGGCCGAGCATCCTGAATGCCTGATGCAGACCCACCTCTCGGAACAGACCGACGAAGTCGCGTGGGCGCTCAGCCTCCATCCCGATGCCCGAGACTATCTCGACACCTACGAGATGCACGGGCTGCTCGGAGAAGGCGCACTGTACGGCCACGCGATCCATCTGAACGAGGGAGAACGCGTCAGAATCGCGGAAGTCGGCGCTTCGGTCGTGCATTGCCCGACATCCAACACGTTCATTGGCTCGGGTCTCCTTGACCTCACCGGGCTTGCTGCAAGCGGCGTCCAGACCGCGCTCGCAACGGATACCGGCGGCGGGTCATCCTTTTCGATGCTGCGCACGATGGCGGCTGCCTACGAGATCGCACAACTCCGTGGCGCAGCGTTGCATCCGGCACAGCTCTACTGGCTGGCCACGGCGGGGTCCGCCCGGGCAATGCGCCTCGAAGAGAAGATCGGCAGGCTTGCACCTGGTCTCGAGGCCGACCTGATAGCCCTTGATCTCGCCTCGACACCGGCGATCGCTCAACGCGCCGACCGTGCGGAAGATATCTGGGAAGCGCTATTTCCGACGATCATGATGGGCGACGATCGAGCGGTCGCGCAAGTATGGGTCGCGGGGCACAACCAGTGGCGCGCCAGCGGAGGACGACAATGACCTCATTGAGCGACAGTGTAATCGTAACGGGGGCTGCTTCGGGAATTGGCCGCGCCTCTGCCCTGGTCTTTGCGAAGCTCGGTGCAGATGTATTTGGCGTAGACCGCAATGGCGAGGGTCTTGCGAGCCTGCCGGACAACATCACCAAGGTTGAAGCAGACATCACGCAATCATCCGAATGCCTGAAGGTTGTCGAGACCGCCTCGTCATGCGGACCGCTCAGAGGCGTATTCAATTGCGCCGGACAGGAACTGCACGGCACGGTTGTAACCATGACAGAAGTTGATTTCGACGCGGTGATCGATGTCAATCTCAAGGCCATTTTCTTGATGTGCAAGCATGCAGTCCCGGCCATGGAAGCCGCAGGCGGCGGGTCGATCGTCAACATGTCCTCGATCCAGGCCCTGGCCACTCAACAGGATGTTGCCGCCTACGCAGCAAGCAAGGGAGCGGTAATTTCCATGACCCGTGTCATGGCGCTGGACCATGGCCACAGGAACATTCGCGTGAACGCGATCTGCCCCGGCACGATCCAGACGCCGCTGGTTGAAGCGAATGCCAGGCACTTCCGTCCCGAAGCGCCGGAGGAACAGCTTGCTGACTGGGGCAGGCTGCACGCGCTGAACCGCGTTGGAAGGCCCGAGGAAGTCGCCCGGTTCGCAGCTTTCCTGCTGAGCGACGACGCTTCATTCATTACCGGTTCCTACCATCTTGTTGATGGCGGTCTGCTGGCCTCGTTCTGATCTTGGACCGGGAACCCGGTCGACACCCGAGTTCACGGGCTCACAAGGAAGACGCAATCGATGCCATCAGAAACAGTTTCCGCAAGCAACACACTTGATCTCGATGCCTTGGCCCGGGAGACCTATTCGGCCGTCTACTCCGACGTCTGCGACGCGATCGGCAAGCGCTTTCAGACATTGAAGCCCGGCGCACGCCACGTCGCCGGGCCGGATGGCGTACTGATCGGACATGCGCGCACGGCAATCTCGATGCCGGTGACTGAAGTTCCGGAACGCCCCTATGGCGGAGAGATCGACTTCGTTGATTCGCTCGGCGAGGGCGATCTCGTGGTGCTCGACTGCTCGCGCGCACCGGCTGCAGCTTGGGGCGAACTGTTTTCTGCAGCCTCGGCTGGCAGGGGCGCACGCGGCGCACTGATCGACGGACTGACCCGTGATGTCGCGAAAATCAACGAACTGGACCGGTTTCCGGTTTTCGCCCGCGGTGCCCGCCCGACCGATGCACTGGGGCGGGTCGCGATACGCGAATGGGATGTACCGGTCTGTGTCTACGGGCTGACAGTTTTCCCTGGTGACTTGGTGGTCTGTGACAGCGACGGCGTTACAATCGTGCCAAGAAAGCACATACCCGAAGTCGTCCCGCGCGCCCTCAAAAAGGCAAGCATTGAGTCGGAGGCACGCAATCTCCTGCTTGATGGCGGTTATCTTCGCGACGTCTGGGAGAATTACCGGGTGCTTTGACTCCCTGAAACAATGCAACAGGTCATTCAGTCGCGAACTCTTGGGCGCGAGGGAGCGGTGCGCCACCAGTTTTGCTGACCAGATCCATCCTGCAGTGCCGAACATCCGGGCCGACTCTGACTGCTCCCCGCCAAGGACGGGGCCATGCGGCGTGCTGGAAGAATCCGTGCTCAGAACATGCGAAATCGATCCGCAAGGTCGAGACATCCGAGCTTGCATTCTGCACCTTCGTCGCGGATTCTTCCCCCACTGCGAAATCGGGTGGCAACGCCATGGACATTCCAAGCGACGGTGAACTGACCGAACAGGGGCTGCGCCCGATGGGGCACGGTCGGATCCTCGTGCTCGGTTGCGGCGCCCTCGCCCGGGAAATCCTGGCCTTGACCCGAAAATTCGATCACATTGATCTCCTTTGCCTGCCAGCAATTTACCACAACCATCCTGAGAAGATCGTGCCTGCCGTGCGCAACGCCGTGGCCAAGTCGGCCGGCTATGATCGCATCTTTCTGGCCTACGCCGATTGCGGCACGGGCGGCGAACTCGCAAGGGCCGCCGAGGAACTCGGCATCGAGATGATGGCCGGACCCCATTGCTTCGCCTTCTACCAAGGCACCGAGGATTTCCTCGACCGGGCAGACCAGGAATTCACGTCATTCTACCTCACGGACTTTCTGGTCCGGCAATTCGACGCGTTTGTCTGGAAACCCCTCGGCCTCGACCGGCATCCCGAGTTACGGGACAGCTATTTCGGGCATTACAGTACGCTCGTGTACCAGGCCCAGATCGACGACCCCGCGCTTGTCGAGAAGGCCCGAAATTGCGCCGAGCGACTGGGCCTGGACTTCGAGCATCGCGTCACAGGCTACGGAGACCTCGGGACAGCACTTGCTGCCCTCGCCGAAGAAGCGTGACCAGATCTTCAAGGTCGCAGTTCCAAGCCCTTCAACCGCGAACCGGCTCTTGGACCAAGGCCAAGGTGCACTTGGCTCGGAACAGTTTCGCGACGGACCTGGCCATGCGACACTCGCTGGCCATCCTTGCCGCTTCGCCATAGGCGAATTCAGCGGCTCTTTCGGCGGACCCGTTATGACACTTTTGCTCGCACGAGGCATCATTGGATTGTCTGCGAGGAGAAGGCACCCAGCCATTCGGGTGATTAACGTGCACTGCCCTGGTGGGGGGGGGTGACAAGCTGTCCGAAGACCGGACTTTCATCGACCTTCCGCGTTTCCCGAGCCAGCAGGGAGTGGACATTCTTTCACGCTGCATGGACTACTCACGGACATGAGCGAGATACAAAGTGCCAAGGCCCTGATCAGGACATTTGTCGACGACCTGGATGCTGCTGCTTCGGGCGAGGCAACGCGGGCAGCCTTTCGCGAATATTCCGCGGACGGTCTCGCCTACCGCGGTGTGCACCCCTTCAATGTGTTGACGCATGCTGACAGCGTGGCAGACCATGTCTGGTCGCCCTTGAAGGCGGCCATGCCGCTATTGCAAAGACGCAGGGACATATTTCTCGGAGGCCACAACAATCTGCCGGGGCAATCAGGTCTCTGGGTTGTCGAGATGGGCAACCTGCTGGGCGACTTCACGCAAGAATGGCTGGGCATCCCGGCTACCGAGAGAGCCACGTACCTGCCTTACGTGTCCTTCTACCGGATCGAGAACGACAGGATCATCGAGATCGTCGAATTCCTGGACATCCTCGCAGCGGTGACCCAAGCTGGGCTGAACCCTTGGCTGCAAGATCACTCAGGCGGCTTCATGATGTCTCCGGGGCCGCGCACCCATGACGGACTGCTTGACGGCCCGCAGGACGCTGCGGCGACCGAAAAAACATTCGCGCTGACGCATGAGATGTTGGCGGACCTGGCGAAATCCTACACCTCTCCTGCCGATCACATCAGGCGGTACTGGCACGAAGACATGAACTGGTTTGGCCCGACCGGCATCGGGGCCAGCCTAGGATTTGCCGGGTACCGACGCGGTCATACAGACCCGTTTGAACACAAGCTCGACACGGTCGACATCCTGAATGAAGAGGTGACCGCAGCAGAAGGCAATTTCAGCGCTGTCATGTGGTGGCCCTGTCTCAGAATGCGCAACACGGGCGACTACATGGGCATCCCCGCAAATGACGCCTTGGCCGAAATGCGCGTGGTCGATGTTTATCGTCGCGAGGGTGACAAACTGGCCGAAAACTGGATCTTTATCGACATGCTGCATTTCCTGAAGGACCAGGGTGTCGATGTTCTGGCCAACCTTCAGAACGTCACTTGACTTGACCAACTTTTTGCACAGACGCTCCCAGCCATCCCATCATCCGGCAGTGACCCCGGGGATCTCGCGCTTATAGGTTCAGCGCCAGCGTGGAACCCGACGAGTTCACTGCGTTGCTTGCGGCACATATCGCGTTCGGTCCGGGGACTTCATGCTGCATCGGACGATCCAGGATGCAGCGGGCCGGGGAGATAGCCCTTGGAAGTATAATCGTCTGTCAGAACAATTCGGTAATCAGGGTTGTTGTGGCGGGCGTCGCGACCGCCGGTCGGATCATGGAGGCTGAGGCTGATTTCATTTGCATACGCGCAATTGTCCGGATGCCTCGGCGCATAATCAAAGTCGACCTCGATCACTGTTGTACCAGGCGCCACTTCGAAGCAATGCTCGATGTGGGATTGCATCTGATCAGGGGTGATCCTGCCCTGCCGTCATGACGCTTGGCCGTTCTGGCGTCCTTCGCCATCAGATCAATCCGTCGACTTGTGCTGCTGCGACCAGAGCATCCCTTGTGCCAATGAAGTTCTTGCCGCGCTGTCCATGGAATGCGGCATCTATGATTTCCTCTGCCTCCGCCCGATCGATACCGTGGTCAGCAAAGCGCTGACCGACGCCCAAGCGGCGCAGACAAGCTGTGAGCTGATCCGCGCCCGCGATGATGTCGGTGCCGAAGATCTCGGTCAGGGCTGCGTCTCTGAAACCACCGAGCGGCGCAAGGCTCCTCAGGATGGTGGGCAGAGTGAACGAGCAGGCAATGCCATGCGCCACCCCGTGGCGCAGCGTTAAAGGATAGCTGATGTTGTGCGCAATTGCGGTCTTTGTGTTCGAAAAAGCAAGGCCGGCGCTCAGTGTCGCCTCGGCCATGCTGGAGCGCAAGGACATGTCGCCGGGCGCGGATAGCAATCTTGGTAAATCTCGTAGGATAGTTTGGGCTGCAAACACAGCGTGGCGTGCGGAGACCGGATTGGCGTTCTTGTTCCAGATGCTTTCAAGCGCATGTGACAAGGCGTCAAGGCCGGTTGCCCGTGTCAGGTCGGCGGACTTGCCGACCATGAGCGCGGGATCGACGATCGCGGTGCGAGGATAGAGATCGGGGTGCGCGAGCGAGTACTTTGCCGCCTCTACCCCGTCCCAGATTGTGGCCCAGCATGTCACCTCGCTGCCCGTGCCCGCGGTTGTGGGACAGGCGACCAGAGGGGGCGGTGATAGGTGTTCCGGCGCCCGGTCCTTGCGAACCTCCGCCATGAGGGCATCGAATCCGCTCCTCCCGGCGGCCAGCACTTTGGCCGTGTCGATGACCGAGCCACCTCCGATGGCAACGATCATCTCTACCTCGAGCGGCAGGGACCAGAGTCGAGCCGTTTGCGCGCCAAGCTGGCGGCAATCAGGGTTGGGCAGCACGTCGTTGATGACAATTTCGGGCGCATGTGCGGTCTTGGTCAGTTGATCACAAAGTCCACTGAAGAACGGCTCGTCATAGGTCACCAAGGCATGACGCGAGGCGCCAATACAGTCCGCCAAGGTTGCGATCGCCTCGCCGCCGAACCTGATATCGACCGGGTTGTGGTAGGTCCAGTTATGACTCATGGCGTGTGGTGCCTCTCAAAACTGGGGTCAGCTCCTGGTTGTGGACGCGGGTGGGAAGCGAGCTGTCCGACAGGCGATCGTTGAGCAGCTCAATCACCGCTTCTGCCTGTGCTTCGACATTTTGCCGTATGGTCGAGAGGTCATAGGGCGCCCAACTCGCCTGTTCGATATCGTCATAACCGAGGACCTGGATATCCTCGGGCACGCTCAGCCCGAGATCGGTGCGCAGACCATCGAGCGCACCAATTGCCATCAAATCGGTGGCGCAAAACAGCCCGTCGATCCGCCCGAGCACCCTCCGATCGACCTGCGCGATCGCGGACCGGGCGTCGGTGTAGGACTGATCCACCGCCAGTATCTGTTCGAACGGGAGGGTCCGGGCCGAAGCCGCTGCAATGAACGCATCGGCCCTGCCGGATACTGAATATGTCCGCCGCTGCGGCATCAGGCATCCCAGCCGCCGCGCGCCGCATTTCACCAGAAGGTCGACAGCCAGTGCGCCGCTTTCCTGATTGTTGGCGACGACGCGATCTCCCCAGTTCGAGGCGCCTTCCCGGTTTACCATCACCACAGGAAGCCTCAGCTTGCGGCAATCCTCGATCAGCGCCCGGGGTAGCGAACCATCGGTCACGATGATGCCTGCAACGCTGTATCCCAGAAGAGATTCAATCAGGCTGCCAAGGTCGCCCGGCGTCTCGACCGTTATTAGCATAGGCTTGATGCCTTCCCGGATCAGCGCCTCGCTCAGGAGCCGCACCTGGCGCGACCGCAAGGGCGAATCGAGCCGGGAGCAGACGATGCCGACAATACCGGAATGTTTCTGCTGCAAGCCCCTGGCCAGCGAATTGACCCGGTAGCCTAGTTCCGCCGCCGCCCGTTCGACCTTGTCCCGGGTTTCGGGTGAGATATTTGCCCCTGGCGTAAATGCCCGCGACACCGCAGAGCGCGACACGCCGGCCAAGCCCGCCACATCAAACGACGTCGGCTTGCGGGTGAGGGCCTTAGCCATACCCAGGCGGTGATCGCGCGAAGCGCGTGAATTCAAAGGGCCGGTTCAGGTTGAAAAGGTCCGGTCGCGTCTCGATCATACGTGCAAAAACTTCCTCCTCGTTGCCGTTATAGGCGATCATCGTGCGGACCCCACTGCCGCGCAGCGCCGTGATATCCTGCGGATCGTGGACAGGCAGAAATTCGACGATGTCGGCGTCATAGTCGGCAATGGCCTCGCCCAGGGTCGGATAGTCCTGCCGCCGCACCATGATCACCGCCTCCGGGCACATCTCGCGCAGGTCTACCAAGAACTGGCGATTGAAGGACCAGAAGAAGACCCGTTCCAACAGGCCCGCCTCGCGCACGAGGCTCAGCACCGGCCCCGGCGGCGCCGTCTTGAGCTCCAGATAGGCGCGACCGTCATAGCGCTCCAAAAGCGAGAAGACCTCCCTGAGTGTCGGGAGGTGCGTCCCCGCAAAATGCGGATCGAACCAGGACCCGGCATCCAAAGCGCGTAGTTCTGCGAGCGTTCGATCGCCAATCGGGCCGACACCATCGGTGGTCCGGTCCAGATCGTCATCATGCATGACCACGACCTCGCCGTCGCTGGAAAGATGCAAATCCAATTCGATGTGACTGAACCCGCCCGCCAGGGCGCATTCAAAGGCGATCAGCGTGTTTTCCGGGGCAATCGTATTGGCGCCCCGATGGCACACGACACCGAACGGATAAGCGGACGGCGGGCGGAACGGTACGACCAGTTCAGGCATGTCGGAGCAGATTCCAATCACCGGCTTGGTGCGCAGGTCGGCCATGCGGGCCGGGTCTTCCTCGTGCCAAAGCACAACGCCCTTGCCATCGCGAAAGGCGCTTTGAAAGAAGTCAGGCGTCAGACTGTCCTGCGGCCGGTCCATATGCTCCCAGCACAGGTGAATGATGTCAGCATCGCGCGCATGCGTGTGCGGGTCAGCGCCCAACGAGACAAGGCCCGCCACCGGATAGGTGCTGCCTGCATCTTTGAGGATGCGCACGATCTCTGCATCAAAGGCACCAACGATCACTGGCGAAATCCCCGCCTCAACCAGCAACTCATGGGTCGCAAGCGCTGCGTCCCGGTCCTTGATATCCGCATAGATACCCGCACCCAGATCCGCCGCCAGCGCCGCGACCTCTGCCAAATCGGGACAGTCCGGACAGGCCTCCGCCAGGTCAGCCCGTGTCAGCCCCGATACCGTCTGGCCGTTCGGCAGTTTGGCGTCGTGAAAGACCACAGGAACACCGTCCCGGGTTGCACGGATGTCCACCTCCCACATGTCCGCGCCCAGCACCGCCGCTTTGCGAAATGCCGCGATGGTGTTGCCGGGCGCATAGGCCGAGGCGCCCCGATGGGCGATTGACAGCGGGCGTGGCGGAACCCGCATACCGGTCATAACCGAGTCCCATCCTTGGCGAACGCAAGGATGCGGTCCGTCGCCACGCCCCAGTTGATGCGCTCACCCGGTTTCACCGGCTCGCCGGCAGGCAGGACCGAGCGGATCTCGCCGCCGCCCTCCAGACGCACGTCGATCAGTTCCTCGCGGCCCTGAGGCTCGACGAAGATCACCTCGCCCTCCAGCCCCGTGCCGTGCTGGGGGCCAAAGAACTCTGGCCTGATCCCGATCACGACATCCCCTGTCGCCTCCAGCCCGAAAGGGCGGGCAAGGGACTGACCCGTCCCCAGATCCAGCCGCTCCCCCGCCACCGCGTCGAGAAACGAAATCGGGGGGTTGCCAAGAAACCCAGCGACAAATTGCGAGCTAGGATTGGCATACATCTCTTCCGGGGCGGCAAGCTGCATAATCTGCCCCTCTTTCATCAGCGCGATGCGGTCGCACATGGACATGGCCTCGACCTGGTCATGGGTTACCAGGATCGCCGTGATGCCGGTCTCTCGCTGAATGCGCCGGATCTCGGAGCGCATTTCCAGCCGTAGCTTGGCGTCCAGGTTTGCCAATGGTTCGTCCAGCAACAGCACGTCCGGCTTTCGGATCATTGCGCGCGCAAGTGCCACCCGCTGCTGTTGCCCGCCTGACAACTGCGCGGGCCGGCGATCAAGCAGATTGCCGATCTGCACCAGGTCCGACAGCCGCGCGACCTCCTCTCTGATCTCCGACTTGGACACCCGCTGCACCTTCAGCGGAAAGCCGATATTTTGCTCGACCGTCATATGCGGATAGAGCGCGTAGTTCTGGAATACGACGCCGACCGAGCGTTGTTGCGCGGGCATGGTCGTCACGTTGCGGTCTCCGAAATGCAGGCTCCCGCCGCTCATCTTGTGAATGCCGCAAATGGCGAAGAGCGTCGTCGACTTGCCGCAGCCTGAGGGGCCAAGCAATGCCATCATCTCGCCGCTCTCCACCGTCAGGTCCATGTCCTCGATCACAGTGACTTCGCCGAAGCGCTTGGTGAATTTTTCCAGCCGCAATTCCATCAGCCCTTGGTCCCCCCGCCATAGATGTTCATGAGCTGCTTCTGGAACAGCAGGTAGATGATGATGACCGGGATGGAGTAGAACATCCCGATCGCCTTGAAGAGCCCGAAATCCGCCGTGGTGTCGTCCTGGATCACCGCGTTCATATAGGTCGACAGCACCTGGGCCGAAGTTCCGGGTGCCAGCACCAGCGGCAGCACGAATTCCGACCATCCCGACAGGAACGAGATTATCAGAAGTGCCGCCAAACCCGGCTTGACCTGAGGCAGGACCAGCTCCCACCAGACACGCACCCGGCTGGCGCCGTCCTGCACGCCTGCCATCTCGATCTCCCAGGGGACTGTGTCGTAGAAACCCTTCATGATCCATACGCCGAATGGCAGCTCCAGCGCCGCCTTGACGAGGATGATCCCCAGAAGGCTGTCAAACAGCCCAAGGAACTGCAGGATGATGAAGATCGCAATGATCAGCGTGATCGTCGGAAACGCGTGCAGGATGATCAGTCCGCCCAGAAAATAAGGGCGTCCCGGCATGTTTAGCCGCGACAGCGCGTATCCGGCCGTCGTCGAAAGGGCCGTGACCAGGAATGCCGTGGCGCAGGCAAAGAGGAAGGTGTTGAAGGTCGCGACCCAGATAGACGGGCGGGCCGTATCGATCCGCTCCCACAGAAAGCGCCAGTTTTCGAAATCTAGCTCACCGGGCCACAGCGATCCGGGGTCGCTTTCGGCGACACTCTCGATCACCTGAAAGACATACATGATCATCAAGGGTGTGGAACACGCCGCCAGGACAAGGACGAGATGCCAGATGCGGGCGTTCGCGGTCATTGCTCGATCCTCGGCTTGATCAGCAATTCCCTGAAATTGAAAAGCCGCAGGTAAAGCGCCGAGGCGGCGATGCCGATCACCACCAGCACCAGCGCATAGGCCGCACCCAACCCGTATTGCAGGTTGCCGCCATAGTTGTTGAGAGCGGTGTGATAGGCCGCCAGCGCCCAGACCTCGGTCGCCCGTCCCGGTCCGCCATCGGTCGCAAGCAGGATATATTCGAACGAGGTCAGCAGGCTCAGCGTCTGATATGCGGTCATGAACAGGATCGGCCAGCGCAGTTGCGGCAGGATGATGTAGCGCACCTGCTGCCAGCGATTGGCACCGTCCACTTCGGAGGCATAGAGCATCGAGGTAGGGATCGCCTTGATCGCCGAGGAAAACAGGATCATGCCAAGGGATGCCCCGACGAAGCCGTTGATCAGGATGATCACGGTCCATGCCCGGGTAGTCGTTTGCATCATCCAGTTCTGTTGCGGCACCCCGAACCAGCCGGTCACCGTCGAAATGAACCCCGTGTCCCAAGTGAACCAGTTCCACATCAGCACATATAGCACCGGTGGCAGGATGCGCGGCAGAAACCAGATGGCGCGAAACGTGTTGGCCAGCTTTGCTGGCAGATAGAAGGTCGAAATCGCGAGGAACAGCCCGAAGAGGATGTTGAAACTCAGCGTGCAGAGCACATAGAACGCCGTGTTCGCAGCATAGCGCAGAGTCGAAGGCAACTCCAGCAATAGCCGGAAATTGTCCCGCGTCCAGCCCCAGCCGGTATAGGCGAACCGGGTCAGCGCATCATGATCGCCCGCGTCGATGCCGGTCGAGGTCAGGGCCGCACGGAATTCCTCTTCCGTATCAAAGCGTGTGTTGATGATCGAGACGGCGAACAGATCGGCGGCGGCCTTGCGATCGCGGGTCTTGCGGATCGGGTCGTCCAGACTGCGCAGCACCCGTTCCAGATCGCGGCGTTTCGCATAGCTCTGACCCAGGAAATCGTCGCGCAACTCGTCCGCGGTGTCTTCGCCGAATTGCTCGGCAAGCGCTGCTAGCCCCGCCTCCGTGATCTGGTAGCCCGCAGCCTCGAGCTTGTCGATGGAGGCTTGGCTGACGCCCGCATCGGACAAGTTCCGCAGGCGGTCGCCGATGATGCGATAATCCCCGTCGGTGATGCCCGTCGATGTGGACATGTTGGTAAAGGCGAAGACAACGGTCAACATGACCGGCAGAAAGAAGAAGATGAACACCGCCACCAACGCAGGCGTCAGAAAGCCAATGCCGAGCGTTCGTGAAGTCATCGCGCGCGCCCTTGGGATCTGTCGGCGGGGCGCGCAATCGGAGCACCCCGCCGTTTTGGGTGACTACCTGACGATCAGGTCATCGCCGATGGTCGCGGTCATCTGAGCCTCAACCTCGGCCACGGCCTCTTCAGGTGTCTGAACACCGGTCCAGGCAGCCTCAAGCCCGCGGAACATGGCTTCCGAGTAGGCCCCGTACTGCAGGTGGTTGGGCTGCGAATTGGCCGAGCCCAACAGACGCTCAGTCGCTTCGGCCGCCCAACGGTTGCCGCTGTAAAGTTCGATGCCGTCCTGCGCTTTGGCCACCGCAAGATGGTTGGACTGGATCGCGTGCAACGTGTTCAGACGAGGCTCTGTCGCGATGGCAACGAGTTGGGCTGCGACCTCTTCGATCCGCTCATCCTCCTGATCCATCACAAGGTAGACCAGCGGATGCGTGATCGTGTTTGCACGACCCCTGTCATTGCCTGCGGGGATCAACGAAAACTGGATCGTGTTCCAGAAATCATCGTTCCCTTCACGCGCGTAACGGCCAAAGTGCCAGGTCCCTCCATGCCAGAAGGCGGCGCGACCGTTGGCAACCTCGTTATACCACTGGTTCCACTCGGTCCCAATGTGGTTTTGGCGGGTTACCCCTGCGGCCACGGCATCGACGAAGAACTGGTAGAATTCCGTCATCGCTGCCTTGTCGAGGACCAGCTTGCCGCTGTCCGGGTCGATCAACTCGCCACCGAAGGATTGGTAGAACTGCGCATAGTCGGGACCGTTGGAAACGCGAGGGTAAAAGCCATAGCCAGCCTCAACCAGCCCCATGTCGACCGCCTTCTTGGCGTCCTCCAGTACGTTTGCCAGCGTATATTCGCCGCTCGCGACCATGTCCGGCAGCGCGTCGATGAAGTCCTCGCTGTAACCAATCTGGCTGAGCGTTTCGCGCCAGAAGAAGAACGGCCGGGATTCAGCGTCCTGCGGAACACCCCACTGGGTGCCACCGGCGGAAGCGATCTCCATCAGGTTCGGGTAAACATTGCTCAGTGGCCAGGCGTCGAGGTCCACATAGTCCTCGACCGCAACGATATAGCCCGCCTGGCTCCACGGTGCGATGTCCAGATGCGAGGTGACGACGATGCTGGGCGCGGTTCCTGCCTCGGCACCCAGTGTCACGCCCTGCTTGAATTCGTCCCACCCGGAGAAATCACGGCGGCCGTCTACAGTGATGTTCAACTCTTCGCCCAGGATGGCTGCTTCGCGCTCCAGAATGTCAGCCGCCATCTCGATCGCCTCGATCCGATAGCTGTCGCTGTCATTCGATCCGCCGGCCCAGACCGTGATGCTGATATCCTCGGCCATCGCCGGCATCGCCAGACCCATTAGGCACCCGGCCAGTGCTGTAGTGCGTGTCCATCGTCTCATGAGAGCCCCCCTTTTCGTGGATTTGGTGCACGGTTGCACACGTGTTCAACAGGATGGCAGATTCACCTTGATCTGTGAAGACGGTTCGTTCCCGGCGACAAGAGATCTGGATTTCCTTGCCGCCGAGTGCCGGTTTCATTTTGGATAAACTCTTCGTAAGCGATTGGAATTTCTATATTAAATCTACTACAGAGCAATCGCACATCATGCCAGTCATTCTCGTCGACATCGTATCCGGTGTGAAACGAAACCAGCCATTCCGGCGGAACACAGCGAATCATTTCCCCCAGGATCAGCCCTTCCCCGGTCAGATGTTGAGCCTCGTAGGAGACACCACCCGCGTTCGTTCCGTCGCAGTTCAGAATATAGGAATGCACATCGATGATCCGGCCTATGTCATCCTCCAGCACGAAGTTGTGTTCCCAACTGTCAGAGCGATCGACGATCCGCATACCATCTGCCGCAAGCAGCGCCATGAGCCGCGGCACTTGATCGGCAGGCAGGGCAATGTCCAGGTCGTTGTGCTGCCGCGTCTGGCAACCAAGCAACGCGTCAACCGCCCAGCCGCCATCGATGCAAATGTTCAGACCCTCCGCGCACGCAGAACGCCAGAAAAGGACAACAGATGCTGCGTCCATGCATGGTCCTCAGGCTGCAAGACGGGCGCCGTTGCCAGTCCCTCCTCAAGAGCATAGGCGATCTTCACCTCCAGCCAAATCCAAATCGGTTGTTTCCCTCGCGACATAGAATTGGCAGCCCTAGCCCGGATCGCTCTCTCTCTTGAGCAAAAAACATCCCTACGCCATTGATTCCGCGCCACTTTCCGAATCCGGGTCGTCGACCGTCCCGACCGGCCCTGAGTTCACATGCCCGACGCCGCGACGGCAAGCGTCCATTTTGCTTTCGTGACAGCGCCGCCGCTGCGCGGCGGCGCGTGCTCATAAGAATCCCCAAGGGTAGCGTTCACGGCGTTGACATCCCGGTCATCGAGTCAGAGCGCCTCGCCGATCCGGAGGCCGGTCACCGCGATCAGGCCATAGAAGGTCGAGCAGGTCGCACCACGCAATCCCGACCGCGAGGGCAGTGCTGCTGTAGTGATCACGATCTGCTCGATCTCCGTCTCGCTGTAGATCCATGGTCGTGGGCGTATGCCGCGCCTTGGGTTCAATCCCTTGGGCGGGACTTCGTGACGGTCGACGATCCATCCCGGTTTGACTTGCCGCAATGCGCCAAAGTAGGGTTTGAAAGCGTCTACACGGACTTTGCTGGACTGCCTATGCGCAACATCACCTTCAAAGACATTCCTCCTGCGGGCGATTCGAACGAAGTGCGCGGCTCCGACCCACCGTTCTGCGGACGAGACGGGTAGTGATCGTGACAGGGATCAAGGCGCGAGTGGAGAAGTGGTTCGAAGCATCGGCGGCCTATCTCTGCCAAAAGAAAGTCCCTGCAATCATCGTCGTGCTGCTTGCCACGGCTGCTGCCGCGACGGGGCTGCGCAACCTCGTCATCGACACATCGACCGAGTCTTTTCTCCGGACCGGGGATCCCGTTTTGGAACGATACGAAGAGTTTCGGGACCAATTCGGCCGCGACGACGTGATCATCGTGTCCGTCGCGGCGGATGAACTGTTCACCTTGGAGTCCCTGACCGGATTGAAGGAACTGCATGACTCCCTCGCCTCCGGAGTTCCCAACCTTGCCAGCATCACCTCCATGATCAACGCGCGCAACACAAGAGGGGAAAGCGACCGTCTGATTGTCGAGGATCTCCTGCATTCCTGGCCGGAATCCGAGCAGGATCTTGCGGCACTTCGGTCCCGGGTCCTGGCAAATCCACTGTACCGCAACCTGCTGATCTCGCCCGATGGCACGGTGACCACGATCGTGCTCGAACTGGCGAGATACACCGAACTCGAGGAACAGTCGGTCGACGACGCGCTTGCCCTGTTCGACGAATCTTCCCTGGACGCGGGTCCTCGCGAGCACCTGAGCGAAGAAGAGATCCAAGAGGTGATCGAAGCCGTCGGCGAAATCGTGGCAGAGCATCGGCGCGACGGGTTCGTCCTGCATGCCGCAGGAACCCCGGCGGTCATGGAATCCCTGAAGTCAGCGCTTCAGCAAGATATTGGGCGCTCCGTGCTGCTGGCGGTCACGGTCATTGCGCTCCTCCTGTTCGCAATGTTCCGCTCCGTTGCGGCCGTGATGCTGCCTCTGGGCGTGGTGGTGCTGGCGTTGCTGAGCACGCTCGGACTCATGGGCCACCTCGGCACCCCCGTGACATTGCCGATCGTCATTCTTCCGTCCTTCCTGCTCGCCGTGGGCGTCGGAGCGGCAGTTCACCTGCTGGCCATCCATTACAGGAACATCCGCGCGGGGCATGACCGGGAGCGGGCGATCATCGCCGCAGTCGGCCATGCCGGCCTTCCGGTCCTCCTGACCAGCCTGACCACCGCCGCCGGCCTGGGTTCCTTCGCCGTGGCCGACGTCGCCCCGATCGCCGACCTGGGCCGATATTCCGCCATCGGCGTCCTGATTGCGCTCGTCTACACCCTGATCCTGCTGCCGGCAGGGCTTGCACTGATCCCGTCGTGGGTCATGCAGCCCGTGGCATCGGTCGACAGGGCGTCGGCCATGACGGACAGGGTGCTGGCCGCATTCGCCAGGTTTGGCGTTCGCAACGCCGTGCCGATCGTCTGCGCGTTCGCGGTCGCGGCGGCAATCGCCTTCGGGCTCGCGGCGCAACTGCGCTTTTCGCACGACGTCCTTTCCTGGCTGCCCGATGACTGGCCGGTGCACCAGTCAACCCGCGCCATAGATCGCGATCTCGGAGGCACGGTGTCGCTCGAGGTCGTGTTGGACACGGGAACCGAAAACGGTCTGCATGACCGGGACACGCTGCTCAAGCTCGACGCGCTCAAACGGGACATCGAGGCGGACTCGGCAGGTCCCACAAAGGTGGGGGCCATCCTGTCAGTGGCCGATTTGCTGAAGGAAATTCACCAGGCACTGAACGAGAACCGTGCGGAATTTCATCGCATCCCCGAAAATCCCGCGCTGATCCCACAGGAATTCCTGCTCTTCGAGAATTCCGGCTCGGACGACCTCGAAGATCTCGTCGACTTCCAGTTCAGCCGCGCACGCTTCAGCATGCGCGTACCCTGGCGGGACACCTTGACCTACCCGCCGTTCATCCGGGACGTGGAGGCGCGATTTGCGGACGCTTTCGGAAATTCCGCCGACGTGACCCTAACCGGCATCATGAGCCTGCTGAGCAGAACCCTTGAAAACACGATCCGCTCTGCAGCCCGCAGCTATCTCATTGCCGGGGTAGTGATCACGCTGATGATGATCGCGCTCATAGGGCGCATCGGCACCGGGCTGATAAGCATGCTTCCCAACTTCACCCCCATTCTCCTCACGCTCGCACTGATGCAGATTGCCGGGATTCCCCTGAATCTATTTACCATGCTGGTCGGCTCGATCGCCATCGGCCTTGCCGTGGATGACACGGTCCACTTCATGCATCATTTTCACAGGTATCTTGAGCGCACCGGTTCCGTAGAGGCCGCCGTGCACGAGACTTTGCAAACCTCAGGCCGCGCAATGCTTCTGACATCCGCCGTGCTGACGGCTGGCTTCTTCATCTTCTGTCTTGCTGACATGAGGAACCTAGTCGATTTCGGGTTCCTGACCGGCATCACCATCGTCACCGCCCTGGCCGCGGACTTCGTTCTTGCGCCGGCATTGATGGCACTCCGCTATCGCAGGCTGCTGAGGCCGGACGCAGCCGTACAACGGGGAGAATCCGAATGAAGAGAGCCCTATCTGTCCTGATCGCCTGCATGTTCCTGTCAATTTCAGGGGCGCTGGCAGCCGACGATCAGGCCTTGGAGATCATGCGGCAGGTCGATGCCGTAGATGATGGCGACAATCGCACGGCCCGCATGTCCATGACGCTGATCGACCGTGACGGAAGCACAAGAACGCGCCGGCTTCAGACATTCTTGAAGGATCGGGGCCGGGATACCCTCAACCTGATGTTCTTTCTTTCGCCCGCAAATGTACGCAACACGGGATTCCTGACCCACGATTTTCGCGACCCGGACCGGGACGACGACCAATGGCTCTATCTGCCGGAGTTGCGAAAGACAAAGCGGATCGCCGGATCCAGCAAGTCACAGTCATTCATGGGCACCGATTTCTCCTTTGCGGACATGACCCGGCGCGTGACGGAGGAATGGAACTACAGGCTTCTGGGCGAACGAGACGTGCGCGGCGAGTTGGCCTGGCTCATCGAGGCAACGCCGGCGTCGGCAGCGGTCAGGGAGCGCTACGGCTATGCGAAGTCGGTGATGTTTGTCCGCAAGGACATCGACGTGGTGGTTCGGGCAGTCCACTGGCTGACGAAGGGCGGACAGTTGAAATACCTGGACATCACGGAGCTGGAGCGCATCGACGGCATCTGGACGCGCATCGAACTCGACATGCGCACCGTGAGGAACGAGAAGACGCAGCATCGCACCGTGCTGCGCTTCGAAGACGTCCGCTACAACCAGGACCTGGACGAGGATCTCTTCACCTTGCGGCAGCTCGAAAGGGGTCTTTGAACTTTGTCATGACACTTCGGGCCGTCCTTGTCATGATCCTTACAGCTGGCCCTGTCTCCGCGCAGGGTGAACTCGACCGCATCCTTGAAGGCTTCGGAGATGCGCCGACGTTTCAGCCACGAGATGACATCCAGACTGTTCTGGAGGGCTTCGACACCGATACCGACGCGGCGTCGGGGCAGCCGCCCCTGCCCGAAATGCCGCCCGCCCGGCTTCGGTTCGGAGGGCGGCTCAGCCAGCGGTTCGTGCTCAATGTCGCCCATGATGCCCCGCCGCCGTCCGGCGTTGATCATCGCGGCCTGTCCTCGATGCAGTCGCGGCTGGATCTCGAAGCGGACGTCCGGCTCGGAACCGCTTGGAAGGCCCGCGTCGAAGGCCATCTCTGGCTCGATCCGGCGGCCAACGGGACATTCGACGGGAGAGACCGTCCTCCAGAATTCTCCGACGCTTACGGACGCGAGGCGGAAATCGACGAGTTCTTCCTGCAGGGGCCGGCTTCGGAGCAATTCGACCTCACGTTCGGACGTCAAATCCTGGCTTGGGGCAGGTCGGATCTCTTTCGTGCGGCGGACGTGCTCAATCCCGTCGACAACCGGCTGCCCGGCCTGGCCGACATCAAGGACCATCGGTTGCCGGTCACGGCGCTTCGGCTGGACCACTACGCGGATCCCTGGTCTATCAGCATGATCGCCATTCCCGAGCGCCGCTTTGACAAGCTTCCCGTTCCCGGCAGCGACTTCTTCGTCGGAACGGGATCGCTGCCGCCACGCGCATCGCCGGACGACGCGTTCGGTGCGCCTGAACTGGCATTGGCGCTGAACGGCACGTTTCCAGGTTGGGACATTTCCCTTTACGCCGCACGCATGTTCGACGACCGTCCGCACCTCGCGGCAACGACTTCCGGAGAGCCGCAGCTGCACCACAACCGGATCACGATGGCCGGAGCGGCCGGAAATCTCGTGCGCGGCAGCTGGCTCATCAAGGCGGAAGCGGCGTTGTTCACCGGGCTCCGCTTTTCCGGTGCGAGCACGCAGAAATTTTCGCGCCTGACAGCGCTGGCAGGTGTCGAGTTTTCAGGAATTGCGGATACCGACATCGCCTTGGAAGCCCGGATTCACCACATTCCTGACTTTGACGACCGCCTTGCGTCAATGCCCGACGACCGTCGGCGCAACGAACCGGCAACCGGTCTCCGAATCCAGCGATCTTTCCTGAACGATACGCTTGACGCCACGTTCCTTGCGCTGACCTTCGGAGCAACCGGCGAACTCGGCGCCGTCCGCAGGCTTCAGTTCGACTACGCCTGGAGCGATGTGCTTCAGTTGTCGACCGGACTGGTCGCCTACCAGTCGGGTGAACAGACGCCATTTCGCGGAATCGGGAACAATGATCGGCTGTTTGTCACGCTCAATTTTCATTTCTGACTTGTACCAGTGAATGGTAGGGTCGACTTGATGAACGCTATTATCCAGAGCCTGAATCTTCCAGAATTCCGCGCCGGCCTCGAAGAGTGGTTCGTCACCGACGTGCTGTCGGCCGATAACGCGGCCCAGGCGGGGCTGATCCTGCTGGCGCTGCTGCTCGGCCGAATGCTGGGCCCGAGGCTGCGCCGCGCCATCGATGCGGCATCAAGGATCCAAACGCGGCATGCCGAGTTGCATGGCTTCGTCGATCGTCTCTCTGCACTGTCTACCCCGATCGTCGTCCTCGTGTTCCTGTGGATTGCCGTCGAGGCAGGAGCGCAATCGCAATTGTTCGGCTATCGCCTCACTCAGATCGCGGCGAGCCTTGCCGGCGCCTGGGTGGCGATCCGGCTGGTTTCGGGGTTCATCAGCAACGATCTCGTAGCCCGGCTGGTTGCGTGGATCGCATGGATTTTCGCCGCGCTGGTCGCCTTGGGGCTGTTTGAGGTGACGATCACTTTGCTCGACGGCATCGGGATGACCTTTGGGCAGGTTAGAATTTCGCTGCTCGCCATAGCGAAAGGCACCTTGGCCCTAGGGGTTCTGCTGTGGATGGTGCTGGTGCTTTCCAACCTTCTCGAGAGGCAGATCAAGCGGTCGGAGAATCTCACGCCGACGGTCCAGGTGCTGGTTTCCAAGATCGTCAAGATCGTGCTCGTGACCTTTGCGTTCCTGGTCGCCATCGGCAGCCTGGGAATCGACCTCACGGCGCTCACTGTGTTCGGCGGCGCACTCGGCATCGGCGTTGGGATCGGCCTGCAGAAGATCGTGTCCAACCTGATCAGCGGCCTCCTGCTGCTGATGGACAAGTCGATCAAGCCGAATGACGTCATTGCGGTTGGCAACACCTACGGCTGGGTCGCTTCGCTTGGTGCGCGCTACGCGGCGGTCCGGACACGCGACGGCGTCGAGTATCTCATTCCGAACGAAGAGCTGATCACTCAGCGTGTCGAGAACTGGTCGCACAGCGACAAGGCGGTGCGGCTCTGCATCCCGGTCGGAATTTCGTATTCCTGCGATGTGCGGCTCGCGATGGACCTTTGCCGCAAAGCGTCGGAGAAGGTCGAGCGGGTATTGGAAGACCCGCCACCCCGATGCCTGCTGAGGGGTTTCGGAGAGAGCGCGATTGACCTCGAGATCCGCATCTGGATCAATGATCCGGCCAGGGGCCGTGCCAACGTCATCAGCGAAGTGCTGCTGCAGGTCTGGGACCTGTTCCGCGAGCACGGCATCCAGGTCCCCTTCCCGCAGCGCGACCTGCATTTGAAATCGAGCAGCATTCACCTGTCGTCCGAGATTTCCGAACAGCCTCCGTGAGTGCGGCGGTTCCGAGGGTTCGGACAGCGACCTGCCGCAGCATCGCGTCTCTTGGCGACCGGTTTGCCATGCCGCAACGCCGCGCAGCCTTGACGCTACGACGGGATATCGGGGCTGCAGTGCCGGGGGCCGATCCTGTAAGAGAGCCGCAGGCAAGGTGCGGCATCCTTGGCGGGGTCGTGCCGGTAGAGAGAGCGAGGGAACGGGAAATGGCGGCCAACGCGGAAACGAAGAGCTTGGCGGTCCTGATCGACGCCGACAATACCAGCGCGAAGCACGCGCAGCCGATTTTCGAGGAGATCGTCAAGTTGGGCGAGGCCAACGTGCGGCGCATTTACGGCGACTTTTCAGGAGGCCGTCTTTCGGGCTGGGACGAAGCGGTCCAGTCGCTGGCGATCCTGCAGCACCAGCAGCGCAGCAACTCGCGGGGCAAGAACGCCTCTGACATCGCGCTGGTGATCGACGCGATGGACCTCATGCACAAGCGCACCCTTGACGGGGTCGTACTGGTCAGTTCGGACAGCGACTTCACGCGCCTCGCGCAGCGGCTGCGCGAGGAAGGCCTGGAGGTGTACGGCTTCGGCGAGCGCAAGGCGGTGGAGGCTTTCCGCAACGCCTGCAACCGGTTCATCTACGTGGAGAACCTCATGGAGACCGGACCAGACAAGGGTAGTGCGGAACTGGCCAAGAGCGCCCAGAGGAAGGACCCTCCGCGCAAGGCGCGGAAGATCATCGCGGACGCGATCGGGGAGCCGGACGCCGACGGATGGGAGAACCTGGGCAGCGTCGGGCAGCGGATCCAGGGCGCGCATCCGGATTTTGACCCTCGCAGCTACGGCTGTGCCAACCTGAGCACACTGGTCGAGAGGTCCGGCGGGTTCGACATCCGGAAGGACTCGGGCAACGTTCGTGTCCGCCGCAAGGCCGCAGCGCGGAAGGGATCGGACGCAGGCAAGGGTCCTGCGGCGTGACACAGCAGAGTTCGGGCGAGGACGCGGAGCGGGTGCCCGCAGGTGCTTAGGATCGGTTTGGCGAGATGCCGGAAAGGGCCTAGTACCGTGACGCGCCGGCATGGCGGCGAAAGATTCGTCATGCCGTCGGGGTATTGACGATTGGACTAGGCATGCATATAGAATCATCTGCAATTGTTCCCCGCCGGACTCGCCGAAAGGCCCCGGCGGGGTTATTGGGTCAAGAGTGATGCCGGAAGAGCCGACAGTGAAGCGCGCCGTCTCCTTTTTCGACGGCCAGAACCTGTTCCGACATGCCAAGGACGCATTCGGCCATCATCATCCAAACTACGATCCGGTAAGGCTCGCAGCAGCCGTCTGCGACGCGAACGGATGGATCTCTGCCGCCGTGCGCTTCTACACCGGAGTGCCCGAGGCGAAGAGCTCCCCGATGTGGCATGGCTACTGGACCCGGCGACTGACCGCGTTGCGTCGCGCCGGGGTGGACGTGACGGCCCGACGGCTGAGCAGCAGGATCGAGCGGGTCCACCTCCCGGACGGCACGACGCACGCGGTGCCAGTGCAGAGGGAGAAGGGGATCGACCTCCGGCTCGGTCTGGACGTTGTGCGGCTTGCGCGAAACCGCGATCTCGACGTGGCGGTAGTGTTCAGCCAGGATCAGGATCTGGCCGAGGTGGCGCGCGAGGTCAGGGACATCGCAAGAAGCCAGGGTCGCTGGTTGAAGATTGTCTCGGCATTTCCGCACGGGGACCGGGCCACTTCGGCGCGAGGGATCGACCGCACGGACTGGTTCCGGATGGACCGCGCATTCTACGATGCCTGCCTGGACCCGAGGGACTACAGGCCGGGCAGGCGGTAGGAGACGGAGGCGCGGAACTGCCGGATATCCCGACTTCGGGCAATGCCTGCAGAGGTCGGGCTGTCGCAGGCGAAATTCTCAAGTCCAGCAATTGCATCAGATGAGACGCCGGCTTCGTTCCGGCGGGAGCACGGAAGATGCGATTTCGGTCAGCTGTCGGCAGGGTCGACTGACAATGCCAGGTCTTCAACGGCTCGGGCAGCGACTTCTGCAGGATCAGGCGGCTTGGCAGCCCTTTCCGGCGCCTGGTTGCCGTCCATCCATTCCGCCAGCTCGTCCCAGCGTTCGGCAACATGCAGGCAGCACAGCCTGAAAATGAACCAGCAGGCGAAGAACGCGTCCGCGCAATTACAGGCCTCGTCCGAGACAAGTCCATGAGCCGCCTGGTCCCTGCGAGCGGGGCCGCCCCGGAAATGGAACAGGTTGTCAATCTCGAAGACAATGGCCGGACAGAGTATTTTCTCGAGCGAAACGCGATCCTTCTCGAGCATGACGAACAGGCTCCGGTTTTCCTGCGTCATGTCGCTCTTCCGTAATGGGGCCCTCATATTGCGGTCGTTTCTATGTTGCAGTGACTCAGAAGAGTCAGGGTTAACAGAGGCATCGCTGGACTCTCCGCTACATTTCATTTGGGAAGCCGCCCGCATTGGATGACCGGATCTCCAGTGATGAGGTGTAAATTCGATCTCAGTCTCCTGTTCGCCTTTCCGATTTTTTGACCCGCTCAGACGCCTCCCGGCTGCCCGTATTGCGACCCGTGTTTCTGCTGGTTCAGGCGGAGGAGCCCGTCCTCCCCTTGCATGCAAGGCCGAAGCAGAACGAGGAATTGCGGCGAGCCGGAACCATGATCAGGGGATCGGGCCTCTTCGGCTCACCGCAACATAATCCAATTCGCTCAGAGCGCGTCGAGAAAAGCCATCAGCCCCGCGTCTGCGACAGGGGGCCGGCCTTCAGGCCGACTGCGGTGATCCTGCCAGGCAGCTCGCCCAGGTGCTCGGCGAGGGATCCGGGGTCGGAAGGCACCTTTGCCTCGCTGACGATCTCGCCATTGGCGTTGAGCGCGCAAACCGATGTGCTTGCCGTGAACACGTCCAATCCGGTAAAGAATTCCATTGTCGTTGTCCTTTCTTTCGTAACGGAATCGGGAAGCGTTCCTTCCGGAACGCCTCCGCCACCCACAATAGCACATGTTGTGCGTGGCAAGGACCACGACACCAAACCGGCGACCTTTCGAACCCGACCTGCGCCGGCCTGATTCGCCGCTCCATTACGGCATCTTGCTTGTGAACTGTTGCGTTGGTTGCTTGATCATGATGCAGTCAGGCGGGCTATTGACGTCATGTAATGATCGCGCACTTCGCGTCATTGTCGGCTTGAGTCGCGTCAGTGCATCACGAAAATGCCTCGGGCGCGGATGCTCTCCTCTTCGCAACAAATGCCTCCAAGCCCTCCGCGATGCCCGGGTCGATTGCTGGCTGTTCGTAATGTGCAAGCAGCGTCGCAACGCGTTCGGCCGCAAGCGCCTGGGTGTCGCGTCCGCCTTCTTCCGCCCAGGTTTCGAACGGCTTGTAGTCGAGAAGGTCGCTGCGCCAGAAAGCAGTCTGGAAATTTGCCTGCGTATGGGCGCAACCCAGATAGTGTCCGCCCGGCCCGACCTCGCGCATCGCGTCCATTCCCTGGCCGTTCTCCGACACGTCGATTCCCTCCGCCAGCTTGTGCAGGATGCCCAACTGGTCGACGTCCATGACGAATTTCTCAAAACTTGCCACCAGCCCGCCTTCCAGCCAGCCAGCGGCATGCAGCATGAAGTTCACGCCTGAAAGAAGCCCGACATTGAGGCTGTTCGCACTTTCGTATGCCGCCTGTGCGTCGGGAAGCTTCGAGCCGCAGAATGCGCCTGCGGACCGATAGGGCAAGTTCATCCTGCGCACGATCTGTCCCATTCCGAGCGTGACCTGGGCGGCTTCTGGCGTACCAAAGGTCGGCGCGCCGGAATTCATGTCGATCGACGCGACGAACGTGCCCGCGATGACCGGCGCGCCCTTGCGGACAAGCTGGCTGTAGGCAACGCCTGCCAGCACCTCCGCGGTCACCTGCGTCAGCGTGCCGGCCACGGAAACCGGCGACATTGCCCCACCGACAATGAACGGCGAGAGGATCGAAGCCTGGTTTGCCGCTGCATAGACCTCCATGGCCCCCATCATCGTGTTGTCAAAGGTGAGCGGCGAGTTGACGTTGATGAGGGACGTCATCACCGTGTTTTTGGACACGAATTCCTTTCCGAACAGAATCTCGCACATCTCGACCGAATCCTGTGCCCGATGCGGTTCGGTCACGGACCCCATGAACGGCTTGTCGGAGAGCGTCATGTGGGCATGGAGCATGTCGAGATGGCGGACGTTGACCGGCACGTCGGTAGGCTCGCAAACCGTGCCACCGGAATGATGCAGCCACTTCGAGACGTAACCCAGGCGCACGAAGTTCCTGAAGTCCTCGATCGTCGCGTAGCGTCGCCCGCCTGCCGCGTCGCGCACGAAAGGTGGGCCGTAGACGGGTGCCAGCACGAGGTTGTCGCCGCCGATCTCGACGTTGCGTTCGGGATTTCGGGCATGCTGGACGTAGCTCGACGGCGCCAAGCTGCATAGCTCCCCGGCGAGACCCTTCGGCAAGCGCACACGATCGCCAACGACTTCTGCGCCCGCATCGCGCCAGCGATCGAGCGCCGCCGGATTCTCCGCGAAGACGACCCCGATCTCCTCCAGGATCCCCTCTGCATTGGATTCGATGATCTGAAGCGCTTCCTCGTCTAGGATCTCGAGGTTTGGCACCCGTCGCTCGATGTACTTCGCCGCCTCCATCCGAACTGCCGTTCGTTCCGCTCTTCGGGCGGCACCACCACCACGGCCACGCCTGACTCTGCCATCCGCCATAGAACTCGCTCCAGTTCCCAAGTCACTCAGTCACTTCGCACGAAGCGGCCTGAACATTCAGGCAATTTGCGTCCTCTGCCACAGGAAAGCGACATGTCGGGCCAGCACAAGTGGAGACCTTGAATGCCCACGCGTCAACGCCCGCGAGACAGGACCGCCCCTTGTCACTTTCCCCGAGCGGACCTATTCGGAGGCCATGCCCGCTTCCCCTCACCAACGCCTGCTTGTGATGGACTTCGGCAGCCAGGTGACCCAGCTCATCGCGCGACGGCTGCGCGAGCTGAACGTCTATTGCGAAATCCATCCATTCCAGAAAGTGACCGAAGCGTTTCTGCAGGAGTTTGCACCAAGGGCGGTGATCTTCTCGGGTGGTCCCGCCAGCGTCCTGAGTGGCGAAGCACCGCGCCCGCCTGTGAGCGTCTTTGAAATCGGCGTACCGATTCTCGGCATTTGCTATGGTCAGCAGGTCATGATGGACATGCTCGGCGGCACGGTCGAAGGAGGCAAGATCTCGGGCGGAGGCGGCACTGCCGAGTTCGGTCGCGCCTTCGTCGAGCCCCGCGGCACGCTTCCGGTTCTGGAGGGCTGGTTCGACGGCGGCCACGAACAGGTCTGGATGAGTCATGGAGACCACGTCTCCAAGCTAGCGCCGGGCTTCAAGTCATTCGGCACGTCGCCGAATGCGCCGTTCGCGATCGTCGCGGACACGGACAGGGACTTCTACGCGGTCCAGTTCCATCCGGAAGTGCACCACACCCCGAAGGGCGCAAGGTTTTTCGAAAATTTCGTTCGGCTCGCAGGTTTCACGGGCGACTGGACCATGGCAAGCTACAAGAGCGAGGCGATCCGGAAGATCCGCGAGCAGGTCGGCGACGCGCGCGTGATTTGCGGGCTGTCAGGGGGCGTCGACAGTTCGGTTGCAGCAGTGCTGATCCACGAGGCGATCGGCGACCATCTCACATGCGTCTTTGTCGATCACGGCCTGCTTCGCCAGAACGAGGCCAAAGAGGTCGTCACGATGTTCCGCGACCACTACAACATTCCGCTGATCCACGCAGACGAAGCCGAACTCTTCCTTTCCGCCCTGGACGGCCAGAGCGACCCGGAAACCAAGCGAAAGATCATCGGCGGGCTATTCATCGACGTGTTCCAGAAGTGCGCCGACGAGATCGACGGCGTGGAGTTCCTGGCCCAGGGAACGCTCTATCCCGACGTCATCGAGTCGGTTAGCTTTTCCGGAGGACCGTCTGCCACCATCAAGTCGCACCACAACGTGGGCGGCCTGCCGGAAAGGATGGGCCTTCGGCTCGTCGAGCCGCTCCGCGAGCTGTTCAAGGACGAAGTCCGCGCTCTCGGCCAAGAGCTCGGGTTGCCGAAAGAGTTCATCGGTCGCCACCCCTTCCCTGGCCCCGGCCTTGCCATCCGGTGTCCCGGTGAGATCACGCGCGACAAGCTTGACATCCTTCGTCGGGCCGACGCCGTCTACATCGACCAGATTCGCCGCCACGGGATCTACGACGAAATCTGGCAGGCATATGCCGCGATCCTGCCCGTACGAACTGTCGGCGTCATGGGCGACGGGCGAACATACGACTACGCCTGCACTCTTCGTGCGGTCACGTCGGTCGACGGCATGACCGCCGACTACTACCCGTTCAGCCACGATTTCCTCGGAGAGACCGCGACCAGGATCATCAACGAAGTCCAGGGCATCAACCGGGTGACCTACGACATCACTTCGAAGCCCCCGGGAACAATCGAATGGGAATAGCTGCCGCGAGCAATTCGAGACCCGCCCTGGCGCCGCGCATCTCAGCCCTTGGTCTCCCGGAATTCTGCACGTCCGGGGCTTCCCGTCGCGAGCGGCAATCCAGGCAGGAAAGAGCGTGGTTCGAAGCCGGCTGGACCCGCCTCGCATGACGGACGATTCAAGACCTCTACTTGCTGCCCTGTGGATGACGGGCGCTGTAGTCAGCTTCTCGACCATGGCGGTCGCGGGCCGCGCCACCGCCGTCGAACTCGACAGTTTCGAAGTGATGATGTACCGCTCCTTCATTGGCCTTGCCATCGTGCTCGCCGTGGGCGGTGCCACCGGCAAGATCCGAGAAATCAGGTTTGATCGGCTGCCGCTTCACCTCGTGCGCAACATCGGGCACTTCGCGGGCCAAAATCTCTGGTATGTCGCCTTGTCTCTGATCACGCTTGCGCAACTCTTTGCGCTGGAGTTCACGACGCCGATCTGGGTCGTGATATTCGCGCTTGTCTTCGCAGGCGAGCGGTTGACCCGCGCTCGCGGCCTGGCCGTCGCTCTCGGCTTCGCCGGAGTTCTCTGCGTTGCCCGCCCTGAAGGAAGCGGCGATGCGCTGGGCCTCGTGCTGGCTGCAGCCGCAGCCATTGGTTTCGCGTGCTCGATCGTCGGGACCAAGCTGCTCATGCGGACCGAAACCGTCTTTGGAGTGCTGTTCTGGCTGACCGTCATGCAGGCGTTCATGGGGATCTTAACTGCGGGCTGGGACGGCGACATCTCTTGGCCTTCGGCCCAGACCTGGCCCTGGGTGGTGCTGTTCGGGTGCGGCGGGCTCCTGGCGCACACATGCATTACCAACGCGCTCGCCGTCGCGCCGGCCATCGTCGTCACGCCAATGGACTTTGTCCGCCTCCCCGCGATCGCGATCATCGGGGCATTCTTCTACGCCGAGCCGCTGGATGCCTGGGTATTGCTTGGCGCCGCCCTGATTTTCGGCGGCAACTACGCGAACCTGCTGAACGAGACCAAGGGCAGGCGTCGGGCTTGACGAGTCCGAGAGGCGACAACGCTCGACCGGAGATCGCCGCGCCGCAGCACATTCGCGTGACTTGACGACAGCAGCGGCCCCGCCCTGGACCTATGCGGGCATGGCCTCCCTTGCCGAATGCGAACAGAACGGAATTCAGCAACTTTCGGGTCGCTTTCAACAGTTCCGGCGGATAGGCGGCCCGCGTGACCGAAGATCGAATTCCCGTACGTGCATGGATCGACCTTGCGCTGCTCGCCCTTCTCTGGGGCGGTTCGTTCCTCGCGATTCGCGAGGCGCTCGACGAAATCGGCTTCCTCACCTCTGTTGCGCACCGGGTGACCTGGGCATCGGTCATGCTCTGGATCATAGTGGCCGCACGTCGCCTCGCCGTGCCTCGGTCGCTTCGTGCATGGAGTGCGTTCTTCGTCATGGGATGCCTGAACAACGTGATTCCGTTCACGCTGATGGCTTGGGGCCAGCTCAGCATCGAAAGCGGACTTACGGCGATTCTGAACGCCACGTCGGCAATTTGGGCCGTTCTCTTCGCGGCGCTGTTCTTTGCCGACGAACGCCTGACCACGCGGCGGGCCATCGGTGTCCTGATCGGCTTTGTGGGCGTTTCCACCGCGATCGGGCTTCAGAATCTCGCAAGCCTCGAATTGCGATCCCTAGCGCAATTGGCTGTCATCGGAGGAACGATCAGCTATGCTTTCGCGGGCTGCTGGGCACGCGCCAGGCTGCAGGACCAGTCGCCGCTCGTCGCAGCGGCGGGCATGCTCACTTGCTCCACCCTTGTCATGCTGCCGCTGTCCCGCGCACTCGAAGGACCGCTTGAAATTGACCTATGCCTTTCTACATGGGCCGCAATTGCCTACTTCGCGCTGGCAGCCACGGCTGCGGCCTACATACTGTACTACCGCATTCTGGCAGCAGCCGGAGCAGGCAACTTGCTCCTCGTGACGTTGATGATTCCTCCCATCGCCATCCTGCTTGGCTCATGGGCAAGGGATGAGGCCCTGACTTCCGGCGCCTATCTCGGCTTCGCTCTTCTGGGTGCGGGGCTCCTCGTTCTTGACGGGCGAATCGGCAACGCCGTCAGAAAAAGCCTGTCCCGCTGATTGACCGAGCCTGTCTCGCCCCTTAATTCCCATGCCGAGGAAAGGGACGGGACACATGCTCTACAAATGCGCCGATGAATGGCGCGATGCGTCCGAAAAGCGGATCCTGCTGTTTGGCATGTCCGGGCTCGGAAAGACTCACGTCTCGGACATGCTCCGGGCAACCGGAAAGTGGTTCCACTACTCGGTCGATTACCGCATCGGCACCCGCTACATGGGCGAGGCGATCTCCGACAACCTCAAGCGCGAGGCGATGAAGAGCCCGTTGCTTCGCGAACTGCTGATGACGGACTCGGTGCGGATTCGCTCGAACATCACATTCGGCAACCTCACGCCCCTCTCCGCCTATCTCGGCAAGCCCGGAGATCCCGACAGGGGCGGCGTGCCATGGGAGGAGTACCTGCGTCGGCAAAAGCTGCATCGCGACGCGGAACGCGCCGCCATGCTGGACACCGGCCACTTCGCCGGGCGCGCTGCCGAGATCTACGGTTATCCGCATTTCGTCTGCGACACGTCCGGCTCGATCTGCGAAGTCGTGACGCCGGAAAATCCCCAGGACCCGATTCTGACCGCGCTTGGAGACCAAGTCCTGATGATATGGATCGAAGGCTCCGACCACCATGCAGACGAACTCTCAAGGCGCTTCGACAAGGCTCCAAAGCCAATGAGTTTCACGGACGATTTCCTTGAGGAAATCTGGAGCGCCTACCTCGCCGAGGCCGGCGATGCGCCGGAAACCGTGGATCCGGACGCCTTCGTGCGCTGGGCATACGCGAAAGCGCTTGCGCACCGCCAGCCCCGCTATCGCACCATGGCCGAGAACTGGGGCGTGACCGTCAGCGCCGACGCGATTGCGGCCGTCGAAACCGAAGACGACATGATTGATCTCGTTGCCGAGGCGCTCGGCTAGCCCGACGCCTGGCACAACGTGACAGAGAGTTCCCTGCCTTGTGAATCGTCCGGCCTCTCGCTATCTCGGAAGGTCTGAACCGGAGCCGCCAATGCCGATCAAGCTGCCTTCAAACCTTCCTGCCTTCCAGGTCCTTTCGCATGAAGGGGTAATGGTGATGGATGAGGAGCTGGCGTCTCATCAGGACATCCGGCCGCTGAAAATCGGCCTTCTCAACCTGATGCCCAAGAAGATCCAGACCGAGAACCAGTTCGCCAGGCTGATCGGCGCCACGCCGCTGCAGATCGACTTCCGGCTCATCCGCATGTCCGAGCACAAGACCAGGAACACGGCCGCCGAGCACATGGCCGAGTTCTATCGGCCATTTCAGGAGATCCGCGACGAGAAGTTCGACGGCCTCGTCATCACGGGCGCGCCGATCGAGCACCTGCCCTTCGAGGAGGTGTCGTACTGGGACGAACTCAAGGAGGTCATGGACTGGACCCAGTCGAACGTGCATTCCACCTTCGGCATCTGCTGGGGCGGCATGGCCATGATCAACCATTTCCACGGCGTCGAGAAGCACTTGCTCAATGCCAAGACATTCGGCTGCTATCGGCAGGCCAACATGGATCCGGCCTCACCCTACCTTCGCGGCTTCTCCGACGACTGTTACATTCCCATCAGCCGCTGGACCGAAATGCGCGAGGAGGAGATTCGGGCCGCCGGCCTCAGGACGTTGCTTGGCAGCAAGGAGACGGGACCTTGCCTGGTGGCCGACGAGGCGCATCGGGCTCTCTACATCTTCAACCACTTCGAATACGACAGCGAAACCCTAAGGGAGGAATATGAGCGCGACATCGCCAACGGGACACCGATCGGCGTGCCGGTCAACTATTTCGCCGACGATGACCCGGACGCGGAACCGACGAACCGCTGGAGAAGCCACGCGCATCTCCTGTTCGGCAACTGGGTCTCGGAAATCTACCTCACGACACCTTTCGACATGACTCTCATCGGCGTGGAATCTACCGATCTCCGCAATTGATGGAGACCTGATTCCGGACCGCCGTGAGGCATTCCATCAAAATTTCCCGCCTTGCGGAACATGGCCCTCACGACCCAATTGCCGGTGCCGACAATCGTCGAGCAGCTCCGCGGATTGCGCCTGTGGCGGTCCACGCCTAGGTATTAGGCAAAATGAAGGCGCTTAACATGTTCCGTCCATGCGAAGGAATCATGCCGATTTTTCGAAATGCTGACCGTCATGACGGCACTTGTCTCGGCTTTGCAGGCATTGGAACCGGCATCGATAGGATCGGGCTCTGCCATGCGTCCCGAAACGTGATCGGGCTGGATCTCTCCAGATCCGGAATCGAGCGAAATGGCTAAGCGCGGCTATCATCACGGCGACCTCCGCCGCGCCCTCGTCGACGCGGCGCTGAATCTGATCGAGGAAAAGGGGCCGACTGGATTCACGCTTTCGGAAGCGGCGAAACTGGCAGGCGTGACCCCGGCCGCCGTCTACCGTCACTTCGAGGGTCGCGATGAACTGATCGCCGAAATAGCCCGGCAGGGTTTCGAGACCTTTGCAGATCTCATGGAGTATGCATACGACACCGGCCAGCCCTCGTCACTTGCGTCGTTCGAGGCGACGGGCCATGCATATCTCGCCTTCGCACGGCGGCATCCCGGACACTATGTGGCAATGTTCGAGAGCGGAATCTCGATCAACCGCACGCCAGAGCTCGCCAAGGTCGCGCAACGTGCCTTCGGCGTTCTTGAGAAGGCCGCTGCCGAGCTGTCTAAGAATATTCCTCCCGAAAAGCGCCCGCCACCGCAGATGTTCTCGGCGCATGTCTGGGCGCTGAGCCATGGTGTCGTCGAGCTCTTTGCGCGCGGTGCGCCCGGGACCAAATCGCCCTTTCCGCCTGAAGATCTGCTCGAAGCCGGCATCGGGATCTACCTGCGTGGTCTCGGGCTGATCGACCGAGACGAGTGATCGCGAAAGCTCGTGGGCTCCTCCTGCCAGCAATCCAGGGCAACGAGCAAAGCCAGGACACGAAGGCCGTCTGGAAACCGTCCGATGTCGTCGAATTTGCGATACGGGTGCCGTGACTTGCCGGAACGTAATGAGCCGAGAACCGAAAGGCGGGCTTTCGGCTGCATCATGTTCAAGCAACATGCGCGACATTCCACAAGAAAGGATCTCACAAGATCATTTTCTCGTGCTTTGTTCCAATGTTTCAGGTTTGCATGTCGCGGCGCGGGAAAAGTACGAAATCCAAGTCGGATCATCGCGTTGATTGACGTTCGCGTGTCAGGCTTCGTACCATGGACGTTTCACGGCAACTTGGGCCGTTTTCGGGCAGCGGGTGCGGAAGTTGCGCTCGTTGCGGAATAAATCAAGTTCAGGGCGATGGTTCAATAGGAGGGGCAGAACTAACGATTTCGTGACCATACGTTGGCCGGACAGCATGACATCGATCGTCAACCGCGGTCCTGCCCGCGGCCGGCGAACTCCCCGTTGGATTATCCCCTCCCGCACCCCAAGCGACGGCACTTGGCCACATCGGGACAATGAAGTTGCGTCGCGAGACGGGCGGCGGCGAACGGAACCGGTTCAACAATGACCAAAATGTCATTGAGTGCGTAACGACGCCAGCCTGACCCCTCAACGACAATGCCACGGCTCCTTGTCACGTGGCACTGTCGCTTCCTGCCTCCTCAAGCGCTCTCACCGACTGCCGAATATCCCGAACGAAAATAACCGGAGCCACGACAAATACCGCACCGATGAACGACGCGGCAATGCCCAATGCGGCACCCAAGACCCCTCCTGTAAGAGCACCATCCGACCACTGGCCGAACGTAGCACCGATCCCGAATCCGCCAATCGCCCCAATGACCAACAGTATCCACAAAGCGAGCTCAAGCAGAATGCCATGGCTCTTGACTACAAGCTTGCTCAACATCTTGCGCGTCTCCCAAATTTGAACCTCGCGCCAAACTTGTACGTGGCACACAAACCGGGCAACCCGCTTCTGCGTGACTGAAGCGGTCCGACGCACACGAAGAGTCCTCGAAAGTCGGGGATTGGCCAGCCGCACGTGTCTGGAAGATCCGGCAGGACGAGGTTCAGTGCCATCGGGGAGCCACCAAATCGCCGAAATCGCGTTTTGCATTGTAGCGGCACGAGCGAACGGACTGGCAAAGAACGCCGTCGCTGCCTATCTACATCTCATGGACTCTGAACAATTCCCTCGCCTCGTCTATCTGCTGCTCCTGCTGACAGCCGTCGGCGGGTGGTTCATTGCGGAGAACAGGACGGCCATTGGCAAGTCGCTGCGCATGTTCCTGGCTTGGGGACTGATTTTTCTTGGTGTCGTGGCCGTATACGGTCTCTGGGACGACATTCGTCGCGACATCGTCCCCCGTCAGTCCGTGATTTCGGACGGATCTTCGATTCACGTCCCTCGCGGACGTGGCGGCCATTTTTTCCTCCAGGTCGATGTGAACGGCACGCCAGTGGACTTCATCGTCGACACGGGCGCCACGGAAGTGGTTCTGTCGCTTGAAGACGCGCGCCGTGCCGGATTCGACCCGGACAATCTGGCGTTTCTGGGCACTGCTCGCACGGCAAATGGGCCAGTCAAGACCGCCTTTGCCACGGCTGACGTCATGTCCCTCGGGCCGGTTCGATTCGAGCGCGTGCGCGTGGCAGTGAACAGCGGAGACATGGACGATTCGCTTCTCGGAATGAGCTTTCTTTCGCGCTTCGAACGGCTTGAAATATCCGATGAAGGCTTGATCCTGACACCATGAGGGGCTTGTTCCACTAAGTGCGACAATCGCCGCACGCCGCTATTTCTGCCCCGGCGTGCTTTCCGCTTTCTTGGTCCAGCGTCCCTGATCTTCCGCCCAGTATTGCGCCTCTGCACCTGCCTCGGTCAGTGTCCGCCACTGCTCGCGTGCATGCTCGACGGCCGCAGGGTCGGCACCGTTGAACAGTATGCAGACCCTTTCTTTCGCTTCGACCTCTATGGCCCCGACTTCAGCCCCATCCACGCTGATCAGGCAATCCGGGTGGTTGCTTGGCTCTCCTGTCGTCAGGAGCACAGGCTGCTCGCTGTCATGCGGACCGCCGGCAAGGCCATGCGGCAGAAACCCGTCACCGAGCCAGAGCTGCCGATCCAGATGTTCAAGCAGTGCTTCATCGCGCGCGCGAACTGCAACCCTCCAACCCGCCTCAAGCGACTTGCCGATCAGGACCGGCAGGGTCGCCTCAAGCGGACGCTTGGTCAGGTGATAGAAATAAGCCGCACCCATCAGCAGTCTCTGCGACATCCCAATCCGCCGGGCGCCTTGGAAGTTTGCCCTGTTTGCGGTGGAGTGCAATCATCGACGGTCAAGACGACGGGTGCGGAACAACTGTACATAGCGACTCTGCCTCTCGGTCGGGTACGCTCCTGCCTACAGGAATTCGCACGCAGGTGGAATCTTCGACTTTGATTGGCTTCCGAGGGGGACAATCGAAGCCGATCCGGTTGCCCGGTGCCCAGAAAGAACCGCTTCTCGTGCCGGGCAGAAGCCAGCGGCCGCAGCCCGCCTGAACGCAATTACGGATGTTCCAAGTGGTCCAAGCCGGTCTCAGGACGCGGACCCTCGCCTCGGCAAGCCATGTTTTGGAATTGATCCTTTTTCTCCGTTCGGTTGCAGAAACGGGAGAAAAGGTGCCCGCGTCCGCACAACACCGCGATCGTCTCGGGAAAAGAGACAATATATCAACGTATTAGCATCGAATTTGCGCGAATGGTGTCCGGCACATTTTGGCGCTCCGATCACAATTTGGCGCTTGAGCGGCGCACTGGTGCTGACCCGCCTGTGATCACCACACAGATTCAACCGAAATAGACGGACTGCTAGCCGCCTCACTCGGTCCTTGGCCTCGTCGGCAAGGGAACCGGGGTCGGCGGTAGCCAGATAGATGCGAATGCCCCCAAGACTTATCGGCGTGTTCTTGCCAAACGGGAACGAACCGACCATGTTTTACCCGCCCGGCCAATGGTCTAGACTCCGAGCGGACTGCGATGGACCTCATGCTCAGGCGATTTGACAGATACATGCTTGCACAGTTGCTGATGCTATTCGGCTTCTTCGCTCTTGTGCTCGTGCTGATCTACTGGATCAATCGGGCGGTCGTGCTCTTCGACCAGCTCATTGCAAACGGCGAGTCAGCCGTGGTCTTCTTGGAATTCACGGCCCTTTCTCTGCCCAACGTGGTTCGGCTCGTCCTGCCCGTCGCGGCCTTTGCAGCCTCGCTCTACGTCACGAACAGGCTGATGTCGGAAAGCGAACTCGTGGTGGTGCAGGCAACCGGCCACTCCCCGGCGCGACTGATCCGACCAGTCTTGATCTTCGGATGCATCGTGTTTGTCATGTCCTCGGTTCTCGCCCACGTCCTCGTACCTGCAAGCCAAGCCCGCCTCAGCGAAAGGAGCGCAGAGATATCCGAAAACATGACCACCAGGCTTCTGCGCGAGGGACAGTTCCTGCATCCTGCTGCCGGTGTCACCTTTTACATCCGCGAGGTCTCGAGAATTGGAGCGCTCCAGGACGTGTTCCTGTTCGACGCGCGCAACCCTGACCGTCCGGTCGCCTATTCGGCCAGGGAAGCCCTTCTGATCCGCGGTGAGCGAGCGCCAAGCCTCGTCATGATTGACGGCATGGTGCAAAGCTATGGTGTCGGCAGCAAGCGGCTGTCGATCACTCGATTCGACGATTTCGCCTTTGACCTCTCAGATCTGGTCGAAGACAGCGTCCTGACACAACCCAGTCCCCGAGAGCTTCCCACATCCGCGTTGATCATGGCCGGCGAAGACATCCAGGCCATTACCGGAGAGGCCCGTTCCACCCTTGTCGCAGAGGCGCATGATCGATTCAGCGACGCATTGAACGGGCTGGTCGCACCGCTCTTCGGCTTTGCGGTGCTGATGGTGGGCGGGTTCTCCCGATTTGGTGTCTGGCGACAAAGCTTCGGCGCAGTCATCGGGTTGATTCTGATTCAGATGATCACGCAGGTGGGCCAGGGAACCGTACGAACCGACGCAGACAATTGGCCGCTTGCCTATTCGGGTCCTCTGGTTGGGTTGATCGCAACATTCGGGCTTCTCTTCATTGCGGCACGGCCAGGACTTCTGGCTCGATCGAGGCAGTCGGCACAATGACGCTCCATCTCTACTTTGCGCGCAAATTCCTGAAGAACTTCGTTTCTGTCTTCTTCATCCTCCTTGCAATTCTGACGCTTACCGCTCTCATCGAACAGATCCGGCGGTTCGGCGGCTTCGACGATGCCGGATTTGGCACGCTGCTCGTTCTCGCGTTCCTGAGCGTGCCGGAAGACCTCTACAAGGTACTTCCGCTCATCATGATCCTGGCGACGGTCAGCATGGTTCTCGGGCTCGCCCGGTCCTCGGAACTAGTTGTCACTCGCGCCGCTGGACGCCCGGCGCTCAAGAGCCTGACGGCACCCGTCCTGCTGGCATTCCTTATCGGCGTTGCCGCAGTGGCAGCCATGAACCCGATCGTGGCGGCGACGCAAAGGCAGCATGAAACCGAGGTAGCCCGCATTTCCGGCGCCTCATCAACTCTCTCGGTCACACCGGACGGATTCTGGCTTCGCCAAGGCTCGCGCGAAGGCCAAACGGTCATTCGCGCGAACAGCTCGAACCTCGACGGCACGAGCCTTTTTGGCGTCACCTTTCTTGGCTACGCGCCCGACAGCAACCCGACGTACCGCATCGAGGCGGAACGCGCACTGCTCGTCCCTGGCGCGTGGCGGATTTCCGGTGCAAAGGAATGGCGATTTGATACAGGGGCACCCATCCCGGAAACCGAAAGCGTCCAGATGCAGGAAATGGTCCTTGCATCGAATCTCACGCGCGACCAGATTCTCGACAGCTTCGGCACGCCAAGCGCCGTTCCGATTTGGGAATTGCCTGCCTTCATCTCCCGGCTGGACGCGGCCGGCTTCTCGGCCCGAAAGCACCGGACGTTCTTCCACATGGAACTTGCGCTGCCGCTGCTTCTGACTGCAATGGTGCTCGTCGGTGCCGGATTCACGATGCGCCACACGCGCATGGGGCGCACGGGGCTTATGGTCATGTTGGCGCTCGGCTTCGGGTTTCTCTTCTATTTCATCAGGAATTTCGTCGCGATTCTGGGCGAAAACGGGCAGATCCCGATCGTCATGGCCGCATGGCTGCCACCAATTGCGACGCTGCTGCTGCCGCTTGCACTGCTCCTGCATCTGGAGGACGGATGACGAGGCATCTCGCCGCATGGGTGGCCGCACTTTTCTTGTGCTTCGGCGCGGGCGCCTTGCGGTCACAGGAATTCGCCTCCCTCGTTGCAGACTCGATTTCAGTCGATCCGGCCGGACGCCTGACCGCCACGGGAAATGTCGAGATTCTTGTCCAAGGCACGCGCCTTACGGCGGCTTCCGTCTCCTATCAAAGTGACGGCGATCAGTTGATCATTTCCGGCCCGATCCGTGTCACGGACGAAGACGGCACTGTCTTTCTGGCCGACCACGCCGATCTCGACGGGAGCTTGCGCGAAGGGCTGCTGGTGTCCGCAAGGATGGTGCTGGAGCGGCATTTCCAGATCGCGGCAAATCGCATTGCTCGTACCAGCAATCGCTACACGCGCCTCGATCGAGTAGTCGCCTCGTCTTGCGAAGTTTGCGCGGCCAACCCGGTGCCGCTGTGGGAAATCCGTGCCTCGAACGTCGTGCACGATGATGTTGAACACCAGCTCTACTTCACGAATGCCCGGCTGCGATTCTCGGGCGTGCCGATCTTCTACGTGCCGCGGCTCCGGCTTCCCGACCCCAGCCTTGACCGCGCCGACGGCTTCCTCATTCCGCAGATCAAGGCCACATCCGATCTTGGGACCGGCGTCAAGCTTCCTTACTTTCTGGCCTACGGAAACCATCGCGACCTCACGCTGACCCCCTACCTTTCCAGTTCGACAACGACGCTCGAGTTTCGATATCGCCACGAACTGGAACGTGGGCACATCGAGGCGGTCGGCGCCGTCTCAAACGACGACATCGAAGGGTCACGCAGGTATCTCCTTGGCAACGCCAGCCGTCTCCTGCCACGTGGTTTCCTGTTCGAGGCGCAGGCTGAGTACGCGTCTGATCCAGGCTATCTCTTTACTTACGACTATGCGGACCGGGACAGATTGACCAACCAGATGGCCGTAACCCGAGTGCGGAACAAGGATGTCTTTCGATCCGAATTCACCGAGTACCGCACGCTCAGGGAATCCGAGATCGCCAATCGCGGCACGCTCCCTGCCCGCTTGCTCAGCATCTACTACGAACGCGAGTTGCCGAAGCTCTCGTTTGGCGGACGCACGTTTGCGAGCATCTCTTCCAGTTCCCTCGTCCGACCGTCGTCGGAAAGCACGGAAGAGGGTCACGGGCGGGACGTCAACCGCCTCGGTGCGTCCGTCGAGTGGTTGCGTTCGCTGACATTCTCGTCCGGTCTCATCGCCAAGGCTGAACTCGGAATGCGCGGAGATGCATACACGATCGCTCAGGACCGCAAGCTCGAAAGCAATCTCTCGCGCCTGATATCCCGGACCGCACTCGAGCTGCGAATTCCGATGGCCCGCAGGATGTTCGGGGCCCGTCGCGAATTCCTCGAACCAATCTTGAGAATCGACGCTTCCGACACCAAAGGGGATGCGGTGCCCAACGAAGACAGCCGGGTGGTCGAAATCGATGAAGCCAACCTCTTTGCCCCCACCCGATATCCCGGCGTTGACAGAAGCGACGACGGCGTCCGCGTGGCTGTCGGCGGCGCCTGGAGTCACGAGATTCCTGAACGATGGGACATAGATCTTGGCTTAGGGCGCGTCTTCAGAGTTTCTGGCGATCCGGGTCCTGACGATTCCGAGTGGCTGGTTTCGGGCCGGCTCGGCATCGGCCGCGACCTGTCAATCTATTCGCGATCGCTTGTGAACAGCGGGCTGGACATGACGCTGTCCGAAGCGCGCCTTGACTGGGCTGCAGCCCGCCATTCGCTCTCATCCAGCTATTTCCATGCCGAGCCAGATGCCGCCAAGGGCCGGAGCACCCGTCTTTCGGAGTGGTCATTCAAAGGAGCCTACGACATCAGTGACGGCTGGACCGCGCGGGCAGATTGGCGTTATGACTTCGCCGCCAACCGCGTGGCGCGCACCGAACTGGGCTTTGACTATCGGACGGAATGCATGAACCTTGCGCTTTCGCTCTCGCGTCGTTCCGCCAATTCGACTAGTGTCGATTCAACGACCGAAATTGGCTTCCATGTATCCCTTCTGGGATTCGGAAGCCGGGATGATGATCGCGCAGGGCGGCGCGTTTGCAGGGGATGAGAGCCTTGATGGGACGTTGGTTGCTTGCAGCAGCTGTCGCGCTTTCCGTGCAGCTTTCGGAGTCGGCGAGTGCCCAGGGACGCTTCGCACCGGAACTTCAGGTGGGTGACCAGGTCGTCACGCGCTACCAGATTGACCAGCGCGAACGGTTCCTTACGCTTCTTGGCGCGAGCGGCAACGTGCGTCGGCATGCACGGGAGCAATTGATCAACGAAACCGTGCAGCGGATCGCGGCGCAGGAAGCCGGTGTTCGCGTCACACCTGCACAGGTCGACGCCGACATGGAGGAATTCGCCGCTCGCGTTGACCTCTTGGTCGAAGACGTGATGGCCATCCTCGGGGAAGCCGGCATTGAACGAGAGTCCTTCCGTGCGTTCATAGAGGCCGGAGTTGCATGGCGCCAGCTTGTCCGAAGTCAGTTCGGGGAGTCCGTCCGCGCTTCGATTTCCGATCGACAGATTCGGCGCGCGCTTGCGACGACAGGAACCGAAGGCGGCATAAGGGTGCTGGTGTCAGAGATCATTCTCCCCGCAGGAGATCCAAACACCGCCATCGCATCACGCAAGCGCGCTGTTCGAATCGCAGCGATTCAAGACGAGGGCGAATTTGCCGCGGCCGCCCGAAGCTACTCCATAGGCGCGTCCGCGAATCGGGGCGGCGAAGTCGACTGGCAGGCGCTGGATGCACTGCCGGAAAGCATAGGCAACACCGTTTCTGCGCTCGAGGTCGGCAAGATCAGCAGCCCGATGGATTACGAAGGAAATATCGCGATTTTCCTGCTTCGAGACATGGAGCGTGTTCAGGAAGGCACCAACGAAGCCCTGCTTGTTGACTACGCGCTTCTTCGTCTCGAAGGCGGCGCCGGCGAAGCTGCGGAAATCGCGAAAGCGGTAGACGAATGCGACGACCTCTACCGGGTGGCCCGCGACTTGCCCAATGACTGGCTCATCCGCGAGGCCGTTCCGACTGCAGAACTACCTGCGGACGTGCGTGCGGCTGTCGCCAATCTTGACGACAACGAGATCTCAACGGATCTGGTGCGTGACGGCAACGTGGTCGTGCTGATGCTCTGCGAGCGCCGCCCGACCTTGAAGAGCAACATTGATTTCGACATCGTCGGCGGGCGGATTCTGAACCAGCGGCTCAACAACACTGCAGCGCATTACCTGGCCGAACTTCGCGCATCGACCAACGTGATCGATCTCACGAATTGACGCATGTCCGGACCTGACCTGCTTCCCGTCGCAGTCAGTTGCGGCGATCCGTCCGGCATCGGCCCCGAAATCATCGTCGCGGCATGGGCGACCCTGCGGCACGAATTGCCGTTCTTCATGATCGGCGATCCCCAGCATGTGCCCACTGGCGCAAAGACAGTTGTCATCGACACGCCCGCCGATGCCCCTTTGGCCATGGCAGGCGGCCTGCCGGTGCTGCCGGTTGCCTTCCCGAAACCGGCCAGGCCAGGCCAGCCCGATCCGGAAAATGCACCCCGCGTGGTCGAGGTGATACAAAGAGCCGTGGAACTGGTTGTCGAGGGCGCGGCTTCCGCGCTGTGCACGGCACCGGTGTCAAAGCGGGAACTCGTGATCCACGCTGGCTTTGCCTTTCCGGGGCAGACCGAGTTTCTTGCCCATCTTGCCGGGGGCAGGCAAGCCGTCATGATGCTTGCCAGCGATGAATTGAAGGTCGTGCCAGTCACGACGCATATTCCGGTATCGGAAGTTCCCAAAGCACTGAGCGCTGAACTTCTCGAAACGACTATCCGAATCACCGACCGCGCCCTGCGCGAAGACTTCGGTGTTGCCGAACCTCGACGGATTGCCGTTGCGGGACTCAATCCGCATGCCGGCGAAAGCGGTGTCCTGGGAAACGAGGACGCAATCATCATTGCTCCGGTATGCGATCGCCTTCGCGCCGAAGGAATTTCGATTGCGGGCCCGCTTTCCGCCGACACGATGTTCCATGCGCAGGCCCGGGCGGGCTATGATGCTGCGATCGCGATGTATCATGATCAGGCACTGATACCGATCAAGACGCTCGCCTTTGACAGCGGCGTCAACGTGACCCTCGGACTTCCCTTCATTCGCACGTCACCAGATCACGGCACCGCCTATGACATAGCAGGGCGCGGCCAAGCCAATCCGGATTCGATGATCGCGGCCCTCCGGCTGGCCCGGAAAACCGCCTCGGCGCGTCTCGCGAACTGACGCAAGTGAACGCACTGGACAATCTCCCTCCACTTCGCGACGTAATCGCGACGCACGGCCTCGCGGCGCGCAAGTCCCTGGGCCAGAACTTTCTCCTGGACCTCAACCTGACTGCAAAGATCGCTCGAGCAGCAGGCGTCTTGACGAATGCCGACGTGCTCGAGATAGGTCCCGGGCCGGGAGGCCTCACGCGGAGCCTCCTCGCCGAAGGCGCCCGCCGGGTCCTGGCGATTGAACGGGACCGGCGCTGCATTCCTGCGCTTGCGGAAATTGCCCGGGCCTGTCCCGGCCGGCTCGAAATCGTCAACGCCGATGCTCTGCAGTTCGACCCGCGTGAGATTCTGACGCCACCCGTCAAAGTGACGGCCAACCTGCCATACAACGTCGGCACCGAATTGCTGACGCGCTGGCTGTCCGCTCCCGAATGGCCACCCTTCTGGCAGAGCCTTACGCTCATGTTCCAGCGTGAGGTGGCGGAGCGGATAGTCGCCGGGCCCGGCAGCAAGTCTTACGGTCGCCTTTCGATTCTGGCCGGGTGGCGCAGCCAGGCACGAATCGTCATGGAAGTTCCCGCCCGGGCGTTCACCCCGCAACCCAAGGTCAATTCAGCAGTGGTTCACGTGGAGGCAATGCCTGCACCACGATTTCCCGCCGACGCTGAGGCACTGGGGCACGTTGTTGCCTCTGCCTTCCGTCATCGCAGGAAGATGTTGCGCTCAAGTCTGAAGTGTCTTGCACCCGACATCGAGGACAGGCTGCGTATGGCGGGCATCAGGCCGACCGACCGACCCGAAACCGTCGACATCGAGCGCTTCTGCGCGCTGTCCGAGATTCTCGGTACGGGTTGACTACATTGCCGCGTCGCCGCGCAGGCGACGAGTTGCCGATCTCGAAGACTTATTCCGCCGCGTCGGATGCCGCCAAGGCCGGTTCATCCAAGGGTGCCGGGTTGCGTTGTGGACGCGGCTTCCGTGGCGGAACAATGCTCTCTTCTGGTGTATCGACCAATTCGCTGTCTCCAGGTGCAACACCCATTACATCGCTTGTAACAGCTGCTGCGGCGACCTCCGGTCCGGGGACGCTGACCTGCCCGCCGTCGGCTGCAGCGGCCTCCTCGCCCTTTTCCTCTGAACGCTGATTCGCGCCCTGATGCGAGCTTCGACGCTCCTGCTGCTGCGCCTGGCGCTCCGCCTGCTCGCGCTGGGCTTCCGCCAGCATGCGCAGGTAGTGTTCCGCGTGCTGCTGAAAGTTCTCGGCCGCAACGCGGTCATTCGACAGCTGCGCATCTCGCGCCATCAGGTTGTACTTGTCGATGATCTGCTGCGGGGTCCCGCGCACCTTGCCCTCTGGCCCCGACGAGTCGAAGACCCGATTGACAACATTGCCCATCGAACGGTTGCGGTTCGACTTTGACCGCGATCGAGATTTGGAAGTTCTCATGTGTAAATTTGTCCAGCTTCTTGTCTGGTCATGCGTGGAGGTTCCAATGGTCTGCCCGCTCCTCGGGCCCTGTTCCTTGCATGGATTTGGCAGATTCATCAGGGGAGACACAGGCGCTCCCGCCGTCCGCAAACCATTGTCTATCCAGTGAAGCCGCAGTTGCCAAGTGCTTTTTTCGAGGAATTCACGAAAAATTCCGGCATCGCACGACTCTTCATGCGCCAGATCACGCCGGATTCCGCGCTGCAACGACTCTGTCCCTTCCATCCAGGTCGGCATGAACCGCCACGCTCTCGAGGCCGGCATCCGCCAGCAATTTCCGCACTCCATCCGCCTGGGTTGGCCCAATCTCGACCAAAAGCCTCCCGCGCGGAGTTAGGTGGTGCCGTGCCCCCGACACGATTGCGCGATAGGCCGACAGCCCGTCGGCTCCGCCGGCCAAGGCTGCGTGCGGCTCATAGCTCCGGACCTCCGGCGGCAATTCCCTGAATTCGTCTTCTGCGATGTAAGGTGGGTTGGAAACGATGAGATCGAAACGCCCGTCCACATCGTCGTACCAGTCCGAAACCCGCAGGGTCACGCGTTCAGCCACGCCCATGGATTCGGCGTTTTCCCCGGCAACCTGCAGTGCCTTCTCCGAAATGTCCGTGCCCACGCCGAGTGCGTCCGGGCGTTCCATCAAGAGCGATATGACAATGCAGCCGGATCCTGTTCCGAGATCCAGAATGCGGTCAAACGGATCCTGAATGCCCAGTTCGACCAGCAGTTCCGTCTCTGGACGGGGATCAAGCACGTCGTGCGTGACCTTGAACGTCCCCTTCCAGAATCCCCGCTTGCCGATGATCTGGGATACTGGCCGCCTCATTTCCCTTTCGGAAACCCCAAGGTCCAGCATCCGGAGCGCCAGGGCGTTCGGTGCATCACGGGTTTGAGGTTCAGGATCGGTCGTGCCCACGCCATAGGCCCAGCGGAAAATCCGCCGAAAGTCGCCCGTCGCGTCCGGTACGCCTGCCGCGCGCAACCGGGCAATCCAGACGTCCTGCCTGGTCACAAGGTGCCCGGTACACGGATTGCGGCCACATCGCGAAATCTCGTCCCGTGGATCACAGCCCCTGCTCCGCCAGCTTCTCCGCCTGATCCGCAGCGATCAGGGCATCTATGACTTCGTCGAGATCGCCGCCAAGTACCTCGGCAAGCCGGTAGATGGTCAACCCGATGCGATGATCCGTCATCCGGCCTTGAGGAAAATTGTAGGTTCGGATTCTCTCCGAGCGGTCCCCCGACCCCACCTTGGCCTTGCGATCGCTCGCACGCTCTTCCGCCATCCTTTGCCGCTCCATGTCGTAGAGCTTTGCACGCAATCGGGCCATGGCGATCGCCCGGTTTTGGTGCTGGGACTTTTCCGAGGACGTCACCACGATGCCTGACGGAACATGGGTGATCCTTACCGCCGAATCGGTCGTGTTCACATGCTGCCCCCCCGATCCGCTTGCTCGCATCGTGTCGATGCGAATGTCGCCGGCAGGAATGTCGACATCGACCTCCTCGGCTTCCGGCAATACCGCGACGGTGGCAGCGGAAGTGTGGATCCGCCCGCCGGATTCCGTCTCCGGCACGCGCTGGACCCTGTGAACGCCGCTCTCGAACTTCATGCGTGCAAACACGCCGTCCCCCTCGACATTGGCGACAGCCTCCTTGACGCCGCCAAGCTCGGACTCCGACAATGCGATCATTGAGAACTTCCAGCCTCGATCTTCCGCGTATCGCTGGTACATCCGCAGCAGTTCCCCGGCAAAGAGGGCGGCCTCCTCGCCGCCGGTGCCGGGACGAATCTCGATGATTGCGGGGCGCGCATCGGCGGAGTCCTTGGGCAGAAGTGCAATCTTCAGGCGCTGTTCAAGTGTCGGGAGCTCGTCCTTCACCTTGGCAAGCTCCTCCTGGGCGAGCCCGCGCATTTCGGGATCCTCCAGCAACGCCTCGGCTTCATCCCTGGCAGCAAGCAACGCCAAATATGCGTCAATTTCGGTCACGAGGAGCTTCAGTTCGGCATACTCCCGCGAGAGATCCGCGATTTCGCCGCCCTGCACGCCGCTTGCCATTTTCGCTTCCAGGAACTGAAAGCGCACACGGATCTGCTCAAGTGTTTCGAGGGGTACCATGCCTTCGTCTCACGCATTGGCAGTGCCGCGTCAAGATTGGCGGCCGCTCCGGTTACCGGCAACCAGAGCACAGAATTGTTTCACGATCGCGTGGATTGTCTTCCAAAGTGGCCAGAATCGGATATGATCCTGATATGCTTCGCGCAGCAATACTCATGGGCCTTTTGGCCACGCCTGTCATGGCCGACGTCAAGACCCCGAGCGGCATGACCGTCGAATGCTATTGCACGGACACGCAGGGACTGCGTGTATCGCTTGGGGAGACCATCTGCCTCACCGTAAACGGAAGGTCTTTCATGGCGCAGTGCGACATGTCGCTGAATGTACCTACCTGGCGCGACACCGGGCAGAGTTGCCTGTCTTCGGACCTGCGGCTGAAACCTCTCGAGCGCCTGCGCCGCCTTGCTCCTCCACCGGCTTGAGGCTCGGCTGAGTTTCGCGTGGCACCGACGTCACAATAGATCGCGTGGGCGCGTAATCAAGTTTCGATCCCATTCGCGCGGGTTTGAAGATGCGAAAGCCGTTCGATCAGTTCAGTGAACGGTACCGCATCGGCATTGAGAAAACCAGCGTCGAGCATCTTGTTGTAGTCCTCCTCAAGTGTCAGGAGCGGCTCGCCGCTCGGCACCAGACAGAGCGCACCTGAGACGGCGCGATCATATTCGATGAGCTCGCCAGATTGCGACTTCTCGCGAAAAAAGTGCTGATTGTGCTTGGCAACGTCCCGAGCGAGGGCGCGATCTTCGAGCGCGTCTTGGGCAATGCCGACTGCATCGAGACAATCGAGGTCGAACCAGTGGCGTGCGTACCGGTCTCCTCCCCGAAACTCGCCTCTCAAGCAGTATGCGTGAATTGCGGTGGCCTTCTCCCAAAAGGTCCGTCCAGCGCTCATAACCCTTGGAGTGGCGGTTGGAGATTGAAGGTCCGGCAATGCATCCGAGATGTCGCAATGTACTTCGTGACGTTTCGCGGGCTCGCCGGTGGATCGCGCCCCGAACTCCAGCAAGACAGATGGACGGATATAGCCAGTACCGCTCCGAACTGCCTCATAGTCGAGGCAGAGCCTGTCGCCTTCTTCTCTCAGGGTTGCCGGCAGTGCCTCACTACCGATTTGGCTTGCAAGGATGGGCAGGACTTCTCCCCTGGCCCATTTTGCGAGCCGCACGTGGACGGCCTCCGTCCACTTTTGGGCCTGCGAGCGACTGGGCGGATACGGATCGCTTGGTTCCGTTATGAGGTCGGGGATGACTTGCCTTATGTCATATGCAAGGTCGACGTCTTCCGAGAATCGATCGATTGCCTTGTACGCCTTCGAAAGGGACGTGCCCCCTTTGAACACGAGGTGGTCGCCGAATTTACTGGAAAACAGCGCATTGAGCACCCAGACAACCCAGATGTCTTTCTCCAGCAGGTCTGACGGCCGCCCAAGCGTATAGGCGGCCGTCTCCAGGGCGTCGACCTTGTCTTGTTTCGAGAGCTTGAAGTAGTTCGGCCCAGTTCTCATTGCGCGCTGACGAGCATGCTCAGTTCCTTTGCCATCCAAGTCGGCGCACTGGCGCGCAAAGAGAGGAGCTCAATTCGCTCTTCTTCTGTGAGCTGCGGCTTGATCCGCCTCAATGCGCGACCTGCTTCTGCTTTCCCGAAGTATGCAAGCGCCCTGAATGCGTGCCCTGCCTTGCTGTCGGGTGCACGAAGTTGCCAGCTCGGAACATGCTTCAATTCGACGTCCTGAGCGCCGAACGTCAGGCAGCGGCTTGGACCGGATGTCCAGTAGATATGCCGCGCTGGATTTTGTGTCGAGAGACCAAGCATGTTGGCTGCGGATGCACCACTCACCGAGACGCGTTCGCCCGTTGATTTTGCGAGGTTTTCTACGACGGCCTCAACGGAGGGAGCACGCTTGCCGAAGCGTGTATTTACGGGCAGCGCGAAGACACCGCGCTTCACGCGCATGAGCTCTCCACGCTTCACCATTCGCGACAACGCCTGGTCGATCGCAGCTCGTTCTCCAAGATGAAGAAGTTCCTTTGCAGACAGGGTCGCGCCTTCCTGCTGCGACTCTGCATAGGCTTTGATGGCTTCGGAAGTGGTTCTCATTTCAGGCTCCTTGTGTCAGATAAATAACTTATTTTCTGACACCATTCAAGATGAAAGAAGGCCATCGACGCGCGAGCAGATCCGATGCGTTCGTTGAAAACCAACGCAACTGTCAGCGCAGTCCAATGCCCTGATCCGCGACAACATAGTCAGGCCAAGCGGTATGCGTTTGGTAGCGTCCTCATGCTGACTGTCCGCACGAGCGACCATCGATGCTGCGTTCGAGATGCAAACCGGTCGGCAGCAGGTGTCTGGCCTCGCGCAGGAAGTTCATGACCGCGGCGTGACCCACTCAATTTTGCGCTGCTGAATGCGAAAGGCGCTTGCCTGAAACAAGCGGATTCCGGTGGATCGGATCATGCGTCGCTCACGGGGCGTCCCGCGTCTCCACCTGCGCCGTTGTCAGGGCAATCACGTTTGAAGAGTTTTCCTGCATCGTCATTCACCCCGTCAATTTCGCTTCCTGCAAATTCCAAGGCCATTGAATCTCCTCGCGTTTCCGGCGAAAGCTGCCCCTGCCAAGCATCCAAGCGAAGGGCTGACATGGCTGACAACGATCCCATCCACGACATGCCAGATGGCACCCTGAAGCTGATCGAAGTCATGCGCCGCCTCAGAGATTCCGAGACTGGCTGCCCTTGGGACATCGAGCAGGACTTCGCCTCGATAGCGCCCTACACGATCGAGGAAGCTTACGAGGTTGCCGATGCCATCGAGCGCGAAACCTGGGACGATCTCGAAGGCGAACTCGGCGATCTGCTGCTGCAGGTCGTCTATCACTGCCAGATGGGCGGCGAGGCGGGGCACTTCGACATTGCCAGCGTGACGCGAAGAATCTGCGCCAAGATGATCGACCGCCACCCGCATGTATTCGGCTCCGACAATCGCGACAAGTCGGCAAGCGATCAGGCTCGAGACTGGGAATCCGCCAAGGCAGCGGAGCGCAGGGCATCGGGCGAGGCACGGACGCTCGACGGCATCGCGCTCGGGCTCCCTGCCCTGCTCAGGGCTATGAAACTGCAAAAGCGTCTTTCTGCAGTCGGCTTCGACTGGGAAGACCCCCGTCCAGTACTGGACAAGATCGCGGAAGAGCTTGCGGAATTGAACGCGGCATTCGGCACGGTGGATGGTGACATTGAGGAAGAGTTCGGCGACCTCCTGTTTTCGCTGGTCAATCTTGCTCGACACTGGGGCATTGATCCTGAAGCCGCGCTGCGCGGTACCAACACCAAGGTGGAGCGGCGGTTTGCATTTGTCGAAGACCGGCTGGCCTCGACCGGCAGACTCCCCGCGGAAGCCACGCTCGCCGAAATGGACGAACTCTGGGAAGCGATCAAGCTGGAAGAGAAGGCGCAACCATCGCGACCTGAGTCCGGCACCTGACCTGCCGCACCATGCGACACTTTCGCAGGACGCTGACCGAAGCAAAAGTGCGCTCACCGAACCCCGAAACCCAGCCGTTGCGCTGCGTCGCAAGCTTCCGGCGAACGTGTCCGCGGCTGCTCATTCATTTCCGACTAAAAAAGTCATCTATTGATCTTAGTAAAATACTCAGGTATTTGCACTGTGCGAATCACACGAAAGGAACTTCGCAATGCGCATGACAGCCCTCGCAGTCGCGGCCCTGACCACAGCTGCACCGGCATTTGCCGATCAGGTCAATGTCTATTCCTATCGGCAGCCCGAACTGATCCAGCCGCTCTTCGACGTCTTCACGGAGAAAACGGGCATCGAGGTCAATGTCGCCTTTCTGAACAAGGGAATGGCCGAACGTCTGAAGGCGGAAGGCGCACGCTCTCCAGCCGACCTGGCCTTCACGGTCGACATTGGTCGGCTTGACGCGCTCAAGTCCGCCGGCGTGCTCGACCCGCTCGTGACCGACGCCATCAAGGCCAACGTGCCGGAACAATACCGTGACCCGGACGGCGAGTGGACGGCGCTCACGACTCGGGCGCGCATCGTGTACGCCTCGAAGGAACGTGTCGCAGATGGACAGGTGACAACCTACGAAGACCTGGCTGACCCTAAGTGGAAAGGCAAGATCTGCACGCGTTCCGGCACCCATGTCTACATGCTGGCGCTCACCGCGGGCATAATAGAGCAGCACGGCGAAGAGTATGCCCGGAACTGGCTCGCGGGTCTCAAGGCCAACCTGGCCAGAAAGCCGCAAGGCAACGACCGCGCACAAGTCAAGGCGATCTGGGCCGGGGAATGCGACATCTCGATCGGCAACACCTATTACATGTCCCTCATGATGACAAACGATGAGCAGAAGGCCTGGGCCGACAGTGTCCGCATCGTCTTCCCGACATTCGAGAACGGCGGAACGCACGTGAATGTCTCAGGCGTGGCACTCACCAAGGCAGCGCCGAACCGGGATGCCGCCATCCAGCTGGTCGAGTTTCTGGCATCGGAGGAAGGCCAGAAGCTCTATGCCGAAATCAACAGCGAATACCCCGTGAACCCGAATGTTTCGGCACTCGCGGTGGTCGAGGCGTTCGGCAAGTTCAATGCCGATGACGCAAATCTCCAGACGATCGCCACGTTCAGAGACGAAGCTCTGCGCATCACCGAAGAGGTCGACTACGACGGCTGAACAACGCCCCGCGGCGACGGCCCTGCACGAACCCGCCCATGCCTTTCTTCGGAAACGCAGGGGCGGGTGGACACGGTGGCCGCGACGTGTTCAAGCTTTCTTCCGGATAGAACCATGGCACGGCGCAAGATCATCATCGACACCGATCCCGGTCAGGACGACGCTGTGGCCATCCTGCTGGCCCTTGCTTCGCCCGAAGAACTCGAAGTGCTGGGAGTGACCGCCGTTGCGGGCAATGTCCCGCTCCCGCTCACGCAAAGAAACGCCCGGATCGTCTGCGAACTCGCCGGTCACGCCGACATTCCCGTCTTTGCAGGCTCGGACAGGCCGCTTTCAAGGCCCCTGGTCACGGCGGAACATGTCCATGGAACGACCGGGCTTGACGGACCATCGCTTCCGGACCCGCAAATGCCGCTTCAAAAGGTCCATGCCGTCGACTTCATCGTCGACACGTTGCGCAACGAACCTGCCGGAACGGTTACGCTCGTTCCCATCGGCCCGCTGACCAACATTGCCCGCGCGTTTCAGGACGCCGCCGACATCATGCCGCGCGTTCAGGAAATCGTCCTGATGGGTGGTGCCTATTTCGAGGTCGGCAACATCACGCCCGCGGCCGAGTTCAACATCTATGTCGACCCGGAAGCCGCAGGAATCGTGTTCAAGTCGGACGTGCCGCTTACCGTCATGCCTCTGGACGTGACGCACAAGGCACTGATCACGGCGGAGCGGGTCGAGGCGTTTCGTCAAATGGGCACGAGAACAGGTCGGATGGTCGCCGCGTGGACGGACTTCTTCGAGCGCTTTGACAAGGAGAAATACGGCTCGGAAGGCGCGCCGCTTCATGATCCGTGCACGATAGCCTACCTTTTGGAACCGGAACTCTTTTCCGGTCGGCACATCAATGTCGAGATTGAAACCGAATCAGAACTTACCCGCGGCATGACAGTCGCCGACTGGTGGCGCGTGACCGATCGTCCCGTCAACGCCACATTCATGGGAGACCTCGATGCAAAGGGCTACTTCGATCTCTTGTCAGAACGCATCGCCCGCCTCTGACGCGGCATCCGCCTCCAGAGCCCGCACGGGCGCCGGTGTCGCTTGCCACTCTCGTCTTGAAGGCCGGGACCCATGAGCCTCGCCCTGCCCTTCGACAACTCGTACGGACGGTTGCCGACTCGCTTCTATACCAGGATGGCGCCGTCGCCTGTGGCTTCACCGGCAGTGCTGGCCCTGAACGTGCCGCTTGCAGGACGCCTGGGAATTGACGCGGGAGCGCTGGCAACACCGGAAGGCGTCTCTGTCCTGGCCGGAAACGATGTGCCCGAAGGGGCAGACCCCTTGGCCCAGGTCTATGCCGGCCATCAGTTCGGCGGCTGGTCTCCGCAACTTGGCGACGGCCGCGCCATCCTGCTCGGCGAGATTGTCGCGCCCGACGGGGCTCGCTTCGACATCCAGCTTAAGGGTTCGGGTCGAACGCCGTATTCGCGAATGGGGGACGGCCGCGCGTGGCTCGGACCAGTTCTGCGCGAATACGTCGTTTCGGAAGCAATGGCGGCCCTCGGCGTACCGACGACGCGCGCGCTCGCTGCCGTGACGACGGGAGAGACGGTCTTTCGCGAGGCACCGTTGCCAGGCGCGGTGCTGACCCGTGTCGCTGCCAGCCATATCCGGGTCGGCACGTTCCAGTACTTTTGCGCGAGAAACGATCGCGAGGCGCTCGAAGCGCTTGTCAGCCACGCAATCGAACGCCATGCCCATGAAGCAGACGGTCCGCTCGGCCTTTTGAACCATGTCGTCGAACACCAGGCGAAGCTGGTGGCGGCATGGCTCGGAATCGGATTCATCCATGGCGTCATGAACACGGACAACATGACTGTTTCAGGCGAAACCATCGACTACGGCCCCTGTGCGTTCATGGATGACTTCAGCCCGATGCGCGTGTTTTCATCGATCGACCACCAAGGCAGGTATGCATATTCACGCCAGCCCGACATCGCGATGTGGAACTTGGCGCAACTGGCAACTGCGCTCCTCCCGCTCATTGAAGACGTGAAGGACGCACAGGCTGCCGTCGACCGTTTCCCAGCGCTCTTCCGCGACGCTTGGCTGACGGTCTTCCGCGCAAAGCTCGGCCTGCAGACCGAGGAAGAGGGAGACTACGAGCTGATTCTCATGCTTCTTGACGCGATGGCAAAGGGAAAGGCCGACTTCACCAACACGTTCCGGTCCCTTGGCACTCCCAGGGCACGAGACGCATTCTCTGACCCAGAACTCTACGATGCCTGGGAGAATTCCTGGAAGAAGCGACTGGACGAGGAATGCGCGGTGCCGGACGACCGGGCCAACACCATGCATGCAGCGAATCCCGCACTCATTCCCCGCAATCATCGAATCGAACAAGCGATACAGGCTGCTGTCGCAGGTGACCTGAGCAAATTCGAGAAGTTGAGTGCGGCCCTCATGGTCCCCTATTCCAATCCGGGAAAGTTCGCGGACCTTGCCAAGCCACCGACCGAAAGCGAAATCGTCTGTCAGACCTTTTGCGGCACTTGAGATGGACGATTGATCAGCACGAGGCCTGTACAGACAAGCGAGAGGGCCACAAGGATCGGAAGCCCCAGTGCCTCGTCCAGCAGCCACCATCCTAGGAGCACGCCGAAGACGGGCACGAGGAAACTGAATGCGGCAACGCTGGCCGCCGGATAGATGGACAGCAGCCAGAGCCAGAATGAGAACCCGAATGTCACCACGACCACGATCTGGAATGCCAGCCCCCAGAGGTGGATGGGTTCAAGCTCGCGCACGAAAGGACCGAAGAACACTGCGGCAACGAGGAGAATCGGTGCCGAGACAAGCACCTGCCAGAACAGCTGCCGGTCGGGTGCAACATCCCTGAGCCCCGTTCGCGCGATCAGTGCCAGCGCGGCCCACCCAATGGCTCCGAGCAAGGCCAGCAGGTCGCCGAGCAACGACCCCTCGCCGCTGTCGCCTCGCCAGACGATCGCAACGGCAGCGCCAAGAAATGCCAGCAACTGACCGACAGCCTTGACGCGAGTGATTCGCTCGCCGGAAATGAACACGTGAGCAAAGAGCGCCATCCATAGTGGCATCGTGTTGAAGAGGACCGATGTCCGAGAAACCGTCGTCAGGTCGAGTGCTAGGAACAGGAAGACGAATTCAAGCGCGAACAGCGTCCCCATGAGGCAGCCAAAGAACAGGTTCTCGCGCTTGAGTCCCAACGGACGGCGCCGAACAGCAAACCAGAGCCAGAGACAAAGGACGACACCCACCGAACGCACGCCGGCGAAAAAGACCGGTTGCAGCCCCTCGTTCACAACCCTGATGACAACCTGGTTGAACGCAAGCAACAGCGAGAAGCCGACAAGTGCCACCGCTCCCGCCGCATCGATCCGGTCTCTTCGCGTCATTCCGTCGTCCATTCTGTTCGCGCAAGCGAATTGCGCGAATCTACCGTGCGGCATGTCTTCCCGTGACAAAGCCCGGAAGACTTCCTGCCTGGCGCACACTTTGCTCGGCGCGCACTGCTCCTCGAAGGATGAACCGGCTCGCAGGAAGTGCTTCGGTTCGCCGTCAACGCCCCCGCGTATTGCCATGTCGGCAAAGAAACAAGATGCGGTCTGGCGGCGCGCCACCCTCACTGCGGATTGCGCTCAGCGCCAACCGAAAGGCCAAGGCAAATTGGCCCTTCATGGCGCCGATCTTGACAGGCGCATCGGGCTTGCGGCACGTTGCGTCGATGTTATCCCGGCGACTGATCCTGGTGGGCCTCTGCACCTTGCCCCTTCCTGCACATGCATCGCTCAGGCGCTACGAGTTGGAGCCCCGTGCCTCGCGCGCAGGGTTTATATACTGGTTCAAAGGGATCAGGCGGCAGGGCGAATTGCCGATCGGTCGCGCCGATTTCCAGATCGATCCATCCAATCTGGCCGCCAGTTCGACCGATGTGACCCTGCGTGCAGACAAGGTGCGCACCGGATTCTTCCTTGTCACCGGCATTCTGAAAGGTGCCTCAATGCTGGACACCGTTCGCTACCCCACCATTCGCTTTGTCTCCACCGCCGTCAGGCCGGCCCCGTCCGGAAAACTGACGGACGGTGTGAAGCTGCGCGGAGAGTTGACGATACGCGATGTGACGCAGGCAGTGAACTTCGACGCCCGCTTCATGCGCCGCGAAGGCAGCGTTGCGGATGATCTCAGCCGCCTGACCGTCAGCCTTGGTGGCCGGATCAGCCGGTCGAGTTTCGGCGCTTCCGGGTACAGAAACCTGGTCGGAGACGAAGTGGAATTGAACGTGACAATGGCCATGCGGGCCGTCGACTGAACGGCTTCGCATACAAGACACTGCGGGATTCGGGGCACCATCATGCGCGTCCCGCATTTCCCGACAACCAGAGTGAGTTTCGGACCGACCCGACAAGTCATTCGCTTTCGCTTCGAGATCGCTTCGCATAGAACAAGGTGCCGCAACTGAAAGACGGACATGGCGGACACGATACTCCAAAGATGCGAGGCGTTGGGGCTGCGCCTGACGGACCAGCGCCGCATCGTAGCAGCCGTTCTGGAAGATGCGGACGACCATCCTGATGTCGAAAGGCTCTATGCACGTGCTTGTGCCGTTGACCCAGGGATCTCGCTGGCCACGGTCTACCGGACCGTCAAGCTTTTTGAAGAGGCGGGAATCCTCGAGAAGCACGAGTTCCGGGACGGGCGCGCGCGCTACGAGGATGCCGAACGCGACCACCATGACCATCTGATCGACCTCAACTCCGGCGAAGTAATCGAATTCGTCGACGCCGAAATCGAAGCGCTCCAGGAAAGGATCGCTGCAAGGTTGGGCTACCAGTTGAAAGGTCACAGACTGGAACTCTATGGAGTCCGGCGCAAGGACAGGTAGTCAAGCGACAGACTGAATGCGGCGTCCTTTGCGACGCCGATTCTCACAAAATTGCGGACTGGTCCGCGCGGCATGACTGCCGTCCTGCGCCGGCCCTTACAGTGACTTGAGTGCCAGCACCGCGTTCTGGCCGCCAAAGGCGAACGCGTTAGACAGGACATGGGAGACCTGTGCCTCGCGAGCTTCATTGGGAACCACGTCAAGGGAACATTCAGGATCCGGTTCCTCGTAGCCGATGGTGGGTGCGATTATCCCGTCGTTGAGCGCCATGAGGCATGCAAGGAGTTCCACGGCACCCGTGCCTCCGATCAGGTGGCCATGCATCGACTTGGTTGACGAAATCATGACCTCGTCCGCGTGACGGCCGAACGCCTTGGACACCGCGGCACACTCGGTCTTGTCGTTTGCCGCCGTGCCTGTACCGTGCGCATTGATATAGCCCACCGTTTCGGCACCGATGCGCGCATCTATTAACGCGCCCAAGATGGCGCGCGTTGCGCCATGCTGGGAGGGCATTACGATATCGGCCGCATCCGACGTCATCGAGAAGCCCACCACTTCGGCGAGAATGCTCGCGCCCCGTGCCTTCGCGTGCTCGAATTCCTCGAACACGAATATGCCCGCCCCCTCTCCCTGCACCATGCCGCTCCGGTTGGCGGAGAATGGGCGGCATGCGTCCTTGGACATGACGCGGAGACCTTCCCAGGCCTTCACGCCGCCGAAGCAGAGCATGCTTTCCGAACCGCCGGTCACCATCGCGGTGGCCGCGCCTGACCGAATCAGCCAGAAGGCCTGGCCCATGGCATGGTTCGACGACGCGCATGCCGTCGCGACGGTGAAGGACGGCCCCTTGAGATTGTAGTTCATCGACACATGGCTCGCCGCGGAATTGTTCATGAGTTTCGGCACGATGAAGGGATGAACGCGGTTCTTGCCCTCCTCGTACACGGCGCGGTAGTTCTCGTCTTGCGTGTTGAGACCGCCGCCGGAGGTGCCTAGCACGACTCCTGATTCAGCTGCGACGCGGCCAGAGAACTCAAGCCCGGACTGTGCAATCGCCTCCTCTGCGGCGATAAGCGTAAATTGGGTGAACCTGTCATACAGGGCCTGCTGCTGGCGATTGAACCGCTGATCCGGGTCGTACCCCTTGACCTGGCCTCCGATCCGGATCGAAAGGCGCTCGACGTCACGAATCTCCAGTTCGCCGATTCCGCACCGCCCCTCTCGCATGGCTTCCTGGGTTTCGGGCACTGAATGGCCGAGAGAATTGATTGTCCCGGACCCGGTGATGACGACCCGTCGCACCGCTAGTCGGCTTGCTCCGCGACGAGCTTCTCGACGGCGGCAACGACCGCCGACACAGAGGAAATGTCAAAGTCGCTCTTTTCAGGCTCGTTCGCGTTGAATGGAACCTGGATGTCAAAACACTCTTCGATCGAGAAGATCGCCTCGACGAGCCCCATGGAATCCACGCCAAGAGCCTCAAGAGACAGATCAAGCGAAACGTCTGACGGCTCCAGAACCGCCTGTTCGGCGATGATTTCAATCACCCGTTCCTTGACGCCGCTCATTTCCCCTCGTCCGCCAAACTGAAGCCGTTGGCAGATGTTTAGTCGCCCTTGCCACCTAATGAAACTGATTTCTTGAGCGCTTCGATGTCCTTGAAAATCCGGGGCAGTCTGCGCCAGTTCCTTGACGCTGCAATATACTGGTCCATCTTCATGGCCGGATAACCGAGAAGAACCCGGCCGGCCGGAACCCGCGACAGCACAATCGCGCCACCGCCCACCACGACATCGTCGCCTACCGTGACATTGTCGGTGATCCCCGCCTTCCCGCCGATGATGACCCGATCGCCCACCCTGGACGATCCCGCGACGCCCGAATGTCCGCACATCAGGACGTCCTCGCCAATCTGCGCGTTGTGACCGATCTGCACGAGGTTGTCGATCTTCGTGCGATTGCCGATCCGGGTTGCGCGGATCGTTCCGGCATCCACAGCAGTGTTGACCCCGATCTCCACGTCGTCCCCTATCTCGACCGAACCAAGCGAATGAATTCGGCTCCAACCGGCCGTCATGTCGCCGGATTCGGTTCCGAACGAACGGCGCACTTGCTCGACCCGATCCGATTCTCCTGCCACGAAGCTGAACCCGTCACCTCCAATGACCGCGCCGGGCTGGCAGATGAAGCGTTCTCCAATCCTGACCCTTGCTCCGATCCGGACTCCTGCGTGAAGCAGCGCGTCCCGGCCAACCTCCACGTCCTCAGCAATGCTGACATGCGTCGCGATTCGGGCATTTGCGCCAATTCGCGCCCGGGCTCCTATCACGACCAAGGGGCCGATTGACGCGCCCGTGCCAACCTCGGCGCTCGGATCAACCACTGCGGATGGATGGATGCCCGGCGCAATTTCGGGCCCTTGGTCCAGCAAAGACGTCAAACCCGCCATCGCCATTCTTGGGTGCTTCACCTTGATGGCGGCCTCCAGGCCGAGAGCCTGCCAGTCGGCATCACTCCAGACGATCGCGGCACGCGCGCTGCCGCCGGTCAGGGCCGCAGCGTATTTCGGGCTCATGGCCAATGCGAGTTCATCTGCTGCGGCCTCGCCTGGCTCGGCGGCACCCTTGACGGAAAGATGGACGTCACCGAAGGCATCCGCCCCCAGCGCCGCCGCAATTTTCTCGACTGTCTGATTCATGTCGGACCCGCGAGATTGCGATGCCGAATTCGCCCTGCCCGTCTTCAAGCTGTCGGCATCGCTTCGACCCGAGCCTTAGCTCCTGATCTCCTGGAGCGAAACCCCGGCACCTTTCAGCGCTTCCCAAATGCGCGCATCGCGCCCATAAATGTCGCGCCGAAACTGGATCCTGCCGTCCGCCTGCGTGAACGCGGTGCGATACACGAGATGGACCGGCACGTGCTCTTCGAGCCTGACCACGATTTCCTCGCCGGTTGCCAAGCGATCTAGGAAGAACTCCTCCGGATCTGCAACCTGCCTCCTCAGAAGTGCGTAAGCGAAGTCAACGGGATCGCCGAGACGGACGCAGCCATGGCTGAAGGCACGGGCGCCCTCGCTGAACAGCTTTTTGTGCGGCGTATCGTGAAGGTAGACATTGTAAAGGTTCGGAAACATGAACTTGACGACGCCTAGCGCATTGCTCTCGCCCGGCAGCTGTTTCATTTCGAAGGGAAAGTTCTTTTCGTCGAACAGGGCAAATTCCACGCTGTCCCGCTCCACCACCTCTCCGACGCTGTCGAACAGTGTCAGGTGAGCCACCGAATTCGGATCAACCTTCAGCCTCGGAAAATACTCCTTGATCGTGATCGAGCGTGGCACGTACCAGGTCGGGTTGATCACCAAGTGCTCCATCACGTCCGAAAACTCGGGCGTCCGACGATTGTCACCTCTGGCTCCGACGACGGAGCGAGTCACGAAGGTGACCTGACCGTCATCCACGATCCGCACGTGAAAGTCCGGAATGTTCACCCAGACATGACGGTCACCGAGCGGCATGTTGATCCAGCGCTCGCGCTCCATGGCAACCATGACTTGCGAGAGTCGCGTTGTCGGCGAGACATTGATTTGGCGCAGCGTGATCGGGCCTGCCACTCCGTCGGGCAGCAATCCATGATCGAACTGGAAGACTGCCACGGCCTGCTGCATCCTCAGATCATACACCTTGCTCGCGTTTCGCCTGAGGTATCCCATGGCGACAAGCCGATTGCGAAGTTGCACGACCTCCTCGCCTTCAGCACCGGGCTTCAGCAAGCTGGCCTGTACGTTGGGACCCCAGCCGCGTCTGCCGATCAATCTCTCGAGACGCTCCTTCTCCTCCATGAGCTGCGCATATTCCCGACTGGACGGCGGCAACGCTTGGATGAAGGCGTCAGGCGACGAACTTGAAAACGCCGACAAGATCGACGCGCCATCCCTGAGAGGCACCTGTCGCCCGATTTCCTCATCGACCTCGCTTGGCTTCAGAATGCCCGTCTGCACATCATGCGCATAACGAAGGAACAGCCGGCTCAATTCGACTTCAAGCCGCCCGAGCTCTTGTTGGGAACGCACTCGGCGGGGATTTATGTTCAGAATGTCAAGCCGATAGCGTTCCGTCGGAAGTCCGTGGGACGGCGCGTCCTTCACCGCCTTCAGGAACGCGGCTCGTCGCTGCCACGACTTGCTGCTCCTGTCCGTCCAGATCGGCCTGTAGTCCGTGGTCTCGTAGAACCCGGCGATGACACGGTCACCCGCCGCCGCCTTGGCAACAGTCTGCGCGAATTCGGAAGATCCGTTCTGGGCGAGGACGGGATGAGCAGAACCCATCATCAAGAACAATACGCAAAGCGCGCTGGAAGCAGCGTACCTCAATTGGAAGAATCCAGTTTCCATCATTCGCAATGCACCTGCATCTGACCGCGCCAAGGGCTCAACGCGCCGCAATTTTCCCAATTATGCCGACACTGTCCATTCACATCTGTGTAATTCCATTTCAAGAAACCGATTTGTCACCATCGGCCCCATGCGTCGGAAACTGCATAGGTGACTGAATCCTAACGCGAAATGGAGGTCGGAAGGACTCTTAACTGTTGTCTTCATGCAACATGCGAGGCCGGTTCAGTCGGCCTGATTCCGCCAACGGTGCTCCAGCCGACGCAATGCAAGTGAAAGGCTGATCGTGATTGCCAGATAGATGAGAGCGACGACATTGTAGGTTTCGAAATAGCGAAAATTGCTCGCCGCGGTAACCTTGCCCAGTTGCGTCACGTCCAGCACGCCAAGCACCGACACCAGGGAACTGTCCTTCACCAACGCGACAAAGTCATTGCCCAGGGGCGGCAACACCACCCTGATGGCCTGCGGAAATACAATGAACCGAAATCGATGCAAGCTTGAGAGCCCCAATGCCTTGGCAGCCTCGATCTGTCCTGCAGGAACGGATGCGAAGCCTGCGCGGAACACTTCGGAAATGAACGCCGAGTAGGCGATGACGAGGGCCAGGACTGCACGCCACAACAACGGAAAGTCGCGTGATCGGACAGGGTCGAATCCAAGTCCGCCCCTGATCCAGTTGGCCAGTTCCACCAGTGCCGGCGCGAGCACGAAGGCGACGTAGAGCAGCAGGACCAGTATCGGAACGCCGCGCACGATTTCGACATAGAAGCGTGCGGACTGGCGCACGAGCCGCCATTTCGACGAACTGCCGAGTGCCAGAAGCAACCCGACGCCGGACGCCAGCGCGAAACTGACCAATGTAACGAACACGGTGATCTTCACGCCCTTTAGGAGCGTGACGAGTATCTGCCGGTGCAGGCTGTCCGACAGGACATGCCAGAAAGCGTATCCCGCAAGCGCCAGCACGGCTACGAGCCACCACGGGAACTCTTCGTCCTGAGGCGCAGGAGCGTCCATTCGTCAACCTGGCCGGAGCCGCCACTTCATCCGGAAGGACGGAGCACGCTTACTGACCCATTTTGTATTCGAGAAACCACTTGGTGTTCAGCGCTTCGAGCGTTCCGTCCGCATGCATTTCCGCAATCGCAGCGTTCATTGGGCCGACCAGGTCGCTGCCCTTGGGAAATATGAACCCGAATTCCTCGGTTCCCAGGGGCTCTCCCACGATCTTCAGCTTGCCTTCCGAGGCGGAGACGTACCCGTTCGCTGCAGTGCTGTCGGATAGCACAAGATCGACATCGCCCGTCCGCAGCGCCTGCAAGGCAGCGCCGAAGGTCTCGAACTGAATGACCCGAGGATTCGCCTCATCGCCGTCAAGGATGTCGTAGATCGTGACATAGAACGGAGTCGTTCCAGGCTGCGCACCTGCGAGCAGATCAGGATTGGCGGCAAAGCTCTCGTCATCGTCGAAGCGGGACTCGTCGCCGGTGACGATCATCATCATTTGGGAAACCATGTAGGAGTCCGAGAAATCGACCTTTTCCTTGCGATCTTCCCGAATGGTGATGCCCGTCATGCCCATGTCATACTGGCCCTCGCTCACCGCAGCGATCATCGCGTCCCAGCTAATGTTCTCATAGACGACATCGATGTTCAGGCGTTTCCCAATTTCCGCCATGGCGTCATATTCCCATCCGACCGCCTTGCCGGACTTTGGATCCACGAATTGCAGTGGCGGATAGGCGTTCTCCGTCACGACCACCACTTCCCGCCCTTCCAGATCCGGCAATTCCGCGAACGCGGGTCCTGCCAAAATCGTCAGGACCAATGCTACGGCTGTCAGCGCTGTCTTCATTTCGGTGCCTCCTCGGTCATGTGCCAGCCTTCAGACTGCACTCGGTTTTCCAGAGCGGCAAGGCAATTTCTCGGGTGTTTTTCAAATTCACGGAGGCGAAAAAGTCACATCTTTCCACAGAAAATTCGCTCATCTTGTCGCTTGCAGTGCCGCATGGCACAAGATGATGTGTCAATGCGCGGTTTCTTGCCGATTTCGTGGCCGTGCCCGCAATACATGAGACAATTTAGTTCCGTTCAGTGCGCATTTGGACTATAAGGGCGCTGCGCCCGGGGGGGTCAACGAAGGTGCACCTGTCGGTGCGGCAAGAGTATCGCAGGGCGAAAAATACGGGACGTAAGCTTGTAGCATGGAGACATTCCATCCGAATGGCTTGACGCGACGTGGGTTGCTGGGAGCGTTTTGCGCAACGGCGCTGGTTGCGGCGCCGGTTTATGCGAACGCATCCGGCCTTCTGCGCGGCGCGGGCGACATCCGAAAGATCAAGATGTATTCCGGTCGGACCGGAGAAAGCATCGACACGGTTTACTGGATCGAAGGCGAGTACGTCGGTGAGGCCCTGAAGGAAATCAACAAATTCATGCGTGATATTCGCACCAACCAGGTCAAGCGGATCGACAAGCGCACAATTGACATCCTTGCAGCTTCCCATCGGATGCTGGATGCGGATGCGCCTTTCCTTCTGCTATCCGGCTATCGGTCACCCAAGACCAACGCGATGCTGAGACGGCGCTCACGTGCCGTCTCACGGAACTCGCTGCACATGAAAGGCCAGGCGGCAGACGTCCGTCTGCACGGGCGCAGCGTCGCCCAGATCGCCAGAGCGGCGGCGTCCTGCTCCGCGGGCGGCGTGGGCAGATACTCGCGCTCCGGCTTTGTTCACATGGATTGCGGTCCGGTTCGGACCTGGGGGCGGTAAGCCCTTTTCACATGATTCGAGGCTGACGGCGACCGGACGGCCAGAAGGGGCTGGCTTGGTCCGTTTCGGCTTGGCGATGGCAGACCGCAACGAAGCCAGCCGGACTTTGGATCCTGGAATCGATCACGATCCGATCGACTAGGCGGAGTCACTCGGTGCTCCCGTCGTGGCCCTGATCACGAGTTCCGCAGAAATTTCGGACACGGTTGCCGGCATGCTGGGATCTTCGACACGATCCAACAGCACTCTTGCCAGCTTGCGACCCAATTTCTGGGGGTGCACGGCCAGCGTGGTCAGCGGAGGTGTGGCAGCGGCTGCATCCTGAATGTCGTCGAAGCCGATGATCGAAACGTCTCGGCCCGGAATTTGGCCCGACCGTATCAGCGCGAGGCTGGCACCGAGTGCGACGACGTCACCGTTGCAGACCACGGCGGTGATTTCTGGATGTACCCGACGCAGGTCCAACAGGGCATTGAGCCCGGCCAGCTTGTAGTCCTCACAGTCCCAGACCACGCTTGGGGCCAGATTGCGACGGGTTCGCTCCCGTTCGTACCCTTCGATCCTTTCCTTGCGTACATGGGTCATGTCGGTCCCGCCGAGATACGCGATGTGCCTGTGACCCAGATCCGCCAGGTACCCGGTTGCTGTCGCGGTCGCCTCGGCATTGCGGATGCCAACGTGATCAAAGTCGCGGTGCACCGGTCTCAAAAAGGTGACGGTGGGAATTCTCTGCGCACTCAACAACTCCAACGCCTCGGATTGCGTTTCCGCCGCCGGAACCCAGAGCAGTCCCCCGCGACCGTGCCGGATGAAAGCCTCGAGTTGCCTCCTCTGCCGATCGGAGTCGTCGCGCGTGTCAACGATGGAGACCAAATATCCGTTTGCTTCCAGCAGGTCCACCGCGCCGCTGATGACTTCCGCATTGAAAGGGTTTTGCAGCTGGTTGATGACGAAGCCTATCTCGTGGTTTTCGCCCGACCGCATGGAGGCGGCACGAGAGTCTCTCACGTAGTGCAGCTTGCTGGCTGCCTTCAGCACTTTCTTGCGGGTTTCGGCTGAGATCCGCCCAGTGCCACGCAATGCCTGGCTCACAGTCGGAACCGAAACGCCCGCCTCCTTGGCGACGGTTTCCAGTGTTGGCTTGCCGGACACGGATGGACCTTCCGATTGGATATAACGTTTAGGCAGATTTTCTGCCTATGGAGACTCAAATTTGCAAGGAGAATTATGAATGCTCAGAAAAAAAGTCAAGTTGATTTCAAAATTTCCTTGACAGAAGATATAACGATATATCAAACTGCGCTCAAGGGAGGTGATTCGCATACGGCCGTGTTAACGGACCAATGCTTGCCACCCGACAGGGCTGACCGTTCGACCGCTGGTTGAGGCGAGGCCATTTCAGATGGGCGTCGGCATGAAGCCCGACCCCGACCGACACTCAAGGGAGGAAGCATGACCCTAAATTCGAGAATTCTTGGCGCAGCGTCTGGCGTAGCCATTGCCTGCACCGCGTTTGCGGCTCAGGCCGAAGTGCTGTTCTGGTCCACGCAAGCGAAACCCGTCGAAGAGGCGCAGGCCATGCGCGAGCAGGTCCTCGCCGGAGCCGGCGCAGTCGACTATCAGCCCAATGATGGCGGCCCGTGGCTGACCCGGCTTCAGGCGGAACTTCAGTCCGGCTCCGGTTCGATCGGCGTACTTGGTGCACTGCATGGCGACTTTTCCGCCATGAATCCCGATGATCTTGTCGACCTCGACGACGTGGGCGTGATGAGCGCCTCGGAGACGTTCAACGATCTCGCCAAACTTGGCACCGACAGCATGCAGTACATCCCCTGGATGCAGGCCAGCTACATCATGGCGGCCAGCAAGGACGCGCTGCAGTACCTACCTGATGGCGCGGACGTCAACGCGCTGACCTACGACCAGCTGATCGAGTGGGCGGCCAACGCGCATGAAGCGGCAGGTGAGCCCAAGTTCGGCTTCCCGGCTGGTCCAAAAGGTCTGAAGCATCGCTTCTTCCAGGGCTACCTCTACCCGTCGTTCACCAATGGCGTGGTCCGCACCTTCGCCTCGGACGAGGCCGTGACCGCTTGGGAAAAAATGCGCGAACTCTGGGCGCACACGAACCCGGCTTCGACAAACTTCTCGTTCATGCAGGAACAGCTGCTGTCGGGTGACGCGTGGATCGTGTTCGACCACACTTCGCGCCTGGCGCAGGCATTCAACGAGCGTCCCGACGACTTCGTCGCCTTCCCGGCACCTGCAGGCCCGACAGGACGCGGCTTCATGCCCGTTCTGGCCGGTGTCGCCATCCCGCGCACCGCACCCGACATGGGCGCGGCAAGGGCTTTGGTCGAGTACATGCTGAAGCCGGAAACCCAGATCGCAACGCTGCGTGCGACCAACTTCTTCCCGGTTGTTGGCGTGACCCTGCCTGACGATCTGCCGCCGTCGGTGAAAGCTGCGGGTGACGCGGTTGCCAAAATGAGCGCTTCGGCCGATGCCAACCCTGGCCTGCTGCCTGCGGGTCTGGGCGACAAGGGCGGTGACTTCAACCGCATCTTCGTCGACAGCTTCGAGCGCATCGTGCTGGCCGGTCAAGACATCCGTGCCGTCCTGGACGACCAGAAGGGCCGGCTGGCTGCAATCATGGAAGAGACCGGAGCACCTTGCTGGGCTCCCGACGCACCTTCCGACGGGGCCTGCCCGGTCGAATAAGTCCGGTTGGATCTTTCCGCCGAAGCCCGGACCTGCGAATTGGGTCCGGGCGCATCCTCCGAAGACAATCCGACAACGGTGCATTCTTGCGCCAAGAAAGGAGCGGTCCGATGAACGCTCGGTTGTTGCCCTATGTCCTGATCCTTCCAGTGACACTGTTCCTATGCCTGTTCTTCCTGTACCCGTTCCTGCTGGTCTCGAAGCAAGCATTCAGTACCGGTGCCGGCTTCACGCTCGACAATTTCCGCGAGGTAACGGGCTACTGGAAGTTCCCGATCACGATGCGCAACACGCTGCTCCTGGCGGCCGCGGTGGTACCGATCCAGCTGGCGCTTGCGCTGTTGATGGCAACCATGGTCAACCGGATGAAGAAGGGCCGCGATCTGGTGCTCTACGTCTGGACCATCCCGCTTGGCATCTCGGACCTTGCCGCCGGCATCATCTGGCTGGCCATCTTCGAACAATCTGGGTTCCTGAACTCGATGATGAGCGGTCTCGGGCTCGTCGACAAGCCGGTGAACCTGCTGACATTCCAGAACCCCGGAATCGTGTTCCTGGCGATCATGCTGGCCGAGATCTGGCGCGCAACCGCGATCATGCTGGTGATCCTGGTGGCAGGCATCGGGCTGATCCCCAAGGAATACTACGAGGCGGCCGAGGTATTTGGCGCATCGCCCTGGAAACGGTTCCTGCGCATCACCTTGCCACTCCTGCGCCCCAGCCTGCAGACCGCGCTTGTTCTGCGGGTCATCCTGGCCTTCGAGATATTCGCGGTGGTCGCGGCCCTCGGTGGCACGCTATTCCCCGTCCTCATGGGTGAGACCTACGCCTACCAGTTCGACCTCCTTAACAGCGGGGCAGCGGCGGCTCTGGCGCTGATCATCCTGGCCATCTCCATCGCCTTCACCCTGATCATCCTGCGCGTCCTGCGCGTGCCGAAAGGAGCCACGATATGACCGCCGTCACCACCGATGCAGTTACGACAGACACGCGGCGAGCGGGCCGCTGGGTTTATGGCAGCGCGGTTGTCCTGCTTTGCGCCTGGGTTATCGTTCCGCTGTATTTCCTGCTGATCAACACGCTCAGCGCCCCGGATACGGTGAACAGCTTTCCCAAGCCGTTCATCCCCGAGTTCGACCTCGGCAGCTTGACGTTCTTTGCCAATTTCGCCGGGATGCTGACGGCCCTGAAGAACTCGATCCTCGTGGCGGGGCTGACCATGATCATGTCCATCGTGATCGGGGCGCCGGCGGGCTACGCCCTCTCGCGATTCGACTTCCGCGGCAAGGAACTGTTTCGGCTCCTGATCCTGCTGACGAGGGCCTTTCCGCTACCGCTTCTGGCGCTCCCGCTTGCGGTGATGTTCATCCAGACCGGGCTGGACGACACAGTTTTCGGACTCGCGCTCGTGCATACGACGCTGGCAATCCCTTTCGCGGTGCTCATCACCTTCGCGCTCTTCTCCGGCATTCCGCTGGAACTGGAGGAGGCTGCCTGGACGCTCGGCTGCACACGGCTTACCGCATTCTCCAAGGTCGTGCTGCCGCTGATCCTTCCAGGGATCACGGCATCCGCGATCTTTGCCTTCGTGATCTCGTGGAACGAGGTCTTCGCGGCCGCGGTGCTGACCATCGAGAACCGGACGCTGACGGCGTTCCTGCTGCAGAACCTCGACACCTCGCCCCTGCATCTGAAATTCGCGGGCGGGTTCATCCTCGTCGTGCCGGCGCTGATCTTCATCTTCGCCGTGCGCAAGTACCTCTTTGCCATGTGGGGCATCGCCAACCGCTGAGGCGGGGGCGCATCTGAAAGGAAACGAAAATGGCTCAGATCGAGATCAAGAACGTCGCCAAGCGTTTCGGGACATACCAGGCGCTGCATGACATCAACCTGACCATCCAGGACCAGGAGTTCATGGTCCTGCTTGGCGCTTCGGGCTGCGGCAAGACCACGCTCCTGCGAATCATCGCCGGGCTGGAGACCGCGACGACCGGCGAAGTCTCGATCGGCGGGCGCCGGGTGGACCATCTCGCGCCCAAGGATCGCGGCATCGCGATGGTGTTCCAGAATTACGCCGTCTTTCCGCACTTGACGGTATTCGAGAACATTGGCTTTGGCCTTCGAATGCAGAAGCTGCCCAACGACGAGGTGAAAGACCGCGTCGAACGCACCGCGGAGCTGATGCATATCGAGCAACTGCTGAAACGATATTCCGGCGAGTTGTCGGGAGGCCAGAGGCAGCGCGTTGCCGTGGCCCGGGCCCTGGCGATGGAGCCGGACGTGATCCTGATGGACGAACCTCTTTCAAACCTCGACGCGCTCCTGCGAATGGAGATGCGTGCCGAACTCAAGGGCGTTCTGGCGACAAGCAACACGACCGCGATCTACGTCACCCACGACCAGGTCGAAGCCATGTCCATGGCCGATCGGATCAGCGTGATGCATCAGGGCGAAATCGTGCAGGCCGCTTCCCCCATCGAAGTGTACCGCAATCCGGCAGCGGAGTTCGTCGCCGGGTTCATCGGCAACCCGCCGATGAATTTCCTGCCAGCCGCCCCCGCAGGAGACGGAAAGTGGACCGTCGCGGGCCAGGTCATGGATGGGCCGCGCAGTGGCAAGCCGCTGAAATTCGCGATTCGTCCCGAGGACATGCGCCCCGCCGACGAAGGCCTGACTGCGACGGCCAAGGTGGTCGAGCCGCTGGGTGCGCATCTGCTGATCACCTGCGAGGTCCAGGGATCGATGTTCCGCGCAGTGCTAGACAGCGACATGAGCGTAAACCCGGGCGATCAACTGACTCTTGCGCCGCAACCCGACCGGATGCGCTGGTTCGATCCGGATACCACGCTTGCCGTCGCTTGAGGACTGCCTGTGAAACAGGAACTGATCGAGAAGGCCCGTGCCGTAATCGCGCGCAATGATCGCGGCCACTATACGGTGCCGACACACGGACTTTATCCCTTCCAGTGGAACTGGGACTCTGCCTTGAGCGCCTTGGGCATTGCTCACTTTGACGAGACCCGTGCATGGACCGAGATCGAAACCCTGTTCTTGCATCAGTGGGAGGACGGGAAGGTCCCGCACATCATCTTTCACGAGCCGGATGACGGCTACTTCCCGGGTCCGGAAGTCTGGGCCACGGCACGGAACGTCCCGACCTCGGGCATAACCCAGCCACCGGTCACGGGATTTGCGGTACGGCGCATCTTTGATCGAGCCCGTGACAAGGCAATGGCCGAGAAACGCGCCCGCGCCTTGCTGCCGCGCATTCATGGCTGGCACAAGTGGTTCTACCGCAACCGGGACCCGCAGGGCACCGGGCTGGTGGCAATCATTCACCCGTGGGAATCGGGCCGTGACAATTCGGTCGACTGGGACGATGCACTCGCCCGCGTACCGACGGAGGCTGTCGGCGATTTCCAGCGCCGTGACACAAGCCACGCGAACCCTGCGCATCGACCGACGGATGAGCAGTACAAACGCTATATCTGGCTCGTCCAGCATTTCCGCAGCCTGGGCTGGGACAACTCAAAGCTGCACGATGCGTCGCCCTTCCGCATGGTCGATCCGGACTTCAATGCAATCCTGATCCGGTCGTGCAGCGACCTCGCCGATCTTGCCGAGCGGCTGGGAGAGTCCGAAATCGCCGTCGAGTCCCGCGAATTTGCTGAACGGGGCATCAAGGCGATAGACAGCCTCTGGCACGAAGGGCTTGGACAATACGTGTGTTATGACCGCGTGGCGGCCAAGCTGATTGACAGCCCGTCAATCGGCGGGATTCTTGCCACCTTCTGTGCGGTCCCGAAACCCCGTGCCGAAGCCTTGGCCGCACGCATAGCGAAGCTCGGTGAAAGCGCGCGCTTCATGGTGCCCAGCCACGATCCGACCGCGCCGGAATATGACGGCCTTCGCTACTGGCGCGGTCCCGTCTGGCTGATCGTGAACTACATGATATCGGACGGCCTGAAAGTGGCGGGTCAAGACGCGATGGCGCGTCGCATCGACGCCGACAGCATCCGCCTGATCGAAAAAGGCGGTTTTGCCGAATATTACGATCCAGTGACGGCCGAACCCTGCGGCGGCAGCAATTTCACATGGACCGCCGCAATGGTGATCGAGATACTCAACTCCGAGAAGACACCCGCATAAAGAAAGGTCGCAGTAACGAATTCAGTGCAAAAGCGGACGCGACCACGCTATCGCAAACGAGCACCGTCCTTGTCAAAGTAGTAAACCCGTCTCTGTTCGAACCGAAGGCCGACGCGGTCGCCTAGGTTGCTTCGGGTGTCGCCGCGTTCCTCGATGATCATCTTCTCGCCCGAGTCGCAGGTCAGGTAGGCATAGGACACGCCACCCAGAGCCTCGGTAAGCTCGACCTGGTGGGTGTCGCCGTCGAGATCGATCTCGACATGTTCAGGCCTGAGACCGACTGTTACGGCCTCGCCCGCCTGCGGCAAGGCAACACCGGTCTGAAGGGTTTGCTTCAGGCCCGGAACAGTGACCCCGCCCGATTCCGCATTCCCGTCGAGAAAATTCATCGAAGGTGACCCGATGAATCCGGCAACAAAGCGGTTGTCCGGATCGCGATAGAGCTCTAGAGGGGCGCCGACCTGCTCGACGATTCCGTCCCGAAGCACCACGATCTTGTCCGCCATGGTCATGGCCTCGACCTGGTCGTGGGTCACGTAGATCATCGTCGCGCCGATCTCCTTGTGAAGCCGCGCGATCTCGACCCGCATCTCGACCCTCAATTCGGCGTCCAAGTTCGAGAGAGGCTCGTCGAAGAGGAAGACTTCCGGGCCACGCACGATGGCACGTCCAATTGCGACACGCTGGCGCTGGCCCCCCGAGAGAGCCGCCGGCTTGCGTTTCAGGTACTCGTCCAGCCGCAGGATCTGGCTGGCCGTGGAGACTTTCTCCTTGATCTCGACCGCCGGATGCCCGTTCATCTTCAGGCCAAAACCCATGTTCTGCTCGACCGTCATGTGCGGATAGAGGGCATAGGTCTGGAACACCATCGCGACGCCGCGCTCGGCCGGATCCATTTTCGTCACGTCCCGCGAACCGATCCTGATCGTGCCCTCCGTGGTCTCCTCGAGGCCCGCGACCATTCGGAGCAGCGTGGACTTGCCGCAGCCTGACGGTCCTACGAAAACACAGAACTCACCGTCCTCGATGTCCAGGTCAACGCCGTGAATGACCTGAACCTCGTCGTATCGCTTTATCACCTTGGTCAGGGAAACGCCGGACATTTGGTGCTCCTTCTAGTTGGGAAATTGCCAGGGCTGGACTTCTGCCGCGATTCTCGACGCCGTCTCGCGCAAGGTGGGGCTCAACGTCTTCAACTCGTCAAGCGACCGCCGGGACGTCGAGGTCGCAATCGAAATCGCTCCGACGACGCGCCTCTGGTCGGGAATGATGGGCGCGGCCACGGAAATGATGCCCTGTTCATGCTCCTCCCGGTCAAATGCTATGCCCTCGTCCCGTATCTGGTCAAGTTCGGGCCACAAGCTCTTTGGAGACCTGTGAGTGTGCGGAGTGTAGGGCACGAAGGCCTGCATCTTCAAAGCCTCGCTGCGAGTCTCCTCGGGCAGGAATGCCAGGATGGCCTTGCCGACACCAGTGCAATAGCTGGGCGCAATGAGACCGGTCTGGGCCAGCGTGTCGAACATGTTCGTTTTCTTGCGTTTGTCCACGAAGATGACATGCCCATGATCGATCTGCGCCAAGTGGACCGCCTCCCTCACAACTTCAGCCAAGGCATCGACATGGGGGCGTGCGATCGGAGCCAGCGACGAATGTTGCCACGCTGCGTGGGCAAGCCGCACCAGCCTCAGGCCCGGCATGTAAGTCTGTCGCTCGGCGTCATATGCAAGCATGCCTTGACCCACCAGCGATTGCAGGAACCGGTACAGCGTCGCCTTTGGAAACCGCGATTCTTCCAGCAGTTCGGAAAACCGGACCGGGCGGCCACGGTCGGCCACCTGATCAAGCACTTCAATTGCCTTGCCTACGGTGCCGTTTCGCTCCAACACTCGATTCCATCCTCCACCCGGCATGCAAGGAAATCGCAATGCCGTGTTGACAAGGGTAACCTGAATCGTGTTAGGATTTCAATATGCAAAACTCGGTTTCATTATATGGAACCAAAACATGGGACAAACTGGGAGAAATAGCATGCGTTCCATCCTAAAGGCGTCCATCGCGGCGCTTGGCCTTGCGGCCATTACGGTCGGCGGGACATCCGCCAGCGGCCAGTCGCTGTCAGGAGACCTGAAGATATTCCTTGACACTTCGAACCCTGCCCCGCGCGCGACCATGGAAGCCGTGATCGCCCGATTCCAGGCAAATCATCCGGACCTCAACATCGAGACCACGGTGATCGACCGAGAGGAATACAAGACCCAGATCAGGAACTTCCTGACTGCCAACCCGCCAGACGTTGCAACCTGGTATGCAGCGAACCGTATGCGCCCCTACGTGGAGGCGGGCCTGTTCGAGGACGTCTCGGATCTCTGGAACGAGCCGGAAATCGCCGAGAACCTCGCCTCGACGAAGGGCGCGATGACCATCGACGGCAAGCAGTGGGGCGTGCCGTATTCCTACTACCAGTGGGGCGTCTATTACCGGAAGGACATCTACGAGGAACTCGGCCTGAACGAACCGTCCAACTGGGAGGAGTTCAAGGCGAACTGCGAGGCCATCCTCGCCTCGGGCCGCAAGTGCTACACCATCGGCACCAAGTTCCTGTGGACCGCCGGTGGCTGGTTCGACTACCTGAACATGCGCACCAACGGGTTCGACTTTCACATGCAGCTCGCCGGCGGCGAGGTCAGCTGGGAAGACGACCGTGTCAGGCAGACCTTTGCCAACTGGCGCGAACTGATCGACATGGGCGGGTTCATCGACAACCACCAGACCTACAGCTGGCAGGAAGCGCTTCCGTTCATGGTCAACGGAGACGCGGTGCACTACCTGATGGGCAACTTCTCCGTGGCGCCGCTGCGCGATGCCGGTCTCACCGATGATCAACTGGACTTCTACCAGTTTCCGGTCATCACCCCGGGAGTCGCTCTTTCCGAAGACGCGCCGACCGACACCTTCCACATTCCGGCGAATGCCGCGAACAAGGAAGCGGCACGCGAGTTCCTGCGTTTTGTCGTCTCGGCTGACGAGCAGACCGAGATCAACAACGGCAACAACCTGGGTCAGCTTCCGGTTAACGCAATGTCGTCGGTCGACGACGACAAGTTCCTGAACGAAGGCTTTGCCATGCTGTCATCGAACAGCCCCGGCGGCGTCGCCCAGTTCTGGGACCGCGATGCGCCAGCCGAAATGGCCAAGGTCTCGATGGAAGGCTTCCAGGAGTTCATGGTCAAGCCTGACAACCTGGATCGCATTCTTGGCAAGCTCGAGCGTGCGCGCAAGCGGATCTACAAGTAATTCAGACTTGTGCGGGCACCCCTCACGGGGTGCCCCTTGACAACGACTATTCGTTTCCAGATTTTTTGAGTGCTGTTTCCAAGACGGGTTTCCTGCGGGAGCAAGGCAATGAGCGAGTCCAGCCTTCAAGATGTCCGCGCGGTCAATGGCGGCGGCTCGTGGTTCCACCGGAACCAGATCGCGATCACGCCTTGGCTGTTCCTTGCACCCGGCGTTCTCTTCTTCATCTTCTACGTCATTTCCCCGATCTTCCAGTCCTTCAACGTCTCGCTCTACGATTGGGACGGGCTCGGAGAGGCCGAATACATCGGATTGCAGAACTACCAGGATCTCTACTGGGAATTCGTAGACCGTGACGCCTTCTTCGTCTCACTCAAGAACAACGTGATCTGGCTGTTTCTCTACCTCCTCGCAATTCCGGCGGGACTGATGATCGCGCTCTTTCTCAACCAGAACGTCTGGGGCATCAGGCTCTACAAGTCTCTCTTCTTCTTTCCCTTCGTCATCAGCCAGGTGGTCGTGGGGCTGGTCTTCACGTGGTTTTATGATCCGACCTTCGGGCTCCTGAACACGATCATCGGCTGGGTGGGCCTCGGGCCAATCAACGTCCTCGGCGACGAGCGCTACGTGACCTACGGCATCATCGCCGCCGGCCTGTGGCCTCAGACCGCCTATTGCATGATCCTCTACCTCACCGGCCTGAATGCGGTGGATCCCGAACAAGTCGAGGCGGGCCGTCTCGACGGAGCCAAGGGATGGAAAATGCTCTGGCACGTGATCATCCCGCAACTGAAACCCGCAACCTTCATCGCTTTCGTGGTGACAATCATCGGCGCGCTTCGCTCATTCGACCTGATCTCGATCATGACCCAGGGCGGGCCGTTCGGATCATCGCGCGTTCTCGCCTTCTACATGTTCGAGGTCGCGCTGTCGGAATACGGCTTCAGGATGGGGTACGGTGCAGCCATCGCCGTGGTTCTCTTCCTGATCATGCTCTGCTTCATCGCCTACTTCCTCTGGTCGATGTGGAAGGAAGAGAAGGGAGCGCGCTGACATGTTTCCGAGACCAATCGAGTCCACCGCCCGGACAACGCAAGCTGCCTACAAGACGCTTCTGCCGATCGCGCTGCTGATGTGGCTGGCACCGCTGCTCGCGGTCGCGGTCTTCTCGATCAAGCCGGATGCCGACTTTACGACCGGAAACTACTGGGGAATTCCCTCCACCTTCGAGGGCCTGACCAACTACGGCAAGGTCTTCCTCGAAAGCGATATGCCACGCTACCTCCTGAACTCCGTCTTCATCACGGTGCCGACGGTGATCGGGGCGGTCGCGCTGTCGTCAATGACGGGCTTCGCCCTCGGCATCTACAAGTTCCGCGCCAATCTCTGGATATTCTTCATGTTTGTCGCGGGCAATTTCGTGCCGTTCCAGATTCTCATGGTACCGGTGCGGGACCTCACGCTGGACATGGGCCTCTACAACACGAAGACGGGTCTCGTCCTCTTTCACATCGCGTTCCAGACTGGGTTCTGCACTCTGTTCATGCGCAACTTCATCCGCGCGCTGCCCTTCCCGCTCATCGAGGCGGCCCGGGTTGAGGGCGTTGCCGAATGGCGGATTTTCTGGTTCGTTGTCCTGCCGCTGATGAAGCCGGCCCTGGCCGCTCTGTCGGTGCTGATATTCACCTTCATCTGGAACGACTATTTCTGGGCGGTCGTGCTGACGCAGGGACCCGAGAGCCAGCCCGTCACCGCCGGCATCACGTCCTTCAATGCCCAGTATCGCGCCGCCTATCACCTGATGAGCGCAGGCTCGATCGTCGCGGCCCTGCCGCCGGTCCTGATGTTTTTCCTGATGCAAAGGCACTTCATTGCCGGTCTCACGCTTGGCGCCGTCAAGTAATGCACGCATGGAGACTCGACGACGGCCACCAAACCGTGGTTCTGGCCGCACGCGGGAATCGCCTGCCTGAAGTCATCTACTGGGGCGCCGCCCTGCCCGAGTCAGAAAGCCTGGACGCCCTCGTTGAAGCGAGCGACCTCGACGTCACGGGCGGCATGCTGGACGAAAATCCCGATCTCTCGATCTGCCCGGAAACGGCCCGCACCTTTCCGGGACAGCCCGGCTTGATCGCGCATGCCGTCGACGGCACGCCGATCCATGGAACCTTGCTGCTTGATTCTGCAAACGCCGACGACGACCGCATCGACCTGACCTATCGCGATGAGGCGAACGGAATGACTTATCTGGCGTCCCTTGCCATGGATTCCGCAACCCGTGTCATCACGGCGTCATCCAGGCTTAGGTCGGACAAGCCGATCCGCGTGCTCTGGCTGGCGGCACCAGTCATGCCTGCCGCACAGCATTCGGACGAGATGATCGACGTTTCGGGCCGTTGGTGCGGCGAGTTCCAACTGAACCGCACGCCATGGATTCCGGGCATACGCCTCCGCGAGAACCGCACGGGGCGATCCGGTCACGAGCACTTTCCGGGGCTGTTCGTACCTGCACGTGGCGCAACAAACACCCAAGGCGAGGCATGGGCGTTTCACTACGGCTGGTCCGGCGGGCACCGCATGGTGGCCGAGGAACTCCCGGACGGGCGACGACAGGTCCAGTTCGGACACGCCACGGGAATTGATTCAAGGCCTGGCCTGGAATTCGTAACGGCGCCACTCTATCTCGCCTACTCCCGAACCGGGTTGAACGGATGTGCGGTGTCATTCCAGCGCCACGTCCGAGACCACGTCGTGACCTGGCCAAAGCCTGAGCGCCCACGCCCCTTGCACTACAATTGCTGGGAGGCCGTCTACTTCGACCACAAGCCGGAAGTGCTCAAGGACATTGCGGGTCACGCCGCTCGGCTTGGTGCGGAGCGATTCGTGCTCGACGACGGCTGGTTCGACGCGCGCAATGACGACACCAGTTCGATTCCGGACTGGGATGTTGACCGACGCAAGTTCCCGGATGGCCTGGATCCTCTCATCAAACACGTCCACGGCCTCGGCATGACGTTCGGCATCTGGTTCGAACCGGAAATGATCAACCCCGACAGCGGCGTCTATCGGAAGCACCCGGACTGGGCATTCGGACCAAGCGATCAGATTCTCGGGCGCCAGCAGATGGCGCTCGACATGTCGAACGCGGCTGTACGCGAACACGCGTTCGCGAAAATCTCCGCAATCCTCAACGCCCACGACATCGACTACATCAAGTGGGACCACAATCGCGTCCTGCCGGTCCCCGATCACGCGCAGGCCAAAGGAACACACGTCCTGATGGGTCGGCTTCGCGAGGCATTTCCCGACGTCGAGATCGAAACCTGTGCCTCGGGCGGCGGCCGACTCGACCTGGGCATCCTCTCGCACACACAGCGGGCATGGCTTTCGGATTCGAATGATGCCCTGGAGCGCCTTGCCATGCAGCACAACGCCGCGCTCTTCCTCCCGGCAGCCGTGACCGGCAGCCATGTCGGGCCTCGAATCAGCCACACGAGCGGCCGGAGCCTTGACATCCGATTCCGGGCCTGGGTTGCAGCGAGCCGGCACATGGGCATCGAGATGGATCCCCGCGAATTGACCGAAGACGAAACGGAAGTTCTCGCAAAGGTCATTGCATGGTGGAAGAGCAATCGCGACTGGATGATGCGGGCAGACATCCTGCGCCTCGACAACGCGGACCCGGCAATCATTGCCGAGATGCACATCTCGACAGACCGCTCCCGCTTTGCTGCCTTCATCGGCAAGTCGGCGACATCTGCCCAGATCCTGCCCCGCCCGATCCGCCTCGCGGATCTCGACCCGAATGCGTCCTATAGGGTCGAGCTTGCCAACCGCGACGACACGGTTCGGCTCTCACGCGGCAACATGGCGCTGAAGGGCAGTCCCCTCATGCTCTCAGGACGCTTCCTCGTCTCCAAGGGCCTCGCGCTTCCCTGGAGCTATCCGGCATCCCTCTGGGTCATCGAGGGATCACGCCTCTGAAGCGCGCAGCGGGCCTCCGGCCCGAAACGCCCTGAACGTCGATTTCGTGCATTGTCTCGGGGCAGTCTTGGATGTCGTGAATGCACGGCACGCTTCACGCCGAATGGGCGCCGTCAGCAAGCTTCCTAATGAAATCGAGCACCTCCGCAGGCGGTCGCCCCTTTCCGACGAGATCGACGATTGCGGACCCAACGACTGCACCGTCCGCGATGCGGGCGATTTCGCGACCAGCATCCGGCGTCTTGATTCCGAACCCAACCACGACCGGCAGGTCCGTCACGGCCTTTATCCTGTCCACCTCCGGGCCGACTTCGCCGGCAACTGCGTTGGCCGCGCCAGTAATTCCGGTGATCGAGACATAGTAGACGAACCCGGACGTGTTCTGCATGACCTTTGGCAAACGCCGCTCGTCGGTGGTCGGCGTGGCAAGCCGGATGAAGTTCAGCCCTGCTTCCTGCGCCGGAATGCAGAGCTCATCGTCCTCTTCGGGAGGCAAGTCAACGATAATCAGGCCATCCACGCCGGCAGCCTTTGCATCGCGCAAGAAAGGCTCCACACCATGATTCATGATCGGGTTGTAATACCCCATCAGGACGATCGGCGCCTCGTCCTCATCCTCACGAAACGCCTGAACAAGGGCCAGTGTCTTCTTGAGCGTCTGCCCAGCAGCCAGGGCACGCTGTCCTGCTAGCTGAATCACCGGCCCGTCCGCCATCGGATCGGTGAACGGCAGGCCCAGCTCGATCACGTCGACTCCAGCACCGGGCAGGCCCTTCAGTATTTCAAGCGACGATTCAAAGTCGGGATCCCCCGCCATCACGTAGGCGACGAAGGCCTTTCGGCCCTCCGCCCTCAGGGCCGCGAAACGGGCATCAATCCGGGTCATGAAACCACTCCGTCAGTCCCGATCTCTGTGCACAATCAGCCAGGGAAGATCAATGCCTCAGGGCGCTTCTTCGCAGCCGAGCATCCAGCGCACGCCGTACCGGTCGGTCAGCATACCGAAACCCGCGCTCCAGAAGGTTGGTGCGAAAGGCATGGTGACTTCCCCGCCCTCCACGAGCCGATTGAAGGCAGTCTCTGCAGCTTCCTTCGTTTCGAGGTCCACCATAACGTTCGCCCCGGCCATCGGTTCTGATGGTCCCATGATGGAATCCGATCCCATCAACTTGCCATCGGGAAAATTCACCTCGCAATGGGCCAGCCAACTCTTCTTTTCCTCGTCGATAGGAAACTCGGGCGGCATGTCGGCCGCCACAACAACCATGCCCAATTCGCCACCCAAGATGTCTGCGTATGTCGTCATCGCCTCCCGGCACAGGCCGTCGTTGAAGAACAGGTACGGTGAAAGCTGCATAATGTATCCTCCGTTGATTTGGATCCACCTTAGCACATCTTGCGCGGAATGCAGGTGCCGGATATTGCCCCGTGACGACACGCGAGGGGAATGCATCGTGGGCTTCAGAACCGGGATTGTGGGACTGCCGAACGTGGGCAAGTCCACCCTTTTCAACGCTCTCACCAGAACCGCTGCGGCGCAGGCCGCGAACTTCCCGTTCTGTACGATTCAGCCCAATGTCGGGGAGGTCGCCGTGCCGGATGATCGCCTTCCCAGACTGGCGGAAATCGCGAGAAGCCGGGACGTGCTTCCAGCCCGGATGACCTTCGTTGACATCGCCGGCCTCGTGAAAGGTGCATCAAGGGGCGAAGGTCTCGGCAACCAGTTCCTGGCCAGTATTCGGGAAGTCGATGCAATCGCGCATGTGCTGCGTTGCTTTGACGACACCGACGTGACCCATGTCGAAGGTCGCATCGACCCCTTGGCGGACTCAGGTACCGTAGACACCGAACTCATGCTCGCCGATCTCGAATCAGTAGAAAGGCGCCTGCAGACCATTTCCCGCAAGGTGAGAGGCGGAGACAAGGAGGCCGTCACGCAGGAAGGCCTCCTTGTTGCTGCTAGGGCGGCCCTCGAATCGGGCCGACCGGCACGAACGGTCGAGGTTGCGGACGACAGCGCGAGCGCGTGGAAAATGCTGCAGCTGCTTACCGCGAAGCCCGTGCTCTATGTTTGCAATGTGTCGGAAGACGAGGCTGCAGACGGCAACGAACACTCCGCCGCCGTGGAGCGGATGGCTGCGGACCAGCATGCAGCGTCGGTCGTGATTTCAGCCAAGATCGAGGAAGACCTCAGTCAGCTTGAGCCTGAAGAGGCAGCGATGTTCCTCGCGGAAATGCGCCTGGATGAACCTGGCCTGGACCGCTTGGTGCGTGCAGGCTACGAACTCTTGAATTTGCAGACCTTCTTCACGGCCAACCCCAATGAGGCACGCGCATGGACCGTGCGAAAGGGCGCGTACGCCCATCAGGCGGCCGGAGTCGTCCACAGCGACTTCGAGAAGGGTTTCATTCGAGCCGAAACAGTAAGCTTCGCTGAGTACGTTGAACTTGGCGGAGAAAGTGGTGCACGCGATGCCGGAAAGCTGCGTGCCGAAGGCAGGAACTATGTTGTCAGGGAAGGCGATGTGTTGCATTTCCTGCATTCGGCGTAGGCGGGCCTGCTTTCCGACGGTCCGTTCCGGGCCGACCTGTCGACGCAGACATCCAAGGAGTGCCCATGCCCGCATCCCGTCCCGAAGTGCTGAAATTTCTCGAAACGCGCCGGTCGCGTCCTGCGAAGACACTCGCGGCCCCGGCACCTGACCGCGACTCGCTTCGCCAACTGCTCACCGTCGCCGCCCGATCTCCCGATCACGGGAAGCTGGAGCCCTGGCGCTTCCTTGTCCTGGAGAAGGAGGCGCTTGAGCGACTTGCCTCGACGCTTCCCGTCAGGGGAGAGGAACTTGGGATCGAGCCGGAAAAGATCGCCAAGTCGGTGGACGAGTATTCACGCTCGCTCCTCGCCGTGGCCGTGGTTGCATGCCCAAAGCCTTCCGAGAAGATTCCTGAAATCGAACAGACCCTGTCAGCCGGTGCCGTCTGCATGCAACTCCTGAATGCGTGTCTCGCTGCCGGGTGGGGAGCGAACTGGCTTACTGGCTGGGCTTGCCATGATCGCGACTGGCGGGAGCGGCATCTTGGACTCGAACCCGGCGAGTGGATTGCCGGCATCATTCATGTCGGCAGCGAGACAAGCGCTCCGCCGGATCGCCCGCGGCCCGACCTCGACGCGATCACCGAATGGGTGGCATCCTGATTCCGAAGGCATTTCTGGCTGCCCTCGGCCAGATTCGGGATCCCCGGTTTCGCACCGTGCTTGCGAAAGGTCTGCTGCTGACGATCCTGTTTCTGTTCATGTTCTACGTCGCAGTCTTGTGTGTCCTGCATTGGGTTCTTCCAGATGTGATCGCGTTGCCCTGGCTGGGCGAGATTTCCGTTCCCCGCCAATTCGTTTCCCTGGGGTCATTCCTTGTCATGGCGGTGCTCTCGACATTCTTGATGGTACCCGTCGCCGCCGCGTTCACCGGCATTTTCCTCGACGATGTGGCCGACGCGGTCGAGGCCAGGCACTACCCCATGCTCTCCCCCGCTCCGCGCATCGGATTGATGGACGGCCTGAGGGCATCGATCGGCTTTCTGGGCATCGTGCTCGTCGCCAATCTCGTGGCCCTCGTACTGTACTTCACGCCGCTTTCGCCGCTTGTCTTTTTCGGGCTGAACGGCTTCCTGCTTGGGCGCGAGTACTTCCGGGTGATCGCCGTACGGCGCTTGGGACGGAGGGATGCCGGGCGCTTATTCCGACAACATCTCCCTGTGATCTGGATCACGGGCGCGCTGATGGCCATGCTGCTAACGGTACCGCTGTTCAATCTCCTGATTCCGGTTCTGGGTGCCGCGACCTTCACGCACATCTATCACGAACTCGCCTCCTGAGCGTGGGAAGCCACGCGCCGTCTGCGCCCGTTCGCAGACGAAGCCGAGATGGACCAAACGGTCGAATGTCAGTTCCGGAGGGGAAGCGGTCCCGAAGCTACCGGGAACTCTCGGCAGGCCCCATCCGGTCAAAGAAGTCGATATCCCTGACCGTGATTCCTCCCCAAAGTATGACGGAGGCAATCAGGGCCCAGATCACCACCGCCCATAGCGTGGTGATTTTCAGTTTGCGAAGCATGGAGAATGACGATGCCGGAGAGCCAGCATGCGTACCCTTAACGCTTTCGCCTACGTCGCCCTGCGTCTTCAGGCGAATTGGCAGCACGACAAACAGGACCATGAACCAGACAACCGCAAGCAGAACAATGGCCGAAAGGACGCCCATCAGGCTTCTTCCAGCTCGATCAAGGTACCATTGAAGTCCTTTGGATGAAGAAACAGCACTGGCTTGCCGTGTGCCCCGATCTTCGGTTCCCCATCGCCCAAAACGCGTGCTCCAGCAGACCTCATTGCATCGGCCGCGACCTGGATGTCTTCGACCTCGTAGCACAAGTGATGGATGCCGCCGGATGGATTCCTTTCAAGGAAGCTCGCGATGGGCGAGTCATCACCCAATGGGTGAAGAAGCTCAATCATGGTATTTGGCAGCGTGATGAACACAACCGTGACACCGTGTTCTGGCTCATCTTGC
>JAJEFO010000057.1 GCA_022820365.1 Silicimonas sp.
CACTAGCGAAAATCGTCAGCTTGACCGGCCACCACGGTGCCGTGAACACGCCGGGAATGCCGAAAAAGTCGCCCGTCTCCCACATCTTGAGGAATTCCGGGAAAATGGTGATCGCGATCAGAGTCATGAAGATCGCCGAGATCATGTTGATTGCCCGGCGCAGCCAACGCGCCAGGCCGGGATGCCGCCCGCCAACGACCACGAGGAACCCGTCGGATCGCGTCAGCCGGTTGACGCGCACGACGTCCGGCAGCTGCAGGAAGACAATCAGGACCATGGAGAACTGCACGACTTCGACCGCGCCGTTGAAGGGCGCGTTGAACAGGTTGCGCGCGCCCATGTCGTAGTTGACCACCATGACAAGGGCGAGAACCACGAGCGTGCCGACGGCATTCGCGCTGATCGCGATGCCGTTGGCCAGTTTGTTCAAGGCGGCCAACGCCTGTTTCATCGCGCTGCCCGCCCCTTGGTCAGTTCATCATGGGGGCGGACCAGTCGCGCACGCCCTCGTATCCCGCGTCTTTCAGCTTTGCGAGATACGCGGCCAGCATTTCGGTGCCGGGCTCGCCATTGTCATCCAGTCCCTTGGCCCATTCGGCGGCAATGTCAGGGATCGCTTTGGCCCAGGCCTCACGTTCTGCCGGATCCATTTCCACGATGGTGCCGCCGGCGGCGACATAGGCGTCGCGGCTTGCGGCGGCACGGTCCATGGCGATGCCGGCCACGTGGTCGCGGTAGAGCACAGCCACCTCTTTCAGCACATCCTGAACCTCGCCCGGCAAGCCATCCCAATAGTCCTTGTTCACCGTGATGGTCTTGGAGTTTACCGCGCCGATGTCTGCACGGAGCATGTATGGCGCGACATCGGCGATCTTGAAGGTCTTGGCGGCCTCGGGCCATAGCATCGCGTGATCGACCAGCCCGGTCTGCAGCATGTTGTAGAAGTCGGTCAGGCCGCCACGCACTCCGGCTGCACCCTCAATGCCTTCGAGATAGCGCAGGTTCATCCCCGCGCCGGCCACCTTGCCGCCCTCGACATCGGCGAGGCTGTTGATCGGGTTCTTCGAGAAGAGCTGGTAGGTGTCCAGCACCACGCCGGTCGCAAGATAGACTTGATTCTGCGCAGCGAACTCGTTCTGCATCGTCGGGAATTCCTTGGCGATTTCATCGACCGCCTTGGCGACCGCGCGCGCATCCGCTGCCACGAACGGTGTCACGGCAGAGATTGCCTGGCTTGGCAGTTTCGAATTGTGGAAGATGGTCGTGACGATTCCGATATCGCCTAGACCGAGCTGAATGCCTTCCAGCACGCCCTTCGGTTTTACGATCGACCCGCCATAACTTTCCTGCCATTCCATGACGTAGTTGCCGGACTTCGCCAGCCGCTCGTCGACCGCGGGAATGAAGAAGTTGGTGAACTCCTTCACCCAAAGCGCTCCTGCCGGGTAGCCGTCGATCACCACGGCCTTGACGGACTCGGCGGCCATCGCAGGCACGGCAGCGAAGGTCAGGGCCATGGCCAGGGCTGTACGTCGTGTCAGTTTTTCAATCATTGTTTTCCTCCCTTGGGTGACGCCGCTCACGCCTTGCGCCAGTTTACAGTCAGGTTCGTGCCCGCCTGTTCGTATAGTTTCGAGATCGGGCAGTACTTTGCGGTTTCCGCTGCCACCATGTCCACTTCCTCTTGGCTCGCGGGTCCGTCTGCGGCCACCATCAGGCGGATGGCCCTGAACGGCACGTCGACCTCGTCAATCAGCAGCACGCCGCGCCGGTCGAAATCAACCTCCATCTCAAAGCTCAAATGCCCGATGTCGATGCCGAGCTTTTGGGCGCACTTGTGGCCGATGACATTGGTGCAGCCGATAAGCGCCGAATATGCAGTGACAGTGGGCGACGGGCCCTCGTTGGTGCCGCCGCGCGCCGCCGGCTCGTCGATCACGGCCGTGAGACCGTCAGCCTCTATTTCGCTGCGCGCATGGCTTGTGCCGCGCGCGGTCAGCTTGATGGTCATTTCAGTCTTTTGCCGGATCGCCATGTTCCCTCACTCAAACGAGCATACATCTTCGAAGGGAAACCGCGGCAGCTTTTCAAACAACGCGGTTTCATCGGCATAGCCGAGGTTGATGAGAAAGTTGGATTTCAACGTCGTGCCGGCGAAGAACTCTTCGTCGACCACTTCATTCGAGAACCCGGACATCGCCCCGACATCCAGCCCCACGGCACGGGCCGCGATCATGAAATAGGCGCCTTGCAAGGTGCCGTTGCGAAATGCGGTGGTTTCGATGAACGCCGACTTGCCCTCGAACATCGGACGGCGGTCATCGTGCGGGAACAGAAACGGCAGGCGGGTCCAGAACTCGAGATCATGGGCGACGATCGCGGTCACCGGTGCGGTGCGCATCTTGTCGATGTTCGCCGGCTTCAAGGCCTTGGCGAGCCGGTCCTTTCCTTCCGGTGACGTGACGAAGACGAACCGTGCCGGGCAGGAATTCGTGCTGGTCGGCCCGGCCGCCGCAGCTTCGTAGATTGCCTGCAGCAGTTCGCGCGGAACGGGCCGATCCCGCCATGCATAGTGGTTGCGTGCGCCGCGCAGTATCAGGTCAATGCTGTCGTCGTCCAGCGCGGGCTTGCGATTGCGGAGTGCGCGAACCGCTTCCAGCGCATCGCTCCGTCTGGCTTCAAGCGTGTCGGAAGAGATCGACATCACGGCTTGTCGCCGCTTGGTGTTGCCACGTTTCGTGCCAATCTGCACATGACGCATGTGTTTCCCATCTGCATCAGCGACTTCCCTCGCAAGCTACTTCCGTGTGCTGCACTTTTGCCCATGTTTTCCCTCTTGTCAAATAAAATCGATATTTTAGACTATCTGAAAATGCAAGGAGGCGATGATGGTTGCCTGGAACGACTACAAGGCGATTGCCAAGGACCGTGGCGCATTGGCGCTTGAACTGTACATCGTTGAATCCACGCCGCAAAAGGCTCCTGACGATGTCAAGCAGTGCCTTCCCGCGCATCTGGAGTACCAGCGCGAACTCGAACAGCGAGGAATTCTTGTGCTGGCGGGCCCATTGTCGGATCCCACAGGTGAATCAATGGAAGGTGCAGGCCTGATCGTCTACAGGGCCGACAGCATGGCGGATGCGAAGCAACTCGCCGACGGCGATCCCATGCACAATCGTGGCGCACGCAGCTACACGCTGCGCAAGTGGCTGGTGAACGAGGGCAGCATTTCCCTGAACGTTGGCCTGTCCACCGGAAGGGCGCAGCTCAGCTGACGAACTCCGGGATGTTGGCCTCCACCACGCTGAGCGATCTTCTCTCCACGCTGCTAGATCGGCGACCGTTTGGCAGGAAGTTCGAGGACGGGCGCGAGATAAAGGAGATTTGCCGCGACCTCCTAGCTAAAACCGACGAATCTTCAGGCCGGCAATTGGCGTCCACGATCCTGGACCAGTACCACATGCTGGACCGGGACCGGAAGATCGCGTTCTTCGAGTTTCTGAACGACGAACTGGATCTTGATGCCGCCAGAGTCGTGGATTTGGCCAGGACCTACGGCTCGGATCCTTCGCCGGGAAACTTCAGGGCCCTCTCCAAGGCCTCCGAGCCACACAGGCAGGCCCTGTTTCGCCAGTTGAACGAAGCGCCTGGGGCCACGGCGGAAATCGTGCGGCTGCGACGTGATCTGCTGACCTTGCTGGAGGAGCGGCCGGAACTTGCCAGAACCGATCACGATATCGTTCACTTGCTGCGCAGCTGGTTCAATCGGGGCTTTCTGGTCATGAGGCAGATCAACTGGGACAGCCCGGCCTCGATTCTCGAGAAGATCATCGCCTATGAGGCAGTGCATGAAATCGGCACTTGGGACGACCTGCGCCGCCGCTTGCAGCCTGCTGACCGGCGCTGCTTTGCGTTCTTCCATCCCTCGATGCCGGACGAGCCGTTGATTTTTGTCGAGGTGGCGTTGACCAGCGGCGTTCCGAAATCGATTCAGTCGGTGCTGTCCAATGAGCGCGAAGCCATGGACGCGGAAGACGCCGAAACGGCCGTATTCTACTCAATTTCCAACTGCCAAGCGGGGCTGGCGGGTGTGTCCTTCGGCAATTCGCTGATCAAGCAGGTCGTGCGCGACCTGTCTCACGATCTGCCCAACATAAGGGCATTCGTGACCCTATCGCCTATCCCCGGGCTGATGCGCTGGTTGAAGAAAGAGGGGACTCCTCAAAGTGGCGGCGACCCCCAAGGCATTGAGAGACTCGCTGCGAAGTACCTCTTGGACGCAAAGGGACCGGACGGTCTTCCCTTGGACCCAGTTGCTCGATTCCACCTCGGGAACGGTGCGATTGTGCACGCAATTCACTCCGACGCCGATCTGTCGGAAACGGGTCTCGCGCAATCGTTTGGCGTGATGGTGAACTACAAGTACGATCTGTCGCGGATCGCACAGAACACGATTCAATTTTCCAAGCGGCGAGAAGTCGTTGCCACGTCTTCGGTCAAGAACCTGGCGAAGCGCGCCGCGGTGGCTTCACGAGGCCCGGCAACTCTCCCGATCGGAATGCGAACACGAAGAGAGTGATTGGCAAACTCTCGGCTACTGCACTTGCTCGGAGCATGAGGTTCTAGATTCATTCAAGACCCAACATCGCGGCAGTGTGTTCGACCAACGTAGGCAGACGGCTTCAATTTCGTTCGAAGGCAGACCTCACTGCGGCAATGTCGATTTTGCCCATGCCCAACATTGCCGTCTGCGCACGTGCCGCGGCCTCGCGGTCATCCGCACCCAGCATTTGTGGCAAGGCCTGAGGATAGACCTGCCACGATACGCCCCAGCGATCGATCAGCCAGCCGCACCGCCCCGCCTCACCGCCATCGGCCAAGAGGGCATCCCATATACGGTCAGTTTCGTCCTGATCTGGAGTGGTAACCGCAATTGAGCAAGCCGGATTCAGCTTGTAGTGCGGGCCGCCATTCAGGATTTCGTAGGGAGCGCCTCCAAGAGTGAAAGAGACCAGCATCGGTTCATCATTCCCGGTGTCCGGCGCATGCAGTTCACTCCCTGGGATCAGGTTAACGTAGAACTTTGCCGCTTCCAGTCCTTTGCCGTCGAACCAAAGACAGGTTCGGATAGAGCTGTTCTGGGTCAAGATGTTCATTCCTTGGCTGTTGTGCCGAGCACATCGGCGCAATATCGAATCTGATCGGGACTTTCGCGCGAACCCATCGTTCCTGTCGTCGTCCTCGGTTTGCCGACAGGCACCTTCCATCATGCGAGTGTATCATGTTTTTTGGAAGAATTTGAACATTGAGAACTCGCTTCTGAATACCGCGCTTGAGTCGGGACATGAATTCTGATCCCGCGCTTCGGCCAATTGACGAAAAATGGTCGTGGCCATCGTTGCCTGGCGACTGTAGGCTTCGCGCCATGCCGACACTCCCTGACTTTCAATTGGAAACCCATTTTTCGAGATGGGAGTTCAAGGCCAAGCACCACTTGACCGCGTCAGATGCAGAGAGCATCTCAATGCGCGAATTGCTGGCCATGGCATCGCCGGAGGAGCGCGAAGCGTTCGACAGCCTCTGGCTCGGCTATACGGAGACATTCGGCGCACCCGATCTTCGTGAGGCGATTGCGGGCACGTACCTGCGGCAGTCGCCTTCGGACATTCTGTGCTTCGCAGGGGCGAGCGAAGGGATCTTTGCCGCCAACAACGTGATTCTGGACTCTGACAGCCACGCAATTGTCGTGACGCCAAACTACCAAAGCCATGAAACCTTGCCTCTCGCGATTTGCGAGGCAACCGGGGTGCCGCTCGACCCGGGCGACAACTGGTCGCTCGACATCGACCGCATCGGGGGCGCGATCCGTCCAAACACGCGACTGGTCACGATAAATTTCCCGCATAATCCGACCGGGACAATCCTGCCGCTCGATCGCTACATGGCGCTTGTCGACCTGTGTCGCACCCACGGCATCTACATCCTGCACGACGAAATCTTCAACGGATTGGGACCGTCCGGCGCTGCGCACCTGCCGTTCATCGCAGACGTTTACGAGCGCGGCCTGTCGCTGAACGTGATGTCGAAGTCCTTCGGCCTGCCCGGTTTGCGGATCGGGTGGATCGCCTGTCAGGATTCGAGCCTGGTCTCCCGGATGGAGCGGATGAAGCACTATCTCTCGATCTGCAATTCCGGGCCCAGCGAACGGCTGGCGAAGATCGCGCTGGACAACCGCGAACAACTGCTCGCGCGCAATTGCCGGATCGTGGATGAGAACCTGCCGAAATGGGATGCCTTCTTCGCCCGGCACGCAGACCTGTTCGAATGGCAACGGCCCGATGGCGCTTGCGTTGCCTTCCCGCGCTATACGGGAACCGAAGGCGTCGAGGAATTCTGCAGGTCATTGGTGGAGGAGAGCGGAGTATTGCTTCTGCCTGGGACCATATTTTCTTCACGCCTTGGCCCGGTTCCCAAAGACCGGTTTCGTCTGGGATTTGGGCGCAGCGGATTGGAAGAAGGCCTCGCCGCCATAGAACTCGCGCAGGGGACTGTCGCGTTCAGGTGAATGCGCGCCCCTTGCAATGACGACCGGCCTGGCATAGATTGGAACACATGGCGAACATTGGCAGACGGCTGATCAGGAGCTACAAGTACCGGCTCTACCCGAACAGGGCGCAGGAAGCGGCCCTGTCGGACATGCTCGGACACTTCTGCGACCTCTACAACGCGGGCCTCCAGCAGCGCATCGAGGCGTGGAGCCGGCAGGGCGTC
>JAJEFO010000029.1 GCA_022820365.1 Silicimonas sp.
CCGGACGCCGCGTCATGTTTGCCCCTTCAGCGGGGCGGTTCCGCAGAGCCGTGGCCCTCAAATTCTGTTGCCGAGATCGGAAAGGCAACGCCTCGCCCTCATGCACGGTCTTCTTGCCGCGTTTCCACCGTGAGCCCAACGTCAGAATCGAGCCATGTGACTTCGTATACAATTCCAGTACTTTTCCTTTTTGCAACTCGCCGGTACCCTGACCCTATGGAAGACACAACTGCCAAGAGTGTTGACAGGCCGCCACTGGATCAACTGATCGGGTCGGCAGTCAAGACACATCGAGTGCTAGCGGGGTTGACTCTTGCCGAGTTGTCCGGTCGTTCCGGCGTTTCGACCGCCATGATTTCAAAGATCGAGCGGGGCCAGGTCTCGGCCTCGCTTGGGACGCTTGAAGCGCTGGCAGGCGGGATCGGCATGCCCCTGGTCAACTTTTTTGCAGGGACGGTTGAGCGCTCGGATGTCTCATTCGTGGCGGCGGGCGAGGGCATGACGGTTCAGCGGCAGAGCAAAGGCTATGGCCGCAGCTACAAGCTGATCGGCAGGGCGGCGGCCAAGCACGTGAGTTTCGAGAGCTTCAACGTCACGCTTGAAGCACCCTTGGGTCCAAGACCTTTGTATCAGCATCAGGGTGTCGAGTTCATCCATGTCACCGATGGCGAGATGGTCTACGGCTGCGGCGAGCAGGAGTACGACATGCGCCAGGGCGACAGCCTGAGTTTTGATTCAAACGCCACGCATGGCCCGGTTGAACTGAAAACGGACACGGTCAGCTTCGTGACGGTGATTGCGAAGGCAGTGTCGGGCGGAGATTGAAGCGCCCGGCTGCGCAGGCCGGGCGCTTGCTTCACGTTCGGGTCACAGACCCCACTTTTCCCGGTTCTGTTCAAAGAAGCCCTGCGCCTTCTTCACCTTGATCCAGTTGTTCACGTAGTTGATCCAAACCTGATCGCTCTGTGGCAGAAGCATGGCGATTGGAGAGGGGGCCCGGGGACCGGCGTTCTTGACGCGCACGACCGGGAACTTGGCCTGGAGCGTCGACCCTTCGATATTCGAGGTGATGAACACATCTGCGCGTCCGGCCAGAACCTCCTGGAATCCGCGCGCCGGAGCCTCGACAACCTTGATTTCGGCATTCGGGAACCATTCCCGGACCCGCTTTTCGAAGGTTGTTCCAAGGGTTGTGGCAACTTTTACGTCCTGTTGGTTGATTGAATCATAGCCATCGAACTTGTCGACCTTGTCACGTGTCGTGAATGGAAACAACTCGACGGCGATGTAGCTGTCCGAAAAGCCAGCGACTTTCATTCGCGGCGGTGAAATCGATGCCGAACCAGTGATGTGGTACTGGCCGGCCACCACGCCGTTGACCAGCGTCTTCCAGTCTGTCGGCACATACTCGACTTCGACGCCAAGATCATTGGCGAGCTCGGTCGTGATGTCGATGTCGTAGCCCTTGTATTTGTTTGTGGCCGGATCGCGCAGGGTCATCGGGTTCCAGTCGCCCGTTGTACCGACCTTGAGCACTCCCGAATCCAGGATTTCGTTCAGCGCCGACTGCGCCAGAGCGGCGCTCGACAATGTCAGACCAAGCACTGCGGCTGCCGCAGCTTTCCAAAACTGATTCATTTAAGCCTCCCATTGGTGGCGGTTGAGTCGTGTTGCCAATTCGCGCCTTGATCTGAGCACAACGGCACGATAGTCTCAAGAAAATATTCTACTGTGAATAAAACGAGGGCAAGCAGCTGATGCCAGACGCCGTGATCGAGCTTGTCGACGTGAACAAGTGGTATGGCACGTTTCATGCACTGAAAGACATCAACCTTGAGGTCGGCAGCGGCGAAAAGGTCGTCATCTGTGGGCCGTCCGGTTCCGGCAAGTCCACGGTTGTACGCTGCATAAATCAGTTGGAGAGGCACCAGGAAGGCACGATCCGCATTGACGGGGTTGAACTGACCGATGATCCGAAGTCGGTGGCAGCGATCCGGTCCGAGGTTGGCATGGTGTTCCAGCAATTCAACCTGTTCCCGCATTTGACGGTGCTCGAGAACCTGACCCTTGGCCCAATCAAGGCGCGCGGACTGAGTCGAAAGGATGCGGAGGAAAGAGCCCGTCACTATCTGGAGCGTGTGCATATCCCGGATCAGGCCGACAAACGCCCAATCCAACTGTCGGGAGGTCAGCAACAGCAGGTGGCCATCGCCAGATCGCTTTGCATGGAGCCTCGGGTTCTGCTGTTCGATGAGCCGACGTCAGCGCTGGACCCGGAAATGATCTCCGAAGTATTGGATGTAATGGTCGATCTGGCCGAAGACGGCATGACCATGGTGGTCGTGACGCATGAGATGGGATTCGCTCGCAAGGTAGCCGACAACATGATCTTCATGGATGAGGGCGAGACCGTGGAACGGGGAAAGCCGGAGGACCTTTTCACCAATCCAAGGTCCGACCGGTGTCGGAAATTCCTAAGCCAGATCTTGCAGCATTGAGTGGATTCCATGAAAAGAGCGCTTCTCCCTCTCTCCGTTCTCTTGCTGGCTGCCGGCTGTGCCTCGTCCCAGAACTGGGGCTGGTACGTTATCGATCCGACCACCGAATCCGGGTGGACCAACGTGAAATTCCTGATTTCGGGGATGGGCGCGACAATCCAGATCTCGCTGATTGCGGCAGCCCTTTCGATTGTCATTGGCTTGATCGTTGCCCTTCCGAGCCTGTCTGAGAAGCGCGCATGGCGTTTGGTCAACCGGGTCTACGTCGAGTTCATCCGCTCGATCCCGTTGCTGCCGATGTTGTTCTGGGTGTTTTACGGCATGCCGATCATATTTCGGTCGATGGGCCTGAATATCCCGATTGACCCGTTCTGGGGGGCGATCATCACGCTGGCCATTTCAGACAGCGCCTTTACCGCCGAAATCTACCGCGCCGGGATACAGTCCATTGCCAGGGGCCAAAGCGAGGCGGCGCAGACAATCGGTCTGAACTACTTTCAGACCATGCGCTACGTGATCCTGCCACAGGCGATCCGCCGAATTCTACCGCCGCTGGCCAACCAGTTCATCTACATCGTCAAGATGAGCGCTTTTGCCAGCGTGATCGGGATGCAGGAACTGACCCGCCGTGCCAATGAACTGGTCGTGACGGAATACCGCCCATTGGAAATCTATACCCTGCTGATCTTCGAATACCTGTTGCTGGTTCTGATCATCAGTGCCGGTGTGCGCTGGCTGGAACGGCGAATGGGCTCGGATGAGCGCGGCCAGTGAGGCGACGTTGAACTGGAAGGGCTGCGTGATCAAAGCCGAGGCCGATGTCGGCATTCCATTCGAACTGGTTCCGGCAACCGTGCACGGCATTGGATTTATGTGACAGGTTGCAGGCACAAAGGTGCTGAGCCAATGGCCAGCGTGAACGGATCGATTGGTTGAATTCTGCCGGGCTTGGTCTGCTATGTCCCCAGTCGCATCCATCCGGCCCATGATCGCGGAGCACTTTCCGGCCTTCGCAACCGTCCAGGTTTCGATCAGACTGCCGCCCGCTCCTTGAAGCTCATGGCAATGAAGCTGGGCAAATGATCTCCCATGCCGACCGTGCGTCCGCTTCTGCGCGCGACCGGTTCCAGGGAAGAGGTCTGTGGCTTCTTGCGGACACGCGTGCGTTTTGGCTGTTCGCTGCCCTTTGTTTCGCTGCCCCTTGTTGCGGCCTGCATCGGGCATTCGACGCGCGGAATGTCCTTGGCAATGAGTTTCTCTATGGCGCCAAGCAGCTTTTCGTCCGCCGGGAGGGAAATCATCACTGCCTTGCCTTCGCGACCCGCGCGTCCGGTGCGTCCGATCCGGTGCACGTAGTCTTCAGCATTGGACGGCACGTCAAAGTTCAGGACATGACTGACTCTCGGAATGTCCAGCCCCCGGGCCGCCACGTCGGAGGCGACGAGAAACTTGAGATCGCCGTCTCGAAACTTGTCGAGGGTCCGGGTGCGCTGTGGCTGATCAAGATCGCCATGGATCGGCGCGGCATCGAAGCCGTGTTTCTGCAGGGACTTAGCCACGATGTCGACGTCGGTCTTCCGGTTGCAGAAGACGATGGCATTGCGGCAGCCCTCTCCTTCACGCTCGATGATGGCGCGGAGCAGTCCGCGTTTCTCCTTCGCGGCCCGGTCGCGGCGAGAGGGTTTCAACCGCACGACTTCCTGGGCGATCGTCTCCGAGGCAGTAGCCGGGCGCGCGACTTCGACACGAGCCGGATTGGACAGGAACAAGTTGGTGATGCGTTCGATTTCGGGGGCCATCGTGGCGGAGAAGAACAGCGTCTGGCGGGTGAATGGCGTCAGCGAGAAAATGCGCTCGATGTCGGGAATGAAACCCATGTCGAGCATGCGGTCGGCCTCGTCCACCACCATGATCTCGATGCCGGTCAGCAGGAGCTTGCCACGCTCGAAATGGTCGAGAAGGCGGCCGGGCGTCGCGATCAGCACGTCAACCCCACGGTCGATCAGCGCGTCCTGTTCCTTGAAACTGACGCCGCCGATCAGCAGCGCCTTAGAGAGCTTGATGTTTCGTGAGTAGGTGTCGAAGTCTTCGGCAACCTGCGCAGCCAGTTCCCGTGTCGGGCAGAGCACCAGCGAGCGCGGCATTCGGGCGCGTGCGCGGCCCGATGCGAGCATGTGGATCATCGGAAGCGTGAAACTTGCAGTCTTGCCGGTTCCGGTCTGCGCGATGCCGAGCACGTCGCGTCTTTCGAGCGCCGGCGGGATGGCGCCACTCTGGATCGGTGTGGGGGTTTCGTACCCTGCGGCTTCGACGGCCTCAAGGATTTTCGGCGAAAGTGCCAGATCGGAGAATCTTGTCATGTGCGTCCATGTTTTACGGACCTTGCGTCGGTCCGAAGGCAGCGTGGCGGCGGTCCCCTGATGACCACGACTTTTCCACAAGCCGCCACATATTTTGAAAGACCTAATGCATTGCGCATATGGCGTCAACGCCGGATGCAATACACTGAACAGGCGAAAAAAAACGCAGACAAGCCAAATTGCATCCAGAAATTGTCCCCAAATCGCTCCACTGTCCTTGGCCATTTTCGGCAAAGCCCGTGCTCGACCGTTCTGACATTGCTGCGCTGGGGTCAAAGCGGGGTTGAGCTTCAACTTGATGCGGTACTCTGGTGGGCAATGCGGCGAATTTCCCTAGACTCGCTGACATTACACTTTCGGCGCAAGAATGCGAACCCGCCGGTCTCGAAATCTGGTTCCGCGCGTTTGGAGTTTCCGAGCTGCCGACGGGCAGGGCACGCGGCTACGCAGCCTGCATTTCCTTGGTTTCCGAGAGCGCGAGATCTGGGTAATCCCTTGCGATGCGATCTATGTCCCACTGGAGGCGGGTGAGGTAGACCACGTCGCCGTCATTGTCATGCGCGATGTGGCCCTTGTTGGCGTTTACGAAACCGCTCATCACGTCCTTTGGCCCGGTAACCCAGCGGGCTGAGGTGAATTGGGACGGCTCGAAGCGGACCGGGATCCCGTATTCGATCTCGATCCGGCTGGCGAGGACGTCGAATTGCAGCGGTCCCACGACTCCGACGATGAAACCGGCTCCTATCGTCGGCTTGAAGACCTTCGCGGCTCCTTCCTCCGCGAATTGCATGAGCGCCTTGTCGAGATGCTTCGCCTTCATGGGATCTGCAACCCGAACGCCCTTCAGCAGTTCGGGCGCAAACGACGGCAGGCCCGTCACGCGCAGGGTTTCGCCTTGGGTCAGCGTGTCGCCGATTCGGAGCTGTCCGTGATTCGGGATGCCGATGATGTCGCCGGCCCAGGCTTCTTCCGCAAGTTCGCGCTCCGAGGCCAGGAACAGGACCGGGCTGGAGACCGACATGGACGCCTTGGCCCGCACGTGATGGAGTTTCATGCCCCTTTGAAAGTGTCCTGACGCCAGCCGGACAAAGGCAACCCTGTCGCGGTGTTTCGGATCCATGTTGGCCTGAACCTTGAAGACGAACCCGGACACCTTTTCTTCGTCGGGGGCGACCTGTCGCGGCTCCGCCGGCTGCGGCTGGGGAGGCGGACCGAAATCGCCGACGGCATTCATCAGGTCCCTGACCCCGAAGGAGTTTATGGCGCTGCCGAACCAGATCGGCGTCAGCGTGCCGTCGAGAAACGACTGTCGGTCAAATGGCGGCAGCAGTTCGCGCGCCATGGCGACTTCCTCCCGGAAGTTCTCCAGGAGAGTGTCCGGCACGTGCTCGGCCAGCTTGGGATCGTCCAGCCCGCTTATTTCAATGGAGTCGGCCACCTTGTTGCGATCGGCACGTTCCATGATGTCCAGCCGTTCGTTCAGGATGTCGTAGCTGCCGATGAAGTCGCGCCCCATACCCACGGGCCATGAGGCGGGCGTGACATCGATGGCGAGGCTCTCCTGGATCTCGTCGATGGTTTCGAACGTGTCGCGGCTCTCCTGATCCATCTTGTTGCAGAATGTCAGGATCGGCAGATCCCGGAGGCGGCATATCTCGAACAGCTTCCGGGTCTGGCTTTCCACGCCCTTTGCGCCGTCAATCACCATCACTGCGGCGTCCACGGCCGTCAGCGTCCTGTAGGTGTCTTCCGAGAAATCGGAGTGTCCGGGCGTGTCGACCAGATTGAACCGGAAGTCGCGATAGTCGAACGACATGGCGGTGGCGCTGACGGAAATGCCCCGGCTTCTTTCGAGCTGCATGAAGTCAGAGCGCGTCCGCCGGGCCTCGCCCTTCGCACGGACCTGTCCGGCCATCTGGATCGCGCCGCCATAGAGCAGGAACTTCTCGGTCAGCGTTGTCTTTCCTGCATCCGGGTGCGAGATGATCGCAAAGGTCCGGCGCCGGGCGATTTCCGGCGGCAAGGGTGCGGCATTTGAGGCGCGGTTGATCATTGGCGGCGTATAGCCATCTCGCTCCGGTCAGGCAATCGGGCGAATTGGCGGATTGACGAGGAAAAGTCTCTTTGGCAGTATAGGAACATAAGACGAACGTTGCTCGCGACTCTGTTCCGGGCAGATTGAGCCAGAAAAGGGGAAGACCGTGACGATGACGACCCAGGAAATTGCCGAAAGGCTTTGCCAACATTGCCGCGAAGGGACGGAAGAACGAGGCATCGAAGAACTGTATTCACGAGACATCGTTTCAGTCGAACCGATGGCGGGCGAGGGACGGGATCCTGTCAGCACGGGAGTCGATGCCCTCAGGGCAAAGCACAAGTGGTGGGCCGAAAACTACGAAGTGCACGGCACCGGAGTCGAGGGTCCGTTCATCAACAACGACAAGTTCAGCGTGATTTTCGACATCGATGTTTCGGAAAGGGCCAGCGGTCAAAGATGGAGGGCGAAGGAAGTCGCGCTCTATGAGGTCGAGGGCGGAAAGATCGTGCGCGAGTCCTTCTTCATGGCTCCGATGGAATAGGCAAGGCTTGCTGACCGTAGCTTGGACAGGGCCATTTGGATTGCCGAGCTTAGCCGTACTGCTTGTTTCGAGGTGTCCGGCACTGCGCGTGGCGCTTCCTGCCGATCAGGTCGCCTCTGCGGCTCCGGCATTCAGCATCGCGCGCAGGCGATCCGCCTCTACGGCGAATCCGTCTTGGCCAAGATCCGTTCCTGCCTTCCGGTCCCAGTAGCCTGCGTTGAAGCGGTCTCCTTCGATGCGGTGCAGCAGCGCATGGATCGCGTCGAAGATCGCTTCCCCTTCGTGAGCCTGTGCAATCTGGTGGGCCTTGTCCCAACCTGGACCGGTCTTGAAACCGGCTTCGGAGATCAGGCGGAGGGCTTCTGCTGCTTGAGCTTCGGCGGACATGGTGGCCCAATATCATGGTTTTGGCGGTCTCTCCACTCTTTCGCCGCTCTTTCGCCGCACGGAACGGGATGGTAAGCGCGGGAAAACAGCGGAGGATCGAAATGGATCTCGGAATTAGGGGAAAGCGTGCGCTGGTCTGTGCCTCGTCGAAAGGACTGGGGAGGGGCTGCGCCGAGGCATTGGCCGAGGCTGGAGCAGACCTTGTGATGAACGCGCGCGGTGCGGAGGCTCTTGAGGCCACCGCAGAAGAAATCCGCAGGGCACATGGCGTTGACGTGACGGCTGTTGCTGCCGACATCACGTCCGCAGACGGACAGGAGAAGGTACTCGCCGCGTGCGGGCAGATCGACATCCTTGTCAACAACGCGGGCGGACCGCCGCCGGGCATGTGGCAGGACTGGGAACGGGAAGACTTCATCGCCGCCCTCGACGCCAACATGCTCGCGCCAATTGCCCTGATCAAGGCTCTGGTGCCGGACATGATGGAACGAGGCTGGGGTCGGGTCGTGAACATCACCTCGCAATCCGTGCGTGCACCGATCGCCGTACTGGGCTTGTCGAATGCGGCACGTACCGGCCTCACGGGCTACGTTGCGGGCACCTCGCGGCAGGTGGCTGCGGCTGGCGTCACCATCAACAACCTCCTGCCGGGCGTACACGCGACTGACCGCGCGGATTCCCTAGACGGGGACGTAGCCAGGACAGAAGGCATTTCCCTGGAAGAAGCGCGTGCCCTTCGTGCGGCAACGATTCCGGTCCGTCGCTACGGCACTCCCCAGGAGTTCGGGGCCGCATGCGCCTTCCTTTGCTCGCAGCATGCAGGCTTCATAGTCGGCCAGAATTTCCTGCTCGACGGAGGCGCAACGAATCTGACCGTATGACGGCCACCGAAACGAGGGCTTGTCGATGCGCCAGTGCATTGCTATCCCGCGTCAATTCCGAGAGCTTTGCTCGGGATTGAGGGTGAGTCGCCGTGCAAGACGGTTTGGATGGCCTGACGATCGAGGGTTTGACCCGCCGACTCGGCGGCCGCACCGTCGTGTCCGACGTGTCGCTCAGGGTGCGTCCGGGCCAAGTGACATGTTTGCTCGGACCGTCTGGCTGCGGCAAGTCCACGACGTTGCGGCTGATTGCCGGGGTCGACCGCCCTGATGCTGGCAGGGTGCTTGCGGACGGGGAGGTGCTGTCTGACGACGCCCGGCATGTCGCGCCGGAAAACCGGCGCATCGGCCTGATGTTCCAGGACTTTGCTCTCTTCCCGCACATGACCGTGGCTGAAAACGTGGCCTTTGGCCTCAATGGAACGGCCTCGGAAAGGGCGCACCGCGTGACCGGCTTGCTCGAACGGGTGCGGCTCTCGGGACTTGACCAAGCATATCCCGACCAATTGTCAGGCGGCGAGCAGCAGCGAGTGGCGCTGGCACGGGCCTTGGCGGCACGGCCCCGGATCATGCTGATGGACGAGCCGTTCTCGGGGCTGGATGACCGGTTGCGGGACGGCATTCGGGACGAGACCCTCGACATCCTGAAGGATGAGGTGACCGCCGTCGTGATGGTCACGCATGACCCCGAGGAAGCGATGCGAATGGCCGACGAGATCGCATTGATGCGGAATGGACGCATCGTGCAGAGCGGGGCACCCTACAACATCTACAACGCACCCGTCGATCGTGAAGCCGCCGCCTTCTTCAGCGATGTCAACGTGATCAGCGGGAGAGTCCGGGGCGCGTTGACGGACACGCCGTTCGGCGAATTCCTGATTCCCGGAGTTCCTGACGGAACGGATGTCGAGATCGTCATACGCCCGCAGCACCTGAGAATTGACTTTGACCGGGGCGGCAAAGGGCCGAATCCGACCCGGGAGGACGGCGTCGCGGCGAAGGGCAGCGTTGTACGCGCAAGGTACATGGGCAACGAGAGTCTCGTGGAGTTCCGGATGGAGCATGACAGTTCGACGCTGACGGCGACGGTGCCGTCCGTCTTTCTGCCAAAACCGGGCACGCAGCTTTGGCTCATGATGCGGCGAAGACGCTGCTTCGTCTTTCCGAAGGAGAAGTCATGACCGTTGCCGGGATTGGATTGCGAAAGTTCGGGCTCAATCACGAGTTTCGCCGCCCCGCCCCCCGCGCGCCATGTCAATCGCGAGTGAAAAAGGTACCTACTTGGACTGCGGGACAGGTTCCCCTGACCCGGTGCCGGTATCGGTTCACGAAGGCATCGCCGCACGTCGACGAAGCGGTCTTTTGCTCAGTGACTGGCCGTAGGAGGTGCCTGGCAGCTTTATCAGGTGGCAACCTTGATCAGTATGCGGCAATGGTCACTTGATCCCCACTCGTCGACCTCGTTGAGGGCGCGCACCGTCACGTTTTCATGGAATCCGCGTGAGGCAAAGACGTAGTCGAGCTGACCCGTGGCGTCGGCCGCGGACTTCCCGCGAGGGAAAAAGGTCGGCACGTTTCGTGTGTCCTGCGGTATATCGGCTGGTGTCGTGCTGGCCTGCCGACCGTTCGGTGCTTGCGGTCCGAGAAACTCCAGACCGAGTGCTTCGAAACGGTCCCACACCGTGCGCTCGCGTTCAGGCAGCGAGAGGGTTCGGCCTGTTGCGCCGTAGAACATGTTAAGGTCACCCGCAGCGAGTATGCGATGATCTGCCGGATTTTCGTGACCAATAAAGGCGGAAAGATCCGAGAGAATCCGGTGGGCCGAAACGTCGGAAGTGCCCGTCCTCCACGAGCTGCAGGTCGACGGGTGAGGCTTCATCCACCGCGCATACATGGACACGGCGATGAATGCCTCTTTCGGCTGGTCCAGCGGTGTCACAGTCGCGATCGCAATGGTCCCGATTCCACTCACGCCGATGTCACCCTCTCCCAAGTCGCTAATGGGCGCAGTCTGACTGAAGCTCTCAACCTTGATCCGGTCGGACAGCCCAACGACGAGTGGCCAGCGGTCATAGAGATTCCGGTTCCAGAATACGTCGTCCTCTACCTCAATCATGTTCACCAAGTCGCTGGGTGGGCTTCCCGCTTCCTGCAACAACGCGACATCGACCTCCCCCCGGCGCGTCATCTCCTTCAATTCACGCCATGGCTCCTTGCGCTTGTCGATATTCCAACTCACTAACCGTATCATTCGGCGAGACCTCCAGTCCCATTGACAAGTGTCGTGGCGTCCCAACATGTGGATGTGAAATCGGCCTCGACCGCTGCGACCGTTCGTCAGCTGGCGTCTTCCGGCAGCAAAAGCAAGTGATAGTGCAAACGGTGAGTGGCAGCAACGCGTGACCTGTCGCGACAGCCGCTGCAGTTGTCGGCACGTGGCGCGCCTCGCTTGCCTCTGTTGCTGGGCAAGTGACGCCTGACGTACGCAGAGGGTGCGGCCCGGCTGTTTCGCTCATTCGCGACGACGACATCAATCCTCTTCGGCTTCGGCTGTTCTGATCGGCATGGGTTTGCAGATGCGTAGATGCATCATCGCCACCTTGCCCTTTGCTGAATTCTTCGTTTCATTTCCGCACAATTTGCGGTCGACCCAAGGCAGCGACTGATGGTCCATGTGTCAGGGAATCGGCCTGAAATCCCGATTTGCCGCTTTCACTTGGCGATTCCCTCACCTACATAGCTCTCGACAGACTGGGGAGTAAGTCAATGTTGAACAATATCGGACTGCCAGGCCTCCTTCTCATTACAATTGTCATCCTGATCCTGTTCGGACGGGGCAAGATCACGTCACTGATGGGAGAGGTCGGCAAGGGCATCACCGCGTTCAAGAAAGGTGTCGACGAGGGCAAGAAAGAAGTCGACGAAGCAATCGAAGACAAGGCGGCATCGGTTGCACGCGACGTGACGCCCGAAGAAGACAAGGCCCAGGACACGGAAAAGTCCAAGGACGAAGCCAAGGTCTAGGGCGGTCTCCGAACCATGTTCGATCTGAGCTGGGGTGAACTTCTTGTCGTCGGCGTTGTCGCGCTGATCATTCTGGGTCCGCGGGACCTGGTGGGCATGTTTCGTACGCTGGGCCGCTTCGTCGGCAAGGCGCGCAGAATGGCTCGTGAATTTCAGCGTGCCATGGAGGATGCCGCCGACGAGGCCGGAGTGAAGGATGCGGCCGACAACCTCAAGGGATTCGCCACGCCGTCCAAGTCAGGCCTCAACCCGCTCAACCAGGCAGCGAAGAGGTTCGAGGACTGGGATCCGACCAAGCCGTCCAGAAAGGCGAAGGACATCAGACCTGAGACAGAGAAACTCTCTGAGGAACGCGCCGAGGCGGCCCAAAAAATCAGGGAATACTCGACAGAAAAGGCCGCTGCGGCACGGGCCGCGGAAAGCGAAGCCGCCGAGACTATAGGTGAAACAGAGACCGCGGAAGCTGAGCCGGAGGTCGAGGCTTCCGAATCCAAGCCGGGAGACGGCGCATGAGTGAAGCCGAGGACGAGGTCGAAGCTGAAGACGAGGTCGAAAGGAGTTCGGCGCCGCTTCTCGAGCATCTCGCGGAGCTTCGCACCCGCCTTGTCCGCTCGGTCCTGGCCCTGGTGGTCGGCATCGTTGCCGCTTTTGCCGTGTCGGAGCCGATCCTGCAATTCCTGCTTGCACCGATCGAGGCTACGCTGCGCGAACTTGGCGATCCGTCGCCAACGCTTCAATACACCAGCCCGCAGGAGTACCTCTTCACGCTGTTCCGGATCTCGATGGTCTTCGGGTTCGCGCTGGCCTTTCCGGTCATCGGCCACCAAATGTGGCGTTTCGTGGCGCCGGGGTTGTACCGGACCGAAAAGTCGGCCTTCCTTCCGTTTCTCATTGCCTCCCCGATCATGTTTCTGCTGGGCGCCACATTTGCGCAATACATCGTCACGCCATTGGCGATGAACTTCTTTCTCGGATTTGCAGATGTTTCGTCGATCTTCGCCAATCTCCTTTCCGGCACGCTCGAGAACCTCCCCGACTCGGCTGCGGTCGTGCCCGAGACCCAGGACGGCGTGCGGGTCACGTTCTTCGGGAAGGTGAACGAGTCGCTCGACATCACTCTGAAGTTCATCATGGCATTTGGCCTGTGCTTCCAACTGCCCGTGCTCCTGACTCTCATGGGAAAGGCGGGCCTTGTGTCGGCGCGCGGCCTCGCGCAGGTCAGGAAATATGCAATGGTCGGGATACTTGTTCTTGCAGCCCTCGTGACACCGCCCGACGTCATCACGCAGATGATCCTGTTCGTGGTCGTTTACGGCCTTTATGAAATCTCGATCCAGCTCGTGAAGCTGGTCGAGAAGAAGCGCGTCGAAAAGCTCCGTGAAGAAGGCATCCTGGGCGAGGACGAAGATCTCTACTCCGAGTTCGAGGACGACGACGGGGGTGAAGAGGACGTGAAGGCGTGAATTCGATGCGCATTGCTGCAGGCTTGAGCGGACCCCGGGCATCGTTGCGGGACAAGGTGCCGCCCGCCGCACCCGGAATCTTCCACGGCAGATCAGGATTGCTCTCGACAATCGTCGCGGTGGCTTTCGCGCCATGAGCGATTTCCCGCAGGACGGCGAATCCCTGCGGCGCATTGCCGCTGCAATGGACAGGATGGCTCCGGGACCGGTCCAGGCGCCGGACTTTTCAAGTGCGGACGCATTTGTCTGGCATGTTTCTCCCGATCGCCTCGTGCCGGTGAACGAGGTGAACCGCATAGGCATCGAGCTGCTGGTGGGCATCGACCGGGCGCGCGACACTCTCCTGGCGAACACGCAGCAGTTCGCGAAGGGATTCCCGGCGAACAACGCGCTGCTCTGGGGCGCGCGCGGAATGGGCAAGTCAAGCCTAGTGAAGGCAGTGCACGCAGCAGTACGGGACGACGGGCACCAGTTGAAGATCGTGGAGATCCAGCGCGAGGACCTGCCGTCGGTCGGACGCCTCTTGGGCCATCTCAGGGGCGCCGATGCACGGTTCCTGCTCTTTTGTGACGATCTTTCGTTCAGCCATGACGACCATCATTACAAGTCCCTGAAGGCCGTTCTTGACGGTGGCATCGAGGGGCGGCCGGACAACGTCATCTTCTACGCCACCTCGAACAGGCGTCACCTGATGCCGCGCGACATGATTGAGAACGAGCGTTCGACCGCAATTCTCCCATCGGAAGCGGTGGAGGAGAAGGTGTCGCTGTCGGATCGATTCGGGCTTTGGCTGGGCTTTCATCCCTGCAGCCAGGACGAGTACCTGGCCATGATCCGCGGGTATTGCAACGCATACGGCATCGAGGTCGACGATGACACGCTGCGGGCCGAAGCGATCGAGTGGCAAGCCACGAGAGGTGCGCGCTCGGGCCGGGTTGCTTGGCAGTATTTTATCGACCTGGCAGGCCGGACGGGTGCGAAATTGTCGGTCAGCTGAAACCGCGGCCAGTCAGGAATCGATCCGCTTCCTGAAGCTGTCGAGCTTGACGACTTCCGCTTCGCTTTCCTGCGTGTCGGCCGGTTCGACTTCCACTGGCATCGGCGCAGGGTCCTCGTCCGCGGTTTCGAAGCGGATTCCGAATTCGACTGAAGGATCCACGAACGTGAGCAGGGCGTCGAACGGGATGTAGAGCGATTCCGGGACGTTTCCGAAATTCAGCGTCACGGAGAAGCCTTCGTCAGTCACTACAAGATCTTCGAACCAGTTCTGGATGACGATGGTCATTTCCTTTGGATGACGCTCCAGGAGCCAGTCCGCCAGTATTGCGTCGGGATGCGCAGTGTCGAACGAGATGAAGAAATGGTGCTGGCCGGGCAGGCCGTTGTCTGCCACTTCGCGCAGCACTTCCTGGAAGAGGCCCCGCATCGCGCGGTGCATCATGCTTCCGTAGTCAAGCGTTCCGGCCATCTCGCGTTTCTCTTTGCTGCATCTAGAATAGGGGATTCGGCTTCAAAAGATAAGAACGACATTTCGATGAGCCGATCAATGCCGCGTTCAAGCGGCACCGGACGGAACTGCATGCGCTGCGAAGGGCCGGGTTTTTCGGCACGGCGAAAAGCAGTGAAGGCGCCGCAATTGAACGATCGTGCTCATGGCAGTGCGACAAGAACCGGATCGTCTGCAATCTGAAAGTGCCGGATTCTGTTGCCAGGTTCCGGCGGACCCCGCCTTACGCGGCTAGGCGGAAGGACTTGAGTTTCGGATTTTCGCACCGCTTACGCAGCGAGAAGCACCGGAGCACGGTTGTCGTTGGCAACTATGCAAATTGGACCGATATCGGTGGTACCTCACCGGAACAAAGCAAACCCCTTTAGACGTCCGTCGATCCTGTTTCGGCCCCGCATTCCCTTCCAACGACAGGGTTCATGGTGGAGCCGCCGGGTACCGCCCCCGGGTCCGATCCGCTTATTTCGAGCGCGTTTATGTCCATAGTTCCGTTTCCGGAACACTGCGAATATAAGAGACGCGAACCGGAATTGGAAGGGCTTAGTCAATGATCGCGGTTGCGCACGGGTGGCCCTTCCCTTTGTGCGCAGCACCCGAAGAATTCGGGTAAACGAGCGGGAGCGTGAAATGCGGGCACTGGTTGTCGAAAGGAACGAGGAAGGGCAAACCTCTGCCTCGGTGCAGGACATTGACGAGCATCGTCTTCCGGAAGGGGACGTGACGGTCGCCGTCGAATACTCGACCCTGAACTACAAGGACGGCCTGTGCATCGGTCCTGGCGGAGGCGTCGTGCGAACCTATCCCCACGTTCCCGGCGTAGATTTCGCGGGAACCGTCGAGACGTCAGACGATTCGCGCTATTCCCCCGGCGACAAGGTAGTCCTGACAGGTTGGCGCGTAGGTGAGGTGCACTGGGGCGGATATGCCGAAAAGGCGCGAATAAAGGCCGACTGGCTCGTGCCGCTGCCCGAAGGGCTCTCGCCCCGCCAGGCAATGGCAGTGGGAACGGCCGGGCTGACCGCCATGCTGGCAGTCATGGCCCTTGAGGATCACGGCCTTGCACCGGGCAGCGGCGAGGTCCTGGTTACCGGAGCCGCAGGCGGCGTGGGGTCCGTGGCTACGGCGATTCTCGCGCATCTGGGATATGAAGTTGCGGCCGTGACTGGTCGGCCGGAGACTGCGGAATACCTGACAGGCCTCGGCGCGAGCAGGATCGTGTCGCGAGAGGAACTGGCCGAAACCGTGAAGAGGCCGCTGGAAAGCGAAACCTGGGCAGGTTGCGTGGACGCCGTTGGAGGTGCGATGCTCGCCCGCATCCTTGGGCAGATGCAATACGGTGCGTCGGTTGCTGCCGTCGGACTGGCTGCCGGCGCTGCTGTTCCGGCGACGATCATTCCGTTTCTCCTGCGCGGCGTGAACCTCCTCGGCATCGAGTCCGTGATGCAGCCCAGCGAAAACAGGATCAGGGCCTGGCAGCGGATCGCGCGCGACCTGCCGATGGACAAGTTGGAAGCGATGGTTCAGATGGCCAGCTTGGAGGACTTGCCGCAGTTGGGAGCGGACATCCTGAAAGGCAAGGTCAAGGGCCGGGTCGTGGTAGATGTCGGCGCCTGAGCTTCGATGAGTCTTGCATTCGTATTCCCCGGCCAAGGGGCGCAGACGGTCGGTATGGGTCGAGACCTTGCCGAGGCGTGCCCGGCGGCCAAGGCCGTGTTCGAGGAAGTCGACGAGGCGCTTGGGGAGAAGCTCTCGGCACTTGTCTGGGAAGGTGATGCCGAAGTCCTAAAGTTGACCGAAAATGCGCAGCCTGCGCTGATGGCGACCTCGATGGCGGTCGTTCGAGCCCTGGAAGCAAAAGGCATCGACGTCACCGTTGCAGACTACGTGGCCGGGCATTCGCTCGGCGAGTACTCGGCCCTTTGTGCAGCCGGGGCGATCACGTTGGCGGATGCAGCCCGGCTCCTGAGGTTGCGAGGCAAGGCAATGCAGGCGGCCGTTCCCGTTGGCGAAGGCGCCATGGCGGCTATTCTTGGTTCTGACTGCGATGTGGTGGCGGAGGTCGCGGACCGTGCGGCGCAAGGCGGCGTTTGCCAGGTCGCCAACGAAAACGACCCGATGCAGAACGTGATTTCGGGCAGCAAGGAGGCCGTGGAACGCGCCGTGGAGCTTGCCAAGGACGCGGGTGCCAAGCGGGCGGTGATGCTGCCGGTGTCCGCGCCATTCCATTGCTCGCTCATGACCCCGGCCGCTGCCACGATGGCGCAAGCCCTCAGTGACATCGAAATTGCCCAGCCAAAAGTCCCCGTCGTGGCAAACGTGCTCGCAGCCGAGGCGACGGACCCCTCCGTCATTCGTTCGCTGCTTGTCGATCAGGTGGCGGGTCGGGTCAGGTGGCGTGCGAGCGTCGAGTGGATGGCAGAGCATGGCGTGACGGAATTCTGGGAACTTGGCGCAGGCAAGGCTCTTGCCGGCATGATCCGGCGGACCGTCAGGGATGCAACGACTCGTGCCGTAGGGACGGCTGGCGAAGTGGCCGAGGCGGCGGCGTCGCGGTAGGATGCCCGCCAGGACACGCAACAATCGAGGAAGATGACATGTTTGATTTGAGCGGCCGTACGGCGCTTGTCACTGGGGCTTCGGGCGGAATCGGGAACGCCATCGCGCGTGCGCTGCATTCAGCAGGTGCCGCAGTGGCGCTTTCCGGCACCCGAATCGAGCCACTCGAGGACCTTGGGACAGAACTGGGTGATCGGGCTCACGTGCTGACTTGCGACCTGTCGGATGCCGATGCGGTTGCGGAACTGCCGAAGCAGGCGGCGGATGCCATGGGCACGGTCGACATTCTCGTCAACAATGCGGGAATCACGCGCGACAACCTGTTCATGCGCATGTCCGAAGAGGATTGGGATGTCGTGCTGCGGGTCAATCTGAAGAGCGCGATGGCGCTGTCGAAAGCGGTCCTGCGCGGGATGATGAGGGCGCGCTGGGGTCGGATAGTGAACGTCACGTCGGTAGTCGGTGCAACAGGTAACCCTGGTCAGGCGAACTACGCGGCCTCGAAGGCCGGCCTCGTCGGCATGTCCAAGAGCCTCGCATACGAAATCGCTGGCCGCGGAGTCACGGTCAATTGCGTCGCTCCCGGTTTCATTTCCACCGCGATGACCGACAAGCTCACCGAGGACCAGAAATCGACGATTCTGGCCCAGGTGCCGGCCGGTCGGATGGGAGAAGCTGACGAAGTGGCGGCCGCGGTTCTTTACCTGGCAAGCCCGGAAGCAAGCTACGTGACGGGAGCAACGCTGCATATCAACGGCGGAATGGCGATGTTGTGAGCTGGAAACGGCGTGTCGCCGACGTCGCAGCTTGAAGATTGCTGCTTGCGTATCCGTTGGTGCCGGATCGCTTGGACCGCGGAACGTGATCCTCGATCAGGCCCACGATCCATTCCGAATCGTGTGACGTGTCCGAGACATGTGCCACCTAACGCGAAGCCAAGTTTCTCCTCACTCGGCCCATGGGCAGCGCGCCGATTGAAGCCCAGGAACGTCTATGCTTGTGTGGATGTCGCGTCGGCGCCGCAGGTCAATGTCACCCGAATGAAATTGCGCCGGCTCGTGCCAGTTGGCCCTGTGTGTACTGCCGAAGAGGCAAATGAAATTTCATAAATTGACTTGAAATGGGATCCCGTATGTGTTGATCATTGCTTATGCTGTGAGTTTTTGGGCTTCGCAGATTCTACTTGGGATCCCAAATAGTTTGTCTAACTCTCCTGATGTTTGGAGGCATCAAATTTGACGACAACGAGCCTTGCAGTAGCTAAGGGCGCAGTGCTTGGAATCACCGCGCAACCGGCCACTGCCGAAGAACTCAGCGTCGCGACACCCGCGCCGTCGCGGCACCTTACCAATACTGGTATGTTTGCCTGGTGCGGAGAGGAGATTGGAAGGCGGCCTGGTGGCAGCCTGCAGTGGATCGTCGTGTCGGACGAAGAGCGCGCCAGGATGGATGCTGCGGTTCGGCAAGGCCTGAATGCGATCTTCGCTGACTACCAAAGCAACGGCATCATCAACGCCCAAGAATTCTACGAAGCACTAAACCAGTAAGAAAATTGGCGAGCGCGCCGAGAAAGATCGGAGCCCCCAACAACAAAGGAGAATGAAGATGATCAAGCGGTTCACTGTGATTGCAGCGTTTATCGGCGTATCGGGGATATCTGGTCAATCCGTGACAGCGGAAGAGCTGAGCGTCGGAACCTTTGTGCCGCCTTCCCATGAAACCAATGTTGGCATGTTCAAGTGGTTTGGCGAAGAGATCGAAGAACGGTCAGGCGGAACGCTGACCATGAAGCTCTACCCGGCGGGACAGTTGGGTGCCGGTCCTGTCCAGCAATACAAGCGCACCATCGAAGGCGTGGCCGACATCACATTCGGCGTCGCGGCGCTGACTCCTACCATCTTCCCCAAGACCATGCTGGCGATCCTGCCTGGCAAAGCCACGAACCCTGTCGACTCAACCGAGCGCCTGTGGGCAATCTACGACGAATACCTCGCAGATGAATGGTCCGAGGTGAAGGTTCTGGCCATCGGCAACCCTGCGGGCAGCCTCTTGGTCGGAAACAGGAACGTCTCGACTATAGAAGGAATGAAAGGCGCCAAAATTGTTCCTTTTGCAGCAACGACCACCCCCGCGATTCAAGGGTTGGGAGCTGTCCCTGTCGCGTTGCCGGTTGACGAGCACTACACGGGGTTAAGTACCGGCCTGATCGACGTGGTCGTGACCTCGGTCAACAACCTGATGCCGCCCTGGAACCTGGACGAGGTTGCCGACTACGCCATCGACAACACACCCGCAACATTCCAGGTCACCTTTGCGATCATGAACAAGGAACGTTACGAGGGCCTGTCGGACGAACACAAGACGATTATCGACGAACTGGCAGGATTGCCGATGTCGCTCGAACTGGCCAAGTCGTTTCAGGGTGCAGACGACGTAGCGAGGGTATGGATCGAGGGCAACCTCTCAACTGGTGAATTGGATTTCGAATGGATCGTCACCTCAGATGAGGAACGCGCCAAGATGGAGGCTGCCATCGCAGCCAGCATGGACGAAATCTACGCCGACTACGCCGAGAGGGGCATTCCGAACGCAAGGGAAATCTACGAAGCGCTGAACCAGTAGCACCAAAGAAAGTATCTGACGCGTCGAACCTCAGTTCGGGGCGTCAGAGCCAATTTCACCGCTCGCATCCCCAGGAGATCCAGCCATGGTCGTTGTCGTTCCTACCAACAAGTCAGTGGAGGCCTTCGAAGGTCTTCATCTCTATCATGGCGCGATCTCAAACTGTTCTATGCGCGTGCGCATGACTCTTATCGAGAAAGGGCTGGACTGGACCAATCACCACATCGACCTAAAGAAGAAAGAGAATATTTCGGACGAGTATTTTGGGATCAATCCCAATGGGTTGGTCCCGACGCTGGTCGACAACGGGGTGGTGCACATCGAGTCGAACGACATTATAGACTACTTGGATGAAACCTACCCCGAACCGACCCTGAGGGCCAAGAACAACGACGAAATGATGGAGTGGCTCCACTTGGCCGCCGGTATCCATGTGCCCGCCTGCAAGCCGTACGTTTACGCAACCAAGATCGCCAAAAAGCTGAAGAAAACGCCGGAAGAGCAGGCAAAGTACGACGCTTTGCAAAAAAACCAGGAGCTCAAGGAATTTCACGCCAAGCACGCGGGCGGCAAACAGTTCAGCACCAGCGATTTCGACAAGGCAAAGGCGATCCTTGGTGCCTGTTTCACGAAGTTGGAGGTCACCCTTGAAGATCGCGAGTGGATCATGGGCGATCGGTTCACGCTGGCCGATATTTCATGGATACCGTTGTATTTCGTGATTTTCGGTTGCGGCCTTTCTTTCGACAGGTATCCGAACATCCGCAGATGGGCCTCGGCTCTTGAGGCGAAGCAGAGCTATCAAGAGGGAATTTTGAAGTGGTGCCCTAATTTTTCCAAGGTCTAGTCGCGGATTCCAGGAAGACTGAGGAGCGGCAAAGTCGAATTGCCAGCCCGATTGGCATGCTGGACAAGGTACTGATCTGGATCCCATTGGTTTGTGGTGGCGCGACGTTCACCGCCGCGTTCGCGTTGCCTCACGTAAATCGTTACTTTCGATGGATCCGTTGCCTCATCAAAAATGTTACCCAATCAGATTGTCTTGGGGGCAGGAGAATGAGGAAACTGAGCATGTCGGCACGAGGCGAATTGCTTGAGATGTTGCGCCAGCGCTACCGTGAGGCGGAGCGTTCGGAGAAGTCGCGGATCCTGGACGAATTCGTGTCGGTGACCGGATATCACCGCAAGCACGCGCTCGTCGTCCTGGACGGGGCGGGATGGCACCGGTCAAGGGACCTAGAGGTCCCGGCCAACGTCTCCCTGCTGTAGGGTCTCACATTAATCGAGCATGAGCATGCGGTTTCTTCCCACGTATTAAGTGAGCGGTTTCCCCAGCGGATCAGTGACAATCCGGGACGGCCTTCTTTCCCAGGCAGCGCCTCGACGCCGTCGAGAGCCATCCTTGGATTCGACCGGTTCTCACGGGATGCAGTTCCGCCTCCTGACTGACATGACGCTGGAGAAATACGTCCAGTCCCGCGCATGGCGGCGCGCGTCGCTGGAGACCTGCCCGGTGCACGGGACGGGCCAATGCACCTTCGCCCGCCATGGCACCTATATTCGCAAGACCGCCTGCGGCGAGGCGCATGTCGCGCGCTGGTACTGCCCGGACAGCCAGATCACGTTCTCCCTTCTGCCTGACTGTCTTGCGTCCGGGCTCCCTGGCTCCAT
>JAJEFO010000080.1 GCA_022820365.1 Silicimonas sp.
GGCGTCAAGGAAGGGTTTGGCACGCCCCGGGAGTTCACGACCATTACGGTGACCGACGGGATCGCAATGGGCCACGAGGGAATGCGTTCCTCGCTCGCCTCTCGCGAGGCCATTGCAGACACGGTTGAACTCACGATGCGCGGGCACTGCTACGACGCTCTCGTTGGTCTGGCTGGCTGCGACAAGTCGTTGCCAGGCATGATGATGGCAATGGTGCGGCTCAACGTGCCGTCGGTCTTCATCTATGGCGGGTCGATCATGCCGGGCCGCTTCGAGGGCCGGGACGTGACGGTGCAGGATGTCTTCGAGGCGGTTGGCCGTCACCAGGCGGGCCAGAACTCGGACGAGGAATTGCGTGCTCTCGAAAGGGTCGCCTGTCCGTCTGCAGGAGCTTGCGGCGGTCAGTTCACGGCCAACACGATGGCCTGCGTGTCCGAGGCGATCGGCCTCGCGCTCCTGAACTCCTCGGGTGCGCCCGCACCTTACGAAAGTCGCGACGCGTTTGCCACGGCGTCCGGTCTTGCCGTGATGAACCTCTTGGAAAGAAACATTCGCGCCCGGGACGTCGTTACCCGCAAGAGCCTCGAGAACGCGGCTCGCATCGTTGCCTGCACCGGCGGATCTACCAACGCGGGGCTGCATTTGCCGGCAATCGCCCACGAGGCCGGAATCGATTTCGACCTCGACGATGTCTGCGAGATCTTCCGCGACACGCCGTATTTCGTCGATCTGAAACCGGGTGGACAGTTCGTGGCAAAGGACTTGTACGAGGTCGGCGGCGTACCGATCGTGCTGAAGGAACTGCGCAAGGCAGGCCTGATCCATGAAGAATGCATCACCGCATCCGGCGAAGCCATTGGCGAGGCGCTCGACAGGATCGAAGGCGATGCCGACGGTCGCGTGATCCATCCCGTCGAGAAAGCGATCACGAAGACGGGCGGCGTCGTGGGGCTGAAGGGCAACCTCGCCCCGGAAGGCGCGATCGTGAAGGTCGCGGGCATGAGCGAGGAGGAACAGGTCTTCACCGGCCCTGCCCGGGTGTTCGAGTGCGAGGAGGACGCCTTCGCGGCCGTCAAGGCGCGTACCTATAAGGAAGGAGAGGTCATTGTCATACGCAACGAAGGTCCCGCAAGCGGTCCCGGAATGCGCGAGATGCTGGCTACGACCGCCGCGCTGTCAGGACAGGGAGTTGGCAAGAAGGTGGCGCTGATCACCGATGGTCGATTCTCTGGTGCGACACGGGGCTTCTGCGTTGGGCATGTCGGCCCGGAGAGCGCGCGGGGCGGACCAATCGGCAAGCTCCGGGATGGAGACATGATCACCATCGATGCGATCAAGGGTGAACTCAGCGTGGATCTGAGCGACGAGGAACTCGAGGCTCGCACCTACACGCCGCGGGAAACGATCTACACCAGTGGTGCGCTATGGAAGTATGCGCAACTCGTTGGATCGACTCGGCTTGGCGCAGTGACACATCCCGGTGCCAAGCGTGAGGCGCATGTCTACGCCGATCTGTAGGGTCTGAAGCGGTTCCGGGACAGTTGGCAAGGCCGCGCATGGTCCCTGCCATGGAAGGATTGCAATTGAATGTTGCTTTCACGGCAGCCAATTGTCGCGCGCCGGAACCCGGACATGATGTTCTGGCCCCTAGTTTATTGAAAAGACAAAGCGCTTGTCGCAATACCCGCATTCGACCCACCCGACCTGCGGGTCTATCGAAAGCCAGACTCGCGGATGGCCGAGTGCGCCTCCGCCACCGTCGCAGGCAACCCTCAATGTCGACACCGTCTCGCTCTCTGGCGGAGGCGGGACATTCAGCGGTTCAGTGTCTTTGGTCATTATTCCTCTGGTCTCCTCAATACCCCTCTGAAGCGCACCGCCCGCCTCTTCGTCCATGCCATGAGGGCGAGCCTTAGTGAAGAGACGACTGGGGAGAACGGGACCCTGTCTTCGAGTCGATCCTGCAATCCGGATGCGATTCAGTTCCTGCTCCATGACGCATTGGCAGAGCTTGACGAACGTTGCAAGTGTTCCCCCAAGCCAGCTTTGAACGCATCAGTTGTTCGCGCGGACATGCCGACGTCGCTTTCGGGGCGCGCGCAGTCATTCGTCCGTGTCCAGACGGTCGCGAAACCAATGGGCCAATTCGCTCTCGGTGATGCTACCGTCGGCAGCGCCCAGCATCGTTCGGAGCGCGTCCGGCCGCTCGAAGCGGAGCCGGTAGCCGTTGTCAGCAAGGAACAGGCGCGCGGCAATCCAGGCTGTTCGCTTGTTGCCGTCCACGAATCCATGGTTCTTGACTATGCCGTAGGCGTAGGCAGCGGCGAGGTCTGCCGCGTCGGGCTCGCCGTGGTGGACGAGGTTCATCGGTCGAACGAGAGCGCTTTCAATGCCGCCAGCATCGCGAATGCCCTCCGAACCGCCGTGCTCGGCAAGTTGGCGGTCGTGGACGGCAAAGATGACGGCAGAATCGATCCAACGCCACTGCTTCGGTCGCGCCTTGTCGGAAGAGGCGCTCATCTGGCAAGCGCACGCAGCACTTCGCGGTCGTCGTGCATGATCTCCTCTGCCAAGTCCATCTGCCTCGAAAAGTCCGGATTGTAGGGGGTCAGGCGATAACCGCCGTCAGCCGATTCGGTAAGATAGAGCACGTCGCCCTTCTTGACCTTCAGGTGGGCCATGGTTTCCTTGGGCAGGATGACTCCGGACGAGGCCCCCACCGTCGTGATTTTCAGAGTCAGCATTCGTGTACCTCTCAGTATTATATAATCGATATTATATAGTGAGGGGCGCCGCGTATTGCAAACGCAATGGGCGGGCCGGTGGAATTCGATGCGGGTCGGCAAGAAAATGGTCGGTTGGATCCGTTGCACACAGACACCCGCCACGCGTCTACAACCGCCAGACAACACGGCGCGCAGCCGAACACCGATGGGAGGTCTGAACAACCTTGGCCGGAAATGCACGCAATTGGTGCACCGAATGACGGAAGCCGCTATATCGCGGCGTGCATTTCAACGTGGCTCAGGCGCATTGGTTGCGTCCAGAAAACGTAACGTTCAGGCTGCAGCCGCAGTAGTTCAGGAATTCAGCATTGGCCCGAGGGGCCGGCCGGCAAGTATGTGCATGTGAAAGTGCGGGACTTCCTGTCCGCTGTCCGGACCTGAATTTGCGATCAACCTGTAACCGGTGCCCTGATCCGGACTCACGCCGATTTCGCGGCAGATGGATCCAAGCGTGCGCCAGAAGTCGGCGATTTCGCCATCGCTCGCCTCAGAGACGAAATGATCCGCATTCACGTACCGGCCCTTGGGGATGACGACGACGTGGTGCGGGGCCTGGGGCGCAATGTCCTTGAAGGCCAATGTATGCTCAGTTTCCTTGACCGTGGCGTTTGGAATCTCGCCGCGGAGTATTTTCGCGAAGATGTTCTGATCGTCGTAGTCGTAGCTCATTGGAATCCTCGCTCAGAGTTTGCGGCCATTCGTCTAGTTGTCCCTTGCGGCCCGCCTGTCACCATTGCGGTTGCCCAACCGGCGGGCTGGGCGCGGACATGCTTGTAGATCAATTTGCCTGGATTGAGAAACCTCGAATTCCTGCCGTTGCCCGAACGAATCTTATCCCGCACGACGTCCACGCGTCCGCTGTCGGCGTGCCGATGTGTCACGATGCCGTTCCAGGGAATCGTAGTCCGCCGGGCAAGAAGCGCTGCCCAGGCGGTGCTTGGAGCTGCACAGAATCCGGGCAGGCAGGTGCGCAGGAGCATTCCGGAGCTCCGCGAATCGCCCCGACGGCAGACCGCCTTTCAACCGTTCGGTTGGAAGCCGAGGAAGAAATTGCGACCTGACTCGGCCGATTTCGTGCCCGAATTCGGGCAACAGGTGGCGGGATTCCGCGAATTTCCGCCCTTTGGGATGTTAGGATGTTTCGCAATCGCGCCTTTCTGCTTATAGTCTCCCGTGGTCGCTGATTTCTTCAATGCGACCGACAAAGCACACAAGGGGGGGAAGATGATACGGTCGGAGCTGGTGCAAAAGATTGCCGAAGAGAACCCACACCTGTACCAGCGAGATGTCGAACGTATCGTCAATACGATCTTTGATTCGATCATTGATGCAATGTCACGAGGCAACCGGGTTGAACTCAGGGGCTTCGGCGCATTTTCCGTGAAAAAGCGGGAATCCCGCATCGGACGCAATCCCCGGACCGGTGAAAGCGTCAACGTCGATGAAAAGCATGTACCGTTCTTCAAAACCGGAAAGCTGTTGAGGGATCGCCTGAACGGAAAGGCATGATGCGTGCCATCCGCCTCCTCTTTCTTGGAGTCCTTGCAATTGCCCTGATCACGGTCGCGCTGGCGAACCGCGATCCGCTGAGCGTGCGCTTGCTGCCTGCCGAAGTTTCGCATCTCGCCGGATTCGACTGGGAAATCACCCTGCCAACCTTCGTCGTTCTCTTTGCAGCGGGCGTGATCGGACTGGCGCTAGGTTTCCTGTGGGAATGGTTGCGCGAGCACAAGCACCGTGCCAGGGCCGCCAGCGAACGGAGGGAGCGGCAAAGGCTTGAGGAGGAATTCAGCAAAACTCGAAGCTCCTCCGCATCGGACGACGATGTCATCGAAATCCTTGAGGGCCGCTGAACGAGGCGTTAAACCCGCCTCATGAGGTCCGGGACGCGAGTGAAGATCTGCGGGCTGTCGACCGCGGACACCCTGTCGGCGGCGGTTGAATCCGGCGCTGCCTATGTCGGGTTCGTCTTCTTCCCACCGTCTCCGCGGAGCCTGGAGCTTTCCGTAGCACGCGCGCTGGCGCTGGACGTGCCGCCTGGCGTGGCCAAGGTTGCCTTGACAGTTGATGCCGATGACGCGTTCATCGACTCTCTCACGGAAGCGGTTCCTCTGGACATGCTGCAGCTTCACGGCTCGGAGACGCCCCAGCGTGCGCGCGAGATCCGGGACCGGGCACGCCTGCCGGTCATGAAGGCGATTGGCATTTCGGACGCGGATGACGTTGCAAGAATCGACCTGTATGAGAAGGCCGTGGACCAGATCCTGGTCGACGCCCGTCCACCCAAGGACGGCAAGCTGCCGGGCGGCAACGGGCTTCTTTTCGACTGGACCCTGATCGCGGACCGTCGCTGGACCGTTCCCTGGATGCTGGCGGGCGGTCTCACCCACGAAAACGTGGCCGAGGCGGTCGCCCTGACGGGTGCCCGGCAGGTCGACGTATCCTCGGGCGTGGAAAGCGAACCGGGCGTCAAAGACACCGATCTCGTCCGGCGGTTTCTGGATGCGGTTCCGTAGTCACTGTCCCTGGAAATGACGCCCGGCAAGAACTGCTTCACGGATCCGGGGGACCTGCCTTGAACGAAGGGCCGTCTCGGTCCGCTATCTGCCGAAGATGTCGTTGATTATGCCGAAGATCACGCGCTCGGCAAAGTTGCCTTGCGGCGCTCGATCCGGGGCCTGTCGCTCGGGCTCGGCGCTTGCGATGACGCCTTGATCCGGCATTGGCAGCCTTCCGACCGGCAGGCCTTCATGGACGCCAATCATCGTTTCCTTCCAAATCTCGGCGGGCAGGCCGCCGCCGGTCACTCCGGTAAGCGGGGTGTTGTCGTCGTAGCCCATCCAGACTCCTGCGACATAGTCCGCCGTGAATCCGATGAACCATGCATCCCTTGCCGCCTGCGTGGTGCCGGTCTTGCCGGCGGCCGGACGATCGGGAAGACGCGCACGCGCACCGGTGCCGACTTCAATGACCCGGCTCATCATGTAGACGAGCTGGCGGGCAGCCGGTTCGCTGATCACGCGTTCGCTCGTGCCGCCGGCTTGTTCGAGAAGGGGCGCATCATCGCCCTTTATGCGCAGGTCAACCAAGCCGTAAGGCACTACCGACGAGCCTCCGTTCAGGATGCCCGCATAGGCGCCGGTCATGTCTAGAAGCGTCGATTCCGCTGTTCCGAGTGCCATTGCCGGTCCGATCGCAGCGCCGGCATCGATCCCGAATCCCGACGCGACGCGCACAACCGCCTCGCGACCGACGCGTTCGTACACCTTGACGGCCGGGATGTTCAGCGACTCGGCCAAGGCCTCTTCGAGCGTCACGACGCCCTTGTACTCGCGGGAGTAGTTGCCGGGGCACCACTTTCCCGAACCGCGCACGTCAAGACAGAGCGGTTCATCCCGGACTCGCATGTTCGGCCTGATGCCAAGATCCATGGCCGCGCCATAGACAAAAGGCTTGAAGGCCGACCCCGTTTGGCGCTTGGCCTGGACCGCACGGTTAAACTGGCCTGCGACGCCCTTGACCTTTCGGCCACCCACCATGGCGCGAACCGCGCCGTCGGCACTCATGACGACGACTGCAGCTTGCGCTTTCGAGCCCTCCCGAACCTTGGAGTCAAATACGAATTGCAGCGCCTTGTCTGCGGCCGCTTGAATGTCCCGATCCAGTGTTGTGCGGATCACGACGTCTTCGGTCGTGTCCCGGGTCAGGAATTGCGGGCCGAGGTCCATGACCCAGTCCGCAAAATAGCCCCCGGCGCGGGCGGCGGCCGCCGCCGACAGCCGGGCAGGGTGTTCGCGGGCTTGCGCAGCCTCACTGGCAGAGAGGTAGCCCTGCTTCTCCATCAGCCGAATGATCGTCGCCGCGCGGTCCCTGCTGCGTTGCAGATTGGCGGTTGGTGCGTAGCGGCTGGGCGCCTTCAGAAGCCCGGCAAGCATGGCGGCCTCCGCCGGTCCCACGTGCCTGGCTGAATTCCCGAAGTATCGCTGCGCGGCAGCCTCGAATCCGCGTGTGCCGGCTCCGAGATAGGATCGGTTCAGGTAGATGGTGAGAATCTCGTCCTTGGAGTAACGGGCTTCCATCGCGAGCGCATAGATGGCCTCCCAGATCTTGCGACCAAGCGTCGTGCGGCGGCAGTCCGCCTCGAATTCGGCCTCGGACATGCCTGTCTCGGGCTTGTAGCGCTTGCCGATGCAAAGCAGCTTTGCCGTTTGCTGGGTGATCGTCGAACCTCCGTGGCCCCGGAAGGGGCCGCGGCCTTCCTGGAGATTGATGCGAATTGCGCTGGCAATGCCCCTCGGCGAAATGCCGAAATGCCGATAGTAGCGCTTGTCCTCTGTCGCGATGACGGCATTCTTGAGATGCGGTGAGACGTTTTCCGGCGTGATCATGCCACCGAACTGTTCGCCCCGCCACGCGAAGACCGTGCCGTTGCGGTCGAGAAGCGTGACCGATCCGCGAGAGCGGGCATCCACGATTTCCGGAAGAGGCGGCAGCGTGGCCGCGTACAACAGGACCACGCATGCAATGGCCATTGACGCAAGCAAGGAAATGCGCCAGCCAATGCTCCAAGTGATCCGCGCAAGTGTCCGCAGCAGCCAGGCAAGGGGAGCAAGAAAAAGGAGCCTGCCCAAACCCGCCTTTCCTCGCGGCTTTGCACTTGACCGCGTTGCGCGACGCCGTCCTGCCCTACGCGCCCGTCGCTTCTTGTTCGGCCCGCTCACTGTGCTCGGTGCCCGTCTTGTTTTCTGCCTCCCTGCTAGACTACGATGTCTTGGTCCGGATGTGGAGCGGCATTCCGCAGAGGGCTGATGCGACAAGCTGACTTGCCGATCACTGGCATGCCTGCAACTTGCAGGCCCCGCGTCGGGCGGGCCATTGTGCCAGTGGCTTTCGCCGGCATGCTTGGCTGGCAACGGGTGCCTGAAAGGAGGGCTGAATGCCGGATGTTCACAGGGGATCCTGCCTTTGCGGGCAAGTTGCCTATTTGGTGCGGGGACCGCTGCGCCCGGTCGTCGCATGCCACTGCGCACAGTGCCGCAAGACGAGCGGACATCACGTGGCGGCGACATCTGCGCCCCGAGCAGCAGTGGAGATTTCCGGCGAGCCGCGCTGGTACGAATCCTCCCCGACCGCGCGGCGCGGGTTTTGCGGCACCTGCGGTTCGAACCTGTTTTGGGACGGTCCCGGAGAGAACCTGTCGATCTATGCGGGGACGCTTGACTGTCCGACAGATATCGGACTGGTCGGGCACATCTATTGTGCGGACAAGGGCGACTATTACGAGATTGCCGATGGATTGCCCCAGGCGGAGGGCCGCGATCCCAAGCTTACGACGATGATCCTAAAGAAGGAGTGAAGCCGCACCTTCGAGCTTCAGGAGCGCGATTTTCTTCTCGATTCCGTCCGGTGCCGAGAATCCGCCTAGGCTGCCGGTTCCCGTGACCCTGTGGCAGGGAATCAGGATCGCGATGGGATTGGCGCCACAGGCCTGGCCGGCGGCCTGGGCGGAGATGCCGAGCGCTTTTGCCATTTGCCCGTAAGTTCGCGTTTCACCGTAGGGAATCTCGCACAGCGCATCGAGGAACCGAAGCTGCTTTGGCGACGCTCTGGGAGCCAGCGGGAGGTCGAACTCGGTAAGATCGCCGTCAAAGTAGAGGGCAAGCTGGCGCGCCGCTTCATGCAGCATCGGCGTGGAGTCGCCAGCATCGCCACCCCAGTCCAGGCGCGTGATCGCGCCGTTCTCGTCGGTCAGGGTCAGCGGTCCGATCGGGCTCTTGCAGGTCAGGGAGGGCATTGGCCAATCCATGCACAACTGAACCGTTCAGGCGCGTCCGGGCTCATCCTAGCACGGCATTGCAACGGGCGCAGGTTCCGGGATGCGCATGCATTCCCACATCCGGGAGTATCTTCCAGCAGCGCTCGCATTTGCTTCCGTCGGCCTTCTCGAAGAGCACGGCGACTCCGTCCGCTCCGGGCAGTCGGAATGCCTCTGCCGGCGCGGGATCTCCCGTGACGGAAATGGATGACGTGATGCAGACGTCTGCGAAATCCACGGTCTTCAGTGCATCGCGAACGTCCCGGTCCTCGACGCAAACGATGGGCGCGGCTTCCAGCGAGGCGCCGATCCGCTTTTCCTGGCGCTGGATTTCGAGCGCGGCCGTCACGACCCGGCGAACGTGGCGGATGCTGGCCCATTTCCGGGCAAGCGGTTCATTGAGCCAGTCCTTAGGGGCCTCGGGCATGTCGGCGAGATGCACGGACGAGTCGTCGCCCGGGAATCTCTCAAGCCACACTTCCTCGGCCGTGAAGACGAGAATTGGAGCAAGCCAGGTCGTCAGCCTGTGGAACAGCAGGTCAAGTACGGTTCGTGCCGCCCTGCGGGTCAGCCCGTCACTGGAGTCGCAATAGAGCGCGTCCTTCCGGATGTCGAAATAGAAGGACGAAAGATCGGAGGTCGCAAATTCGAAGACGGACCGAAAGACGCCTTGGAAATCATATGCCGCATAACGCGTGCGCAGCTTGTGGTCGAGTTCCGCCATGCGATGCAGGACCCAAGCTTCGAGTTCGGGCATGTCGGCGGGCGCAACGCGTTCGTCTTCCGAGAATCCCGCAAGATTGCCAAGCAGGAAGCGCATCGTGTTTCTGAGGCGTCGATAGCTGTCAGCGACACCTTTCAGGATTTCCGGGCCGATGCGCTGGTCACCCGTGTAGTCCGTCTGCGCAACCCAGAGGCGCAGGATGTCGGCTCCGTACTGCTTGACGACCGCGTCAGGCACGATCGTGTTGCCGAGAGACTTGGACATCTTGTTGCCTCTCTCGTCCAGCGTGAAGCCATGGGTCAGCACGCCGCGATAGGGCGCCCTGCCTTGCGTGCCGCAGCTCTGCAGCAAGGACGAGTGGAACCAGCCTCGATGCTGGTCAGTGCCTTCGAGGTATAGGTCGGCAATGCCGTCTTCCGTGCCGTCCGGACGGTCGCGAAGCGCAAAGGCGTGGGTAGAACCCGAGTCGAACCAGACGTCGAGTATGTCGAACACCTGTTCGTAGTCCTCCGCGTTGGCGTCGTTGCCGAGAAAGCGTTCCTTTGCACCGGGCTTGTACCAGGAATCCGCGCCTTCTTTCTCGAAAGCATCTAGAATCCGGGCGTTCACGGCGTCGTTGCGCAACAGGAAGTCGGGATCGTCCGGCTTTGCGCCAATCCTGACGAAACAGGTCAGCGGCACCCCCCAAGCGCGCTGGCGCGAGAGAACCCAGTCGGGACGGGTCTCCATCATTGAATGGAGACGGTTGCGACCGGACGGTGGCGTCCAGAGAACATTGTCGATCTCTTTCAGCGCGCGCTCGCGAATGGTATCGCCATGCTCGTCCTGCCCGTCGCCCACAGGACGGTCGATGGCCGCAAACCATTGCGGCGTGTTGCGGAAGATGAGCGGTGCTTTCGATCGCCAAGAGTGCGGATAGCTGTGAGTAAGGCGGCCGCGCGCGATCAGCGCTCCCACCTCGGCAAGCTTGTCGATGATGCGCTTGTTCGCGTCGCCTTCCTTGCCGTTTGGCTTGATGATGACGGCCCCGCCAAAGAACGGGAGATCCTCGCGGAACGAGCCGTCTTCGAGCACGTTGTATGTCATTGGCAGGCCGTGCTTCAACCCAATCTGGTAGTCGTCGTCGCCATGAGACGGCGCGGTGTGCACGAACCCTGTGCCGGCTTCCGCCGTTACGTGGTCGCCGTTGAGGAGCGGGACGTCAAAGTCCCACTCCCCGTTGTCGGCATGGCCCCGGAAGGGATGCGCGCAGGTGATTGCGGCAAGCTCCGCGACATCGACATCCATAAGACGTCGGTACATCGTTGTCTCCAGCCGTGCCTGTGAGAGCGTGGCCTCGGCCAGATCGTCGGCAATGAGATACAGGTCCCCGATTTTCGCCCAGCACTCCTCCGGGCGTCCCGTGACTTCGTAGAGCCCGTAGCTGATGTCTGGTCCGAAGCAAATGGCCCTGTTTTGCGGGATGGTCCATGGCGTCGTCGTCCAGATGACTACCTTCGCGCTCTTCAGGCGCGATGCCCGCAAGTCGCCGTCCTTGTCCGCTGTTTGCTTTGACACTGAATCGCCGACTGCGGCCGCCGCGCCGCGATCAAAGGCCACGACGGGGAACTTCACCCAGACGGTATGGCTATGGTGATCATGATACTCAACTTCCGCTTCAGCCAGCGCCGTCTTTTCGACAGGAGACCACATCACGGGCTTGGAGCCTCGGTAAAGCGTGCCGTTCATCAGAAACTTCTGGAATTCCTCGGCGATGACGCGTTCGGCGTGATGGGCCATTGTCAGGTAAGGATCGGCCCAGTTGCCGGTCACGCCGAGACGCTTGAACTCGTCCCGCTGGATGTCGATCCAGCCTTCAGCGAAGCGGCGGCACTCCTGGCGAAACTCGACCACGTCGACCGCGTCCTTGTCGCGTCCGTTCTTGCGATACTGCTCCTCGATCTTCCACTCGATCGGGAGGCCATGGCAGTCCCAGCCGGGGACATAGCGCGCGTCCTTGCCCATCATCTGCTGGGAGCGGACCACCATGTCCTTCAGGATCTTGTTCAGCGCGTGGCCGATATGCAGATGCCCGTTCGCGTAGGGCGGGCCATCGTGGAGCGTGAACTGCGCGCGACCAGGCTTGCCGCGAAGCCGGTCATAGACACCGATCCTCTCCCATCTCTCCAGCCAGCCAGGCTCGCGCCCAGGCAATCCCGCCCGCATCGGGAAATCCGTTTCGGGAAGGTGCAGTGTGTCCTTGTAGTCTGGTGTGTCGGCACACATCGGTCAGAGTCCTTGAAGGGTGGATGTTCGGGCGAAGGAGAGTCTCGGCACGTTTTTCCCGGCGGCTCGCCTGTCAGAGCGCCGGGCACGTAATTCGAATTATGATCGCCTTGCAGGTCACGAAGCGTTCTATATTCAGCGAAGCCGATCAGGACAAGGCGGCATGAGGCGCAGATTGCACGTCCGATCATGGCTATCGACGGTCAAGACTGGAATTTCGCGTCGGCGGCGCTGCCACTCGGGTCAAAGGTGTGGTCAAGTCGCAGGCGAGATGCTTTACCGGAAACGTGCCTGGGCCGTTCTGGCCGAGATCGGACGAGCAGATGACAGAATGCCTTGAGGAAAGGAAGTCCCGCGCCAGCTCATGGTTCAAGAGCCTGCGCGACGAGATCGTGGCCGCTTTCGAGGGCGTCGAGGACGCTCACGTAATCGGTCCGAACTCGGACAGTTTGGCCGGTCGCTTCGAGATCACCGAAACAAGGCGTGCATCGGCTGACGGGTCCGACGCGGGCGGCGGCATTATGAGCGTGATGCGCGGAGGGCGGATCTTCGAGAAGGTCGGCGTGAATGTCTCGACCGTCTACGGAACCCTCGGCGCGCGCGCGCAGGCGGCCGTGGCGGCACGCGGCGTGCCTGGAATGGACAAGGATCCGCGTTTCTGGGCATCGGGCATTTCGCTTGTTGCTCACATGCAGAACCCCCACGTGCCGTCAGTTCACATGAACACGCGCATGTTCTGGACGCCTGGCGCATGGTGGTTTGGAGGCGGGTCTGACTTGAATCCGTGCATTGAGCATGCAGAGGATACGGCTGACTTCCATGCGGTGCAGAAGGCCCATTGCGACTCGCATGGCACCGACATCCATCCGCGCCTGAAGACCTGGGCGGACAAGTATTTCTTCGTGAAGCATCGTGGCCGCCCGAGGGGCGTCGGCGGAATTTTCTTCGACGACTGGAACACTGGGGACTGGGAGGCGGACTTCGCCTTCACCCAGGACGTTGGCCGCGCCTTTCTCGAGGCCTATTTGCCGATCGTTGAGCGTCGTCGCCTGACCGAGTGGTCAGAGCGGGAAAGGGAAATTCAGCTTCGGCATCGCGGTCTCTACGTCGAGTACAATCTCGTATACGACCGGGGCACGAAGTTCGGCTTGGAAACCGGCCATGACGCGAATGCGGTCCTAATGAGCCTTCCGCCTGTCGCGAAGTGGGATTGAAGCAGGCAGCAGGGCCGCGCATCACTGACCTGGTTCTTGGTCGGCTATCTCAAGTCATTTTCGCAACTTGATTCAATGTCGGGCATTCGCCGAACTTGTAGTGCCATGGCTGCAATCACATTGCGAACAACTGCCGCAGCGGCGTCCCTTTCTGGTGGTCCCGAGTCCGAGCGAATTTTCGTCATCGACATGAGTCTCATGCAGATGGTTGCCAGAGAATTCGAAATGTAGCAATATACCTACATTCAAGGGAGGCAGGCATGACTGGCAAGACGATGTCCAGCCGCGAATTCAACCAGGATGTAGGTCGTGCCAAGAGGGCGGCGCTACGGGGACCTGTGATCATCACGAACCGCGGGAAGCCATCTCATGTATTGATGTCGATCCAACGGTACGACGCCCTTCGCGGCAAAAGGCGCAACCTAGTTGAGGCGTTGTCCATGCCTGGCCTCTCGGACATCGAATTCAGGCCACATCGCGCTTCGATCCAGCCGCGCAAAGTTGATCTTTCCTGATGTTCCTGCTGGACACGGATGTAGTCTCAGAGCTTCGCAAGGCTGATGATGGCCGGGCCAATGAGCATGTCGTCGCGTGGATTTCGGAACGCGATGCCGAATCCATGCACGTTTCCGCGATCAGTTTGATGGAACTGGAAGTCGGCGTCCTGAGAATCGAGAGGCGTGACAGAATTCAAGGGAGGTTGTTTCGCAATTGGTTGGACAACCGTGTGATGCCGGAATTTGAGGGGCGGATTCTGACGATAGACTCGATGGTGGCGATTCGCTGCGCGCGCCTGCATGTTCCAGACCGGAAAAGTGAGCGAGATGCATTGATTGCGGCCACGGCGTTGGTGCACGACATGTCGGTGGTCACACGCAACAGGGCGGACTTCTTGTCGACCGGAGTTCACGTGATCGATCCATGGGAAACCGTGGTTCACTGATGGATTCGGGAATTCAGACACACTTGCGCACAGACGATCCGGATTCCAGCCTGGGGGCCATGACCTGGATCTGACGGCTGCCATCAGCCTGGCGGGTTCTAGTATGCACATCGTCCATTGCAGGCCTACCGGTCATGATGCCAATGGATGCCGGCCTAGAAGATCTCCGGATCATAGCGGACGCGTTCAAGATAAAGGCCGTCGGGCGGTGCCACCGGACCGCAGGCAGCGCGATCTCTTGACTCAAGTGACACCTTGACGTCGTCGTGGGTCCAGGCTCCGGCGCCCACTCGCTCCAGGGTCCCGATGATCGAGCGAACCTGGTTGTGCAGGAAGCTGCGAGCTCGGAAGGTCGCGCGCAATTCAAGCCCGCACGGGTAGGGACGTGTCTCGAAGCTGATCTCGTCCAGGGTCTTCATCGGGCTCTTCGCTTGACACATGGCCGAGCGGAAGGTCGTGAAATCGTGCTTGCCAACGAGATGTTCGGCCCCTTTGCGCATGGCATCCACGTCGAGCGGATGCCGCACGCGCCACGCCTTTCCGGCGTGATGCACCAGAAGAGCGCGGCGGATCACAATTCGATAGAGATAGCGGCGTTCGGTGGCGGAATGTCGGGCATGCCATTCGCTATCGACCTGGCTGCATGCCAGGATGGCGACCGGATTCGGTTTCAGGTGGTGGTTCAGGGCCTCGGACAGGCGAAAGGGGTCCCAGTCTCTTGCGGTGTCGCAGTGCGCGACCTGTCCCAAGGCGTGAACGCCGGCATCAGTCCGTCCCGCAGCAGCGACTGGTGGGCATTCAGGTTCGAGCTGCGAAATTGCGCGTTCGACAGCTTGCTGAACTGATGGCGCTGATGCCTGCCGCTGCCAGCCCGAAAACGAGCGTCCGTCATATTCGATTTTCAGCGCGTATCGCGGCATGGCCCGGCCTTTAGCAGGGCCGGGTCAAAATGCAACACGCGCTCACGATGCGACGGCAACCCGGAACAACGCTTGTGACGGCAGCCGAAGTCCCGCGGCGCTGCGGGCGGAATGTGATGCAAGCCGAATTTGCGTGCGATCGAGCGAACAGGCGGTGCTCTCGTTGTCTCGAGGTGAAACGATATTGACGCCGTCTCATCTTCTGTGCGGTAACTTCGCGCGCAGGACTGGCCACGACAGGGAGAAGCTCATGCCGATAGACGGAACTTCGGAAACCGGATTGCGGCGGATTCGGCTTGGCATGGTCGGAGGAGGACGCGACGCCTTTATCGGCGCCGTGCACAGGATCGCCAGCCGCATTGACGACAATTTTGAACTGGTGGCGGGCTGCTTCAGTTCCACTGCCGCGAAAAGCCAGGCATCTGGTGCAGATCTGGGTCTCGACTCCAAACGGGTCTACGGCGACTTCCACTCGATGGCAAAGCGGGAAGCTCGCCTCAAGGACGGAGTCGAGGCGGTCGCGATCGTCACGCCGAACCACATGCACTTTCCTGTTGCGCGTGAATTCCTGAAACGCGGCATTCACGTCATTTGTGACAAGCCGCTGACATCGACGCTTCAGGACGCGAAAAAGCTGGTCAAGCTTGTCGAGAAGGCGGGTGTACACTTCATCCTGACCCACAACTATACCGGTTATCCGATGGTGCGGCAGGCACGTGCAATGGTGGAACATGGCGAACTCGGTGAAATTCGCGTGGTGCAGGTCGAATACGTGCAAGACTGGTTGAGCGAGGATCTGGAATCAAGCGGCCAGAAACAGGCAGGCTGGCGTACCGATCCGGCCCGGAGCGGAGCGGGCGGTTCGACCGGAGACATCGGGACCCACGCCTTCAATCTCGTTCAGTTCGTGACCAGGCTGAAGCTCGAAGCCCTCTCGGCAGATCTTCACACTTTCGTCGAAGGCCGACGTCTGGATGACAACGGGCACGTCCTTCTGCGTTTCGAAGGCGGTGCGCGCGGCATGCTCTGGTGCAGTCAGGTTGCGCCGGGCAACGAAAACGGCCTGCGCCTGAGAGTGTTCGGCACCAAGGGCGGGCTTGAATGGACGCAAGAGAATCCGAACTATCTCTGGAGCGCGCCATTGGGGGAACCCAAGCGACTGCTGAGCCGAAACGGGGACGGTACGGGCCCTGAAGCGGCGCGGGTTTCCCGCGTTCCGCCCGGCCATCCCGAGGGGTACCTGGAAGGCTTCGCGAACATCTACTCGGAGGCCGCGGTCGCTATCCGGTCTGCCGGGAGCGGCACTCCTGTTCCGCTTGGGGTGATGTATCCGGACGTTCATGACGGTCTTGCGGGCGTCGCCTTTGTCGATGCCTGCGTAAGGTCTTCAAGCCGAAACGCCGCCTGGGTGCCTATCGCTGTGCAATAACCTTCGCGTACGACCCCGGTTCGGGAATGAACGAGGAAAGGGTTGTCGAAGGCTGCGGATCGGAGGCCCCCCGAAAGACCTCTCCACTGCCAGTCCGGGATCTTGATCGCCGTTGCACGTACCCTTGGTCTCCGTCACTTGGAAGTGTTCGCAACGGGGACAACGGGGCAAGTGACGCAGTTACGAGACGCTGCAATGGGCGGCGGAAATCTCAATTTGCAATTTTGGTTGAACGGGGTCGGTGCTGTGGACAGGGGCGACATGATCGCGTTTGGAGCCGTTGGTCTCGACGGCATGATCGCGAGCGTGACCTGAAGCGGACGAAACGACTTCAGAAGAAACCTACGGATTCGCATCCCACGCCAGCCATGAACTTTCTGATTGTTTGCCGCCTTGCAAGATCGAGCACTTGGATGGTGCCGTCGCCTTGGCAGGCAATGAACAGTTCGTTGCCGCGAAAGGCCATGTCCATTGGCTGGCGCCCGGTCGGAATGGCGGTCTGAGCTCCGAAATCCGCGTCGATCAGGAGTGCACAGTCTCCAGCCATGCTGGTCACCGCGAGCACATTGAAGTCCGGCGAGTAGCGCACGACCTGTGCAGGCTCTTCCAGTCCCTTCAAGGGAAAGGCTTCCGAAACCTCTCCAAGTTCCGCGTCAATCAGAAACAGCCCCGGTGCCTCGTCATCAACGGCAATGACCGTCTTGCTGTCGGCCGAGACAGCCAGCCCGGCAAGCGCATGGGGCGTCTTGATCTGACCTAGCAATTTCCGGGCCTGCAGGTCAATCACGGAGACAGAGCAATCCTCTTCGTTCTCAGTGTAGATGCGCGTCCCGTCAGGAGAAATCTCGAGCCGATGGCAATTTTGGGATCCGGCGTCAATCGTGCCAATGACCGCATTTTCGTCCGGATCGATGATTGCGACGACGCCACTGTCTTCGCAGGTAGAGTAGATCAACCCGTCCGGTCCAATGCGCATGGTGTGAGGGGCTGCAAGCGGGCGGACGTCGATGTCCGCGACATGACTTTGCGTGTGCACGTCAATCACGACGATCTGATGGCCCGGATTCGGGTTTTTCCCGTGTATGCCGTCACCGAAAATTGGCACGTATGCGCGCGATGCATCCGGGCAAACCAGCAGTTCGTGAACGGTCTTTGCAAATCCGTCCAGGACGGTTTCGACCGTACCTGTTTCCACATTGAGAAACAGGATTTGACACCCGAACTTGTCGACCGCGATGCATCCTTGCGTAGTCAGGGCTGCATTGTCTTTGGCATTGCACATTGTGAGTTTTCTGCTTGTCCCAGCGGTGCTCTTGTTGGGGCTAGCGCCATCAAGTTGCAATCGGTCTGGAGCTTGTCAAGCATCCATTCGGGGCCACTGCGCCTCGTCAGGTGCAGAAACGGCTCTCGACCGGCAAGAGTGACGGAAACGGTTGGGACTCGGTCGCCACTGGCGTCCGTCCCGAGCATTTCCGTACGACGGCTGAACGCTTCCTGCAATTCCGGTTCGCGGGAGAGACCCCCTGTTTGGCGGGAGGCGGAACCAAGGATTCGATCACAGACTATCGCGCGTCCGTAGACTCGGTTTCATGTCTTTCATTCGGGAGGCTGCACCATTTCCGGGTGGTCTTCCCCATGCCATGTGGGCTTCCCCAACTTGTGTCTGTTTGGACCGGAGAGTGCCGCTTTCGGGGAGGCCGCTCAGTTTCTGTATCGAGCCTCAAGAATTCGGCAAGTCGACGCGTCCATGCCGGCCGACCCATGGCCGCTACGGCAACACGAGAAGCCAGAGCCAGACGGTAAAGACCGAAAGGGCCGTCCCGAACAGGACCGACGAAGCGGCAGCGCGTCTTGCCGTACCGTACATGTTCGCGAAAATGTACGTGTTTGCCCCCGGCGCCATCGTGGCGGTCAGCACAACGGAACGAAACGCGTCCCGTTCTATCTCCATCGCGGATGCAGTGCTCCAGGAGATCACGGGATGGACCAGCAGGGAAACGACGCAGATCAGGGCGATGGTCTTCAGGTCTCCTTCCGGCTTGTAGCGCACCAGGACGCCACCAAGTCCGAACAGGGCCGCAGGAAGGGCGGCACTGGACAGGAGGTCGATGGCGTCTAACAGAACGCCTGGAACGCCGATCCCGAACACGTTGACCACGAGGCCCAGGACGATGCCGATGATGAGCGCGTTGTGGAACATTGCCTTGGCGACGTGCAGGAAGGTATCCCTTGGCGACATGCCGGCACCGCGGACAACTTCCATCGCGGTGACGCCGATGAAGTAGCAGAATGGTGCGTGCAGGGCGACGATTGCGTAGTTGCCGGCGAGCGCGTCGGCCCCATAGGCGAGTTCGGTGATGGGCAGGCCAAGCAGGACCGAATTCGAGAACATGCAACAGAATCCGATCGCAACCGCATCTGGCCACGGGCGCCCAATGAGCAGGCGTCCCAGAACGAGACCGAGCAGGAATCCGGAAGCTGCGCCCGTGTAGAAACTGAAGAGCAGGGGGATGTCGAATCCCTTGTCGAGATCAATCGAGGACAGGGCGTTGAACAGGAGGCACGGGATCGCGAAGTTCTGCGTGAACTTCATCAGGGCGTCGACCCCGCCGTCACTGAAGAAGCCCTTCCAGACCGCAAAATACCCGGCCCCTATGACCAGGAAGACGGGAACCACAACGTCCAGGAGTGCCTGCATCGCTCAGCCGGAAACGGTTAGGCGCATGCCGTCATAGGCCGGTTCGACGTTGTCCGGCGTCTCGGAGGTCAGCGTGTCGTAGTCGAGGTCGATGTGCATGTTGGTGAGAACGGCGCGTTTGGGTGCCGCGCGTTCGATCCAGCCAAGCGTGCGCTCGAGATGTGCGTGGGTCGGGTGAGGGTCGCGGCGGAGCGCATCGACAACCCAGATGTCCAGCCCGTCAAGGCGGGCCCAAGCGTCGTCACCGATTTCGGCTACGTCAGGAAGGTAGGCAAAGTCGCCAACCCTGAATCCAAGCGCGTCAATCGAGCCGTGGCTGACGCGGATCGGTTGAAACGTGATCCCGCCGCCTTCGCCTTCGATATTCACGTCGCCCTTGATCGTGTGCATCTCGAGAATTGGCGGGTATGGCGAACCCTCAGGTTGCGTAAAGGCGTAGCCGAAGCCCGAATACAGCCTGTCCTGCGTTGGCCCATCCGCCCAAACGGGCATTCGCGAACGCCGCGCATAGACGATGGGTCGCAGGTCATCGATTCCGTGCACGTGATCCGCATGGCCGTGGGTGTAGATCACCGCATCAAGATCGCCGACATTTGCGTCCAGCAATTGCTGGCGCAGGTCGGGAGACGTGTCGATCAGCACCGTAGTCCTGGCATTGTCTTCAACCCGCTCGACCAAAAGCGAGCACCGCCGCCGACGGTTTCTGGGATTCGCGGGATCGCAGTCGCCCCAGCGCCCCCCGATCCGAGGCACGCCGCCCGACGAACCACACCCGAGAATGGTGAAGATCAATTCTGCCATGCAGCTGCCTTTGCAAAGAGTCGCTCGAAGTTCTCTTCCGTTCGAGCCGCGAATTCCTCGTAATCCAGTCCGAAGACCTCGGCACCGACCCGTGCCGTGTCGGCAGCGAAAGCCGGTTCGTTCCGCTTGCCCCGATTGGGTGGCGGGGCGAGATACGGCGCGTCGGTTTCCAGCAGGATCCGGTCAATCGGCGCTGCAGCGAAAATCTGACGGAGAGCGGAACTTCCTGGGAAGGCGGCAATTCCGGACACGGAGAGATAGAATCCGAGTTCGAGAGCTCTCTCGGCGAGCGATGGCCCGGAGGAAAAGCAGTGCATGACGCAGGAAAACGCGCCCGCCCGATGTTCCTCGGTCAGGATCCGCGCCATGTCCTCGTCTGCGTCACGGGAGTGAATGACGAGCGGAAGCCCGGTCCGGCGCGCCGCCTCGACATGAATTCGAAGGCTCTCTTGCTGCGATGCGATGCTGTCCCGCGTATAGTGGTAGTCGAGGCCGGTTTCGCCGATGCCGACGAATTTCGGATGGGCGGACAGGGAAACCAGAGTTTCGGCGCCCACCATGGGCACTTTCGGCACTGACATCGGATGCGTGCCGGCTGCGTAGAATACCGGCGGATGAGCCTCGGCGATAGCGCGTATCGCAGGTTCGGCGGCAATCCGCGTGCAGATTGTCACCATGCGATGAACACCTCGGTCGGCGGCGCGAGCGATGACCTTGCCAAGCTCGCCATCAAAGTCAGGAAAGTCGAGATGGCAATGGCTGTCCGTGATCCTGGCCGGCGAAGACATTGGTTCCGTATGGGTAGGTTCGTGTTGGGCGTCAACCCGGGGGAGCCGTCATTGGGCTCGGGAATCCGACTTCGTTGCGGTGTCAGGGGCGGCAGCCGCTTCAATCCGGAGGAATGCGTCGGTGAGCAGACTGGCCGGGTCAATGTTGACTTCCCGGCCATGTGTCAATCGGGCCGACAGTTCCTGCTGCAACTCTGCCCATGCATGTGCGCGACCGGTAATCGCGCCCAGTCGCGCAAGAGTTTCGCGTTCGCCCGGCGTCACCTCGGAATCGGGAGGCATTCCTGCGGCAGTTCGCGCGAGGCGGGCTAGTGCCCGGTCCAGCAACCTGACGGCCAGATCGAATCGTCGTTCGGCTCCGCGTGCCGATGTTTCTTCAGCGAACTTCAGCACCTTGGCCCGGTCCATGGATGGCGCGGTGGCAATCACGTCCATGACCTCGCCGTAGAGTTCCAGGCCGCCTTCGTTCATGAGCCGGACGGCCTCGCCGACCGAACCGCGGGCAAGGGCATGAAGTCTGCTGGCATTTTCCGCGGCAATGCCGACCTCGGAAAGGGCCAGATTCAATTCGGCTTCGTCCAGCTCCTGCAGCCTCAGGATGCGGCAACGCGACCGGATCGTTGGAAGAAGCCGTGCTGGCTGGTGGCTGACCAGGATGAGAACCGTGTTTCCCGGAGGTTCTTCCAGCAGCTTGAGGAGGGCGTTTGCGGCGGACGGGTTCATGTCGTCTGCTGCATCCACGATGACGACTCGGCATCCGCCGTCCGTGGCGGTCAGGCCAAGAAACCTGTTGAGCCGCCGGATCTCGTCGACCGTGATCCAATTCTTCAGGCGCTTGCGGTCAGGATCCCATGCACGCCGGATCAGGAGACAGCCGGGATCGGACAACGCGGCAACACGGCGGGCAACGGCGTGATCTGCGGACATGTCAAGGTCTGTCGGAGCGGAACCGCTTCGATCAGCCTCGCTGCCCGTTCGTGCCAGCAAGAACCGTGCCATTGCCCAGGCCAAGGTCGCCTTTCCCACGCCGCGCGGTCCGGTCAGGAGCCAGGCATGATGCATTCGGTCATTGCCAAGTGACGCGAGGATCTCGGCCACGGCACCCTTGTGACCGAACAGCCGCATGGTTTCGCGCGGATGCGGCGCACCTTCGGCGCGGTCTGCTTCGGGAGGGCTCTCGTCACTCATGGGTGCGGATCCGCGATCCGGGAGATGTCATGCGCTATGGCATCGATGTCGCGATGGCCGTCGATCAAGTGGCATCGGTCTGGATTGTCGCTTGCGAGCGTACGAAATCCGTTGCGCACGCGATCCTGGAAACCCTGTCCCATTTCCTCGAACCTGTGTTCGCCGGAATTGCGGTCCAGGCCGCGCTTGAGAGCTTCGGCTGGATCCATGTCAATTATGAATGTCAGGTCAGGATCTTTGCCGATCATCGCGTCGTGAAGCTGGTCCACGAGCGCGCGCAGTTCCGGCCGCGTCGCACCCTGATACACGCGCGTTGAATCCGCAAACCGGTCCGAGATCACCGTGGCGCCCCTTTCAAGAGCCGGGCGAATGGTCCTTTCCAGATGATCGCGCCTCGCGGCGGTGAAGAGCAGGATCTCGGTTTCCGCTGACCAGCGCTCGGGAGAGCCTTCGACCAGGAGCTGGCGTATTTCCTCTGCACCTGGCGAGCCGCCCGGCTCACGTGTCAGGACGACGTCGTGACCCTTGGAAGTCAGGCTCTTGGCAAGAAGCCCGGCTTGCGTGGACTTTCCGCACCCGTCCATGCCTTCGAGTGTGATGAGGCGTCCTGCGTTCATTCCAGGAGGCTCCGGACCTGCCCGATGGCCATGTCAATCAGCAGGGAGGACGAAGCACGTACGCGTGGGATGAAGCCGCCGCGGGTTGCTTCGCGGTCGGAGACAAGCGGGACCCGCCTTTCCGGGATGTTCGGGAAGGAAACAACGAGCTCCGCCACCTGCGCGCCCTCGGCGACCGGTGCGTCAATCGGCGAGAGGTACTCGATGTGCATTGTGACGCTGTCCTGTCCGACGGTCGGGAAAGGAAGGCGGATGTCGTCGCCTGCAATCGCATTGACGCTGGATTGACTCCCCACCCAGACTGGAACCTCGCCAATGACGTCACCTTTGGAGGCAAGCTTCTTGATTGTGAACTGGCGGAGTCCCCAGACTATCATCGCCTCGGCTTCGCGTCGGCGTGCTGCCGCGCTTTCGAGACCGGTGAAAGCAAAGATCAGGCGCCGCTCGGCCTGAACGGCGGATCCCACCAGGCTGTAGCCGGTTTCCTCGGTGTGTCCGGTCTTCAGACCGTCCGCGCCCAGACCTATCCCCAGAACCGGATTGCGGTTGAACCTGTTGGCAGGCGAGCGGCCGTCAAAGTCGAATTCTTCCAAGGCAAAATACTTGTAATACTCGGGGAAGTCCGTGATCAGCAGTGCCGCGAGCTTCACCAGGTCGCGGAGGCTCATCCTGTGGCGTGGATGGGGCCAGCCGCTGGCATTGGCAAAGGTCGAGTCCTCGAGCCCGATCTCGCGTCCCCGCAGGGTCATCCGTTGAGCAAATGCCTCTTCCGTTCCGGCCAGCCCTTCAGCCACGACCACGCATGCGTCGTTGCCGGACTGGACGACTATCCCCTTGATCAGTTCCTCGGTTGTGGGTCGGTCGGTTTCATCCAGAAACATGGTTGAGCCGCCCATGTTGCGGGCCTTGGTCGAGACGGTGAAAGTCGTGTCCAGCTCGATGTGTCCTTCCCGCAGTGCTTCGAAGACCATGTAAAGCGTCATCAGCTTTGACATCGACGCAGGTGGCTTCGGCGTGTCCGCGTCTCTTTCGAAGAGCACCGTGTCGGTTTCGAAGTCGTAGACGAGCGCGGCTTTCGCGGGGGTTTCGTATACGGGTTGCGCAGAAGCGGCCGCAGCGACAAAGGCGGACATTGCGAGGACGAAAAGCAAGGCTGCAATCTGTCGAAACATTGTGGCAGTCTCCATTGTCGGCAATTCTGTGAGACAATCATGGGGTTGGGTGTGTTCGAATTGGCTCACGGCAAATCCAGGTTCTTGATCATTGGCACTTGCGGCTCACTCAGTCCGAAGCACCCGTACCTGACTCTTGCCTGCATTGCCCTTTATGCTTAGCCATCATGCCTCTGCATGAAAAGGGTATTTCAGAATTCCGGGCAGAGTCGCGCAGGGGGCTTTCAGAATCGCGTACCGCCCGATACCAAACCCACGTTGGAGGAGTGGCAGAGTGGTCGAATGCACCGGTCTTGAAAACCGGCGTGCGTGAAAGCGTACCGTGGGTTCGAATCCCACCTCCTCCGCCACCCGTTCTCAAAAAATTGCCTCCTCAACCCATGACTCTCCTAAACTGCGGTCACTCTTGCCATCGGTCGATGAACGAAGGATGAATCGGCACTTTATGTCCGAGCTTCGCGTTTGCGGGGCCCTCCGCAAGAAGGCACAAGCGCCTTTTCCAGCGACCAGCGGATTTCGGATCCTGCATTTGGGAACTTGCCTCTGGATGTCAGCGGTTGAACAAGTCAGTGAGCCCTTGGTAATCTCGTGGCCATGCACCAATTCCGCAATGCCTGCAATGTCTGGCATCGTGTTCACAGGATCTGTCGTCCTGCACGTCCTCGGTAAGCCTTGCATGTCCGCCCTCAAATACTGGCACGTTTCTATCGCCGCCGTCGGACGTGTGAAAGGTTCTTGGCGTGAACCCGCAATGCGAGACAATCTTGTTCCAAGATTTCACGAATTTCACTTGGCGGTCAGATTCGCTCCGCCTGTGGCATCATGAAGCGCCAGCTTGGGCGTCTAGTTGCCGTGTTATCCTGCCAGACCGAAAAAAAGGGCCAACAACCGATTCACGCTGACCATGGTGGTTTCGTCGATCTGACCAATCGACGGCCCGATCCGTTCAGCCTTCACGGTCACGGGCTTGTCCAGCATGATTTGCGAGGTCACGCGCAGTCCATTGTCGGCGGACTCCTCAACTGTCAATCGGAGGAGTGGCGCGTCAACCAACGTGGATGTGACGGGAAGAATGGTCACTGAGCCTAGATCGGCAAACTGATTCGCCTGGATGATCAACGCGGGGCGCGGCTTGCCATTGTCGCCGTTCAGAGCGACTGTCACCAGTTCGCCCCGCCTCACCGCCATTCATCCAGATCGTTCAGGGCGGAATCCATCAATGCCGCCAGATCTGCGTCACGCCAATCCGCACAGGCAACCAGTTGCGCCTGACTGCGACACTCTGCGGCAAAACCGGGACGGCGGGTGTCGGGCACCCAGATCTGCACAGGGCGCAGCCCTGCGGCACGCATGGCGTCCCGGCGCTTCCGGACGCGTTCTGAAACAGAGATTGGCATGACTGCCTCCTTTTTGTTACATGTAACTCAACGCAACTTTGAGTTTAAGCCTCCGTTTCCCTTCGCTTCACTTCCTCGATTGAATTGAATGCCGATCCGTTCGTTCGCCGCTACAGCCATGTTCACATACCGTGCCCAGACTGAGTAGCCGTGCAGATGTTGATGGCGGATTCGAGGATATGCCTGACAGAACTGGTTCGGTATGCAGAAGCAAGGGAGGAAATCGTTCAGACTTAGGACCAGTTTGTCATTGTGCGAATGGCATCTGTTGCGAAGCTCTTGAACGAACGGGTTCGCCGCAAGCTCATCTTCGCAGTTGGGGCGTGAGTGATCCTGAACGCCACAATAGGTATCGGAGCGGCGTGAAGTCAGGAATTTGTCTATGGCGAGGGTAGTTTCCAACGTGACATTTGCCGACGCTGCCGCCTTGGCGGCGACGTGTCTGATTGCGTGTGCCGACGGCATCGCGATTCGCTGAAAATGCAGTTCGATCACACACAATGAGCAGAACGGCTCTTCAGATCCAGGCGGAGTCTCTCGACTGAGCCAAGTGCAGTTGCGTGGCGCAGGGTGGCTTGGAGCGCACTCTATAACGCCTCGATGGCCCTGACGGCATCGTTGAGCGCCTCGCCCTCCTCGTCCAACAGCGCGGCTTCACGAAGGCGTCTTGCACAGCTAGCTGCATCCGTGCGGTCTGCGACTCGATCCACCATGCCAAGAACTTTGTCGAATTTCGACAGTCCGCGTGCGTAGGTTTCTGAATAGCCTTTGATCAGCCGACCGCAGCAGAGGATTTCTGTGGCGAGTGCGGGATCTGCGTCGGCAAATCGGGCGGCGCGCGACAGCCAACCGTCGAGATGCGCCTGTTCGACAGCGTGGCGTCGTGTTCTGCGGCGGTACCACTTCAGCCCGCCGAGCGCGTAGAGAAGAAGGAACGGCCCCAGTCGGTCCGAGCGTAGTCGCCTGCCCTTGGCGAACCAGCGGTCTATGCGGGCCATGGCGCGGGGACTCGCCGCGAATCGGGCTCCCATCCTGGCAGGCAGCAGCCCGACGATCTCTTCGGCCCGGGGATGCATGTATTCGGTCAAGTGCAGTATCTGTTGCGGTCCGGTTGCGATCTCGGCAGCAATTCGGCCATTGCGAGCGGCGCGGGTCTTGAGATCCGCCACGCGGATCACGTCGTCGTAAGCCATGGCGTTGGCAATGTACTTTGCTGCGACCTTGGTCAGCTCGTTGCCGCCGAGGCTGCCGGAGATGGCAAATGGTGCAAGGCGATCAAGATACTCCTCACCGTAATCCGCATCCATGAAGTCGACTACCTTGCGCAGCCCGGCAAATGCAATCGGCCGTGCGGGCTCCGGCAGGTCAGCGGCGCGTCGCGTCAGGCTCTCCCACCTGTCGAGCAGACGCACGGGACCGGAGGCACCCGGCGAGGATGGCGGCCGCTCTGGTTCGCTGCTGGCCTGCACACCCTTGAGGCAGGCATGGAATCCGGCGTCGAAGGCGCGCAGGCTACTCTCAACTCCCCGCTTTCCGGACCGGATGGCGTCCTCGAAGGCGCCCTTGTCGAAGGGCAGGCATCCCGAAGCAGCCAGGGCGCCGAACAGAGTGGCCGAAATCACGGATCCGCTTTCGACCGCCAGTTCCTCCATGTCGAAACAAATGAACCGGGCGGCTGCAACTTCGGCTGCGGCGCGTACTTCGGTCGCGTCGGCGGTCCCGTCACCAGGGGCACATTTTTCTGAGATTGCGAGATTCCTGTGGGACGATGCGATGAGTGTCGTTCTATCCGGGGTTACGAAACCGCGCGCGATCGCGCGCCCGGCCTCCATCAGTTCGGAGGCGATCAGGATGTCAACATCGCCAGAGGATGGCGCGAGCGCAAAGACCGGTTGTGCACTTCCGGTCCTGGCCATCTCGACATAGTAGATGGTCGCGCCTGTACGCTGTGCCACGCCGGCGACCGAGGTTGCTTGGCATGCGTAGCCTTGCGCCCGGGCGAGAGCTTCGATCCATCTGGTCAAGACTCCGCCGCCCTGACCTCCCACCGCCATGATCGCGACCTTGATGACGCCGTCGGGGCTCGGTTTGGCCACCTCTGCCGGAATGGGCTGCTGCACTGTCATTCCGCGCCTCCAAAGGACAGCGACTGGCGTGCCCGGCGGCGTTGCAGCCAGCGTATGAGCCGCGCGGCGAGTCCCGCACGCCAATGTTCGAAACCGGTCGGGTTGTGCACGATGTCGGCGCGGTAGAAACTTGGACAGAGCACGGCGGCCTCGGCCACCTCGCCGCAGTTTCCGCAGCCGACGCATGTCTGGTCGATATGCGCCACCGGATCGTCGCGCAGCGGGTCGTCAAGCTTCTTGAGCGACAGCGACGGGCAGCCCGAGAGTCGGATGCAGGCGTGATCGCCCGTGCAGATGTCTTCATCGACGCCGAAACGAGGCACCACGACGCGCCTACCCGCGTTGACGGCCTCTTGCCGGAGCGGTTTCTCGCGGCGCTGGCGGTTCAACATGCATTCGGAGGAGGCGATTATGACCTTCGGGCCGTCATAGTCAGTGGTCAGCGCCTCGCGAAAGACCTCGCACATCCGAGGCACATCGTAGGTGCGGTCGATCTCGCGAACCCATTTCACGCCAACACCCCGGACGGCGGCGCCGATCGGGTTGTTCGTGGCTCGGGTCGGGTTGCTGGCGCGGCTCGACGGCACGTCCTGTCCGCCTGTGGCTGCTGAATAGTAGTTGTCAACGATCACCGCGACGCTGTCGGCGCGGTTGAACACCATGTTGCCTATCGAGGAGGCGAGGCCGTTATGCCAGAACCCGCCATCGCCGATGATCGAGATCGCCCGCCGATCGCCGCCGGCGTCGAAGGCCGAATTCGATGCCGGGCCGAGGCCGTAGCCCATTGTCGAACCGCCGATTTCGAAGGGCGGGAGCGAAGCGAAAAGATGGCAACCGATGTCGCCGGTGATCTGGTGTTCACCAAGTTCCCGCTGGACGATCTTCAGTGCAGCGAAGATCGGGCGTTCGGGGCAGCCGGTGCAGAACCCGGGCGGGCGGACCGGGATCGTCGTCGAAAGGTCCGGGATTTTGGGCGCATCCCGGTTGGGTGCACGTACCTGGCCGGGCAGCAGGTCGGGGGCGGTTTCGCGAAGAAAGGCGGTCATGCCTTCATGCAGCACTTGGCCGGTGTATTCGCCGGCCATCGGCAGGACATCCTTGCCCATCAGTCGGGTTTGGACTCTTTCCCTGAAGAGCATGGAGCCAATGGATTGCTCAATGAACTCGGGCTGGCCTTCCTCGACGACCAGGAGCGCGTCCTTGCCGCGCGCAAAGTCCAGAACCTCGGTCTGCACCAATGGGTACGTGACATTCAGGACATGGAGCGGCACATCCGTTTTCCCGTAGAGGTCGGCAAGGCCCAACCGCTGCAGCGCCCTTATCACGCCGTTGTACATGCCGCCCTGAAGAACGATTCCGACCTTGCCCTGCTGGGGGCCGAAGCGCTCGTTCAACGCCTGTTTGGCAATGAAGGCCTCCGCAGCGGGCCAGCGGTTCTCGATCTTGTCTTGCTCGTGGGCGTAGGACATCGGCGGCAGTACCACGCGCCGGAAGTCCTTTCGTGGTTCTGCCAGCGCATCGCGGACGGTCAGCGGCGGCGGGATGTTGTCAGCAGTTTCGAACTGGCCAGTGACATGGCAGGACCGAATCCGCACCATTAGCATCACAGGCGTGCTGGACGCCTCGGACAGCTCGAACCCCTGTTTTACCGCCCGCACGATCGAGGGCAGGTTCGGACGCGGGTCCAGGAGCCAGAACTGCGACTTCATCGCGAAGGCGTGGCTGCGCTCCTGCATGATCGAGGAACCTTCGCCGTAGTCCTCGCCGAGAACAATCAGCGCACCGCCGTTCACGCCAGAGGACGCGAGGTTCGCCAAGGCGTCTGACGCCACGTTTACCCCAACAGGGCCCTTGTAGGTCACGGCACCACGAATCGGGTAGTGGACTGAAGCTGCCAGCATCGCGGTTGCCGCGGCCTCGGAAGCATTGGCTTCGAACCGAACGCCGATCTCGGCGAGGAGATCCTGCGCGTCGGCCAGCACGTCCATCAGGTGAGAGATCGGCGCGCCCTGATAGCCGCCGACATAGCCCACGCCGGATTCCAGCAGCGCCTTCGTGATTGCCAGAATGCCTTCACCCGTGAAGGTTTCGCCGGCACCGAGGCGCAGGTGCTCGACTTCTGCCTTGAACGAGCGCTCGGCCATGCGACGTCAGTCCTGCGGCACGAGCGCCAGGGCGCGGATCGGTGACCCGGTGCCGTGCTCGATCTTCAGGGGCGCTGCCATCAGGATTGCACCCTTTGGCGGCAACTGGTCGAGATTCGCGAGCGACGCGAGACCGAAACAGTTGTCGCGATGCAGGAAGTTGTGCGCCGGATAGGGGGGCGAGAACTTGCCCGCCATGCCGGCATCGGTGCCGATGCACTGGGCGCCCCACCCGACGATGCCCTTGGAAATCAGGTAGTCGATGCATTCCGTCGTCGGTCCGGGGCTGTGCGATCCGTCTTCATGGGGATCGGGGTCCTCGTTCAGGAAGAACTCTTCGTCATGGGATCGCTTGTCCCAGTCGGTGCGCATCACCACCCACTCGCCCGGATTGATCTCTCCGTGCTCCGCCTCCCAAGCCTTGACGTGTTCGGCAGTGAGCAGAAAGTCGGGGTCTTCGGCGGCCTCCCTGGAGCAGTCGATCACGTTGACCGGCGCAACGAGGCGTTGGACGTCGAGCGAGTCGGTGTAGCCGTCCTCGAAGTCCTTGCCAGAAATCCAGTGATGCGGTGCGTCGAAATGTGTGCCGGAATGCTCGCCCAGCACCATCCAGTTCCAGGCGAAGAACGGCCCGTCGGCATCGTATTCGCTGATCTTGTGGATTTCGACCTTGGGCGTGTTCTTGGCGAAGTCCTTCGGCAGGCGCAGTATCGGCGTGTCGGGACCAAGGGTGGCGGTGCAGTCGACGATTCTCACTTGGCCGGACATCAGCATCGCGCCGAGCTGGCCCAAAAGATCTGCGGGATTCATGTCGGCTCCTGTCTGCGGGCCTGTCGCGGCAAAGCGGGACTTGCGGCGGGTCAGCACCGCCTCGGCGATGTCGAAGACGGTGTCGATTGTCTCTGCCGCGGTCATGTTGCCCGGCGAAAGGCGGACAAGGGGTCCGCGGAAATCCACCGAATAGCCCTCGACCCCAAGCGCGCCGACCACGGCGGCAGCCTCGGGCTTGTTCGGAAAGCGCAGCATGACCGAGCCGCCGCGCCTGTCGGCCTCGCGCGGAGAATGCAGCGGCAGGTCGAGATCATCTGCACGCGCGATGATCCTGTCGACGAGACGTCGGTTCCAGGCAGCCGTTTCGGTGTGATCCTGGGTCGCGTGCCACTTGAGGGCGGGCAGCGAGGCGATCGCAGCCATCGAACCCGGGGTGCCACCATCGAAGCGGCGGATGTCTGGGGCGTATTCGAACTTGTCGATGTCCCAAGAAAACGGGTTGTTCTGCGAAAACCAGCCTCGACCGTCGGGCTCGAGTTCCAGTGCCAGCGACTTGTCGACGTAGAGGATGCCAGCGCCAGGTGTGCCGCACATCCATTTCAGGCTGGTCGAAACGACGAAATCAACCTTGGGGTTCATCGCGTCAAAGGGAATGAGCCCCGCGGCCTGGGTGATGTCGACTCCGATCATGGTGCCCATCTCCCGACCATGCGCGACCAACGGCGCCAGATCGGTCCGTGCCGAGGCGGTCGAGGTGACCCAGGTGAGGAGCGCCAGTCCGACATCTTGACTCCAGCGGGCAGCGAAGTCCTCCGCCTCGACCCAAGCCTTGCCTTCGCTCAGCGGCACCGTGTCGAGCGTGAAGCCCATTTTCGGCGCCAGGCCCGCCAGCAGGAAGTGAATTGACGGAAAGCAGTCCGCGGCCACGAGCACACGCTTGCCGCGCAGCATTCCCTCGGGGAGCGAGCGCACCAGCTTGTGCATGCCATCGGTCACGCTCTCGCAGGTGGTTGCCGAGCCCTTGGGCACGTTTATGATGCGTCGCCAGTAGTCAATGAAGTCCTGCCGACGCAGCAGCACATAGCCCCATTGCTTGTCATTCGGCGCGGCCCAGACCTCGGCGAACTCGGCGGCGGCCTCGGCGAATTCCTGCTCCTTGCCCGGGTACATGCCAATCGAGTGGTACAGATAATACCCGGCGTGCTTGGTGTTTGTGAGCATGTTGCGGATCCGCATGGGCGTGTTGCGGGGCAGGGTAGTCGAATGCCTGGCGGTGGTCCACGTTCGCGTTTGCGAATCTGTCCCTGCAAAACGTCTGTCCTGAAATTGTTATGGATGTTCATCTTGAGATGCAGCGCGTGTGATACATGCCATGCTCGGCAGCGTCTCGCGCTGCAGAAGGCGGCGCATCTTGAAGTCGAGGTGCCGCACATGCATGTTGCTGACATGATGACGGACAGATGCCTGCCGGGAGTGGTGTGCGTTCGCTCCGAGTGATCTGTCGTCGTGCCAGGCAATTCAGGAGTCGCCGAATGGCCTTTGACGTGGAGGCGTGCCGTCGCGAGTTCTGGCGTCTTGACCGAAGTAGCGGTGCCTGGCGGACCGACCGTGCTCCGACACGCGAAGACATCCATGCGCGCTGGCACTGGCAGATGGAAAGGACGGTTCCTGATCCCGAAGCGTCGGACATTGGACGCCACAGCTCGTTGATGAGCGGCAAGGGGAGATGCGTTCCCCGGGATGACGTGAACCCGCTGCAGAAGCGTTTCCGGTACTCGCCGATGCCTCTCGCCTGGTTCGAGAACGGTCCTGCGAGACATGTGTTCAGGAAGCCGGATCCGGACCACCGCCTGCTGTCATCGCTTTCCGGCAAGCATCTTGCCGGTTACACGGGCCGTCCATCGGGGGCGGAACTGTTCCGCTGGCTGACCGAAGGGACGAGAACTAGCGACGAACGGGACTGGCTTGCCGAACTGCTGCAGGACATCCGTGAAGATGACTACCCGCAACTGCGACGCCGGGATGCACTCAGCGTCTGGCACGTCGCCCGCGCGGTCTTGGAGAGCGATGTGCGCCGCGGAGCATTGTCCTGGTGGCTGAATCAGTTTGCAGAGAAGCCGGAAGGCTGGAAGGGCAGGGTCCCGGGCGGCGAGTCGCCGGCACGAGCTGCCGCGTGAGCGAATTCGAGATACTACCCCCGGCGGACGCGATTCTCAGGCAGATCGCGCCCGCGTTGCTCCAGGTTCTGGATCCCGGCGACATCCTGATCGGCGACGGGACCGCGCTGACCGCGAGATGGCAGCACCGCCAGAGCACAGACTTCGACCTGACGGTTGCAGCGACCGCCATTGGTCGAGAGGGTGGCCGGATTCTGGCGCTGTTGACATCGGTTTCCGTCTCGAACATCCGGCATGGCCGCGGCTGGCTGAACGGCATGTGCGCCGACGGAGAGTTCAGCATGTCAACCACCACGCCTCTCCTGCCCGCATCGACAGAGCTGGCGGATCGCGAGACCTGCTTCGGGCTTGGTCTCGAACCTGCAGCGGAAATCCTGGCCCGCAAGCTGAAGCTCCGGTTGTATGGCAACGGTGAATTCGTCTCTCGAGACTTCTACGACATTTGCACCGCCAGCGAACGGGACCGCGACGAGCTTGAACTGGCGCTTTCGGTCCTGAGTGTCGAGATGCGGGCCGAAATCGCCCGCGAAATTGCCAGCTTGGGACCGCAGGCCGCGCGGCTCGGGCGCCCGCTGACCGGAGTCCACAGACCGTCATGGTTGGGCAATCTAGGTGAACGGGCGGCGGAGTTGATCGTGTCGCCGCATCCAGTCCCCGGGCATCGTCGAGACGTCCGCTCCATGCCGGGTGACGACGGCCGAAGGAAGCCAGATACCGAAGAGCCCAGCTAGGAGGCAGAGCCCGGATCCGGCGAGGCGACATCCGTTCGACATTCCAGACCCACCGAAGCGTCCGTCTCCGCCGGACGACTGATAAGGACATTTCGAGACGTGCTTGGGGCTGCATTTGCGTGATCATGCAATCCTGACCAATTTTCGGACAGGTGATGTGATGGGTGGCATTCCATTGCTTTTGAATGCATCACTATTGCCGGATGGACATCTTGATATCTCTCTTCACGTCTGGTTCGCAGTCCCGTCTAAATCGCACCGGGTTGCCAACAGGATTCCTGAAGGAAAGCAGCGGGACCGGGATATGGGAGGCGATCTGGAAAACGGCGCAAGTTCGAGCAGCATGACGGAGGTCCCCAGAGTCACGGTTCGGCCCGCCTATTTCGTCTCGACGATCATCAAGGGTGGCTGGCAGCTTGCCGGCGACCATGGCGCGGTGAATGCGGATCAGGCGATTGCCGACATGGTCCGATTTGTCGATGCCGGCGTCACCACCTTCGATTGCGCCGACATCTATGCCGGCGTCGAGGAAAAGATCGGCCGGTTTCGCGCCGAACTCATCCGATCCCGCGGGCGGGTTGCGCTGGACAACGTCAAGATCCACACGAAATACGTGCCTGATCGGGACAGCCTGGCAAGGCTCACGTTCGATGATGTCGAAGCGGGGATAGACCGCTCGCTGCTTCGGTTGGGGCTGGATCGGCTGGATCTGGTGCAATTCCATTGGTGGGACTATGCCGTGCCGGGTCATGTCGAAGCGATGGGGCACCTCAGCGCCCTGCGCGACAAGGGCAAGATCGACCTGATCGGAGTGACCAACTTCGACGCCGAGCATCTGACGGAGTTGTGCGACACGACTGACATCGCGTCGGCCCAAGTGCAGTATTCATTGCTCGACCGCCGCGCCTCGGGAAACTTCGCCGCGCTCGCAAGAAACAGAAGGGTCAGCATTTTCGCCTACGGCGTTCTCGCTGGCGGGTTCCTGAACGATGCTTGGCTCGGCAGGCCCGATCCCGGATTCGACTTTGAGAACCGCAGCTTGGTCAAGTACCGCCTGATCATCGAGGAGTTCGGCGGCTGGGCGCTGTTTCAAGATCTGCTGGCGTCGCTGCGCACGGTGGCCGACCGACATGGTTCAGACATCTCCGCCATCGCGCTCCGCGCCACGCTGGACAGCCCCGATGTCGCAGCGACAATCGTTGGTGCGCGCTATGCCGACCGATTGCCTCAGACTCTCCACGCCTTCAAAGTCGAATTGACGGACCGGGATCGTAGCGAGATCGAGGCGGTCCGAGATCGGTCGACCGGTCCGCAGGGTGCGGTCTACGGGCTGGAGCGTGACGTTACGGGGCGACACGGGCTGATCATGAAATACAATCTCAACAAGGGTGACAATCGGTTGGCC
>JAJEFO010000112.1 GCA_022820365.1 Silicimonas sp.
GGCGCCAGCGACCCGAACGCTTTTCACGCTTTCATCGACCGAAAGCCGCCATTCGCGCCCTCGTGATGCCAGCGGATTGATCGAATCTGATTGCGGTGCGATTACGACGCCATGACGAAAACTCTTAACTGTTTGATAAAACGTCCATAATTTTGATGCCAATCACACCAATGACGAAAGCGAGGCGAACATGACCCGCATCCTGACCACACATGTGGGCTCCCTGCCCCGAACCCAGAAAGTCGTCGATTTCATCTTTGCACGCGAACGGAACGAGTCTTTCTCGCAGGAAGACTTCGATGCGGCCATGGCCGAGGCGGTCATGGAAACCGTGAAGAAGCAGGTTGATGCCGGCATCGACATCGTCTCCGACGGCGAGACCTCGAAAATCAGCTACGCCACTTACGTCAAGGACCGCTATACCGGGTTTGACGGCGACAGCCCCCGGAACGCGCCCGACGACCTGAAGCGGTTCCCCGGCTTTCTGAAGCGATTGGCGGATGACGGCGGCACACCGCAATATGCACGGCCCCTCTGCGTCGGAGAGGTCAGATCCAAGGGCCAGGGAGAGCTGCAGAAGGACATCGCGAATCTCAAGGCCGCCATGGATGCGCACGGGGCCAAGCGCGGCTTCATGAACGCGGCGTCCCCGGGCGTGATCTCCCTCTTCCTGCAGAACGAATTCTATCCGAGCCGCGAGGCCTATCTTGCCGCGCTGGCCGACGCGATGAAGGAAGAGTACGAAACGATCGTTGCCGCCGGGCTTGACCTGCAGCTCGATTGCCCGGACCTGGCACTGTCGCGACACATGCTATTCACCGACCTCTCCGACGAAGAGTTCGTCATGGTTGCGGGGATGCACGTGGAAGTGCTGAACGACGCGCTCAGGGACATACCCGAAGACCGGATAAGGGTTCACATTTGCTGGGGCAACTACGAGGGCCCGCACATCTGTGACATACCGATGGCAACGATGTTCGATACGCTCATGTCGACACGAGCGCGCCACGTGCTGTTCGAGACCTCCAACCCGCGCCATGGCCATGAGTGGACCGTGTTCAGGGACCGTAAGGCCGACATTCCCAACGACAAGCTGCTGGTGCCGGGCGTTGTCGACACGACAACCAACTTCGTCGAGCACCCTGACCTCGTCGCGCAACGCATCGAGCGATTCGTGGACATCGTCGGGGCGGAGCGCGTCATCGCGGGAAGCGATTGCGGATTCGGCACCTTTGCCGGTTTCGGCGCCGTCGACCCGGATATCGCCTACGCAAAGCTGGCCGCGCTTTCGGAAGGCGCAGCAAGGGTCGGACAGGAGTAGAACGCGATGGATAATGCGCTGCTTGCACTCCTTCGCTCGGTTGACACGCCAACGGTCTGCAACGCCATCGAGGTTGCCGAAGGGAAGCGCGGCTTCGCACGGTTCACGCGTGGCACCGTGCTGTGCAGCGATCTGGATGCCGGCGCGATCGTCGGCTACGCGCTGACGGCAAAGATCGCAGGCGGCGCCCCGCCCGAAGAGCCGCCCGAGACCGTCAGGACAATTCGCATGGACTACTACCGCCACATGGCAAGCGGTAGCCGCCCCGCACTCGCGGTCATCGAGGACCTCGATGGCGAACATGCTGTCGGGGCCTATTGGGGCGAAGTGAATGCAACCGTGCACAAAGGATTCGGTCTGAGCGGCGCCCTGACGAACGGGGTCATGCGCGACCTTGGCGATCTTCCGGAGGGCTTTCCGGTGATTGCGGGTTCCATCGGGCCCAGTCATGGTTTCGTGCATGTGAAGGAAGTCGGAACGCCAGTCACCGTCTTCGGGCTGACCATCGCCGATGGCGAGCTCGTCCATGCAGACCGCCACGGCGCGCTTGTCATCCCAAACGACTGCATTGAAGGGCTCGCTGAAGCGATCAAGAAGATGCAGGAGACCGAACAGATCGTCCTGTCTGCGGCGCGCGCACCGGGATTTGACTTCCATGCATTCGAGGAGGCATGGACGGCGTTCGAAAGGTCCCGCGTCTAGCCCAATCGCGAACTCTCTGAGAGGCCCGCTTCAAGATGCGTCAACCGGCGGTTCCAGAGTTCTCGGTGTCGGCACGAATTGAGGTCTTTCAAGCGCAGTCAGTGCCTCGGAAATGGAGCCCCGCATGCCGACCAGATGGTTGAATTGCGCATCGCACCCTGCCACTGGCGCTGGGTAGCTGCGGATTTCGGCCTCGATGAGCTGCCGCGCGGCCTCGAGCTTCTCGGTCGCCGCGGCCAGGCAATCCTGATAGGTCATGGTCATCTCCCGGTGTATGGCACGTGGCACTTTGGTCTCTGTCCCATCAGGAATCCTGATCAGGCCCGCACCAGACTTCCGTCGGCACGAAGACCTCGCCTTCTGCCAGTTTGCGCGCCGTTCGGACAAGCCCGGCCCAGTTTAGCTCGAATTGATCGCCATCCCGTGAATAGTCGATCACGACATTGAGCTGACCCATCGGGTGCTCGAGAGCGAGACGCGCCGGGGCGGAGGGCAACGCCTTGAGGAAACCCTCTCCCACCGTTCCGGGGCACAGCAGGCAGGCGGACATGCATTGCGACCCGGTCACGGCAAGGCTCGGATGCGTGCTCCACGGCATGAAATAGCGGGTTGCAGCCGACCCTCCCGCCTCGGCGGAAGCCAGCAGGCCGAACTTGGGCGTGACGGACCTTGAGGCATCCCCCATGCCCATCCTTCTCGCGGCCGCAAGCCGGATCTCTTCCATGCGTTCGAAGAACTCGCGGTTCTCGTCCAGCTCTGCCGCGCTTTCATGTCCGGTCAAGCCGAACGCCTCGGCGCGGGCGATGACCATGGGCATGGCCACGTCCATGCATGTCACGTCAACGCCATCGATACGGTCAGTCCGCGAGCCGGTTGGAAACATCGCTCCTGTGGCGCCGCCAACCGTGTCCATGAACTGCAGCTCGACCGGGGCCGCCGTGCCGGGCACGCCGTCAATTGCCGCATCTCCGTCATACAGGACCGAACCGTCCTTCATGCATACCTTGGCAAGGACGCGCGCGCCCGTGTTCACTGCCCGGATCTTCACTTCGGCCGCGTCTCCGGACGCTGGCACCAGGCCCATCTCGATTGCGGCAGGCCCTACGCCGACCAGAATATTGCCGCAAGTCGGCTTGAAATCGACCAAGCGATCCTCGACGCTGACCTGCGCGAAGAAGTAGTCGACGTCGGCCCATTCGTCCTCCGAGGGAGACAGCATCGCCACCTTTGTCGTCACGGCGCTCCCGCCACCGATCCCGTCGATGTTGATCGGATGTCCCGAGCCCACCATCGCAACGAGCACCGACGCGAGCCGATCCATGTCCTCGGGCAACTGGTCGCTCTTGAGATAGGGTCCGCGCGAAGTTCCTCCTCGCATGAACAGGAAAGGAATGCCCGTTTGTGTCATGTGCCACCGACTGGAATCTTCGCTTCAACTTGCACGCTGAACAGAATTTGCCAAGGCAACCGCTCAAGCCAGGACTCAAGGATTGCGGCTTGCGGAACATGGCTGGCCAAAACGGTAATGCCCGGTTTAGCCGTCCGGCGAAGCAAGGTCGGGAGACTGCCCCGCATCCGAACAGGGACATCAAGACCGGCACGATCATGCGCGCCTGAAGGCAGACAAAATTTAGAGATGCAATCAAGCACAGTGAGCGATGACGGCGGAATCTGCAAAGCAAGGAGTTCCTTGCGACATCATGTGAGCGGCCAAGGCAGATCCACGAACGTCTGCAGAAGCCCCGGCGGGAAGTCCCGGTTCAGCAGCCATGCCATGAAGCACATGAAGGCAATCCCGGCGCCAGTGTAGGCCGCCGCGAAAACCACTGGCCGACCGGCGCGGTAGTGGATGAACGCGAACAGGAAGAGGGCCAGTGCAAGGATGAAACCCAGGAGCGCTGTCAGAACCAGGAGTCCCGCGAACCAGGCCAGTGTCGACCAAAGGCCGTAAACGTCTTGCTGGTTTCCGCCAGCATCCCGATCCGCGAACAGGGCATGCGACTCCGGGCGGACGATCATTTGAACCAGAAGAATCAGGGCACCGACAATTGCCACTCCCGAGACGAAGCGCGGGAAGACCCGATCAGCCGCCGCGTAGTCCGGTATCAGCGACGCATCGACAAACGAGATCAAGAGATATGCCAGCACGGCCAGCAGGAAGATCATCGGCGCCTTCTTTTTCCCGGACTCGACAGCGCCCTCGGCCATGATCATCTTTGCCTGCCTCAGCCCGACAACGATCGAGATCAGGGTGATGATGATGAGCACGATGACTATCGGCGAGAAGATGTAGTCGATGCCCTCCGCAAATCCCTTCCGGAACCTGGATTGCGCGATCTGAACGGCCTGGTTGGCGTAGGTCTCCGCGGGATTGGACAGGACGAACCCGATCAGGAACGCCGGGCGCGACCAGTCGAAGCGGCGCATCATGATGCCCAGGAACCCGATCACGAAGAGCGCCACGAGGTCCATCAGGTCTTGGCCCGACTGGAAGGCCGCGAAGGCGATGATCATGAACAGGAACGGGGCCAGCAGGCTGAAAGGAATTGTCGTCAGCCGCGCGATTCCGCCAGAGGCGCCGATGCAGATCAGCGTTCCGACTACGTTGGCCAGCGCCAGAAGCCAGACGATCGCGTAGGTGATGTCGAGATTGTTCTTGAGCATCGAGGGTCCGACCTCGATGTTTCCGGATCCCAGGAGCGCGATCGCGCCAATGAAGATCGCCATCGAACCCGAACCCGGGATCCCGAAGAGAAGCGTGGGAACAAGGCCGCCGCCTTCCTTCGCATTGTTTGAACTTTCGGGACCGATCACGCCACGAATCTCGCCGCTCCCGAATCTCGACTTGTCCTTCGTGGTCTGGACGGTGTGGCCGTAAGCGATCCAGTCAACGACCGAGCCGCCAAGTCCGGGGATGACCCCGACAACGACGCCGATGATCGAACAGCGAACGCTGAGCCAGGCATTTGCAAGCCAGTCGCGGACGCCGCGCATCCAGCCGCCGCCGAGGACGGAGCGTTCCGAAATGGCTCGATCCTGCCGCAGCAGGGCGACGATCTCCGGAATCGCGAAGATTCCCAGGCCGACGATCACGAGCTTCAGTCCGTCAACCAGATAGGGCAGCTCGTAACTCGCCATTCGGAGTTCGCCGGACGAGTCCCCTTCGCCGATCGTGCCCACCATCATGCCGAGGCCAGCGGCCACGATGCCCTTCAGGGCCACCCGCCCGGCGAGTATGCCCACCATGGAAAGGCCGAAGACCGTGATCATCAGGAGTTCCGGCGTCCGAAACTCGAGCACGATCGGTCGCGCAACAAGAATGAAGAGCGTCAGGAACGCCGCACCGACCAGGCCGCCGAACAGCGATGACGCAAAGGCCGCCGAAAGAGCCCGAGCCGCCTCCCCCTTCTTCGCCATCGGAAACCCGTCAAGAACGGTCGCCTGAGAGGCCGACGATCCGGGAATTCCCATCAGGACGGACGCAAACGTGTCAGACGTCGGCACTACTGCGACCATGCCGATCATCAGCGCGAGACCCAGGACCGGGTCCATTCCGAACATGAAAGGCAGGAGAAGCGAAAGCCCCGCAATTCCGCCAAGACCTGGAAAGACGCCGACACACAGCCCCAT
>JAJEFO010000090.1 GCA_022820365.1 Silicimonas sp.
CCGGACGCCGCGTCATGTTTGCCCCTTCAGCGGGGCGGTTCCGCAGAGCCGTGGCCCTCAAATTCTGTTGCCGAGATCGGAAAGGCAACGCCTCGCCCTCATGCACGGTCTTCTTGCCGCGTTTCCACCGTGAGCCCAACGCCAGAACCGAGCCATGTGACTCTCGTATATAATTCCCCTTCGTATCGCTCTATGGCGACAAAGACTATGGCCTGAATGCGCCAGACAATCGGCTGGCGGTCGTCGACCTGATTCAGATGAAACTTGTTGGTCACGTCGATCTGGGCCTTTATTTCGGGCCGCACGCACTAATGACTGGCCCCGACGGCATGATTTGGGTGACCGTTGACGCGAACTGCTGTGTCGTGGTTCTGGACCCGGCGACGTGGGGAATAGAGCATACGATCCATTTAGAGGTTCCCGGGCATTTCTTGGCGCCGAAATCTGATGGCAGCACGGTCTATTTCTCGGCCAAGGAATATCCGTTCATTTGCGAAGTGGATGTCAATTCAAAGGAGTTTCGGGCCAAGATTCCGCTACCGGTTGGCGCACAGGCAATCCGTGTGTCGCATGACGATCAGCGTCTGTACGTCGGGCATCTCAATCGTCCGCTGCTTCACGTCATCGACCGCGCGGCACGGCAGGTTGTCGAAACCGTTGGGTTGACGGCGATGCCCGGATGGCCGTTCGTGACCCAGGATGGATCGCTTGTACTTGTGACGACCTATGACGAGCTCACAGATCGAGGGTTTGTGGATTTGCTCGATGCGAGCGATCTGAAGCGGCGCACGACGGTGGAAGTGTCGGGCGAACCGTTCCATGCGTTGCCATTGCAAGACGGGGAGCATGTGCTGGTCGCGTTGGCGAGCGGGGAGATCGTCAAAGTCCATTTGGACCGGGCGGAGCTCGTTCCCGGCGGCTTTCATGCGGCAGGCGAAATGCCGGAGATGCTGTTGAACATGTCTGATTGAGACGCGTACGAATGTGCTGCTGCCTTCCGGCGTGAATCAGACGAGCGGAAAGTGACAGGCGACGTAATGGCGAGATTCAATCTCGCGCAAACGCGGCTCCTCTAGTGCACATTGTTCCTTTGCAAACGGGCACCGCGTCCGGAAGCGGCAGCCAGTTGGCGGGTCGAGCGGTGACGGCAGCTCGCCAGCCAAGGCACTTTCGCCATCCGAAATGCGACCACCCTCGATTGTCGGAATCGTTGCGAGCAAGCCGGCAGTATAAGGGTGTGCTGGCGCCTCGTAGATGCGTTCTGAATCAGCGAGTTCGCAGAACTTCCCCAGATACATGACGACCACGCGATCGCTGATGTGCTTCACGACTGCGAGGTCATGGCTGATGAACAGGAGCGTCAGACCGTATTGGTCCTTCATGTCTTCCAGCAGGTTGAGGATTTGTGCCTGGACCGATACGTCCAGCGAAGATACGGGCTCATCGCAGACGATCAGCTTAGGTTCCTGGATCAATGCGCGCGCAATGCAAATGCGTTGGCATTGGCCGCCAGAAAACTGGTGTGGTCGCCGGTCCATGGTGGTCGACGGATTCATCCCGACGGCCTTCAACATCTCCGCCACTTTTTCGTAGCGCTCGTTTCTGGATCCGAACCCGGCAATGTCCAGGGGTTCGGCGACGATGTCCCTGACCTTTCGGCGCGGATTGAGCGACGATACCGGGTCCTGAAAGATGACCTGCAGGCGGCGGCGCACCGGGCGCATTTCCCGTTCTGACAGTTGGGTAAGCTCTTTGGACAGAAAGCTGACCCGTCCCCGCGTTGGTCTCGGCAACTGCAAGATCGCGCGCCCGATCGTCGACTTTCCGCAGCCGGACTCTCCGACCAGCCCCAAGGTTTCGCCTTTATCGAGAGCGAAATTGATGCCGGACACCGCGGCGAACCGGATCCCCTGCGACTGGTATTCGACAGTTACGTCGCTCACGGTCAGTATCGGAGATTCGCTCACGGCTTGGCCTCTTGATTTGCTAAGGGATACCAGCAGGCGTAGAAGTGTCCGTCGTCGCCCCCGGAAGCCAGCGTCGGCATCGCAGTCTCGCACTTCTTGCGGGCGTAGCGGCACCGTTGGTGGAAGCGGCATCCTGGCGGAATGTCCAGAAGGTTGGGCGGCAGCCCCGGTATGGCGGTCAGTCGCGAATGAGGCCTCGCCGACAGCTCGGGAGCCGAGTTCTTCAAGTCTTCGGTGTAAGGCATGCGCATGTTTTTCAGGAGACTTTGGGTCTCGCAGTATTCAACGATCTGGCCCGCATACATGACGGCGACATCGTCGGCGTAACCCGCGATGATGCCAAGGTTGTGGGAGATGAAGATGACCGCCATGTTTCGCTCTTTTTGGATTCTGCGGAGAAGGCTCATGATCTGTGCCTGGACGCTGACATCCAGGGCGGTTGTGGGTTCGTCGGCGATCAACAGTTTTGGTTCACCGGCAAGCGCAATTGCAATCGCGACCCGCTGGCGCATGCCACCGGACAGATGCATCGGGTAGCGGCCAAGTTGCTGTTCCGGATCGGGAATCCCGACTGAGGCCACGAGATTGGAGGCTTGGGTGCGCGCGTCAGCCGACGAAAACCCACGTCTCTTTTTCAGCACTTCGGTAATCTGGGGACCAATTTTCTTGACTGGATTCAATGACGACATCGGATCCTGAAAGACCATTGCGATGTCGCGGCCGCGCACGTCACGCATCTGTCGCCTTGAGAGCGTGCGCAGATCGCGCCCTTCAAACAGAACACGGCCCTGATAAAGGACCGAGCCGTCATGTGGCAGAATGTCGATGATTGTCCGGGACAATACGCTCTTGCCGGATCCCGACTCTCCGACGATTCCCAACATCCGCCCGCGCTCGAGCTTGAAAGAAATGCCATCGACGGCCCGTGCCACGCCACGCGGCGTTCTGAAGTGGGTGTGAAGGTCGACGACCTCCAGGAGAGCCGGCGACGCGGCCGGTGCATCTGTGGTGCCCGCGCTCACAGTTGATCTCCGATCTCTCTGCATATCTGCTTCAGTTCGGCGATCATCTGTCGATTGACGGGCGAGAGAACTCCGAATTCTCGCGTTGTCAGACGGACCGGGAGTACGAACTCTTCATCTCCCGTCGGCAATGTTCGCAAGACCCCTTCGTTGATGTCTCGTTCCACAAGCTGCCTGGGCAGGAGTGCAATGAGGTCCATCTTTTTCACCATCGCCAGCGCGGTCATCGATGGATAGGCACTGATCGGGCCATTTGGCGGCGGCAATCCGTGGCGGCCGAAGACTTCGCCAATCCACTTCCGCGCGTTCGTTCCCTCCACCGATAAAATCCAATTGCTTTTGGCCAAGGTTTTCATGTCGACCTTGTCGGCGGTCAACGGGTGGCCGCTGCGAACAACAAGGACGGGTCGGGTATGTGCAAGGATTTGACCAGTCAGGCCAGGCGGGCTTTCGTCCATCGGAGTTGGACCCAGAATCAAGTCGATCTGGCCGACGAGAAGTCTTTCCGCGAGCGCGTCAAAATCGCCTTCGAAGATCGTAACTTCCAGATCCGGTCGTCGTTCGCGCATCCGCTCGATTGCCAGGTGCACGATTGTGAACCCTTCATAAGGCCCGATACCCATTCGAATGCTGCCGCTTTTGCTGCCTCGCTGATCCTCGATCTCTTCCGAGGCAAATCGGACATTGGCATCAATGATGCGGCCATAACTACGGAGGATTTCTCCGTAGCGTGTCAGGGTGACGCCGTGGGGCCCACGCTCGACCAATTTGACCTGCAGCTTGCCTTCGATGGACCGGATTGAACGGCTGAGCGCTGGTTGGCTGATGCGAAGTCTCCGAGACGCAGCACGGATGCTGCCTTCCTCTGCCAAAACCGCAAGTTGGCGGAAATGCTTGAATTCCAATTGAAATACAGGACCTTGAAGCATGGTTGCTCGCGTATCGGCTCTTGTTTCTCGGATGTAGCTATATGTCGATTATGCATACCCTCGGCGCAAAAGATACCTTCCCAACATCATGCCGATCGCATCCTATGAAGAAAGTACAGTTGGTCGCCATTTGTGCTTGGGAGAATTGTCCGCGCAAATAAGGTCGACCTGCATGTTGACACATGGGCGCAGAGCCCCGCTGGAGCCAAAGATCTTATCTGCTCTGACTTAGTTCAGCCTGGGAGTTTAATGCGCCTTACAACACGAGAGGAACGGCAAATGAAAATACGAAAAAAGGTAAGCGCACTCTTGGCTGCCGCAGCGGCATTGACTTTCGCCGCAGATGCCGATCAGAGCGCTGCGCAGTCGCACGGAGGCTCGCTTGTTGTCGGGGTTGAACAAGACGTCTCGGGCTTTGACAACTTCAAGGTTCTGAGTTTCGCGCATTTCCGTCAGTACATTCTTCAGGCCATCTATGAGCGGATGTTCGAGGTTGACGGCAACACACGCGAAATCCATCCGGTTCATGCCTTGTCCGCTACGCCAAGCGATGATGCCAAGTCCTGGCGCGTCGTGCTTCGCCAGGGTGTCAAGTTTTCCAATGGAGAAGACCTGAACGCTGACGCATATGTCACCCACTTCACCCGTCTGCTCACCGGATTGGACGGGCGCTTCGCTGGCCGTTATCGCCGGTTGATGGGGCCGCATCTGGAGGGAGTGGAGAAGGTCGACGACTACACGGTCGACTTCAAGTTCGCTGTTCCCAACCCAGGCTTTAAGGACATGGCGGCTCAGCCGAACATGTCCTGGTGGGTTACCGCGCCGAAATATCTGGCAGAAAATCAGGAAGAGCCCGAATTCAACGAGAATCCGGTGGGTGCAGGCCCCTACATGCTCGACGAGTGGAGAGACGGGGCGTACGTCAAGCTGGTCAAAAATCCGCATTACTGGAACCCGGACGGGCAGTATCTGGACGAACTGACATTCTTGTTCATCCCGCCTGAGGTGAATCGGGTCAACGCCTTGAAGGCCGGCGACATCGATGTAATGTATGTCAATTCGCGCGGCTTCCTGCCTGAACTTGAAGAAGATCCGGACATCACGGTTGTTTCGGGGCCGCGTCTGTCCTCCGGACAGATGATCGGGTTTAACCATTCCAAGGCACCATTCAGCGACATCCGCGTGAGGAAGGCGCTGATCCATGCGCTTGATCGGCAGCAGGTTACCTGCGCCTATTCGGGCATTTGCCGCGATCAGGCAGAGAACGACATGTATGGTGAGGGCCATCCCTGGCATTGCCCAGACGTGACCTGGCCCGTACATGACCCGGCGAAGGCCAAGGCCCTGCTCGACGAATACGCCGGAGAGACCGGTCAAGCCGTCACGTTCAACGTTGATCACTTTCCGAATGCGCAGGCGGAAAAGACGGTGACTGCGATGATTGACATGTGGCGTCAGGTCGGCATCAGCGCCACGCAGAAGGCCGGACCGCGCGGACCTGGATTCATCCGCCCGCTGCTGAGCGGGGAGTTCGACATCTTCACGTTCGTCGAGAACTTCTCGAATGCTGATCCGAGCCTCGTGGCCACGCGCTTCCACTCCGACCACCCGTCCAGCGTGCAGTTCCACCTGGACAACCCGCGCATCGACGCGGCGGTTGAGGCCGTGAATTCGGCAACGGACAGGGACGCCCGATACGCGGCAAGCTGCGCCTATCAACAGGTCCTGGCCGATGAGGCGGCGTTTATCCCGTATGACCACCCGCGCATGCACATTGCGTACCGCAACAACGTTGGTGGCGTGCAACAGCCCTTCGGATATACCTTCAACGCGCATCGCCTGTGGGTAACCGAGTAGGATATGGACTGGGGCGCGCGGGGTGACAGACGTCAATCGCGCGCCCTTTCTTCCACGAATCCTGGAATTGAGCAGTGCTCCATGAACTCGTTCTGAGGAACGGCAAGATCCACACGATGGATGGCAACGGGACTGTGGTCTCGTCCGTGTCGATCGAAAGCGGACGCTTCGCGGCGCTTGGGGCCGATGTCCAGCCACGAGGCCCGGACGCGCGGGTGATCGATCTCCAGGGCCGGACGGTCATCCCTGGGCTCATCGACAACCATATCCATTTTCTGCGCACCGGGCTGCTGCCGGGCCATGACATGCGCTTGCTGGAGACTTCGTTTTCAATTGACGAAGCCTTGTTGGTCATCCGTGACCGAGCCTGCGGGGTGCCGGACGGGCAGCTGCTAAGTGCAATCGGCGGGATACATCCGGACCAGTTTGCCGAAGGACGCTACCCGACCAAGGCTGAACTCGACGATGCTGCGCCCCGCCATCCAGTCTATCTGTCAATCTCCAACTGGGGACCAGGCGCGACGAACTCGCTCGCAAAGGCATTGCTCGAAGGCCTCGGCGTGCCTGTGGGCGATGATGGCATCGTTGCCAAGGGCCAGGACACTGTGGCGGCTTGGGAGGCGCTGAGTCGAAGCCACGGCTATGATGACACGTTGCGACAAACGGCAAGCCAGATGGATCATGCACTGTCGATGGGACTGACCAATCTCTTTGATATGGGGGGCACGATCCCAGCTGGGGGCTGGCTCGATCCCGCGACTGGCTACAATCCCATCCTTGATCTTATGCGAGACGGACGCATGCCCATCCGAATTCGCATCTATCTGCCGGTTCTGGACAAGGATGCGAGTCTGCCCGACCTCATGTCGCGCTTGGACTACACGTTCAAGGAGTTCGGCAATGACGTTTTGCGCATCGCGGGCATTGGGGAATGGCTCATTCCCAACAAGCTGCAACGAGAACAACCGCTTCCGGACTTTTACACCGAGTCCGTTCGAGCCGTTGCGGAACGTGGATGGGTCTATAAGCAACATCTGATCAGCCTGGCCGAGCAAAGGGAGCACCTGCGCGTCTGGGAAGAGGTAAACAAGAGCACCCCAATTGCCGACCTCCATTGGTCTATGGACCATTGCTACGGCATCGATGCCGAGACCATCAATCGTGCCATCGATCTCGGCGTCGGAATCAGTTCCCATTCCTCTCCCTACCTTGAAGGGACGCTTAAGCCGCCCGGCAATCCTCCTTTCCGCATGATCTTGGACAGTGGCATCGTCGTTGGCGGCGGCTCTGACGGCGCGCGCATTTCGGTGATGAATCCCTGGGTCATGTTCTACTACGCGGTCTCAGGGCGGAACCATGCCGGCGAGTTGATCAACCCGGACCAAACCATCAGCCGTGAAGAAATCCTGCAGATTTGGACCAAGCCGCAAGGATGGTTCTGCAAGGAAGAGCGGAACATGGGCGGCATTGCCGTGGGAACATTCGGCGATCTCGCCGTGCTCAGTGCAGACTTTTTTGACGAGGCGGCCGTGTCCGATGACGAGATCCGGAAAATTACCTCGGTGATGACGATCGTCGGCGGACGGGTTGTTCACAATTCGGGCGAACTTGGCGATCATGCACTCGAGACCTTGCCAGCCCGCTAACCGGTCCCTTTGGGAGACAGCTGATGGCATATTTGAGAAGCCGGCTGTTACACTTGATCCCGGTCTTCTTCCTAGTGACCTTCATGAGCTTCATGCTCATGAATCTGCTTCCGGGCGATGTCGTTGACACGATCCTGGCCGGTGAAGACGCCGCAACCGCCAACGACCCGGAAGTCCGTCGCCAGATCGAGGAGGAACTCGGCCTCGATAAGCCGCTGCCCATTCGATACGTGCTTTGGCTAGGCGACCTTTTGCAAGGCGATCTCGGGCGATCATTCATTACCGGCAAGAAGATCGGCGATCTCTTGTTGCAGCGCATACCCGTTACCGCGCAGCTCATGGTCATGTCACTTGTGTTCGCCCTGATCATCGCGGTGCCTCTGGCCCTCCTAAGCGCCTACAAGAGCAACAGTTACATAGATCGGCTGATTACAGCGGGCGCCTTCGGCCTCGTCGCGACCCCCACATTCATGACGTCCATCGTCTTTATCTGGCTCTTCGCCGTGATTCTTCAACTCTTGCCTGCGGCTGGGCACGCGCCAATGTTCTTCGGCGTGTGGGCAAACATGAAGCACTTCATACTGCCAATGCTCGCCATCGGGCTAAGCGAAGTCCCGATTTTCCTGCGCGTTCTGCGCGTGGATCTGATCACCACACTCCAGGAAGACTACATCGCGCTGGCAAAGGCCAAAGGCTTATCGACGACTTACATTCTCATCCACCACGCCATGCGGCCATCTTCCTTTACCCTGATTACCGTTCTCGGACTCCAAGTTGGTCGCCTGATCAGCGGTTTGGTCATCGTTGAAAACATTTTTGCCCTGCCGGGTATCGGCAAGCTGCTCATCGACGCGATCGATGCCCGGGATGTGCTGGTCGTGCAGGCCATCGTGACATTTTCCGCCATCGCCTACGTCGCGATCAACCTTAGCGTGGACGTACTCTACGCGCTTCTGGACCCCCGCGTGAACCGCCGGGCTGAAGAAGCCCGTCAAGCCGCCCGACGTGCGAGGGAGGTGTAATATGGCAATGTCGATCAATTTCGTACAGCCATGGTGGAAGCGGCTTGGCATCGTGTTTTGGCTCTGCGTCGGGTGGCTCATCTTCATCAGCTTCGGCGCTTTGCTCGCGCCGTGGCTGCCGCTATACGACCCACTGTCGACAAACCTTGATCGCCAATTCGAGCCACCGCTTTCGGAAGGCTACCTTCTTGGCACGGATGCGGTTGGCCGAGACTTGCTCTCTCGCGCAATCCACGGAGGACGAGTCTCGCTGACCCTGGCGTTCACCGCTCCATTCCTGAGCTTGGCAGTTGGTCTCGTACTCGGTCTCTCAGCTGGCTATTTTCGTGGGCGTGTCGATACGGCCGTCAGCGTATTTACCGACTCCATTTTGGCCTTCCCGAACATCGTCGGCGTCATGGTGATCTTGTTCTTTTTCGGCGCGACGTTGCCAGTGATGATCCTGGCTCTGGCGTTTTTTGGCATTCCACCAGAGGTGCGGGTCGCCAGAGCCAACACGATTCTATTTGCGGAACGAGAATTCGTTCTGGCCGCACGTGCACAAGGAGCGTCGAGCGTCAGGATTATGGTGCGGGAACTCCTCCCGAATGTCATCGTGCCAATGCTGTCCCTGGTCCTGTTCGGCATGTCGATTGTAATCATTATCGAGGGAGCGTTGGCCTTTCTCGGCGTGGGTTTCCCTCCGCCCACGCCAACCTGGGGGAAAATGGTCGGCGACGGATTCGAAGAGATCTCCAAGGCACCGCACATCACGTTTGTGCCGGCAGGCGTAATGTTCCTGACAATTCTGTCCCTGAACATGATTGGTGACCGGCTGCGCGCCCTTTCAGACGTCAAGGCGAGCGCGGTGTGAGCCACCAGAATTGCTTCGGATTGGCCTGCCGAGATGAACACGCAGGAAGTCGTAGTTCTGTCAATTGGTCAGAACTTCATTGGCAGATTTTTAAAAAATTCTTTATCGTCAGCGAGATGGCTGAATTTTCGCGGGACTCGACATGTAACGGTCCCGGCCCAACTTATCACGAGAGGAACAACGCGCAGTCGATGGCTGGAAATTCAAGGAACCGGCTCCGCGGGGCGCGTCGGCAGCGTCTGGACGGCATGCTCAGGGTGGTCGGGAAACGTCACTTCGTTCGGCATCAGCGCGGTCAGATCGGCGAACGTGGTAAGGCAGTGTGAGGGCGGCTCAATGGCGACCCGCTTTGTGCAAGCCAAGGATCCTCGGCCGATCTCCCCAATTTCGAATTGGTTCAGTGATAATCCAGAACGAGCGCACGCGTTTCAGATGGCAGATCCCCAAGTCCGAGCGAGATGGCGCTTGTGCAAGCAAAGTCGACGCGTTCCTCGCCAAATGACTCAAGAAATGCCGAAATGAAGTGCATTTCGCATGGCCTGTAGCACAGCGTGCGAAAGTGCATGGGGATGACGAGCCGGGGGCGCACGGCTTCGGCAATTCGGTTCAGTTCTTCCAGAGAGATCACGGGATAGCCGCCTGCATGGCTCAAAAGAACATCGATGCCCTCAAAAAAGGACAACTGCGCGTCGGAAAAATCGGTTCCCATGTCGCCCATATGGCCGATCTCAATTCCGTCGACGTTGAAGCGATACATCGCATTTTGGTCGGGGTCCCGACTTGGATGCTCCAGATGCTCCATTGCCTCAATTGCTTTAAAAGTGAAACCGTGTGAACTGGTCTCCTTGCTGCCAAGGGCGACTTGCAGCGCGTCAATTACTGTCGCGCCTCCTCTCTTTGGAACCAGATGGTCATTGTCGTGAAAATCGTCATTGCTGCTGGACTTGATGACGATGTCAGCAGGATCGGAGAACGGCCTGAAACCTGCCTTCTCTGGGTCGTAGGGGTCTGTCACAATACGAGTTCCGTCATCGCTTTCGATGGCGAAGCTGGCTTGGCCGTACCAAGTGATCTTCATGTCTGACCTCTCCCAAGTTCCGTCTTACTTTCTCACCGAGCTCTTCGAAGGACAACCTTGCAAAGATTTCGGTCACAAGTCTGCTCCGGGGTCGCTTACACTCACTTGCGGATGCACTTGCCCTCTCCCGCTGGCGCCCATCTCCCCGAATGCAGCCATTCCATCGAGGGTTTTCATCACCTTTGGGTCTGGGGAAGACATGCAACACTGCAAACGTGCTGCCCATCCGCGTCGGACGCAAATGCGAAGGCTTCGATGCAGGCTGCTGTCCAACCGTCACGTTTTGCAAGATTGCCACTCTTGATGTGGAATGCCGGTGAACTGTACTCCGAGACCAACTTGTCGTTCCAGACATTGTGTGGCCGTGCTGTTACCATTGGTCATGGCCATGTTGCTCTCATCACGGCCGTTGACAATTTCGGGCAAGGCTTCCGGGCATGGCCGCACCCCTTCACATGTTCACTCCGGGGACACGGTTTGACCTCAATTGTTGCATGCGGAACGGGACTGATCCGTCAGGTTGGCACTACCAACTCACTGGCCCGGGATCAAGGTCCAGCGCGACCTTGCCGTAGATCGTGGAATTGGCGTCCCAATCCAGAAAAATCTGTTGTGCGCCGGCATTTATGTCGCGGTAATAGCGCTGCAAATCATTCGAAAGGAAGATGCTTGTTGCGCCGGATGCATAGAATATCCGGTCAACCGAGCGTTTTGCCAGTATGGGTGCATAGGCCATGTCGCGGCGGTTTCGCGCCATAATCTTTCTTGGCAGTTCGTCCTGCATCAACAAGATGTCGTGTGTTTCCCGCAAATTTCCGAGCAGCATGCGCCTGGCGGCGTCGATCTCGGCGGAGGATTCGGCAATGCGCATCTGGATGCTCTGAAGCTCGCGGATCTTGAACTTTCCTCCCATGCGGGGCGTACGCTCGCGAATGTCATCAATGAATATTTCAAGCGCGCCTTGCGCGGCACCGACAATTGCCGAGGCCAAGCTATAGGGATTGGTTGACCATTGCGGTTGACGGTAGATTGGAGCGTCCTTGAATTTAGGTCCGAAAAAATTCGCTGGAGATGCGCAGTGATCGGGAAGGAAGACGTCCTTGAGCTTCACGTCTTTGCTCCCGGTTCCTTCGAGTCCCATTACTTGCCAAGTGTCGACGATTTCCGAATCTCCGCGCCGAAAGATGAATTTCGCAGGATTGCCGTCGATCTTTCCGCCTGTGACGTGCCAGTCGCAATGATCGCAGCCACTTGAGAACTTCATGTGACCGTTGAGTAGCCAGCCGCCATCTGTGCGATTGACCTTCAAGTCTGGGGCGTTGCCGGAGGCAATTCTCGCCGACGGATCGCTGCCCCAGACATCCTGCATCGCGCTGGCGGTGTAATAGGCGGCGACCGTCTGATTGTGCTCACCGATCACGGCGTAGACCCATCCGCTTGACGGACAGCCCTTCGCAATTTCCATGACGAGCTCGCAGAAGACGTAGTAGGGCATCTCAAAGCCACCGAACTCTCGCGGTTTGGTGACGTTGAAGAGTCCCGCAGCTTCCAATTCATCGATGGTTTCGTCCGGCACTTTGCGCTCTTCAGCGCAGCGCCTCTGTCGGGCACGCAATGCCGGATACATTGCACGCGCGGAGGTCAGCAAAGTGTCTCTTCTTTGAACAGTCACAACGGCCAAGGTGTTACGTTGCTGCGGACGGGCCGTCTAGCGACGGGCGATGATTCCGATCGTCGCCTTTGGACTTTCGGTCTTCAAGTTCGTACGACTTGTCTCAACACAGCGTCAAGCGCGGACCAGAAGGCAATCCCGTGCAGGACCATTCAAACGCATTCGGGGAGGTGGCCGACCCCCGATGCGGCGACGCCAACCGTCCCAATCCCATCAGGTTGGGCGGTGTCTTCATGCGCTTCCCTGGGGCTGGGCTGAGCGACTGGCGGGCGGGAATTCGGACGATGTCATCGGCGTCGATGGCAAGGCTCCGCGCTGGTCCTTTTCTGACTCATGCGAACCCCGGCTTCCATAGGTTCAGCGCTTGGCGTTTAACTTGGTGCGGGTGACAAAGAACAGTCAAATCTCGTTCATGCCTCCGCAGACTCAAGCGAGCCGCGTGATATCGCCGCTACGCCTTGAAGCTGATCCATTCCGCCTGGCTCCTGAAAGGAATTGTGAATGAAGGGAGATTGCGTTGGTTGCGTTGTGGCTCTGGCCAGGATGCACGGCATCATAGTATTTGATTTCAGGACCATTCATGACAGGGACATGAACCAAGATGCCGACAGTCTACGGGTTGAAGAATTGCAGCACTTGCCGAATGGCAATTCAGGAACTGAAAGCTGCTGGCAAGGACGTTACCTTCGTGGATGTCCGCGAAAGCCAGATGGATTCCGATGCAATTGATCGTTTCCTTCGGGAGTTCGGAGACAGTTTCGTCAACCGTCGCTCGACCACCTGGCGCAACCTGTCGGATTCAGAGCGTCAGGTAACGCCGAAAGACTTGATTGCCAGGAATCCCACGCTCATGAAACGCCCAGTCATCGTCGATGGCGAACTGGTCACGATTGGTTGGAGTGCAGCGTCAAAGTTACGGCATCTAGGTGAATGGGCCCATAGGTCCTCTTCGCCAGCTTGAATGACCTGTTCCGTCCTACCTGTTCCGATCGAAAGCCGCGTCGAGCAATCGGTCGACTGCAATCGGCCCGCCGCCCCGGAAGAGCAGGTAAAGAAGCAGGAAGACCCAGAAGGCACGCTGGTCCAGAATCACCGCGTCCGAGAGGCGGTCAAACCATGCTCCGGCTTCTCCGCCATGGCCGAAAATGTCGGTGAGGCTCTGAATCGTCACGAATCCGATCATGCCGAGCGCGGCGGCACGCGTGAACAAGCCGATGATCAGGAGGCACGGAAGCACGAATTCCGCCCAGGTTCCGGCGAGAATAACAAGTTTCTGGAAGATCGTTGCGCTGCCGATGTCATAGCTCACGGCCGCTGCTTCCTTTGGGAAAATCTGCGCAAAGGCATTGAAGCTAGGCGATACCAGATTGATCAGGCCGTCCGGTATCTTTGTCAGCGCGGAGTTGAGGTAGTAGACTAGCAGGACGGCGGCAAAAATGAAGCGCGCAAGCGTGGTCAGAACCGGCGTGGCTGCCGGTTCGATCAGCGCAAGCAGCCGATCCGGCAGCAGCAGGATATTGTTGGACATGAAAGCTATCCTCCAATTTCGATCAAGGTCTTCATTTCGACCAAGAGGGTGAGCACCACAGGCAAGTCAAAGTTCCGGGATGCCTCTGATGCCTTGTCCATTGCATCCCCGAATGTCGCACCCGTCAAGAGCGCAGTGATGAATTCCGCCCCGCCTGAGGGCAGCGGCCGGGGGACCGGATCCAAGTTCGGCCGGCTGACAAACACGTCCTCAGCGGCCATTTTTGGGCTTTGCGCGCCTTCCTCGACGTTGAAGCGCCATATGGAGAAGATCGGCCATGGCGACCGCACCAGCCGCAATGAAGGGGCGAGTCGTACGCTGGCGCCAGTCAACGCCTCGGGCGACAGCGCTTCGAGTTCCGCAGGGCTGATCGGTTCCGCGTCGGCCGCGTGATAGCTTTCCCGGATTGCAAGTTCGAGCCGCGCGACATCCGGCAGATAACCAATTTGCCTTGCGGGTTCGAATTCGGCCAGAAACGAGGGCATGTCGGCCCCGAAATGCATCATCAGCGGCGAACGCGGGGGGTGGAGGCGCAGATACGCGGAGGCAAGCAGCTTGAAGTTGTCTTGCCCCACCAGTTTTCGGATGACAGGAAAGCCCACTTCCAGTGCTTCAGTCAGAGAGACGGCCACGTTGTTGCGATAGACATCGAATCGGCGCCCGGCCGGCTGGCCTCGGCCGTCGTTCAGACCGTCTGGGCGTGCGGCGTCCGGATCCAGAAGCGCCTTCCGAAACGTGGTCTGGTCGACCGTCATGCGTTCGCGGTTTCAAGGACGCTGGCTGCGCGACTGGCCTCGGCCTTGAGGACCGGCCATTCGGGGACATCGTTGTCCCACTCGATGAGGCTTGGCTTGGGACCGGACTGACTGATCGTGTACTCGAACAATGACCAGACCGGGTCCGCGACCTCGCGGCCATGATTGTCGATCAGCAGGGGCGCACCATGGTCGTCTTCGTCGTCGTCATGCCCGCCAAGGTGGATCTCTCCGACCAGTTCCAAGGGGAACGCGTCGATATACGAAACCGGATCAGTGCCAAGATTCGTGGCACTGACAAAGACGTTATTCACGTCGAGCAGGAGCCCGCAGCCGGTTCGCTTGGCGATTTCGCGGAGAAATTCGGTCTCCGCCAGCGTGGATTCCTCGAACGTGAGATATGAAGAGGGGTTCTCCAAGAGCATGCGTCGCCCGACGACTTCCTGGACTTCGTCAACATGCTCGGCAACGCGGGCGAGACTTGCTTCCGTGTAGGGAAGGGGCAGCAGGTCGTTGAGAAACGCGGAGTCGTGGGTCGACCACGCTAGATGCTCGGAAAAGCTCGCCGGATCAAGCCATCCGACAAGATGCCTGAGCCGCGCAAGGTGCTCGGAATCCAGCGGACCTTCGCCGCCGATGGAAAGGCCGACGCCATGCACGGAAAACGCGAAGCGCTCGGAGAGATGCCTGAGCTGGGCGATGGGCCGACCGCCGTCACCCATGTAGTTTTCGGCGTGAATTTCCAGCCAGGCAACCGGTCCGGCATCGTTCACTATCTCGGTGAAGTGCTGCGGCTTGTAGCCGACCCCTGGCGCATCGGGCAGGCAGGCAAATCTGTGGGTGGTGGCATCCAGCATTGATGGAGTCCGGCAGTTGAGGCGTCTCCGACTTTGCAGGAGACGCCGTCAGATGTCAGGGCCTTAGCTGGGCAGGTCGCGATCGAGCGCCTCTAGCGAGCCCATGCGCGGCGTGCCGTCGGCCATTGCCGGCAACTCGATTTCGGTGCAGGTGCCCGTGTCGACAAGCGTCCAGGCATTGCCTTGGTAGTCGACGGTGGAGGTGCCGGAGCAAGTGGTGCCGGGTCCGGCTGCGCAGTCGTTTTCGCCGGCCAGCGAGACGCCGTAGCACTTCTCTTTGGTCTGGGCTTGCGCGGGCACAGCCAGTGATGCAGCCAATGCGGTTGCAACAGCGCCAGCGGCCGCCAAGGTCATGGTCGTTTTGGACATTGGGATTTCCTCATTCAGTTGAAATTCGTCGTTGAATCGACTCGCGCATTCAAAACGGGATCGAATCAGACTTCCACTCACGGCTGCGTGTGCTGACAGTGTTGTCAATTTCTGAAATATCGCCAGTTCTTGTCCGGCGCGGAGATGCCTATGCCGCGTCGAATTCGGATCGCGCGCGATCGTCTCGCCGGAGATCCGGCGGGAGAGCCTCGGTCGCAAGCTCCCGGACGGTATCGGCGAGTGCGCGGGTCTCGGTCGCCTTGCTGCCAAGCCTCCTGATGCTCACGGTCCCGTCGTTCACTTCGCGTTGACCGACCGCCAGGATCATTGGCACCTTGCCCACCGAATGTTCCCGAACCTTGTAGCTGATCTTCTCGTTCCGGATGTCGGGCTCGGCGCGAACGCCTGCATTCACGAGGTCCGCGACAATCTTGGCGGCATGTTCGTTAGAGTCCGACGTGATCGAGGCCACGACGACCTGACGCGGCGCCAGCCAGAACGGGAGACGGCCTTCGCTGTTCTCGATCAGGATGCCAATGAAGCGTTCAAACGATCCGAGTGCGGCACGATGCAGAATCACGGGGCGGTGCCTGTCTCCATCCTCGCCCACATACGTGGCGTTCAGCCGTTCCGGCAGCACGAAGTCGACCTGGTGGGTGCCGCACTGCCAGTCGCGCCCGATCGCGTCGGTCAGGACAAATTCCAGCTTTGGTCCGTAGAACGCGCCCTCGCCCGGGTTCAGGTCTGGTTCGATTCCCGCGGCTCGCGTTGCATGCAGCAAGGCTTCCTCCGCCTTGTCCCAGACTTCGTCCGTGCCTGCGCGTATTTCCGGGCGGTCGGCAAACTTCACCTTGAATTCGGGAAACCCGAGATCGGCATAGATGTTGGCCAGGAAGTCGATATAGCGTGCCGTCTCGCTTTCGATCTGGTCCTCGCGACAGAAAATGTGCCCGTCATCCTGCGTGAAACCGCGAACGCGCATGATCCCGTGCAGTGCCCCGGACGGTTCGTAGCGGCTGCAGGATCCGAATTCCGCGATGCGCAGGGGGAGATCGCGGTAGGACTTGATGCCCTGGTTGAATATCTGCACGTGGCAGGGGCAGTTCATCGGCTTCAGCGCATTCACCGCCTTCTCACGGGCATGCTCCTCGTCCACTTCGAGCGTGAAGATATGTTCCTGGAATTTGTCCCAGTGGCCGCTTTCCTCCCACAGCTTTCGAGCCACGATTTGCGGGGTGTTCACTTCCACGTATCCGCCCGCGTGCTGACGGCGGCGCACATAGTCCTGCAGGGTCGTATATATGGTCCAGCCGTTCGGGTGCCAGAAGACCTGGCCGGGTGCCTCCTCCTGCATGTGGAAGAGGTGCATTTCGCGTCCGAGCCTCCGATGGTCGCGCTTCGCGGCTTCTTCGAGCATGTTCAGGTGCCGCTTAAGGCCGTCACGGTTCTTGAATGCGACCCCGTAGATGCGCTGGAGCATCTCTCGACTGCTGTCTCCCCGCCAATAGGCACCGGCAATGCTGGTCAACCGGAAGGCGTCCGCGGGCAGCTGGCCGGTATGCTGAAGGTGTGGTCCACGACAGAGATCCTGCCAATCTCCGTGCCAGTACATGCGAATGGGATCGGATCCTGGAATCGCGTCGACCAGTTCCACCTTGTAGGGTTCGGCATTGTCACGATAGTGCTGAAGTGCACGCTGGCGATCCCAGACCTCGGTGCGAACCAGATCGCGAGCGTTGATGATTTCCTTCATCCGCGCCTCGATCGTGCTCAGGTCTTCCGGAGTGAAGTGCTCTTCCCGGTCAAAGTCATAGTACCAACCATGCTCAATGACCGGTCCGATGGTGACCTTGACGTCGGGCCAGATTTCCTGAACCGCACGCGCCATGACATGCGCGAAGTCGTGCCGGATGAGTTCAAGCGCCGGCTCGTCATCCTGCATGGTGTGGATGCTGATGGCCGCATCCGCGGCGATGGGCCATGCCAGATCCCAATGCGCCCCGTTCACGGTGGCGCTGATGGCCTTCTTGCCAAGCGAGACCGAAATGTCCGCGGCCACTTCGGACGGGGTTATGCCCGCCTCGTAGCTTCGCGAATTGCCGTCAGGAAAGGTAAGGGAAATCTGGGCCATCGGCCTCGTGCTCCTCGTCGGTTTGGCGCCCACGGAACGCCCGGTTGCGGGTTATTCAGAGCGCAGATGGCGTGGGATTTTGATGATGTCAACGTCGTTTGCGCGAATTCTCATGGATTGCGACGAATTTGCACAATTGGGAATTTCAAAAACTCGACATGGCGATGAAGCCGTCCCGTCTGGAATTCCGGCAGTGACATGCCGCCGCCAAGGACTGCACGTGTCAGCGCCCCGGCTTCAAGACCTTCTCTCGGCATCCAAGTGCATGGACTGCGGTCCGTCGGACGTTCCCGGCGATGCTGTCTGGCAGGCCGGCCATCATGGCTTGCGGCTCGCGTCCTTGATCAATGCCGCCAGCCTGTAGAATCCGTGAACCATCTTTGAATAGGGAGTTAGCAGGAAGAACGTGAGTACCATTCCGAGATGAATTGGAAGCAGCCATTCAACAGCGCTGCTGCCAGTGGCAGCATACAGTGCAAGTCCTGTGGCGCTGACGGTGAAGAGCAGCAGCACGAAAGCCATTTCTCCGCCCCATGTCCTCGGTGAGCCGAGCTCCGGGTCGGCCCTGGTCTTGAGCCAGGCCAGACCGGCCGTGCCCGCGCACAGGAGGACGCCGCCCGGCAGTCCGAAGAGTTTGGGCAAGCTGACGAGGCCGTATGGTGCTTCCAGCCCGAAGCCATAGTGCAGCATCGTTCCGCTGGCGGTGGACGCGAAGCAAAGCAGGAACCCGTAGAGGGTCGCCTGGTGCAGATGCCTTCGCGCATTGGAGTATCGGTCTTCGTCCTCGAAATTGCAGCCATCGCCATGGCCGGAGACAGATCCTGCAATGAACCGGCGGCACGGAAAGCGTCCCAGACCGCCCTTGGACGCAGCGCGCCGCCATCAACGAATCGCCAGTAGCGCAGGAGCGAGATCGCGACTGCGAAGAGGGGCAAAGCGAAGGCGGGGGCGAAAATTGCTACCATCAGCCCATGTGACATGATCGCATAGAACCCCTCGCCGCTTTCAGGTCTCAAGGCTGAAGCCGTCCAGAAGAGTGCGGCGAAGGCCAGTGCCAGACCTGCAGCCACTGCCACGCCCGCCTGGTCGAAAAGAACTGCCAGCCCGCGCGGCCAGGCGAAGGCCTTCCAGCTTTCGTGTCGCAGTTCGGCCAGCGCCCCAGGCAGGTTCAAGGCGAATTCGTGCGGCTCGGTATACTGGCAGGCATAGTAGCAGCCCCGGCAGTTGTGGCAGAGACTGGCAAATTGCGTCAGGTCTCCGTCCTGGAACTCTCGCTTGCTGAACATTGCCGGAAAGACCGAGCAGTAGCCTTCGCAATACCGGCAGGCATTGCAGATGTCGGCTTGGCGCCGGGCTTCCGAAAGGAATTCATCGAACATGGGCTGCTGCACCTTCTCCTGCGAGGCGACCGAAGACCGTGCCGATGGCCATCCCGAAACCCGCCAGGTAGCCTTGGCCCAGGATCGAACCTGCCATGATCTCCCCAGCAGCCCAGAGGTTTTTGACCGGTCCGTCCGGAACCTGTACTTGCGCCGCCATGTCAACCTTGAGGCCGAGATAAGTGAAGGTCACGCCCGGCCGCAGCTCGTAGCCCGAAAACGGGGGTTCGGTGATCGGTCGAGCCCAGTTCGTCTTCGGCGGATCAAGTCCGGCGGTTGCGAGCCCGTCAAGTTCGGTTGGGTGAAACGGTCCGTCCACGCATGCTGCATTGAATTGATCTACCGTTTGACGGAGGGCTGCTGCCGGCAAGCGCAATTGTCGCGCCAGCTCGTCAATCGTGCCGGCCTCGACTGGCGGAAACACCGACGGCATGAAGAGTTCCCGCGAATTTGCATCGATGATCGCATATCCCACCTGGTCGGGCTGTGCTGCCACCAGGCGGCCCCAGATTGCATAGCGCTTGGGCCACACGTCCTCGCCCTCGTCGTAGAACCGCTTCCCTTCCTTGTTCACGACGATCGAGAACGGCACGCAATCCAGCCGTGTCACGATACCGCCATCGAATTTTGGCGCGCGGCCGTCGATGGCCACGGCATGACATTGGGTAGGATCGCCGACGCTTACGATGCCCTGGTCCAACAGGTCGCGCAGCACTTCACCCCGGTTGTAGGGTGTTCCTCGAATCAGGAAGTTCCTCGCGGATTCGCCCCAGGCCCGCACAAGCCAGTCTATGTCCGCCTCGAACCCGCCTGAGGCGACGACCACCGCGCCGGGTTCGAACAAGACGTCCTGTCCTGCAATTGTCGCATGCACTTCTGAGACCCTGTCGGTCAGCGCCAGATGCTTCACTTCAGAATCATAGGCGATTTCGACACCGAGCCGCTCAGCCGTGCGGTAGTACGCGTTGACCAGTGCCTTGCCGCCGCCCAGGAAGAAGGCATTGGTACGGCCGAGCGAAAGCGTGCCCGAGAGTGAAGGCTGGAATCTCACGCCGTGAGCTTCCATCCAGGGATAGCAATCCTCGGAGCGTCGAATGACCATTCGAGCAAGCGCCTCATCCGTCTTGCCGCCCGTGACCTGCATCAAGTCACTGAAGTACTCGTCCTCGCCATAGGCATCGGTGAGCTGTCCTAGCGGGCCGGCATGCATGCAACGGAAGTTTCGGGTGTGCCGGGAGTTTCCGCCCCGATACGGCTTCGGCGCACGTTCAAGCAGCAGCACCGACGTTCCCGCCTCACGGGCAGTGATTGCGGCGCAAAGCGCTGCATTGCCGCCGCCGACAACCAGAATGTCAGGCGATCTCGTGATCTTCGCCAAGGCCATTGCACTGCTGCACCTACATGACTCGACCGATGGCAGCCAGACATGCAGTGCGACTTCAAGGGTGCGTGCCAGCGGCGCTGAATTTGGCGCATGCGTGGAGCCTGGAGCACGCGATCAGTCGTTCGCGGAATTCACGGTTCACGGAGTTTCGTGTCCCTAGACGTCAGCGCTCCTGCGGAGAATCGCACGAGCCGCCCGAACATGCCAAGGCGGCGCTGGAGGAGCGGGCATGGCAGGATGGGGTACTAGCGCAAGAGCCGTCTGCGCGCGGCGTCGCGGCTCGGAGTTGTCGACATATGGTGCGGAGGGCATTTCGCGTTGCTCGCTCCGCGTCTGTCCAGAATAATGCGCATGCCGCGATTCACGTTGTCGCGGAAACGGGCAGGCTGCCATTCGATCCGGCAAAAAAGGGGTGTGCATCAATGACTCTCTACTTCATGCACGACGGTCGACGGCTTGCATACAGCCAGATCGAAGGCACAGGCCCCGGTGTCGTGTTTCTGGGCGGGTTCCGCTCGGACAAGGAGGGCACAAAGGCGCTCGACCTTGAACACTGGGCACGAGAATCTGGCCGGGCTTTCCTTAGGTTCGACTATTCGGGTCACGGGGAGTCATCGGGTGACTTTCTTGACGGCACGATTGGTGACTGGGCCAGCGATGCTGGGGCTATCGTCAACGGCCTCACAGTAGGGCCGCAAGTCCTCGTCGGTTCGTCCATGGGTGGCTGGATTTCGCTCCTCTTGGCACGCTGGATGCCGGAGAGGATTGCCGGTCTCGTCACGATTGCTGCGGCACCGGATTTCACCGAAGACGGGTATTGGAACGAGTTCGATGAGGACCAGAAGTCGATCTTGGAAGCGGAGGGGCGCATTGCACTGCCGTCCGACTACTCGGACGAGCCCTACATTATCACGAAGCGCCTGATCGAGGACGGGCGCCGCAACCTGGTGTTGCGTGACCCGCTTCCATTGCCGTTTCCGGTTCGGTTCTTGCAAGGCACCGAGGACGAGGCGGTCTCGACTTCGACCGCGCTTCGACTTCTGGAACATTCAGACGGTCCCGACATGCGCCTGGCGCTGGTCAAGGGCGCCGACCACCGGTTTTCCGATCCGTCATGCCTTGCTCTCATTCGCCGGACGATCGAAGAGATGTAGTCTCGCACGCTCGGGCTTGCGCTGGCCGCGGGGATTTTAGGTGCTGGGACATTTCCTGCACTTGCAGGCGTGACTGCAAGGCTGCGGCACAGGCTGGCAGCGCTTCCCTATCCTGCCACTTCGTAGGGCAGAGTCTGCCGCCGATTGTGGTCGATCTTGATTTCGCTCTCCAATGGCGGAACAGCGCGCTGGTGGCAATTCCGGCGTTCGCAAATCCGGCAGGAAATGCCGATCGGCTCGAAATTCTCGACATCAGAAAGATCGAGACCGTCCGAATAGACGATTTCGCTCGCGTGACTGATTTCGCAGCCAAGCGCGATGGCGAAGCGGCGGACTGGAGCACGGAACGATGCCCCAGGTGCGGAAATTTCCCGGGCGAGGCAAAGATACCGGACCCCGTCCGGCGTTTCGGCGAGTTGCCGGAGGAATTGTCCAGGGGTCTCGAAGGCACGGTGCACGTTCCACAGCGGGCAGGCGCCGCCATAACGCGCAAACTGAAGCGGAGTTGCGGAATGGCGCTTCGTGATCGTGCCAGCCTGATCAACCCGGACAAAGAAGAACGGCACGCCCTTGGCTCCTGGTCGCTGCAGGGTCGACAGCCGATGAGCCACCTGTTCCAGTGACGCCCCGAAGCGCTGCGCGAGACGATCAAGATCGCAGCGCGTATCGCGGGCAGCGGCCAGGAAGGTCCGGTAAGGCATGAGGGCAGCTCCGGCAAAGTAGTTTGCCAGCCCGATCTTTGCGATTTGGCGTGCCGTCTCGGTCTGGAAACAGGCCAGGTCCAGCGTTGCCTCCATAAGACCGCCATGTACCTCAAGCGCGATCTGGTGCAATGCCTGGAACCTACGCGTCGATTCAGACGGCAACGGCGAAAGCCAGAGCGTTCGCGCTTTCGGGTCAAAGCGCCGGATTTCCCCTTCATCTCTTGCTTCCCGGATCTGGATGCCGAGCTTCTTGCACGCCTTCTCGACGGCCTGGTCCGCGGTTCCGGTCCCGGTGAAGCGCTCCGCCGCCCGGTCGATCGCATCGACGTAGTTGTCGCAATAGTGGAAGAAATCCCTGACCTCGTCCCAAGGGGACGCTCCGTGGCGAATGCCGTCCTGGCCGAGCGCCGCATCAAGCGAAGCAAGGCGCTCGTTCGCCTGCGCGTGGGCCCGGTGGAGCATGAGAAAGGCCCGCGCGACGAGCGGGGCATTCGATGCAACCAACCGCAAGTCGGCCTGGGGCGGCGTCGCGTCCCCGAACACCGGATCAGCAAGTGCCTCGCGAAGGTCGGCGACCATTCGTTCGCCTTCGCCCAAGGCCAGTTCCCGAACGTCGAAGTCGAATTCCTTCACCAGCGACAGAATGACGGACGAGGAAACGGGCCGATGGTTGTTCTCCATCTGGTTCAGGTATGGAAGCGAGATGCCAAGCCGCTGGGCGAAGGCCTTCTGGGTCAATCCCTGCCTGGTGCGCGTTTCGCGAAGCTTTGCACCCGCGTAGGGTTTGGAGGGTGACATGTCGGCGGTCCTGTTTGAATAACTGCAAACATGGTTTCGCAAACTCGCAAATTTTTCAAGATGCAGCGGAGTCGAGTTGCCGTTCTCGCCAAGCCACGTATTGGATCGATGCGACGCCGAGGAGCACGGATGTCAACATCATTGCCAGCAATGGCGCGCTGCTGGTGCTGTCCTGGACTAGGATTCCTGCAAACACTGACAGTGCGGCGCCCCCTCCGATCATGAATGCCCCGCCAATGCCAGAAGCGCTGCCCGCCAGATGGGGGCGCACCGACAGCATTCCGGCGCTTGCATTCGGAATGACCATGCCGTTGCCGACTCCGATCAGGGGACAAAAGCCGAAGAAGACGAAGGGCGAATCCAGGCCGAGAACTGTCAGCGTGATCGCGATCCCGAGCCCGGATGCGGTGACGATCGCTCCGTTCCGGATCATCCGGTTGACTCCGAGGCGAACCGACAGGCGGCCCGAGAGATAGTTGCCGAACGCATAACCGATCGCCGGAGCGCCGAGGCACATGCCTGCCCAGAAAGGAGAAAGCCCGTAAAGCGTCGATGCGACATACGGCGCTCCGCCGAGGAAGGCAAAGAAGGAACCGCTCGCAAACGCGGACGCGAAAGCGTAGCCCCAGAATCGACGCGACGAAAGGAGTTCGGGATAGTCACGGGCCTGCTTCAGGAAGCTGACACCCCCGCCGCTATTGGTTTCGCCGAGGTCGAACAGGCAGAGCACGAGCACCGCAATGGTGGAGGCCGTCGTGAACATGAACACCGAGCGCCATCCGAATGCCTGGTCCAGCATGCCGCCGATCGATGGCGCGACCATTGGTGCCAGAGCCATTCCCATCGTGACATATCCGATCATCGACGCGGCCTGATCTTGTGCATACAGGTCCCGGACGATTGCGCGTGACAGCACCATTCCGACCGCGGAGGTGCATTGCAGCAGGCGGAAGGCGAGCAGCATTTCGACCGATTGTGCCATTGCGCAACCGATTGATGCAGCTGCGAAAATGGCGAACCCGACAAGCGTAACGATCCTGCGACCGTAGCGGTCGCTGATCGGACCGATCACCAGTTGCATCACTGCGGTTGCGGCAAGGAAACCGGACACCATGAACTGAATTACCTCGTAGCGCGTTCCGAGGTCCCGCGTCATTTGCGGCATCGACGGCAGGATGATGCTCATGCTCAGCGCGCTCAGGCCGGACATCAGAACAAGCGTCAGAATGTGAGGAGGCGTCGTTCGGTCGGGGAACCGAACGTCTGCGTCATGTCTCATGGGGCGTCGTTTAGACGAGGGGATCACGCCTGTCCATCGCTGTGCGAACTTTGCAGATTTGCAATCCGTGTGTCGACTGGTTTGCAGAGATTGCAGCTATTCAAGGTTTTGCTTCCAGCACATGTCCCTGCGCGCTACTCAGGAGAAGCACCGTCTGCAGGAGGCATGCATGCCAGATATTCTTGAGGAACTCACGAAGCGCCGGGCCGACGCGGCTTCCGGCGGAGGCAAGGAACGGGTCGCGGCCCATCATGCCAAGGGGAAGCTGACGGCGCGCGAACGGGTCGAACTGTTGCTGGATGAAGGCTCGTTCGAAGAGTTCGACATGTTCGTCACGCATCGAACGACTGACTTCGGGATGGATCGCACAAGGCCTGCAGGCGACGGCGTCATTACGGGTTGGGGCACCATCAACGGCCGCATGGTCTACGTTTTCAGCCAGGACTTCACGGTCTTTGGCGGGTCGCTTTCCGAAACCCACGCCCAGAAGATCTGCAAGATCATGGACATGGCGCTTCAGAACGGAGCGCCGATCATTGGCCTGAATGACTCCGGGGGAGCGCGGATCCAGGAAGGCGTAGCCTCGCTTGCAGGCTATGCCGAAGTGTTCCAGCGCAACGTTTTGGCGAGCGGTGTCGTGCCCCAGATCAGCGTCATCATGGGACCTTGTGCGGGTGGCGCGGTCTACTCTCCGGCGATGACCGATTTCATCTTCATGGTGGAAGACAGTTCCTACATGTTCGTTACCGGCCCGGACGTCGTGAAAACGGTCACGAACGAGGTGGTGACGGCGGAAGACCTCGGCGGAGCCTCGACGCACACGAAGAAGAGTTCGGTGGCCGATGGCGCATTTCGCGACGATGTCGAGGCGCTGGCTGAAATCCGGCGTTTCTTCGACTTTCTTCCCTTGAACAACCGCGACAGGGTTCCATCCCGGCCGTTCTTCGATGATCCGGCGCGGGCGGCGGAGAGCCTCGATACGCTAGTCCCGGAGAATCCGAACCAGCCGTACGACATGAAGGAACTGATTCTCAAGGTGGCCGACGAAGGCGACTTCTTCGAGATACAGGCGGACTTCGCGGCGAACATCATCACCGGTTTCATCCGGCTTGAGGGACGGACCGTGGGCGTCGTTGCAAACCAGCCGCTGGTGCTGGCGGGCGTTCTGGACATCGACAGTTCGCGCAAGGCCGCCAGGTTCGTTCGGTTCTGCGATGCCTTTGAGATCCCGATTCTCACCTTCGTGGACGTGCCGGGCTTTCTGCCGGGAACGGCCCAGGAATACGGTGGCGTGATCAAGCACGGGGCCAAGCTCCTGTTCGCCTATGGCGAGGCCACCGTGCCCAAGGTCACAGTCATCACCCGAAAGGCCTATGGCGGCGCTTATGTCGTCATGGCGTCAAAGCACCTGCGCGGAGACTTCAACTACGCCTGGCCGACCGCACAGGTCGCTGTCATGGGTGCGAAGGGGGCGGCCGAGATCCTCTATCGTTCCGAGTTGAAAGACGCCGACAAGATTGCGGCCCGCACGGAGGAATACGAGCGAAACTTCGCAAATCCGTTCCGGGCGGCCGAGCGAGGTTTCGTTGATGAGGTCATCATGCCGCACTCGACACGACGTCGCGTCTGCCGCGCCTTTGCCTCCTTGAGGGCAAAAAGTCTCCACAACCCGTGGAAAAAGCACGACAACATTCCGCTTTGAGTCACCAAACGGCATGCAGCTTTCTTGCCACATACTCGCCGAAATCGACGGACAGAAACTAAGGTCTGGAATCTCTGTGCCAAAATGCGCTAGGCAGGAATTGTCCTTCAAGGCGTGGTGCCCGTATCCGGGGTTTCGCCGTCGGGACGAAGTTGGCACTTCGGAGGGATTTCCGGGTGTGGTGGCTAAAACAACTGGCCGATTTGCTGAT
>JAJEFO010000113.1 GCA_022820365.1 Silicimonas sp.
ATGGCAGAGAACTCGACACCCGCGTTCAGCAGGCCAAAGAAGAACAGAATGACCTCGACGGGATGCTTCAGCAAGTGCTCGCAGTGGTTCAGCAGATCCGTCAGGTACTGCTCCGCCTCGGCAAAAATGCCGAATGCGCGGTCGGCATGTGGAAGTGTCGGCACGATGGGGAGCAGGCCTAGCGCGGGATGCAGACCGCTTTCCTGGAACCCGTACCAACTCATGGCTCCTGCCACGAGATAGGGCCAAAACGACAGTTTCTTGCGCACCCAGGTCGATTTGCGACGCAGCGGGTCCTCCCGATCCAGCCAGCGAGGCAGCCAGTTGAAGAGCACGTAGACGGCGAATGCCGCAAAGACCGACAACAGGAACCACTCTGGCGCCAACTCGCCGGAAGGGTAGAAGACGGCGAGGATGATCAAGCCGCAAGCATCATCGGCAATTGCAAGAAGCAGCAAGAAGCGGACTGCCGGATGCCCGGCCCCGAACACGAGCCGACCCACAAGATAGCTGAAGGCGATGTCCGTGGCCGTCGGTATCGCCCAGCCATTCGCCACCGCGTCGTACGTGTCCGAGCCAAGATATGCCGCGAGCCCAAGATACACGACGATTGGACCGATCATCCCTCCCGCGGTCGCGACGAGCGGCGTTGCCGCCTTTCTGCCCCGAAGCGAGCCGTTCTCCAGTATGATCGCCTCCCAGACCTCCTTCGCCGCAATCGCGAAGAAAAAGGCCATCAGCACGTCGTTCACGAGGAAGTGGAAGCTCAGGACCCTTGCAGCATCAGGATTCGGAAAGTCACTGACGTCGTAGTATCCGAAGTACTTGCCGTATGCCTTCAGCCAATAGGCTGCATCCACGCCCACCCAGTCATTGAACCAGAGCGGATACTCGACCAGCAGCTTGTAGGTTCCGGGATTAGCATTCGCCCAGACGAGCGCGATCAACGCCCCGATGATCAGCAGCAGCGAATAGTTGGTGACGAAGTTCCAGACTCGATACATCCCGACGCTCCTTCAAGCATTCAGGCCGAAATAAACTGCCATCCCGTGCTGGGCAAGCCGAGGGCCCGCAATTCCATCGCACCTCGCAATGACGGCTGCCTACAGGTCATGCATGCCCGAACTGCCTGAAGCCTGGCGGGCGGTCAGACGGGGCAAGCCGATCAGCCAATGCCGGCGTTCAGGCGATCATGCCCCAGGCAAGTCCCGCGATCAGCGCGCCCAGAAGCGCAATTCCGAGATAGCCGGCAAAAACCCTTGGCTTGACAAGCGCCCAGACGGCAATGGCGGCAGGAATGGAGCTCACGCCTCCGGCCAATACAAAAGACATGGCCGCTCCTGGTGCCATTCCCTGTGCCAGAAGTGCATCCACCAGCGGCACGGCAGCGTAGCCGTTCAGGTAGGCAGGCGCGCCTACGATGGCTCCCAGAAGGACCGGAACCACGCCCTCGCCGCCCAAAACGCCCGCAATCATTTCCGCTGGCACATATGCAAGCATCAGCGCTTCGACCATGTAGGCAAGCATCAGCCACTTGCCGAGAAAGAGCGCGTTTTCAACGATGGCGCCGCGGAAGGTCTCTCGGCGCTGTCGTTCGCGCCAGAAGCGCCATTCGGGCGTGCCCTTGAACGGCGACGGAGCGCATCCGCATCCCTTTGCCTCGGGCTGCGGCCTCAAGGGGTCGGCAAAGACCGGAGACTGGAAGAAGACGCGGACGATCATCCCGCCTAGAAGGCCCATGCCTACAGCGCTGACGGTCTTCGCGACAGCAAAGGGCATGCCGAGCGTTCCGGCCGTAATCAGGAACATCGCCGGGTCCATCAAGGGAGAGGAAAGCCAGAACGCCATCACGGCGGACAGCGGTGCGCCGATCGCCAGAAGGGCTGCGATGAAGGGGATCACTTCGCAGGAACAGAAGGGTGACAGTCCTCCCAGAAGCGCCGCCAGCACGATCATCCGCACCTCGCGCCCTTCGAATGCTCTCACAAGCAAGGCTTCCGCACCAGTCGCCTTCAAAAATCCTACTGCCAGAACTGCGAACAGGATGAATATGCCCGTTTGGGAAAATGCGCCGATCGCGAATCTCACTGTTTCCTTCGCCTGCAACGGATCGATGAACGCAACGAATAGCGGCAGCGCCAGGACCAGAAGCCAAATCCGGTCGATCCTCACTCTTCCAACCAGCGATGCGGTCAGGTCAGCCATGATGTCCGGCCCCTCCGTCAGCCGCGTCTGCACAGCACTCGTTCAACAGAAATTTCGAGAGTTCCTGCATGCGCTCATAGGCGGCACCGACGCAGATGATCCTGCGCCCCTCCCGCATCTGCCGCACAAGGCCCGCCGCTGCGAGGAATTTCATGTGATGGGTCAGGGTGGATCCCGTCACTCCTGACCTCTCTCCCAGTTCTCCAATGGACAACCCTTCAGGCCCGGCACGCACGAGAACCCTGAGCACGGACAGGCGCTGCTCCGAGCCCAGTGCCGCGAAGCTCGAGGCCGCCTGATCCAGGTCCAGCGTCGATTCGGGTACATTCATTTTCATATTTCTAGAAATATAGAAATAATTGCGGTTGGCAATGAACTTGTTCACACTGGACGACCTGGATGACAGGATCTTCACCGGTGGACACATGGACTACGGCCTTTCCGATCTCAAGAAACGTCTCGGCGCATGCAACCTCTGCACCGCGCGCTTCGCGGCGACGGCCACGGGGCATCGGCCGCGCCCAGTTGTCTGGTTCGAATCCACCGCCCGCCTTCTTGTCGCCGGACAGGCACCCGGCCGGCAGGTGCACGAGATCGGCATTCCCTTCAAGGACAGGTCCGGCGATCGCCTCCGCAACTGGATGGGTGTCGATGACGTGACCTTCTACGACACTTCGCGCGTCGCCATTGTGCCGATGGCATTCTGCTTTCCGGGCTACACCGCCAGCGGCAGCGACCTGCCGCCACCTGCCATCTGCGCGGAGACATGGAGGGCTCGCGTGCTCGACAGGTTGCCTGCCGTTCGCTTGACGCTGCTCGTTGGCGGCCATGCACATGCCTGGCATCTCGATCTCCCGCGGAACGCCAAGGTGACAGACACGGTCCGCGACTGGAAGTCCCGGCTTCCGGATGCGTTTCCCCTGCCCCACCCCTCCTGGCGGAACACGGGCTGGCTCAACTCCAATCCCTGGTTTGAGACGGACCTGCTTCCCGAACTCAAGGCTCGCGTGCAGGAAGCGCTCGCTTGATGATCACTCCTTGGGACGGCAGTGAGGGCTCGACCATTGCGGGAAACATTGCATTGCCTCGAACGGCCTCGGGCCATGCCAGGCGCGGTCACGCATGCACGATCTGCCCGCAACGAAAGGTCAATATCCACGGCACCGATCGACGAGATGCAGCAGCGCCTCTCCCGCCTCGCCACGGCGAATGTTCTCCACGATGACACCGACTGCAGTTTCCGGCCGCGTGGCGGACGCAATATGCGGCGTTACGGTGACGCCCGGATGCGCCCAGAAGGGATGATCGCTCGGCAGGGGCTCTTCGCGAAAGACGTCAAGCGTGGCATGCGCAAGGTGGCCGCTGTCAAGCGCCGCGAGCAGCGCGTCATCGTCGATCAGCGGACCCCGTCCCGGATTGATCAGGATGCCCCCCTTCGGCAGGAGCGCAAGCCGTTTAGAGTTCATGATTTCCTCGGTCGCGGGCGTGAGCGGCAGGAGGAGAATCAGCAACTCTGCCGTGCTAAGTGCCTCGACGAGCCTCCCTTCCCCCGACAGGCACGTCATGCCCGGCACGTCCTTCCCGCTCCTGCTCCAGCCGGTTACGGGAAAGCCTAGATCCGAAAGCGCCCCGCCTACGGCGCGGCCAAGCACGCCAAGCCCCAGGATCGTCAACGGTCGTTCGCGCGCAAGCGGCGGTACGCAAGGGTCCCAGTCCGCGTCGCGGCGGCAAATGTCGCGGTCGATGCCGAGATGATGCCGCAGTGTGTGCGCAACACACCATTCAACCATTCCGTCGGTCAGCCCCGGATCCACCATGCGTGCGAGAGGCACCGTCAAGGTCTCGTTGGTGACCACGCTTTCCACGCCCGCCCAAAGATTCAGGACCGCCTTGGCGCCTGTGAACGGCGAGAAGTCCTTCATGTCGCTCCACGGCGCATAGACGATGTAGTCGATGGTCTCCGGCGATCGAGGCATACGCTCGTGAATGACGTCGGCCTCGATTCCTGCATCCATCAGCGCGGCCGGCAAAAGGTCACCAAAGTCATCCCAGTCCTCAGGCTGACCGGAAATCAGGACCCTTATCAATTGCGCCACCTGTAGACATGCGCAGACTGCACGAGACCGAAGGCGACCATCAGGACCAGCAGTACCGATCCGCCGTAGGAAACAAGCGGAAGTGGGACACCCACCACCGGGGCAAGTCCGACCACCATCGAGATGTTCACCAAGACGTGCAGGAACAGTGTCGCCGACACGCCCAGCGTCAGGAGCGCCCCAAAGCGATTCTTGTTCCCAAGCGCCGACAGGACGCACACGAAAATGATCAGGCCATAGAGCAAGAGCAGGGAGAACCCGCCGACGAAGCCGAACTCTTCGGCAAGCGTCGTGAAAATGAAGTCGGTATGTTTCTCCGGCAGGAAATTCAGGCGTGACTGCGTGCCTTGCATGAAGCCCTTTCCGGCCCACCCGCCGGAACCCAACGCAATCTTGGACTGCGTTATGTGATAGCCCGCCCCAAGCGGGTCGCTCGAAGGATCAAGAAATATGCTGATGCGGCGATACTGGTAATCTTGCAGGATTTGCCAATCCGTGCCGCGCGACAGGAAGACCGTGAATACCATGCCCGCCGCCGCTCCAATCACGCCCAGGAAGTACCACCAGCTCACGCCGGCGCAAAACATCACGATGCCGCTGCCCGCAACCAATAGCACCGTCGTGCCCAGGTCCGGCTGCCGGAATATGATCGCCGCTGGAATGAGAATCAGGACCAGCGGCACCAAGACCCATTGTGGCCGCGACACGCTGGATAGCGGCAGCCAGTCGTAATAGGCCGCGAGACTCATCACGAGCGCGATCTTCATCATTTCCGACGGTTGGAACTGGATGAACCCGAGATCGATCCAGCGTTGCGCGCCCATGCCGACCGTTCCAAAGAACTCCACCATGATCAGGAGGCCGAGAGCGCAGACGTATGCCAGCCCGGAAACCGAACGCCAGAACCAGATCGGCACCAGCCCAATCACCAGCATCAGGACGAGACCTGCCGCGAACCGCACCATATGAGGTTCTGCCCAGCGGGACACATCCCCGCCCGCTACCGAAGTCAGCATCAGGAATCCCACCGAGGCAACTGCAGTCAGCAGGATCACAAGCGCCCAGTTGACATGGAGAATCTTGCGCGCGCCAGCCGGAATGAACCGTACCCTGTACTCGAGGTAGCTCATGCCCTGCTTGCCTCCCGGACCGGTTTCTGGCGCGGGCGCAGCACCATCTCTTGGTGCTGCTGCCTGATCGCTTCCCGCTGGTCCTCGGGATAGGCCGTCAGGGGCGGAATGCCTTCGAACAGCGCATATAGCAGGATGTCACGTGCAGGCGGTGCCACGAGCGCACCGCTGCTGCCATGCTCGACGACCACGGCAATGGCGTATTTCGGCCTGTTGTAGGGCGCAAATGCGACAAAGAGGCCATGATCCCGGAGATGCCGGGGCAGCTCTTCGTTTTTCGTGACCCCCAGTTCGCGCTCGGCTTCCGAGATGCCGCGCACCTGGCTGGTTCCTGTCTTGCCCGCCATGAGGAATTCTTCGGCAACGATCGGCGATCGCCGCGCCGTTCCTCTTGCGCCATTGACCACGTTGTACATGGCTCGTCGAACCAATTGCATCTGGCCTTCGGGCAATTCGATCCCGGCGGCTGGCTCGACCGGTGCTTCGACTCCATCGACCGACTTGATCAAGCGCGGCTTGACCGCCCGCCCGCTCGCAATGCGCGCGGTCATGACCGCGAGCTGCAACGGCGTGGCCAGAACGTCGCCTTGCCCTATTCCCGCATTCAAGGTCTCGCCTTCGATCCAGCGCTCGCCCCGAACCTGCGCCTTCCACTTGATCGACGGCACGAGTCCGGACCGTACAGCCGATACGGGAATTTCCGGACGCTGCCCCAGCCCAAATTCCTCGCATAGCTCCGCGATGAGATCGATTCCGACACGACGGGCAACCTCGTAGAAATAGACGTCACAGGATTGGGCGATCGCCTTGTCAAGATCTACCCGACCGTGGCCGCCCGCTCTCCAGCAATGGAACTTGCGCCCCCCAAACTCCAGGTGCCCCGGGCAATGCACGGTGTCGCGCGGCCCAATCACCCCAGCCCGCAAGGCCGCCAGTGCAGTCATCATCTTGAAAGTGGATCCAGGCGGATACTGCCCTTGAACGGATCTGTTGAACAGAGGCACTTGGGCGTCTTCGCGGAGCGCGCCATAGTCCTTCACTGAGATCCCGCGCACGAACTGGTTCGGATCAAAGGACGGTGACGAGACCATGGCCAGGAGATCGCCGGTCTCGACATCGATGACGACCGCGCTGCCGCTCTCGCCTGCAAGCCGCGCCAACGCATAGTTCTGAAGCCCGTGATCAATGGTCAATTGCAGGTCGCTGCCCGCTACGGATTCATCGCGACCAAGCTCCCGCATGACCCGGCCGGCCGCACTAACCTCGATCCTGCGAATACCGGCGCGTCCCCGAAGATCGGTCTCGCGCTTTGCCTCGATTCCGATCTTGCCAAACTGGTACTCTGGAATCTGCAGGACGGGATCCCGCGTTTCAGCCTGGGCCAAGTCGCTTTCGCTGACCGGTCCGACATAGCCGACAACGTGCGCGAAGTCCGGCCCCAACGGATACACGCGCGATAAGCCGACTTCCGGCGTGATGCCTGGAAGTGCTGGTGCATTGACGGCGACTTCCGCAATATCCTCCCAAGCCAGCTGGTCTGCGAGCGTGACCGGCACAAACGGGCTCCGGCGATACACCTCCTTCAATGCGCGCTGAAGCTTGCTCTCATCAAGTTCCACGAGTCGCCGCACCTTTGAGATGGTCTCTTCCACATTGCCGGCATCCTCTCGTACTATGACAATTCGGTAGTTCTGACCGTTTTGCGCCACAGGAATTCCGTGCCGGTCGAAGACTTTGCCCCGGCGCGGGGGAATGAGGCGTACATTTACCCGGTTGTCCTCGGCCAGAAGCTGGAATTCAGCCGCCTCTTCCACCTGCAGCTGGCGCATCCTCAGCACGAGAGTGGACAGGAGGGCAAGCTGGGCACCGCCCAGCACGAGCGCACGTCGCGAGATTACTCCGGCACTCTCGTCAGATTCTGCCCACGAGCGATTCATTTTCCTACTCTCTCAGGCCGGTCCCAATCCCCAGGATGCAGCTTTCTGAGGCCGAGAACACGCTCGGTCAGAAGGACGACAACCGGATAGATCAGGATTGCAAGCCCAAAGTGCATGAGCGTCACGTCAATGCCGGGATGGGCGATGCCGGACAAAGCCAGCATCGCGGTCTCCATGACCTTCATCACCAAAAGCACTGCTGCAACCAGCAACCACTCCATGAAGAACGTTGCAGCAATCAACCGCACGCGCCGTCCGCGAAGAAACTCGCCGGCAAGAACGACCAGCGCCGCCCACAGCCCGGGCGGCCGCATGAACAGGATGTCGGCAATCAGGAATACCGCTGCCAAGAGAAGCGGAGGCACGAATTCGGGGCGCCTGACAAGCCAGGCAAAGGCCACGACAAGAACAAGTTCCTGGCCCGGTACCCTGTCATCGGGCCCAATGTCCAAAGGCAGGAGCTGGACGAACCCCACGGCGCCCGCCAACAGGAGGAATCCCGCCCGAAACAGCCAAGCGCGGCTAACGAGATCAGCCATCGGCATTCTCTCCCTCCGCCTGCACGGCCTCGACCTCCGGCAGCAGCGGGCCAACCAGAACTGCCGGCGCATCCAGTCTCTCGGCCGGTGGGCTGCGAAGCACCCGAAGGAATTTCATCCGGTCGTAGTCGGCAGCAAGCCGCAGCCTGAGGCGACCGTCGCGATCCAGCAGGACACTTCCGACCAGCAGCTCCGCAGGCAGTACGCGACCTGCGCCGGACGAGACGACACGATCGCCCGGCCGCACGTCGTTCGGGGCGTCGATGAGTTCAAGGACCGGCAACCGGGAGTTGTCGCCCACAAGAAGTGCACTTTGCCCCGACGGACGGATGGTGACGGGAACGCGGCTTGCATTGTCCGTCAAGAGCAGCACACGGCTTGAATGCTGCCCGACGCCTAGGATTCGACCGACAAGTCCGAGCCCGTCGGTGACGGCCCATCCGTCCGTGATTCCGTCGCGGACGCGCCCGACATTCAGCAGCACGGAATGTCGGTAGGGCGACCCGCTGTCGGCGATGATCTTGCCCGTGACCACCGTCAGTGCCGGGTCCAGCCGGGCCTTGTTCAAGTTGAGCAATCGGGCGTTTTCCTGCTCCAATTGCAGCGCGGTCTCTCTCCAGGCCTTTAGGCGACGAAGTTCATCGCGCAATTCACGGTTTTGGCGCTGAAGAAAGGCATAGGACCGAATCTGCGTTGCCAGATTGACCGCCTCCGTGACCGGCACCAAGGCCCATTCAAGGTTTGGCAGGACGAAGTCGACGACGGCAACCCGCACGCGCTCAGCCCGCGACGTATCGCTCCGCCAAAGAACGAATGTTGCAAAGAGGACAATGACCAGGCAGCCGACGGCAATGTGCCTGATCGGACGAAAATAGTCGACTTTCTTGTCGTTTCGCCGTGCCACGATCCCACTTTGGCAACATCGCTGTTCCACGCCTGTGGCACTTGATCATGCCACCCGATCCGGGAGGAATCGACACCGCGATTCCACGACGCGGGATTACAGAATGACGTGCCTCCCCTTCAACTTTCGTAGTCGATCACATGGCGTAGTTGCTTTTCGTATTCCAGCGCCGTGCCGGTCCCGATGGCGACGCAGTGGAGCGCGTTGTCCGCAACGCTTACTGCAAGTCCGGTCTGTTCGCGAATTGCCAGGTCAAGCCCGCCAAGAAGCGCCCCGCCCCCGGTCAGCATGACGCCCCGATCGACGATGTCCCCAGCCAGGTCGGGCGGCGTCACCTCCAGCGTCGACATGACTGCATCGACAATCTGCTGCACCGGTTCGAGCACTGCCTCGGCAACTTGCCCCTGATTGATCTCGAACTGCGTCGGCACGCCGTTCAGCATGTCGACGCCCCGGACTTCCATCGACTGGCCGCGACCGTTCTCCGGCATTCGGGCACAGCCGATCGTGGTCTTGATCCTTTCTGCAGTGGCCTCGCCGATCTGGACGTTATGCTTGCGCCGAATGTAGCTCACGATGCTCTCGTCCATGCGGTCGCCACCGACCCTGACCGACATCGCGTAGACAATGTCGCTGAGAGACAGCACCGCCACCTCGGTCGTCCCGCCACCGATGTCGACAACCATGTTGCCCGTCGGATCCGTTATCGGAAGGCCGGCACCCATTGCAGCCGCGATTGGCTCGGCGATCAGCCCGGCCTTTCTGGCGCCCGCCGCTTCCACGGACTGCCGGATCGCGCGCTTTTCGACCGGCGTCGCCCCGTGCGGCACGCATACGATCACGCGCGGCTTCGGAAAAAACCCGCGCTTGTGCACCTTCTTGATGAGTTCCTTGATCATCGATTCCGCGACATCGAAATCGGCAATGACGCCATCGCGCAACGGCCTGATTGCCTGGATGCTGCCCGGCGTGCGGCCCAGCATCAACCGGGCGTCCTCCCCGACAGCCAGGATCTTCTTCTGCCCATCCTTGAAGTAATAGGCCACCACAGACGGCTCGTTCAGGATGACCCCCTTGCCCTTGACATAGACCAGCGTATTCGCCGTGCCGAGGTCGATTGCCATGTCCGAAGAAAACATTCCGCCGATTGCCATGCATTCTGCCCCAATCTCTTTGAGCCGATGATCTCCCGGCCACCTTGCATTTTTGTTTCCCCCACGCGCCGGGAAAGTGCCCAAGTGAAAGCGGCTGAATTCTACTGCGATTTCCCGAACGGATTCAACTGTTCCCGCTCCGAGCACATCAAATTGTGGCGGCATCGAGACCAATGCCGGTCGCCACACAAGGTCGAGCGGAACAAGCGGCAAAAGCGCCTCGCGTGACAGGTTGCTGGTTCCGATCCTCCATTCGAGTTCCACGCCGGCTCTCGCTTGCCCGTCTCAACCCGGCACTTCGCCGCCCGACGCGGCACCGTGTCGGATGCCGCGCCGTCGCCTGCAGTCCAGGCATCAAAACATGCGAACGCCAAGCGGGACATCCTTGTCAGGCTTCAACAACACGACCTCGCCATCCTCGTCGGGCACTCCCAGCACAAGAATCTCCGACATGACCGGACCGATCTGACGCGGCGGGAAGTTCACGACCGCGAGCACCTTCCGCCCCGGAAGCGCCTCGACGTCATAGTGCCGCGTGATCTGCGCGGAGCTTTTCCTGACGCCGAGATCCGGCCCGAAGTCGACCCAGAGCTTTAACGCGGGCTTTCGCGCCTCCGGAAACGGTTCCGCGCGCGTTATCTTGCCGACGCGAATGTCGACCTTCATGAATTCCTCAAAACTGATTGTCATTTGCCCAACTCCCGGCTTCTGCCGGCTGCCGCGCTGACAGCTCGGGAGACAATTGCGGGAAATCCCGCGGCATCGTCCATCAGGACCTTCAACGCAGCCTCCGTCGTCCCACCCGGCGACGTGACGTTGACGCGAAGCTGTCCAGGGTCCTCCGGCGACGCATCGGCCAGCGCACCTGCACCGGCTACGGTCGAACGCGCGAGCTTAAGGGCCAGTTCCGGTGAAAGACCCTCTGCCTGTCCGGCCGCCGCAAGCGTCTCGATGAGATGGAAGACATAGGCCGGGCCCGACCCGGACACTGCTGTCACCGCGTCCATGTCCGCTTCCCGATCCAGGCGCACGGTGTACCCAACGGCGGACAGGAGTTCCTCGCCCGCATGCATGGCGGCCTCGGAGACCTGGCCATTGCCGATGAGTGCCGTAATGCCCCGCCCGATTGCAGCAGGCGTGTTCGGCATCGCGCGAATGACCGGGGTCGATGACCCGAGCGCCGCTTCGAAATGTTCAAGCGTCGTCCCTGCGGCAATCGACAGGAAGAGCGTGTTCTTGCGTCCCCCGAATTGCCGTACCGATTCCAATGCCGTGTCCATCATCTGCGGCTTGACTGCGACCACCACGATAGCCGGCGAGGCAGGCAGGTCGGCATTCAGGTTCACGCCAGCAAGCGCTTTCAGTTCGTCGGACGGCACCGGATCGACCACCCAGACGACGCTCGTGTCCATGCCTTGTCCGATCCATCCTTGAAGCAATGCCCCGCCCATCTTGCCGCAGCCAAGGAGGACAAGGCCCCGATGCACGATATCTCCAAATTCCATGGCAAACGTCCCTCGTATGCTCGTCCCCTCCTATCCCATTCCGGCAACGCGCTGAAATCCGTTATCGCGCGGCTCCAAAGGAAAACCGGGTCGCCCGTTCAGCGGCCCGGCTCCCTGTGCGTCCGTGACCAACAAGGGAGGAAACAAGTGTACGGACGCAGCAATTCCTATTCAGGCGCGGCCATAGGCCTCGGCCATGGCAACATCCATTGCGCGTTCCGGCGATTCCTTGCCCCATGTGGCAAGCTGAAACGCCGGGTAGAACCGTTCGGCCGCCAGCACGGCGGTCCGAATCATCGTGTCAACCTGCTCGGCACTCGCGGATTGCGCTCCGGCCAGCACGAGGCCGTATCGCCATGCCATCAGCTTCTGGGACTGCCAGTACGCGAACGCTCCTGACCAGCACATGTCATTGGTCCGGTTCAGCACTTCGTAGAGCGCACCCATCCTGTCCGTTGGCGGATCGATCTCGAAGGTGCAAATCAAGCGCAGGGTCTCGTCCTGCGGAGACCAGGCAAGGGTGATCGAATACGTCCGCCATTGCCCTTCGATCGCCATGGCGATCTGGTCTTCTGCAAACCGGTCGAACTCCCACTCGTGACGCTCGGCCACGTGCTCGACGATGTCGATCGGGTGGAGGTCTTCGGTGGTGTATTGCTCGGTCAGCGACATGCGCTCTTGCCCCATCTTGCGTGCCTGGCGGTTGATTCCACCACGACTTGCCGTCAATTCAAGACTCGGTGGGCCGTGTCATCCACCTTGCGAGATATGGTGTTCCGAAAGGGGAGACCTGTAAAGCGAAAACTTGTCCGGATCGGAAAAAAGTGAATCGACCGGCCGGTTTCGCAAAATGACGTCCGGGATCTGCGCCCGTATCCTGCGAAAGCCAAAGGGAAGACGGCGCTGCAACGGCTCTTCAGCCTGTCGGCCCGGACGCCGGGCGAGATCTTACAACGGGTGCCCGCCATGCCGTTTGCACGACATTCGGATTCCGCGACCGCTGCCCGCGCCGACGAGCCCGCCGCACCAAGTCGAGGTCAGGACTTCTTTCGCTTGCGGGTCTCCAGCGCCTCGACCCGCGCCTTGAGCGCCTCGTTCTCGGCGCGGGCTTTTTCGGCCATTGCCCGCACGGCGTCAAATTCCTCGCGGGTCACGAGATCACGACCCGCCAGCCATCGGTCGAGCGCTCCCTTCATGACCGTCTCGAACTCGTCCCGGGCACCCCGGGCGACTCCCATCGAATTCATCATGAGCTGTGCGAGATCGTCCAATCTCGGATTTCGAGTCTGCATTCCAGCACCTCGTCAAGCTTGAATACGTTCCGGCATCTGTAAGTCGCAAGCGCGCGCTTCACAAGGTTGACGCCTCGGCGCAGCAATGCCACGAACGCGACTCATGCAGCATGGAATTCCGTTTCCCGACATTTCACCAGTCCTGGTAGAGATTTCCCTGGGTCCGATCGACCTGCCGATTCGCTGGTATGCTCTCGCCTACATCGCGGGAATCCTGATCGGCTACTGGATTCTCCGTCGAATCATCGGACGGCCCCAACTCTGGAAAGACGATTCCCCGGCCCTTGACCGCAAGCGGCTTGATGACCTCATGGTCTGGCTGATCCTCGGCGTCGTTCTGGGAGGCCGCCTCGGATATGTCCTGTTCTACGGCGGAGGACAGTTTCTGCAAGATCCCCTGTCCATCCTGCGCGTTTGGGAAGGCGGCATGTCGTTCCATGGCGGTCTGCTGGGCGTTGCCGTCGCCGCTGCCGTCTTCGGGCACAGGCACAATCTGCCCCTGACGGGGCTCGCGGACGGACTGGCGCTCGCGGCACCGCCGGGGCTTTTCCTTGGTCGCATCGCGAACTTCATCAACGCCGAACTCTGGGGAAAGCCAACGGACGTGCCGTGGGGCGTGATCTTTCCGGGATCCGCCGCGCAGAACTGTCCCGGCATCGAAGGCGCCTGCGCAAGGCACCCTTCGCAAATCTATGAAGCGGGGCTCGAAGGCCTGCTTCTCGGAGCGATTCTTCTTTGGCTCGTCCTTGCGCGAGGCTGGCTCAAGCGGCCCGGTGCAATTGTCGGCGTCTTCATTGCGGGTTACGGCGCGTCCCGCTTTGCGGTGGAGTTCTTCAGGCAAGCCGACTCCCAGTTCGTGTCGGCCGACAATCCCGCGGGACATGTCGTCAGTGCCGGACCGGTGGGAGTCACCATGGGCCAGCTCCTGTCCCTGCCAATGATCGCCCTCGGGCTGCTCGTGCTCTTCCTTGCGTTCCGATCCCGCCAGTGAACGCGGTCCCTCGCCTCTCCATCCATATGCGCCAAACGCGCCAGACGGCGAAGGCCGCTCCTGCGAGAAACGCCCTGCCTGACTGCAAGGGACACGTTTTCGGATGACTGAACTCGAAAGGCGCCTCATCCGGAGAATCCGCGACACCGGCCCAATGACCATGGCGGACTACATGTCGGACTGTCTGCTGCATCCCGAATTCGGATACTATTCCACGCGCGATCCCCTCGGCGCGCCAGGCGACTTCACCACCGCGCCAGAAATCAGCCAGATGTTCGGCGAACTCTTGGGGCTGGCAATTGCGCAGGCTTGGCTCGACCGCGAGGCGCCGCGACCGGTATGTCTCGCCGAGCTTGGCCCCGGAAGAGGCACGCTCATGGCGGACATGCTTCGGGCCGGTCGGACAGTACCCGAATTCCACGAAGCCCTGTCCGTTCACCTCGTGGAAGCTTCACCAGTTCTGCGCGGCGTGCAACGGAAGACGATTGACCACCCGCTGCAACATCACGAGTCTATCGTAAGCCTTCCCCGCGTTCCCCTGTTTCTCGTCGCAAACGAGTTCTTCGACGCACTTCCCGTCCGCCAGTTCCAGCGGGATGGCACCGCGTGGCGGGAACGCATGGTTGGCATTGACAGCGAAGGCGTCCTGACCATGGGCCTCTCGGACCCGGTCAGGCCTAAATCACTTGCCGGAAGGCTGAGCGATGCACGCGACGGCGACATCGTCGAAATCCGGCCAGCCGCAGATGTCATCGCAGGCGACGTCGGGGCGCGCATTGCCGAACTTGGCGGTCTTGCACTGGTGATTGACTACGGCGGCCAACGGTCGCTAGGCGACACGCTGCAGGCCGTCCGCGATCACAAGAGCGTGCCTCCGCTGACCGCACCCGGCGCGTCTGACCTGACCGCCCATGTGGACTTCGAGGCAATTGCACATGCTGCCCGCCCGGCAGCTCACACGCGGGCGATTCCCCAGGGCGAATTCCTCGAACGTCTCGGAATAGTCCAGCGCACGGAGAGACTGGCAGCCGGGCTGAAGGGATTCGCACTCGAAAATCATGTCGCCGCCCTTCGACGCTTGACGCATGAAGACGAAATGGGAACACTCTTTCAGGCAATGGCGCTCTACCAGGAAGGCGCACCCTTGCCGCCCGGGTTCACGGCATGACGCTCGAGGTCATCACGGCCGATGCCATGGCACGGATGCGCCATGGCTTCTTCACGCGGAGAGGCGGTGCATCCTCCGGCCTCTTTGCAAGCCTGAATTGCGGCTTTGGCTCGACGGACCGGAAGGAGACCGTGGCGGCCAACCGGAAACGGGTGGCCGACGCTCTCGGACTCTCGCCGAAACGCCTGGCCACGGTTCACCAGGTGCATTCGGCCAAGGCACTTGCAACGGACACACCGTTCCATGTGCGGCCGAAAGCCGATGCAATGGCCACGGCGACGCCTGGCCTCGGCCTCGCCATCCTGACCGCTGACTGCCAGCCAGTGCTCTTTGCCGACAAGGCCGCGCACGTGATCGGCGCCGCACATGCCGGATGGCGCGGTGCACTGGACGGAATCCTGGAAGCCACTGTCAATGCAATGGAAGGACTCGGAGCGCGCCCGGCGGAAATTTCCGCCGTGATCGGCCCGTCAATCAGCCAGCGCGCGTATGAAGTAGGGCCGGAATTCCTTGAGCGCTTCGTCGACGACGATCCCGGAAACACGCGGTTCTTCGCGAACGGACGCGGCGACCGCTACCAGTTCGATCTCGTTGGCTACAGCCTGCAACGCCTGCGCAACGCCGGCATAGGCGAGGTGCAATGGACGGGGCATTGCACATATTCCGATTCGGACCGCTTCTTTTCCTATCGGCGAAGTCGGCATCGCAACGAGCCGGAATACGGTCGCCTGATGTCCGTCATCTGCCTTTGAACGCGAAAGTCTCACCGGTTCCCGAAGCCACGGACGGCTAGAGCGCCACAGTCCAGCGCGCCCGGCGTCACGCGATCTCGACTTGCCGCTCTTCGAGCACGTCAAACGGCACTGCAGGTTCATCCTTGGCGGACCGAATCACGAGGGAAGTCTTGATCGAGATCACGTTTGGCGCCGACGTCAGTTCATCGGTCAGGAATCGCTGAAAGGTCGAGAGATCTGGAGCTACGCATTTGAGGATGAAATCCACTTCGCCATTGAGCATGTTGCACTCTCGGACAAGGGGCCAGTTCCGGCAACGCGTCTCAAATGCGCTCAGGTCCGCTTCTGCCTGGCTGTGCAGTCCAACCATGACAAAGACCTGCACTTCGAAGCCGAGCGCGCGGGCATCAACCAGGGCGTGATAGCCCCGAATCAGCCCTTGGTCCTCAAGGGCTCGAACCCTGCGAAGGCACGGCGGCGCGGAAATGCCCACCCGTCGAGCCAACTCGACATTGGTCATGCGGCCATTGGCCTGCAATTCCGCAAGTATCTTTCGGTCGATTGCGTCGAGCCTTTCGCCTGGCATGTTCGTCTGCTCCCTCGTCTGCAGAATCTTACCGGACTGGCTGGTTTCGCGCAATAATGTGTCGCACTTGCGCAATTTCGTTATCCTTGTCCTCGCATTCAATGATGCGGCACCCTTCGGGACGCTCAACCCTGTCCGCCATGATTGCCCGTCATGTCGCGTGGGAGTCATCGCGCTGCCGTGCTGGTCCGCCGAGAGCTTTCAGCGAATTCCTCGGCGCCAAAGACACTTTCGATGAACGGCTTCCCGGACTATATCGGTTCAACATTCTTCCGGGGAGGCACCTGCCTTGAGCAACACGCGACACACGAAAGTCCTGATCATCGGGTCGGGACCAGCGGGCTACACTGCCGCTGTCTATGCGAGCCGCGCGATGCTCGAACCGCTCCTGGTACAGGGCGTGCAGCCAGGCGGTCAGCTCATGATCACGACCGACGTCGAAAACTGGCCCGGCGAAAGCAGCATCCTAGGCCCCGGCTTGATGGCGAACATGGAGGAACATGCACGTGCCGTCGGCACCGAAATCGTCTCTGATCACATTCAGTCGCTCGACCTCTCGCGCAGGCCATTCCGTGCAATCGGCGATACGGGCACCATCTACATGGCCGACACCGTCATCATGGCAACGGGGGCGCAGGCAAGATGGCTGGGCCTTGCCTCGGAGGAGGCATTCAAGGGCTATGGCGTCTCGGCCTGCGCCACCTGCGACGGATTCTTCTTTCGCGGCGAGCACGTCGTTGTTGTCGGAGGGGGCAATACGGCTGTCGAGGAAGCGCTCTTTCTGACCAACTTCGCGTCCAAGGTCACCCTGGTCCATCGCCGAGACGAGCTGCGTGCCGAAAAGATCCTTCAGCACCGGCTATTCAACCACGAGAAGATCGAGGTGCTCTGGGATCATGTTTTGGATGAAGTCTTCGGAACGGAGGAACCGAAGTCCGTCGAGGGCGTGAGGGTGAAGCACGTCAAGACCGGGAAGATCACCGGGATCCCCTGCAAGGGGGTATTCATCGCCATCGGCCACACGCCTTCGAACGAACTGGTCAAGGACAGCCTCGAACTGCACAGCGGCGGCTACGCCGTGACCGCACCCGACTCGACGGCCACGTCGGTCCCCGGCGTGTTTGCCGCCGGCGACATCACCGATCACGTGTATCGCCAAGCAGTCACTTCGGCCGGCATGGGCTGCATGGCGGCCCTTGAAGCCGAACGCTTCCTTGCCGAACAAGAGCGCGATGCGGAAATAGCTGCCGAGTGACTGCGGATCAGGGCGAGTCCGGTTGGCTGGGCGCCTCGGCGAAAGCGGATGACCCGTGGCCGCGATCCGTTCGTGGCATGGATGGTTCGAGTGCAAAGAACGGCTTGCCTTCCATGCATGTCGCTGTCTAGGAGGGCGCATTCCAAGACAACGCACCGAGCCTGACATGCCGACTTCGAATCACTTTCTCATTCCGGAACTGCTTGTTACGTGGAACAAGGCGCAGGAACTCAAGGAAGATGCTGCAGGGCTGCCTAGCTGGGATCTGACGCCGCGCCAGATCTGCGACATTGAACTCCTGATGAACGGCGGATTCCATCCGTTGAAGGGATTTCTGGTTGAAGACGACTACGACAGCGTCGTCGACAGGATGCGGCTTGCCGACGGAACGCTCTGGCCTGTCCCTGTTACGCTTGATGTCTCGGCTAAATTTGCCAAGAGCGTCGATCTCGGCAGCGACATTGCCCTTCGCGATCAGGAAGGCGTGATTCTCGCAACCATGAAGGTCACCGACCGATGGCGCCCGGACAAGTCGCGGGAAGCGAAGAAAGTCCTGGGGACCGATGACCTCGCGCACCCCGCGGCCAACTATCTGCGTCACGCGGCAGGCCCGGTCTATCTGGGCGGGCCGGTGACCGGCTTCCAATTGCCCGCACACTACGACTTCAGGGTGCGCCGGGACACGCCAAACGAGCTTCGCGCGCATTTTAGGAAACTCGGCTGGCACCGCATCGTTGCGTTCCAGACTCGCAATCCGCTGCACCGAGCGCATCAGGAACTGACGTTTCGGGCGGCACGGGAAACGGCCGCCAATCTCCTGATTCACCCAGCCGTGGGCATGACGAAGCCCGGCGACGTCGATCACTTCACGCGTGTAAGGTGCTATGAAGCCGTGCTCGACAAGTACCCGTCTTCCACGGCGGCGCTGAGCCTGCTCAACCTTGCCATGCGAATGGCCGGCCCGAGAGAAGCGGTTTGGCACGGACTCATCCGCAGGAATCATGGTTGCACCCACATGATCGTGGGCCGAGATCACGCCGGACCGGGAAAGAACTCGGAAGGCAAGCCGTTCTATGGTCCCTACGACGCACAGAACCTGCTTCGGAAGTTCGAAGACGAAGTCGGCATTGAAATGGTCGACTTCAAGCACATGGTCTTCGTGCAGGAACGCGCCCAGTACATGCAGGCCGACGAGATCGAGGAAGGGTTGACCGTTCTGGACATCAGCGGCTCCGAACTCCGACGCCGGCTGCGCGAAGGTCTCGAAGTGCCGGATTGGTTCACCTTTCCCGAGGTCACACGAGAACTCCGACGCCGCTACCCGCCCCGCTCCCAGCAGGGCTTCACGGTCTTCTTCACCGGATTTTCCGGTTCAGGGAAGTCGACAATCGCGAATGCGCTCCTGGTCAAGCTCATGGAAATGGGAGGGCGCCCGGTCACTCTTCTTGACGGAGACATTGTCCGCAAGAACCTATCCAGCGAACTGGGATTCTCGAAAGAGCACCGGGACCTTAACATTCGCCGCATCGGATTCGTCGCGTCTGAGATCACGAAGAACGGGGGGATCGCCATCTGCGCCCCGATCGCTCCCTATGCCGCAGCGAGGCAGGCCGTGCGGGAGGAGATCGAGAATTTCGGCGCCTTCGTCGAGGTGCACGTGGCCACGTCAATCGAGGAATGCGAGCGACGTGACCGGAAGGGGCTGTACAAGCTCGCAAGGGAAGGCAAGATCAAGGAGTTCACCGGCATTTCGGATCCCTATGACGTGCCGGAAAACCCAGAGTTGAAGCTTGAAACCGAAAGTGTCGAAGTCGACCACTGCGCGCAGCAGGTGCTCTTGAAGCTGGAGCAGATGGGCCTCGTCGCTGCATGAAACTCAAATGCAGCGTTCCCACGAGTGACGAAGACTGCAGTTGGAGAGACTGGCCTGCTGACAGACCCCTGCGCATAGGGGCCTACACTGCTTGAATCAGTTCGAACGAGGCGCCCAGTTCCTTCATGAGCGTCGTGAATTTCGGAAACGACGTGGCGATCGGCATGGCATCGTCCACCGTCACGGCATCCTTCGCTCCGAGGCCAAGAGAGAGAAACGACATGGCAACGCGGTGATCCAGGCGCGCCTCGACACGAGCCCCGCCCGGTACGCCCGCAGGGCCCATGCCCTCGACCTCCCACCAGTCCTCGCCTTCCCTGACAGTCCCTCCGACGGCGCGGAGACCGGTTGCCATAGCGTCGATCCGGTCACTTTCCTTCACCCTGAGTTCCCCCACGCCCCGCATGATGGTGCGCCCCTCGGCGAAGGCACTGACGACCGAGAGGATGGGGTATTCGTCGATCATGGAAGCCGCGCGTTCAGGTGGAACCTCGATACCCTTGAGATCAGGGGAAAAGCGCGCACGAATATCTGCGACCGGTTCACCCCCTTCCTCGCGCTCGTTTTCAAAGGACAGGTCGGCCCCCATCTCGCGGAGCGTGGAATAGAAGCCGGTACGGGTCGGATTCATCCCGACATTCGGCACCAGCACGTCCGATCCCTCGACGATCAGTGCGGCCGCCACCGGAAAGGCCGCGGAAGACGGATCGCGCGGCACAGAAATGACTTGCGGCCGAAGCTCGGCATGGCCCTTGAGCCTGATGACGTGTCTGCCAGCCTCTGCATCAATGTCGATGTCAGCACCGAAGCCCCTGAGCATTCTTTCCGTATGGTCACGCGTGGCTTCCCGCTCGATCACGACCGTTTCGCCGGGCGCGTTGAGCCCTGCGAGGAGGATGGCGGACTTCACTTGCGCGGAAGCAACCGGCATGGTGTAGTTGACCGGAACAGGATCCTTCGCGCCAGTGACCGTCATCGGCAGCCGTTCGCCAGACTGGCCAACGGCCCGCGCTCCGAAATCGACAAGTGGTTCGATGACCCGATCCATCGGGCGCGAACGGAGGGATGCATCGCCCGTGAAGGTCGCCGTGATTGGCGTGGTTGCCATCGCGCCCATGACCAGGCGCGCGCCAGTCCCGGAATTCCCGCAGTCGATCACGTCCGCAGGTTCGCCAAAGCCGCCCACGCCCAAGCCGTGGACAGACCAGCCGCCCTCACCCGTATCGACCACTTCGGCGCCAAATTCGCGCATTGCGGCGGCGGTGGCCAGCACGTCTTCGCCTTCGAGAAGTCCCTCGATCCGCGTTTCGCCAACGCACATCGCACCGAGAATCAGCGATCGATGCGAAATCGACTTGTCGCCCGGCACGTGCGCTTCTCCCGCGAGCGCACCGGCTCGACGCGCAATCATCGGTTCAGGTGCACCGGTTCCCGACATCGACATTCCTTCATCGTCCACGGTTCATTAGACCAGAGCATGACAAGGGTCCACCACCACGCTTGGTTCGCCACCGAAACGCGATGCCGGCCAATGGTACAGAGCGTACCATGTCTTCAGGCACCGGGCTTCCTGAACGTCAGATAGGTGGGCGTCCGGCCCTCCCGAACCGCCTTCTGCTCGTAACGAGTTGGCAGCCAATCCTCCCATGGCTTTCGCCAGTCGTCGGGACGTTCCGCCTGCCAGACAAACCCAGCCTTCGGCACTTCCTCCATGGCTTGGCGCACGTAGTCAGGAATGTCTGTCGAGATCCTGAACTTGGCACCAGGTGCCAAAATTGAGAAGAGAGGATCCAGGTGTTCCGGTGTCACGAAGCGCCGTTTGTGGTGCTTCTTTTTTGGCCAAGGATCCGGGTAGAGAAGAAATGCCTTGGCCACGGACAGGTCGGGCAGCACGTCCATCAGGTCCCTTGCATCACCGGGATGGATTCGGATGTTCTCGACTCCGGCAGACCTGATCTTGCCGAGGAGCTTTGCCACGCCGTTGACGTAGGTTTCTGCCGCGACAAAGCCGACGCCCGGGTTCCGCACCGCCTGGTGCACCAAGTGCTCGCCGCCGCCGAATCCCATTTCCAGCCAGACAGGACGGTCGCCAAACGTTGCCTTGAGGTCCAGTTTTTTGCGCACGGGATTCTCGTCCCGATTGACGCCTGCCAGACCAACCTGCACGAGATCGTCAAGATAGCGCTTCTGGCTTGCACGCAAGCCCCGACCGCGAGCACGTCCGTACAAGTTCCGCCGAGGCGCGTCGGAGGGAGGGTTGCGGGCCATGGGCGCGTTTCGCAAGTGGGCACGCACCCGTCAAGTCTTGCCACTCTTGGCAGCCGGCAATAAGAACGGATCATGAACGCTCTCGACATCCGGTTCTGCGGGGAAACCCTGACGCTGCTCCGGTCAGGCGCATTGCATTGGGCATCAAGAGAGCTTCTGGCCGTTGCGGACCTGCATTTGGGCAAGTCAGAGCGCATCGCCCGGAGGAGCGGCTCGCTTCTGCCGCCTTATGACGCTGACGAGACGCTCGCGCGTCTTGCCGCGGACGTGGACGCGTTTCGGCCGGAAATCGTGCTGTGCCTGGGCGACAGTTTTGACGACCTCGCTGCCGCAGGCGCGCTGTCCAAGACGATTCGAGCGAAGGTTCTCCAACTGCAGGAAAGCAGGAAGTGGATTTGGCTCGAAGGCAACCACGATCCCGGACCTGCCGATCTGGGCGGCTCGCACCTGAACGAGTTTCGGCTCGGTCCCTTCGTTTTCCGGCACATTGCCGAAAGCGACGCCGGACCGGGAGAAATCTCCGGCCACTTCCACCCCAAGGCGCGCATCCGCGGCACGTCCCGGCCCTGCTTCATGGTTGACGAGGTGCGGCTGATTTTGCCCGCCTATGGCTGCTATACGGGAGGGCTCGACTGGACGGCATCCGCGTTGCGCGACCTCTTTTCCAGACACGCAATGGCGTATCTCACCGGGACGCAAGTATTGCCGGCACCTGTCCCGAACGCACAGTGAACAATGCGCCAGCCGTCAGCGAGGCCGATGGCAATTCTTGCCGATGCCATTCATGCAAGAACGCTTCGTCATCGCAAAGCGCAGAAAGGTGATTTCAGCGGCAGGCCAAGTCTCCCAGGTACACCGGTCGCCCCAATTGGAAACCGAATCATCGCGGTCCAGCTACCCAGGGACTCACGATCTCGACACCGGCATTGATGCCGTGATCCACTCCGAAGTGTCAGGCGTATTCCTCGGACATGCTCCGGGTGAAGCCCAGTCTTCGCACGCTGCTCATGGATCAATCTGCGGACCAGTTCTTCCGTCGACAACCCGACCTGGACGGGCTTCGCTCCGGAGTCCAGTCTTGTCTCCGGGATCAATGCCGCGGACGATAATGCTTGTGTTCACGCCTGCACCTCCTCTTAGGTCGGGCACCCCCTCGCCGACAGCCTGCAATCAAGTCATGCTATCAAGCTCCGAGATCACGGTCGCGCCGAGACCGAAAATTCCTGAAGGCAATTCAGGCCGTCAAGCCCACCGGTTCCGGGATGCCGTTCGAGCGACAGCATGCCGTCAACGTGTTTGCAAGCAGGCAGGCAATTGTCATCGGCCCCACGCCACCTGGAACGGGAGTGATTGCACCAGCCACCCGTGAAGCGCGTTCGAAGTCGACGTCGCCCAAAAGCCGCGTCTTGCCTTCGCCCTTTTCCGGCGCCTCGACCCTGTTGATGCCCACATCGATCACGGTGGCACCTGGCTTGACCCAGTCGCCTTGAACCATTGCAGGTCGTCCGACGGCAGCCACGACCACGTCCGCCCGCCGCACGACTTCCGGCAGATCCCTGGTTCGCGAATGTGCGACCGTCACAGTGCAGCTATCGCCAATCAGCAACTGGGCCATCGGCCTGCCCACGATGTTGGACCGGCCGATTATCACCGCGTCCAGCCCTGACAGGCTGCCGAGGTGGTCCCTGAGCATCATCAGGCATCCAAGCGGCGTGCAGGGCACCATCGATTTCCGGCCAGTGCCGAGAAGCCCCACGTTGGAGATGTGAAAGCCATCCACATCCTTTGCCGGATCAATTGCATTGACGACGAGATCCTCATTCAGATGTTCCGGAAGCGGCAATTGCACCAGGATGCCATGTATGGACGAGTCGTTGTTCAATTGATCAACCAGCGCCAGCAGTTCGCGTTCTGACGTGTCTGCTGCAAGCTTGTGTTCGACGCTCTTCATGCCGGCCTCGACCGTCGCCTTGCCCTTTGAACGCACGTAGACTTCGCTTGCCGGATCCTCGCCCACCAGCACCACTGCAAGACCGGGCGCAATGCCATGCTCGCTGGCCAGGCGTGTCACGTGATCCTTCACCTTGCCGCGCACTTCGGCCGCGAATTCCCTGCCATCAATTATCTTTGCACCCATAAAATCCTCCCGATCGAGTCATGCCGTGAATTATCCGTGTATCCATTTGCCAGATGCCGGGAAACCGGCAATTCGGGCAACGCAAGCGCCTTCATCCCGGATCTCAAGCACGCTTTTCAGACACGTGGAATCGCACGATGCCGCCCGACGTCAAGCCTCCTTCACGCTCAAACCATACGGTCACACCCCGAAACCCTTCAGCCGCCGTCCTGAACGGCTTGCCCTGTCCGGGAAGCACTGCCTTCATCGTCGTGGCCGGGGACCTACACGACCGATTCTCACTCCCATGCGGCACATTGACATGTCGAAAGCCCACAGGGTCAGCCATGCGCCATCGACTGCGCTGACCTTCGAAGAGTTGGGACGCAGAATTCGAAAGCAATGGCAGATTCAGGAAGGCAGGCACCGTGACGGCATGGCCGAACAACAACGGCTTCCGAAAGCCGCGCCCGGCCATCGGCCCGCAACAGCCACGCTTTTGCCGTCAGGACTAGGCCGTCGGTTCCGGCTCGAGATCCGGTTCCTTGCCGTCCCCTGACCTTTTGCGTGGTCGCGTCTTGGGAATGTCCGTGACGCTCGCCGTGCCGCTTGCATCGGTCGAATCGTCTTCATCATCGTCGGCACGCTTCAGCGGCTTGCCTTCGATCACGTTCGTGATTTCGCTGCCTGTGAGCGTTTCGTATTCCAGCAGTCCCTGAGCGAGGCGCTCAAGCTCGCCCATTTTCTTGTCTAGGATCTTTCTGGCAGTTTCGTATCCCTCATCGACGAGTTCCTTCACCTTTTCGTCGATGCGCTTCTGCATTTCCTCTGAATGGGTCTGGCCGGACTGGAAGGTACCAAGATAGGCTTGCTGCTCATAGGAATAGTCGACCATGCCCAGCTCGTCCGCAAAGCCAAATTGGGTCACCATTGCCCGCGCAATCTTGCTTGCCTGCTGAATGTCGGATGCGGCGCCGCTGGTGATGTCGTCCTTTCCAAAAATCAGCTCCTCGGCAGCGCGACCTCCCATTGCCATAGCGATCTTCGACTTGTACTTCCTGAACGTGACTGAGAGCTGGTCCCGTTCCGGCAAGCTCAACACCAGGCCGAGCGCCCGACCCCGTGGAATGATGGTGGCCTTGTGTATCGGATCGTGCTGCGGAACGTTGAGACCCACGATGGCGTGTCCGGCCTCATGATAGGCGGTCAGCTTCTTTTCTTCCTCCGTCATGACCATAGAACGCCGCTCGGCGCCCATCATGACCTTGTCCTTGGCGTTCTCGAAATCGTCCATCGTGACGAAGCGCCGACCGACGCGGGCCGCCATCAACGCCGCCTCGTTCACGAGATTCGCGAGATCTGCCCCGGAAAAGCCGGGAGTGCCGCGCGCAATGATGCGAAGGTCGACGTCCGGACCCAAGGGAATCTTGCGTGCATGCACGCCAAGTATCTTCTCGCGGCCCTTGATGTCAGGGTTGGGCACCTGCACCTGCCGGTCAAAACGGCCCGGGCGCAGGAGCGCCGGATCGAGTACGTCGGGACGGTTCGTCGCTGCGACGATGATGATCCCCTCGTTCGCTTCGAATCCGTCCATTTCGACCAGAAGCTGGTTCAGTGTCTGCTCCCGCTCGTCATTGCCGCCGCCATAGCCAATGCCACGGCTGCGACCTACGGCGTCGATCTCGTCGATGAAAACAATGCACGGCGCGTTTTTCTTTGCCTGCTCGAACATGTCACGGACGCGACTGGCGCCAACGCCCACGAACATCTCGACAAAGTCGGATCCGGAGATCGTGAAAAACGGAACCCCGGCCTCACCCGCAATGGCGCGCGCCAGCAGCGTCTTGCCGGTGCCCGGCGGACCAACCAGGAGCGCGCCCTTGGGGATCTTTCCCCCAAGCCGCGAGAATTTCTGCGGATTGCGCAGAAACTCCACGATTTCCTCGAGCTCTTCCTTGGCTTCGTCGATCCCGGCCACGTCATCGAACGTGACGCGACCGTGCTTCTCGGTCAGAAGCTTGGCGCGCGACTTCCCGAACCCCATGGCTCCGCCGCGTCCACCGCCCTGCATCCGGTTCATGAAATAGATCCAGACGCCGATCAGCAGGAGGAATGGCAGGAACGACCAGAAGATCGCCATGAAGCTCGACTGCTTCTGCGGCTTGGCATCGAAGGAGACGTTGTTGCTGACCAGGAGTTCCGTGGTTTCCGCACCTTCAGGCTGAATCGTCACGTATTCACGGCCGTCGCCGCCGCGGAAAGTGATCTTTTCGCCGTCAATCGTTGCGGCCGTTACGCTGCCGTCCGAAACCCGGTCAACGAATTCGGAATAGCTGACCGTCGTGTTGTTCAGGCTGGGCTGGCCTCCCGAAACGAGATTGAACAGCGCCAGCACAAGCAGGAACAGGACAATCCAGAAGGCGATGTTGCGCATATTGGTCAACGGAAGCTCCCTCGGGCAAGTCGTTGCGGACCATACAGATTCGTTCGGTTTCCAAGTCAAATAGCAATCAGGGCGGATTCTTCAACGGGATTGCAGAAATTCGTCGAAATTGCCGCGACCCGTTGCCTTCGCGGTCCATTGGTCGGCAAGGCCGGCAACTGGCGCAGCCACAAGGGTTGAACGCCTCCAGATCGCGGGTGATGAAAGAAGGCTCAGACGCGGCATCCCGGTGTCGCGCCAAGGGGTATCCTTGACAGCCTCGCCTAGCGCACGCACCTCGAGATCGTCCGCGTGCGGACCTGCCAGGATCCAGCGGCCGTCCCATGGCTGGTCGGTAGGCCCGAAAACATCCTTCACCGCATTGAATTCTCGCGAGATGCGCCAAGCGGCCGCAGTGTCGTCGCCGCCGGACCCACGCGTAATGATGCAGCCCGCCAGCGTGTGCCTGCCGTCTTCCTGCAGCGCATGATCCAATTCAAGCATCGCGTCGGAACGTGGCGGATACTGGGCCCCGCCGACCCAAACCAGTGCGCGGCGACGCAAGCGGAACAAAATCTCGCGCGGAACGCCATGCTCTTGCGCGAGCGTACCTGCCGCAAGGATCACGTCGCCGTTCTCTTCCGATGTCATCCGGGCGGCCTCATGGCAAACGTAATGCTCCAGCGCTTCCCGGGCCGCGCTCATGTTCTTGGCGACTTCAGCCAGCGTGCCTGCATCGATGCCCAGTTTCGCAAGGGCCCTCAGTCTGTTCCGGACGCGCACCCGCTCGAATTTCGGATCGTCGTTGGAAGGATCCTCTATCCACGAAATGCCCCTGCGCCCAAGATATTCTCGCCACTCCTCGCGCCCGTGGTCGAGCATCGGACGGATCCACGTCGTGCCTTGCCGCGTGAATCGGTGGTCCATCTCCGAGAGCCCGTCGACACCGGCTTTCCTCGCCAATCGCATGAGGAATGTCTCCGCAACATCGTCACGCGTATGGCCGAGGGCAACTTGGTCGATCCCCGAACTGCGCGCCCAGTCGCTGATGAGACGATAGCGAGCCTCGCGTGCCTCTGCCTGAAGGTTGCCGGATCCGCTCCATTTCCATGTCAGTACAGTGTGAGGAATGCCATTTTTGGCGCAATGGCCGGCAACGGCCTCAATCTCGCCAGACGCCTCCGGACGAAGCCCGTGGTCAACGGTCACGGCTTCAACCGGGAATTCCAGATCGCGACCGTGCCAGAGCATCACGTCAAGGCAGGCCATCGAATCACTGCCACCGGACACGGCAACACCCAGCCGCCGCGGCCGATCCCATGCGAATGGCAGACCCGCCAATTTCCTGATCAATTCGTCGGATGCGGCCGCTTCGCGATTCACGGACACGACATGTCGGTCCGAGCCTGTTGCGCATCAACGGACGCATCCGTCCCTGGAAACCGGAGCAAGACCTCCGAGAGCGTGATGCAGGCCTCCTGCCCCTGTCCCAGCCCGTCGAGTGCGAGGCCGAGCTTCAAGAGGGAGACCGGCGCCGTCGGGCCGTCCGGCGTGCCTGAGTAACTCTCCAAGTAAGCGCGCGCGGCATCAGATTTCATGCCAAGCTCCGACAAGGCTTCGCCACGCAGCAGATGAGCGACCCCCGCAAGCGGTCCGCCCTGATAGGTCTCGGTAAAGACTCGAAACTGCTCGGCCGCAGTCTCGAATTCTCCCTGATCGAAACTGGCCTTGGCGCGATCAAAGTCCGCCTTTTCGGCATGCGCCAGTTCGACGCCGCCGGTGTCGATCATGTCGATTGAGAATCCGCTGTCGGCTTGGGTGACGGTCGCGACCTCGGCCGGCTCGGGCTCTTCGGCCAAGGGTCCGCCCAACGTCGTCGTCTCACCAAGGCGTGCGATGTCGCAATCCGCTTCCAGTTCGCACAGGCGGAATTCGAGGTCGCCAATCCGGTTCGTGCCATCGGCGACGATCGACTGGACGCGGTTCGCCAGCTGCTCTGAAGCTGCCGTCAGACGCCGAACCTCCGTTTCCATCTCGTCAAGGCGCTCGAGAGCGTTGGTGCTTGCGAGTTGTCCTTCAGGTGCGCCGGTGGTCGAAAGTTCGCGCTGCAGCCGCTGCATCTCGACAAAGAGCACGGTCAGTTCCTGCCGAATGTCGGCAAGAGTCTGTTCCCGGTCCTGCGCGACGGCGGGCGCAGCGAGAAGCAAGGCGGCGGCAAGCAGGGCGCGCATAAGGCGCATAAGGCGATCTCCTTCAGACGCCGGCACCTATGCTCAACACGGTCACGGCACGGCGGTTCTGCATGTAACAGGCCTCCTCCGAGCAGATCTCGATCGGACGCTCCTTGCCGTAGCTGATCGTTTGCAAGCGCGTTGGGTCGATCCCCTGCGAGATCAGATAGTTCTGCACCGTTGACGCCCGTCGGGCACCGAGGGCGAGGTTATAGGCCTGAGTGCCCTGTTCGTCCGCATGGCCTTCGATGAGGGCGGTGTATTCAGAGTTGGCCGCGAGCCACTCGGCCTGACCGTCAAGCGTGGCACGCGCCGTCGGCGTAAGCGTGGACTGATCCACGGCAAAGAGCACGCGGTCGCCGATGGTCGCGCTGAAATAGGCGGCTGACTGAGGGTCGTCGACCGAGCCTAGCGCACCGGTTGCACCGGATCCGGTTGCGTCAGTGCCGAAACGATCGGCTTGGCTGCAGGCACCGAGGGCCATGAAGACGACAAGTAAAGATCTGAAGAGCGGCATTGGATCACCTGCGACTGTTTTTTGCTCCCTGCGTCATACATGACCTGTCGACAAAGGCAACGAAAACAGGCCAGGTCTCACGGTGTCGGCACGACTGTTGAACCCGGCGGAAACGGGCCTTGCGCAGGGCCCTGTGCCCTTCAGGGGAGGAGCGGCGACCACGCCGGGTCGGATGCCGCCGTCTCTGTGGGCACCCGCCTGAGATTGCGTCCGGATATGTCCACGGAAAAAAGCGCCGGCCTGCCTTCGGCCCCGGCGCTCTCGCGCGTGAACATCAACACACGGCCGTTCGGCGACCAAGTCGGTCCCTCGTCGAGGAAGGATGCCGTCAGGAGCCTTTCAGCAGAACCGTCCGCGCGCATCACGCCGATGTGGAAGCGACCTGCATTCTGCTTGGTGAACGCGATGAAGTCGCCTCTTGGCGACCAGACCGGCGTGCCGTAGCGCCCCGGCCCAAAACTGATTCTTCGGGGCTGGCCGCCAGTGGTCGGCATCACGTAGAGTTGCTGGTTGCCGGACCTGTCGCTTTCGAAAACGATCTGGCGCCCGTCCGGCGAAAACGACGGAGCGGTCTCGATCGAAGGAGCAGATGTCAGCCGGGTACGTCGCTGTGTCGCGACGTCAAGAGTGTAGATGTCGGTGTTCCCACGGCGCGCCTCGGAATAGACCACGGTTCGACCGTCCGGCGCGTAGCGGGGTGCGAACGTCATTGATTCGGCGTCTATGGCCAGTGGCGTCCTCTCGACTTGGCCGACCGTGAGTTCATATATCTGCGGGAAACCGGACTCGTAGCTCGTGAACAGTATCCTGTCGCCCCTGGGTGAGAACCGGGGCGCAAGAACGATTGACGATGCATCCGTCAGGTAACGCACGTTTTCGCCGTCAAAGTCCATGATCGCGAGTCGTTTCTGGCGGTTGCCCTTGGGACCCGTTGCTTCCACGTAGACAACGCGGCTGTCAAAATACCCACCTTCACCGGTAATTCGTGAATAGACCTGGTCCGCAATCTTGTGTGCCACGCGCCGCCAGCTTTCCGGCGGCCCCGCGAACTGCAGCCCGCTGCCAAGCGGCGCGTCGGCAAAGACGTCAAAGGGACGGAACTTTGCAAGAAGCCGCCCGTCGGAGGCGAGCGTGACAGACCCAACAACCAGCGCTTCCACGTTGATCGCTTTCCAGTCCGGATAGGCCACCGGAGCGTCAAAATCCGTCACCTGGCTGACATAGGCTGCATGCGGGACATCCCGGAACAGACCGGTTCCAACAAGATCTCTTGCCACCACTTCCGTGATCCTCGCCGCGTATTCCTCGGCAGCGGAGTTTTCGGCAAGGAAAGGCGCCACCGCGATCACCACCGGTTCGATCACGCCTTCAGTGATCTCGATCCGCAGCGGTCCGGTGCGACCCTGCGCCAGCGCCTGTGTCCCCAGCGTGAAAGCGAGGGCGAATGAAATGAGAATTTGCGTCATCGGAACTGCATCCCTTCTGCATTAAAGGTTGCTACTACTTCGCGCCACTGGTCATATTTTTCGATCGGAAGCTGGAATCCCTTCGCGCCACAGCGAATGATGGCGCGTCGTGCGGCCTCGAATGCCCGGCCTGCATCCGCCTCGCTGCCGTCAGCAAAGTCAACCATTCTGATCGATTCCGTGACGGGTTTGCCGTTTCGCTGCATGTCAAAGGCCACGAAAACCTTCGTCGCACGTGCGCTGGTCGACAGGCTTCCGACATTCCAGCAATTCCCGACCGCGAGACCGAATGCCTCCTTTTCGCCGCCGGTCAGGGGCGGGCCGCGCGGCGCCACCTGTTGGGATTCAGAGTCCGCCTCGGCGAGTGCGGCCACGGTCTCGAATTCGCGCGGTGGGTCGTCCGGCACGACGGGTTCAGGGCTTGGTGGACGCGAAGGCCGTGATCGCGGCCGCATGGAACTGGCAACGGCATAGGTCTCCTCCTCTTCGGCCTCGGTGACAATGCGGTCGCTTGCCTCCTTCGGCGCCTGTGGAGCGTCGTCCTCCACGACCAGCTCCGGCGGGGCTTCGGCGTCGGGAACGCTTGCCTCGATCAGGTCTGCCCCGGTTTCCGCCTCGGGCGGCGGCGCCAGTTGCGGCACCGGCGCGACGCGGGGAGCAGGCGCTGCAACCTGATCAGGCTGAACGCTCGTGCCGTCGATGTCCGATGGCGGCAGGAGCGGTGTCGGCGCGCTGTCATCAATCTCCGCCCCCAAGGCGGGCTGATCGATTTCAAATTCCGGCACGTCGGGATCCTCCGGGGCTGCCACCGGATTGGGCGTGGACAGTTCAATCGCCGCAACCGCCGTCAGGGACCCGGGCGCCTCGTCCTCTTCGGGCGCAACCACTGCAGGTGCATCGGTCTGCGTCTGCGGTGCGGCGCCGGGCGGGAGCAACGCCGCGAATTCCTGTTCGGAGAGGATTGCCACTTCCGACAAGATCACGACCTCGGATTGCCGGTCGCTGGCCAGGGGTCGGGCAAAGAACACTGCCAGGATGAATGCGATGTGACCCGCACCCGAAATGTACCAGCTCCAGCGCAATCCTGCCTCACCCGCCTCCAAGCCTCGGCCCGCCCATGTCGGTCACGAGCCCGATATCCGTGATGCCCGCCGCATTGAGGGCTCCCATGACCTGCACGACGCGGGCGTACGGGATCGCGCCGTCCGCCCGGATGAAGACGCGCCTGGATGCCCGTTCGCTCAGGACGGCGCGAAGACGTGGCACGATCTCCTCGCTTGCAACCTCAGTGGTCTGGATCATGATGACCCCATCCGCTGTCAGCGTGACGGTCAGCGGTTCCTCCTGCTCGCTTGCGAGCGCTTGCGCGGCAGTCCTCGGGAGTTCGACGGGAACGCCAACCGTCTGCAGCGGGGCAGCGACCATGAATATGATCAGAAGCACGAGCATCACGTCCACGAAGGGCGTGACATTGATTTCGGACATCGGTCTTGCGCGCCGCCGTCGGCGCCGGTTGCCGGTCCGCTCGTTCTGAATGACTTCGGCACCCATCAGTTCTGATCCAGCTGGCGCGACAGTATGGTGGCAAATTCGTCGGCAAAACTCTCGTAGCCGGCAATGATGCGTCCGCTGTCTGCGGATAGCTTGTTGTAGAAGATCACCGCCGGAATCGCCGCAAGAAGGCCCAGGCCGGTGGCAAGAAGCGCTTCGGCAATCCCGGGCGCGACCACGGCGAGATTCGTGCTTTGCTGCTGCCCGATCTCGATGAAGGCCGACATGATGCCCCAGACCGTGCCGAACAGCCCGATGAACGGGGCGGTCGAACCAATCGTCGCCAGTAGCGGCAGACCCTTCTGCAACTCTTCAGCCTCTTTCTGGATCGCCACGTCCATTGAGCGGTCGATCCGCGCATGCGCCCCGCCGATTGCCGCCCCGTCCGCCTTGTGCGAACGCCTCCACTCGGTCATTCCAGCGACAAAGACACGCTCGGTTCGCCCCGACGGAATCGGCCCCAGCGCGTCGTAGAGCGTGTCCAGCGGCTCGCCCGACCAGAAGGACGCCTCGAACCTCTGCGTTTCGCGCCGTGCGCGCCAGTACTGCCCGTGCTTGTTGATGATGACGGCCCAGCACCAGAAAGAGGCAAGGACAAGCAGTACCATCACCAGCTTGACGACGATCGTGGCACGAGCAAACAGCGCCCACATGGAGAATTCCATCTCCTGCACCAGCGCAAGGGTTTCCGTTTCCATTACTCGACTCTCTTCCTGCCCAGTCCCGATATTTCGGGTACCTCATGCAGCCGGACATTAGCCCAAAGTAAGGAAAATTGGAATAAGCCGGGGCTGATCCGAAGATTCAGACTCATCACGATTCAAGGAGTCGGCGAACTTCCGCCGGAAACCTGACCGCTCTTCCGCCTTCGGTCAATGCAACGAGCGTGACCTTGGCGGCGAACAGCGTTTCTCCGTCCCGAAACACGTTCTGCACCAGTGCAATCCGCGCACCCGAATGCGACGAAAGGCGGGTCTCTACGATGAGGTCATCACCGAACCGCGCCGGCGACAGGTAGTCGGCCTCGATGCGGCGCACCGCGAACACGACGCCGTATCCGTCTTTCAGCACCGACTGATCGACACCCTTCTCGCGCACCCATTCTGTCCGGGCGCGCTCGATGAACTTCAGGTAGTTGGCATAGTAGACGATGCCCGCGAGATCAGTGTCTTCGTAGTAGACGCGGGTCTTGAAACAGTGGGCCATGCGACTCCTTCACCTCATGCGGCTCCCTTCAGGCCTCGGTCACGTTCCTCGCAACTCCTCGCCAATCCAGGGCCACGTCTCAAAGGCGGTGGCCCGATCCATGCCTGCAAGTGGGCCGCACCACGTGATGCACAAGCCTCAGAGCAGGACACCTTGGCCGGACGAAGCGGGGGGAGCAAGGCCCAGATGCTTCCAGGCATTGGCTGTCAGCATCCGCCCTCGCGGCGTTCTCTGGATCAAGCCCTGCTGCAGAAGGTACGGCTCGATGACCTCTTCGATCGCATCCCTGCTTTCGGACATCGCCGCCGAGATCGTGTCCGCACCGACGGGTCCGCCTTGGTAGTTCTCGGCGATCAACGTGAGGTATTTCCTGTCCGCGCCGTCAAGTCCTCGGCCATCGACGCCAAGCCTGGTCAATGCTCCGTCAGCCAGTTCGCGCGTGAGTCGACCGTCCGATTCCACGACGGCGAAGTCCACGACCCGCCGCAGCAGCCGGCCTGCAATTCTCGGAGTGCCGCGGGCACGGCGCGCGATCTCGCGAGCACCGCCGTCTCCGGTCTCGACACCCATGAGGCGGGCCCCGCGCGAGACAATCTCGTGCAGTTCGTCGTCCGAGTAGAAAAGCAGCCTGACGGGAATCCCGAACCGGTCGCGCAGGGGCGTCGTCAGAAGTCCCAAGCGGGTTGTCGCGCCAACGAGCGTGAAGGGCTGCAGCTCGATTCGGACTGTCCTCGCGGCGGGTCCCTCGCCGATCACGAGGTCAAGCTCGAAATCCTCCATCGCGGGGTAGAGCACCTCTTCCACCGCCGGATGCAAACGGTGAATCTCGTCGATGAAAAGGACATCGCGGGCATCGAGATTGGTCAGGATCGCCGCAAGATCTCCCGCCTTTGCCAGAACGGGCCCGGAAGTCATGCGGAAATTGACACCGAGTTCGCGCGCCATTATCCGCGCAAGAGTCGTCTTCCCCAGCCCTGGCGGCCCGTGAAACAGAGCATGGTCCATTGCCTCGCCGCGCTGCTTCGCGCTCTCGATGAACACGCGCAGGTTCGCCCTCGCTTCGGCTTGCCCGATGAAGTCGTCGAGCATTCTGGGCCGAAGCGCCCGATCTGCATCCTCGGGTCTCGCTTCGGGACGGAGAGTCGGATCCGGCTCGTTCACCGCCCGCGCTCCTGCCGAATGCCATGAGAACACTGGCACCGGAACGTGCTATCCAGGACGGGATTCATGCTTTCGGGGCCAATCTCTTCAATGCCTCGCGGATCAGTGTCGCGGTGTCCGCATCCTCGATCATGCCGGCAGCCTCGGCCACTGCCGTTGACGCCTCTCCGGGAGCGTAGCCGAGATTCCGCAGTGCAGAAAGCGCTTCGGCCTGCCCTGCCGCTCCAGGGACAGATTCCGTCGCTAGCCCGTCATCCGAATCACCATCGGATTCGGGAGGAGCGCCTCCCTGCATCGCCATCATGTCGGGCACTTTGCCCTTGAGCTCGTTCACGACCCTCTGCGCGATCTTGGGACCCACGCCCGGCGCCGCCTTTATCGAGGCCCAGTCGCCGAGGGCGATTGCATGTGCCACGGCATCAGGTCCCAGTGTCCCGAGAATTGCCATCGAGGCCCGAGCTCCAATGCCCTGTACCCCCATCAGGAGCCGATGCCACTCCCGCTCCACCGGCGTCATGAACCCAAAGAGCTGCAAGAGATCCTCGCGCACGAGGAGATCCGTATAAAGTGACGCAGCCTCCCCGGTTCCGGGCAAGGCAGCCAAGGTCCGCTCGCTCACGAACACGACGTAGCCGACGCCGCCAACGTCCAGGAGCACGTGATCGCTTGCGCGATAGTCAATCCTTCCAGACAAGCGCCCGATCATGCAATCACCAGTGCACGACTCCGGGACATGTGTGCGTGGCAGATCGCGACGGCAAGCGCATCCGCAGCGTCGCGCCCTGATATGCGCGCTCCCGGAAACTGCATCCTCACCATGTACTCGATCTGCTGCTTGTCGGCATGCCCGGTGCCGACAACCGCCTTCTTCACCGCGTTGGGGGCATATTCCCCAACTTCGACGCCGGCCCGTGCCGGCACCAGCATCGCGATGCCCCGCGCCTGTCCCAGCTTCAGGGTGGACGCACCGTCCTTGTTGACGAACGTGTGCTCCACCGCCGCCTCGTCGGGAGCGTGTCTCTCCCAGACCTCGGAAAGCTGCTCGAACAACGACACCAACCGTGCCCCGAGAGGTCCCGCCCCAGTCCGGCAGACGCCGTTCGCCACGTGAGACAGCCGCGACCCGGAGGTCTCTATGACTCCCCATCCAAGGGCGCGAAGCCCCGGATCCAGTCCCATTACGCGCATATTTGCAACCTGCTCTGCTGACCTCGCTTGGAAAATAGCACAAAACGTGAATATCTGCCAAGAATTTTGGCAAGCTTGCCGGAAGGCGTCCACTTTTTGACGCCCGCGCCCCGCCTTCAATACGCGTCCGTCCGAGTCCGAAAACGACATGAGGCATGTCGCTTTTTTTCAATTATCTTGATAGGTTACGGCAGTTCTGGAGATATGCAATTCCTGCATACGGGACATGCGATAATTGAGCCTTGTCCGGTCACTGCCTCGCCTCTAATTGCGAATCGAAACGCAACGCCAGCAAGAGGAGAACGGCCATGGCCATCACAATGACTCGCAACAATGCCGCCAACATCAGCGGCTCACCAACGACCCTGTCCGGGCTTGTCTCGGGCGTCATTCACTGGAACAAGGCACGCCGCACCCGCGCCGTCCTGTCCAGGTTGAGCGCTCATGAACTGGATGACATCGGCATTTGCCGCGGGGATATCGACGCGATCTGCTCTGGGCGCAGATAGTCCGATGCCATCCTCTGGCGAACGCCAGATTGGGAATGCTCGAAATCCCGAAGGGACCGGTTCTTGATCGGTCCCTTTTTTGTCGCCGCTCATCGGACTCCATCCTTGCAAAGGGCCTCAAGCCGGGCCATGCCTTTGCGCAACATCTCTTCTGCCAGTCTTGCCGCGTGGACTCCGATGATTGACATGGCCATGTGCAGCGCATTTCCGCGTCATGACAGAACCCGCGACGGGCTCACGGCGACAGCGGCCATTCACTTGACGGATTCTGCGAGGGCATTGGCGCGATGGCTATCGAAGCCGACTACGTAATTGTTGGCGCGGGCAGTTCCGGCTGTGCAATGGCATACCGGCTCGCCGACGCCGGTCGCCAGGTCATCGTCGTGGAACACGGCGGCAGCGACCGCGGCCCGCTCATCAACATGCCGGGTGCGCTGAGCTATCCGATGAGAATGCGCCGCTACGACTGGGGACTTGAGAGCGACCCCGAACCGCATCTTGGCGGTCGACGCCTTGCTACGCCGCGCGGCAAAGTCATTGGCGGATCGAGTTCCATCAACGGGATGGTGTACGTGCGCGGCCATGCCCGTGACTTCGACCATTGGCGTGACCTTGGAGCGGATACCTGGAGCTACGCGGATGTCCTGCCCTACTTCCAGCGAATGGAGGACTGGCACGACGGCGGACGCGGCGGCTCGGCCTCATGGCGTGGTCGAGGGGGACCGCTGCATGTCACGCGCGGGCAACGGAGCAATCCGCTGACACGTGCATTCGTCGAGGCTGGCCGACAAGCAGGCTACCCCGTGACCCTGGACTACAACGGCCACCAGCAGGAAGGCTTCGGCGCCTTCGAGATGACCGTCTGGAGAGGTGCGCGATGGTCTTCGGCCAAGGCCTATCTGCGACCTGCGCTTCGGACAGGAAACTGCAGGGTCGTACGTGCCCACGCAAACCGCGTCATTCTCAATGGAACACGGGCGACCGGAATCGAGATCGAGCGTGCCGGACGCACCGAGGTGATTCACGCACGTGCCGAGGTCATTCTGTCCGCCTCGTCCCTGAATTCTCCAAAGCTGCTCATGCTCTCGGGCATTGGTCCCGCTGCTCATCTGACCGAACACGGGATCGACACCGTTGCCGATCGTCCAGGCGTCGGACAGAATCTTCAGGACCACCTCGAGATCTACGTCCAGGTGGCCGCGTCGCAGCCGGTGAGCCTCTACAGGTACTGGAACCTTCCCGGCAAAGCTTATGTGGCCCTGCGCTGGCTGCTCACCCGCAGCGGACCCGGCGCATCGAACCAGTTCGAGAGCACGGGATTCATCCGTTCTGCGGCAGGAGTCGAATTTCCGGACCTCCAGTTCCATTTCCTGCCGATTGCAGTCGGGTATGACGGACGAATGGCGGCAAGGCAGCATGGATTTCAGGCCCATGTCGGCCCGATGAGAAGCCTCTCCCGAGGCGAAGTGCTGCTGCGGTCTGCTGACCCGAAAGATCCGCCGCGGATCAGGTTCAACTACATGAGCCACGAGGACGACTGGCGGGATTTCCGGGCCGGCATCCGGCTGACACGTGAAATCTTCGCCCAGCCGGCATTCGCGCCATACTATGGTCGGGAGTTGCGGCCCGGGTCCGATGCCCAGACCGACGACGAGCTCGATGCCGTGATCCGGGATCATGTCGAAAGCGCCTACCATCCCTGCGGCACGGCGCGAATGGGGCGGCGTGACGACCCGATGGCTGTAGTGGACGCGGAAGCTCGAGTGATCGGGGTCGAAAGGCTCCGGCTCGCGGACAGTTCCGTCTTTCCACGGATCACCAACGGCAACCTGAATGCGCCGTCAATCATGGTGGGCGAGAAGGTCTCCGACGCGATTCTCGGCCGCCCGCCTCTGGCACCGAGCAATCTTGAGCCCTGGATTCATCCCGACTGGAGGCATCGACAACGATAGTCCTGCCCGGTCTGGATCAAGGCGCGAGCGTCTCGGTATGTCCATCCACGGCGAGCACCTGGCCGGAAATTCTCAACGCCGCATCCGAAGCCAGGAAATGGACGGAACCTGCAACGTCCGCGGCCGTGACCCAGGTCTTCATCGACACGCCAGCCGCATGATTTCGTCGCACGTCGCCCTCGTCGACACCCTGCGCGGAGGCTTCCATTGCGACCACCCTGTCCATGCGCGGCCCTTCGACCGCACCGGGACAAACGGCATTGACGCGTACGCCCGCCGGCCCGAGTTCCATAGCGAGGGTCTTCGTCAGGCCCACAAGCGCCCATTTGGCGGCGGCGTATGGACTCCTGAGCGGATAGCCCGCAATGTCGGCCGTAGAGGAAGTCAGAACAATCAAGCCAGCCCGTTCGGCGCGCATCACGCGCGCAGCCCAACGGCATGTCAGGAAGCTCCCATGCAAGTTGGTTGCAATGCAGCGCTGCCATTCGCCGTAGTCCAGATCCTCGATCCAGCCAGCCGGTCCTCCTGTGCCGGCATTGGCGCAAACCACGTCAGCCCCGCCCCAGCTTGCTTCGACGGCGTTCAGGAACGCTGCCAATTCGGTCTCTGACGTGACGTCAGCCACTGAGGCCACTGCCTCCGGCCATGCCGTGGCGAACTCGGCAACCGCCGCTTCATCGATGTCGCAGATGGCAACCCGATCGCCTTCAGAAAGGAACCGCTCGGCGATCGCCCGCCCAATTCCGGAAGCACCTGCGGTTACGACAATCCGGCGCATTTGCGTTCTCCTGCTCAATGGTGACGGGCTCCCGAGGCGGCAACATGGTCTGCAAGTGCATAGCAGTCCGCTGCGGGGCCGTCATGCGAAATGCCGGAATTCGCCCTGCCAATCGCAGCTTGCGAAGCAACAGGGCTCATGCGACCAACGGTGCCGAAAAGAGGAATTCAAGCCAAAATGGGCAAGACCGGAAAGACCGCGCGCAACATACTCTTCATCATGCACGACCAGCTCCGGTTCGACTACCTGAGCTGTGCCGGGCACCCGCATTTGCATACGCCGAACTTTGATCGCGTCGCCTCGATGGGTGTGCGGTTCACTAACGCTTATGCCCAGTCTCCGGTCTGCGGCGCGTCTCGGATGAGCTTCTACACGGGCCGCTATGTCTCGTCTCATGGCGCGCAATGGAACGGGTTTCCGATCAGGGTAGGTGAACAGACCCTCGGCGATCACCTGCGACGCCTCGGCATGAGTTGCTGGTTGATCGGCAAGACGCACATGAAGGCGGATGCCGAGGGAATGGCTCGCCTCGGTATTGCGCCCGACAGCGTCATAGGCGCTCGGCAGGCCGAGTGCGGCTTTGATGCCTGGATCAGGGATGACGGGCTCTGGGGCGAAGGGCCGGACGGGCACTACGACGAAAGGCCCTCTCCCTACAACGAATACCTCAGGTCGAAGGGCTACTCCGGCACGAATCCCTGGGCGGACTTTGCCAATGCCGGGACGGACGGTGACGAAATCGCCAGCGGATGGATGCTCGCCAATTCAGACAAGGCTGCCAACATCCGCGAGGAGGACAGCGAAACGCCCTGGCTCACCCGCGAGGCCATACGGTTCATCGACCAGGCGACCGATCCCTGGTGCACGCATCTGAGCTACATCAAGCCGCATTGGCCATACATCGTGCCGGCCCCCTATCACGCCATGTACGGCCCGAACCATGTTCCGGCTCCGCGACGCCACGACATCGAGCGTGACGACCCCCACCCGGTGTACGGGGCCTACATGGAAAACCGCATCGCGGCCGCGTTCCAGAAGGGCGAGGCACGGCAAAAGGCGGTTCGCGCCTACATGGGCCTGATCAAGCAATGCGACGACCAGCTGGGCAAACTGCTGGATCACCTGGGAGCAACGGGTCGAATGGACAGCACGATGATCGTCCTGACGTCGGACCACGGCGACTACCTTGGAGATCACTGGTTGGGCGAAAAGGATCTCTTCCATGAACCAAGCGTCAAGATTCCCCTTATCGTCTACGACCCGCGACCCGACGCGGACGACACCCGCGGTCAGACCTGCGACGCACTTGTCGAGTCAATCGACGTCGCCGCCACGTTCGTGGAGTTTGCAGGCGGCAAGGTGCCCGGCCATGTCATCGAAGGCCGCTCGCTCATGCCGCTGATTCGCGGCGAGTCCCCCCCGTGGCGGGAATTCGTCATCAGCGAATACGACTATTCCGCAACGCCACAATGCACAAAGCTCGGGCTTGAGCCACGCGACGCACGACTCTTCATGGTCTTCGATGGCCGGTTCAAGATGGTACATGCAGAGGGAGGCTTTCGACCAATGCTCTTCGATCTGGAAGCCGATCCGGACGAGTTTCACGACCTCGCCAAGGGAGACACGCATCAAGGCGAGATCGAGCGTCTCTACGAGTGTCTTGCCAAGTGGGGCAGGCGGCCGGCGCAACGCGTGACCAAGTCCGAGGACGATATCAAGGCGATGCGCGGGCGATCACTGCGGAGGGGCATCCTGCCTTTCCTAGTGGATGGCTCCGAAATCGACGAAGAATTGACGGCACGGTATCGCGGTCGGGCACCGGCAAGGTCGGCGGAGGAATAGCCTGCAGGGGTCTTCACCACGGGCGTCGCGCCAGGGATGAGATCGGCAACCGAGAAGGAGAACACGGGGTGATCCCCTTCGAAATCGCCGAATCTCCTTCGGCAGGTGTCTGACATGGCGCGACATTGCGAGACCGAACTTGATCGACGCCGCCGACGTCAAGGCGCAACGGAGCCTTGGCCCGCGCATCACCCGTGCCGGAATTCCGCCCTTTCTGGCCGCGGGCAAGCCGTCTTGGCGATGAATGAGCCGACCCGTCCGACCGGGGCGCTGCTGCCGCAGGTCTCGAACGGTACCAGCGTCGCCAGCGCTGCACCACGCGGGCAGGCATCGACGCGACTACTTCGTCACGTTTCGCCACCGAGAGTCGAGAGTGGCCCGAAGCGAGAACCCCGGCAGGGCAGCGACACTTCGATGTCGCACTGCCAGGTCATGTCGCGACCGTGGGTACGCGACCGCCCCGCGGAAGGCAAAGGCATGGACAATCCGAGCGGAGCTTGGGCTACGACGAACCGAGCGCGTCCGAAAGGACAGATTCCAAGACGTCGATCGGGACGTCTTCGGCCACAAACGCAGCACCAATGCCGCGCGCAAGCACCATCCTGAGCTGGCCATCGACGACCTTCTTGTCCTGCCGCATGAGGCCGATCAACGTGCCGGCATCCGGAAGGTCGCCAGGAATGTCGGCAAGATCGAACTTCATTCCCATGGATTCCAGATGCGCACGCACGCGAACCGGCGCCTCTTGGGAACAGAGGCCCATGCGCGCGGACATCTCGAATGCCAGGACACACCCAAGCGCCACGCCCTCGCCGTGCAGGAGGCGGTCTCCGTAATCCGTGGCCGCTTCGAGCGCATGACAGAACGTGTGCCCAAGATTGAGCATTGCCCGGTCCCCTTCCTCGGTCTCGTCACGTGCAACGATTTCGGCCTTCATTTCCACCGCACGGCGCACGGCTTGAGTCCTGAGACCCAGATCACCGTCAACCAGTGACCGGCCGTTCCCTTCCAGCCATTCGAAGAAGGCGGCGTCTCCAAGAAGGCCGTACTTGACCACCTCCCCGTAGCCGGCCAGGAATTCGCGGCGTGGCAGCGTTTCGAGGACGCCCGTGTCTGCAAGGACCAAAGACGGCTGGTGGAACGAGCCAACCTGATTTTTGCCATGCGGCGAGTTGATCCCCGTCTTGCCGCCGACGGAACTGTCCACCTGCGCCAGAAGCGTCGTCGGCACCTGCACAAATCTGATCCCGCGCCGCAAAATAGCCGCGGCAAATCCTCCCAGATCGCCGATGACTCCGCCGCCGAGCGCGATCATCACGTCACGGCGTTCGATCCGTTCCTCCAGCATCCACTCGACGGATCGTTCCAGCATGTCCCAGCTCTTCGTTGCCTCGCCGACAGGCAACGCGAGAGTCACGTTGGCGATTCCTTCTGCCGCAAGCGCCGCCTGGAGTGCTTCGAGGTGCATTTCCGCCACGGTCTCGTCCGTCAGCACGGCCACGCGAGGACGCGCCAGAAACGGCCGGATCTCGGCACCTGCGCGCCCAATCAGGCCGTCACCTACGCGGACGTCATAGCTCCTGTCACCAAGCGCGACTCGAACGACTTCGTCTCTCATCAGCATTCCGCCAGCACGCCGCTACGGACGCGCAGCGCCTTCAGTACACGATCCGTCATTTCGTCAATTGAACGGGATGGAGCCGCGTCGACCGTCACGTCTGCAAGCGCATAGATCGGGGTGCGCGCCTCGTACAGTGATGCAAGCGTTTGCTTCGGACGCGTCGTATGCAGCAATGGGCGCGTCGTCTTGTGCCGCACCCGCTGCCAAAGGAGGTCAAGATCTGCGCGCAACCAGACCGAGAGACCCCTCTCGCCAATCAACCGGCGGTTGCCTTCGCAGAGAAATGCCCCGCCACCGGTCGCCAGAATCACAGGGTCACCGTTCAGGAGCCGGGCAATCACCTGCGTCTCCCTGTCGCGAAAGAACTCCTCGCCGTCGCGCTCGAAGATCTCGGCGATGGTCCGGCTCGCGGCCCGTTCTATCTCCGCATCGCTGTCGAGGAAGGCGACGTCCAGGCGCTTTGCCAATGCGGTTCCAATGGCGCTCTTGCCGGCTCCCATCATCCCCACCATCACGACGGTCTTCCTTAGCTTGAATGGCAAAACAGACGCTTCCCGCATCACTTTTATCATCGCTGTCCTGAATGGCGTGATCTTCTCGCAAATGCCAGATATAATCCAAAGGACGCGGCCAAATTTGGCGTGATCCTGAAAAACAGGTACAGGAGGCTCATCAAGGTGTTTCGTCTTCTGAAGCTCGTGTTCATTGTGCTCATCCTTCTCGGCGGCGCAGTGATCGTCTACGCGTATGTGGGCGACCTCAGCCCGACGCAAATCAATGTCAGCGCCCCGGTGGAACTGGATGGCAGCTAGTTCAACTCTCAGGCGTCTGGCATGCGGCCTTGCCGTCCTGCAATTCCTGCTGCCTGCCGCATGGGCAAGCGACCAGCCGCTCTCGGCAATTGACTGGCTTTCGGATTCCGTAGCTCAGCCGCAGGCCGAACCTGCTCCGAAAGACGTGACTCCGCTGGCCGCGTTGCCTTCGGAAATCGCGGTACTGCCTCTCGACGGAAACACTCCAGACAGCGCGGGCCTGCTGCCTGCAGAGCAGCTCGGACTGGATCCGGGCCTGTGGGGTCGAAGCTCAGCCGCCGATCTTGCGCGCGCACTCTCAACCCTTCCCGACGGCACCAATGCGCCGCCTGTGCTCAATCGCTTTCTGCGTGACTTGCTGACCGCCAAATTTGACCCCCCGATCGACGCGGCCATCGACGACAGGTTCTTTCTTGCGCGGATCGACCGACTCCTTTCCATGGGCCACTTGCGGGAGGCGGACGAACTCATTCGTCGGGTCGGCCCGGAAGAGTCACGTCGGTTTCGCCGCGCCTTTGACATCGCCCTGCTGATGGGCACCGAAACCGAGGCCTGCCGCATCATCGAGAGTTCGCCTGGCATATCGCCGACCTATCCCGCGCGAATCTTTTGCCTCGCCCGGCTCGGAAACTGGCAAGTTGCAGCACTCACGCTTGGAAATGCAGAAGCGCTTGGAATCCTGACGCCCGAAGAGGAAGGGCTGCTTCTGCACTTTCTTGATCCCGATCTCTTCGAAGACGACTCGCTTCCCGTGCCGCCACGGCTCCCGTCGCCCTTGCAATTTCGGCTCTTTGAAGCCGTCGGCAATCGCATTCCAACAGAGCAATTGCCGGTCGCCTTTGCCGTGGCAGATCTCTCCAGCACAACCGGATGGAAGGCTCGACTCCGCGCCTCCGAGCGTCTGGCGGCGGCTGACGCATTGCCAATCGGGCGATTGCTCGACGTCTATGCGGAAGGGAAGCCGGCTGCGTCCGGCGACATTTGGGAGCGCGTCGGCGCGATCGGGTCCCTTGTGGCCGCCTTGGAGACGAAAGACGTCGATCTCGTGAACTTTACCCTCGCTCCGGCATGGCAAGCGGCAAAGGTCGGGGGCTACGAAAAGGCTTTTGCAAAATGGGTGGCAGCACACCTTGACGGACTGGTTCTCTCGGAATCGACCAAGCGCATTGCCTTTGAGATCGCGCTGCTGGCGGAAGACACAAGGCTCGCGGAACACTTCGTCGGCGACAGCAGCGAAAGCCGGTTTCTCCTGGCCATTGCAAAGGGGTTTCGCGGCGCATTGCCCGGTCCGAACATGCTTGCCCAAGCCGTCGTCCGCGGTCTCGCGGCACATGGTCCGAGCCCCGCCTACCGCGTGTTGATCGAAGGCGATCGCGGAGGAGAAGCCCTGTTTCGCGCACTTTTGCATCTCATGGACGGGGCGGCAGGCAACCCGCATGCCACTCAACAGTCCCTCATGCTGTTGCGATCTCTAGGGCTGGAACCCTTGGCCCGACAGGTGGCAGTTGAACTGGTGCTGGAACACGGCAAGGCATGAACGAGGCGGAGCGCATCACGACCTTCCTCGACGCCCACGTCGCCGAACTCAATGCATCCCGCAACACCCAATTGGCCTATGCTCGGGACCTGAATGACTTTCTGGCGTGGCTGCTGACACAAAGATCCGGGCTCTTGACCGCAACTCAAGCGGAGATCGACGAGTACCTGATTCACCTTGATGCAACCGGGTTGGCGCGTTCGACCCGTGCTCGGCGCCTCGCCGCCATCCGGCAATTCTACCGATTTGCCTTCGAATCGGAATGGCGACGCGACAACCCTGCGATCCGGGTAAAGGGACCTGCCCCAGAACGGCACTTGCCGGGAACGTTGTCCGAAGACGAAGTTGAACGCCTCCTGGATGCTGCACGCGAGACAGGCCGCCACAATGACCGGCTTCGCAACGCCTGCCTGATGGAGGTTCTCTATGCAACGGGGTCAAGAGTCAGCGAACTGGTGTCGCTGCCCGTCGCGGCCGCGCGAGGGGATCCGAGGATGCTTCTCATGCGTGGCAAGGGCGGCAAGGAGCGGGTCTTGCCGCTCTCCGAACCCGCCCGTCTTGCACTGTCTGCGTGGCTGGAGAAACGGGACGAACTGGATGAGGTTGCCCGCAAGGAAAAAGGCACTCCGCCTTCGAGATATCTATTTCCGTCACGCGGCAAGTCCGGACACCTTACACGGCACCGGTTCCATCAATTGATCAAGGATCTTGCCGTTGCGGCTGGAATCTCACCAAGCAAGGTCACTCCGCACACCCTGCGACACGCCTTCGCCACGCACCTGCTTGCCAGGGGCGCCGATCTTCGCGCGATCCAGACTCTCTTGGGCCATTCGAATATCGCCACCACCGAGATATACACGCACGTTCTTGAAGACCGCCTCAAGGATCTCGTCCTGGAACATCATCCTCTTGCGAAAGAGTGACGCCGCCCGAAGTGCCCCAGTCGGCGCGCAGCCGGATTTCGCGATGGAGCGCGATTGTGCGGTCCACGCAGTACGGGCCATCCCAGGGCGACGCGCGGTTACACCATCGGAGAGATCCGGCCTCATCCTGCACATCTCTTGCTTGAATGACCGCTGCCGGCACTTCATATAGCGAGAAAGGACCTGATTGACGAAGAGGATGGACAGCGCCCTTTCACTGATCGACACCGGTTTCTGGGTGACGTGCGGCGCAATCCTGCTGCTTCTGATCTTGTCTGCCTTCTTTTCCGGCAGCGAAACCGCGTTGACCGCCGCCTCGCGCGGCAAGCTCAAGGCGCGCGCCGAAAAGGGCGAACGTGGCGCCGCGCGCGCGCTCGAAGTGACTGAGGACAGCGAGCGCCTGATCGGATCTGTCCTTCTCGGCAACAACCTCGTCAATATCCTGGCCACTTCCCTCGCAACGGCCATGTTCACGCGTGCCTTCGGAGAAAGCGGGGTCGCCCTGGCCACGCTGCTCATGACGCTCCTCGTGCTGATTTTCGCCGAAGTTCTGCCGAAGACCTATGCAATCTCCAACGCCGAGCCAGCCGCCAGCCGGGTCGCCCGACCCATCGGATGGATCGTCCTTGTCCTGAACCCCGTCGTGAATGCCGTGCGCGCCATCGTGCGCGGCGTGCTGTTCATTTTCGGTGTCCGGATTGACCCGGACAGCCGCATCCTCTCGGTGCACGAGGAAATCGCGGGTGCCCTTCGACTCGGCCACTCGGCAGGCGTGCTCGAAAAGGAACACCGCGACAGGATGCTCGCCGCGCTTGATCTCGGTGACCGAACGGTCGAGGAAATCATGCTCCACCGCAGCCAGATCGAGATGATCGATGCCGACCTTCCGCCGCAGCAGATTATCGATCTGTGCCTGAATTCGGCACATACGCGTCTGCCGATCTTCCGCGGAGAGCAGGAAAACATCATCGGGGTCCTGCACGCGAAGGAATTGCTTCGCGCGATACACCCGCGCCTTTCAGATCCCGAGACGAGTGCCGATCCGTTCGAGGGTTTCGACCCGATGGACGTGGCGATGAAGCCTTACTTCGTTCCGGAAACCACGACACTCGACGACCAGATGCGTCAGTTCCTGCACCGGTCCACACATTTTGCCCTGGTCGTTGACGAGTATGGCGCTCTGGAGGGCCTTATCACGCTTGAGGACATCCTCGAGGAGATCGTTGGCGAAATCACCGATGAACTAGACCCTGACGAGGTTCATCCGCTCCAGCGGACCGAAGGCGGAGACTGCGTGATCGACGGAGCCATGACGATCCGGGATCTCAACCGTGCGACGGACTGGTCGCTGCCTGACGATGAAGCCGTGACGGTCGCGGGCCTCGTGATCCACGAAGCCCAGACAATTCCCACGGTCGGCCAGGTCTTTTCCTTCCATGGTTTCCGATTCGAGATCCTGGAACGCCACAACAACCGGATCACGCGTCTCAAGATCGGGGCGCTCTGAAGTCATACTGCCACACGATCGAGCAACCAACGCAACATTCAGGCTTGAACAATCCGGGAACATCGCGTAGGCTCCGTTACGTGGATGGCAGCGATGCGTCTGTCGGGACGCGTGAAGGCCACGACGCAATCCATGCCGCACCGGATGCAAGGAGGACGCCATGAACGACATGAGCGGATGCCCGGAGGGCTTTGCAAGGCCGGGGTTCCCCTCGAACCCGGCACCGGCCGCCGTTGCCGGGTCTGCGGCGCGAGACGCGAATCCTCGCCCGGCTCCCGAGAACGAACGCCGCTTCGACGGCCTCCGGACGGGCGTGCTGTCCGTGACGGTGAACCCGGAGTCGATTTCAGGCGACGAGGCCCTGTCGCCGTACTGGAACGCGCGCTGCGCGGAGAGGCAGTCCATGTGGTGGCTGCCGCACCGGACCGTGTCACGCGGCGAGGATGCCCGCCAGTCGGGCATGTCGTCGAACT